>NZ_ALWW01000005.1 GCF_000344175.1 Listeria fleischmannii subsp. fleischmannii LU2006-1 | reverse complement strand
TATGCTCCTGTGGCGCTAGCGATTGAGGCGGAAGTTATTGATAAAATTATGACCGTTTACAGAAGAAGGAAGTTCATGGAATTAAAAATGTCATGATTGCGAGTGCCCAGTCAAAAGTGATTTTAGTGGAGTTAGAGGATGTGCCTGCCCCTCTTGTTTTAAAACATGCTGAGCAATTAGGTGCTGCTCCTCATCCTGTTGGCGCTGAGTCCAAATATGAATTTGTACCTATGTTTTACCGCGTCTCAGGTACCTTTTCACTTGAAAACCCGCAGTATAAGGATTCGATGATTAGAATTAATCCTTTACGAGCTGGAGCGGATACGGTTCTTCGTATTCTTGAACAAGCTATTATTTCAGCAAGAGAGGACGAAGTGTAAATGTTTATCGAAAAGCTAAAAAAACACAATCCAGCGCTAATTCATACAGCTGTTAAGTGGCATCAATCCGGTAAACTTTTGCCAGATACGTATGTAATTGACTTAGATATGGTCATACAAAATGCAACTTTCATGATAGAAGAAGCAAAAAAAAAGAAAGATTGAATTATTTTTTATGACAAAACAAATTGGTCGTAACCCATTGATTGCTCAAAAATTAATGGAGTTAGGCTTTGCTGGGGCCGTCTGTGTTGATGTTCGTGAGGCGCTTGTGATGAAAGAAGCAGGCGTGAAAATTGCACATGTAGGGCATCTTGTACAGGTTCCAACGCATCTTATTCCTGAAATTGTTTCAGCAGAGCCAAGCTATATGACTGTGTACACGGTTGATAAAGCAAAAGAAATCTCGCGTGCAGCTTCCGAACTAGGCGTGAAGCAGAAAATTTTAATTCGCGTGAATCGTCCAGACGACTTTTTATACCCGTCGCAGTATGGAGGTTTTTACGAGGAGGAGTGGGAGGAAACTGTAAAAGCCATTTTAGACTTACCACATATTGAACTTGTTGGGCTTACCTCTTTCCCGTGTTTTTTATATCAAGACGAACAAAAGAAAATTGTGCCCACACACAATGTAAGCACGGTTAAATATGCCCAAAAATTTATTGAAGAAAAA
Organism: Listeria fleischmannii subsp. fleischmannii LU2006-1; assembly: GCF_000344175.1. Classification (GTDB taxonomy): domain Bacteria; phylum Bacillota; class Bacilli; order Lactobacillales; family Listeriaceae; genus Listeria; species Listeria fleischmannii. The sequence goes on along the minus strand of NZ_ALWW01000005.1, from coordinate 94,532 downwards.
TTTGGGATACATCTTGCGGAACTTAATTTGCCGTCAGCAACTTGTACAGGGACTTTAGCCGATATTGCGAGATATGGCGGGACGCAAGCAGAGCCTGGCCATAGTTTAACAGGAACTACACCGATGCACGCTAAAGAGGATTTGGTAGAAAAGCCAGCCTACCTTTATTTAAGTGAAATTGCTCATACGCTTGGGGAAGAAAGTTTTGCTTATGGAGGCGGTTATTACCGGAGAAGCGGGGTTTCACGTGCGCTAGTAGGAGACGTGGAACACTTACAAGAAGTGGCGGTTTTAAAGCAAGATTTAGAGAGCATTGACTACCATTTTACGCTCGGTGCCTCCTTTAAAGTTAGTCAGAGCGTTATTATGGCCTTTCGGACACAAATGTTTGTGACACGCAGTGAAGTGGCGGTTGTATCAGGGATTCAAACTGAGAAACCAGTCATTGAAGGAATTTATGATAGCCAAGGTCATTTTTTAAGAAGGTGAAGATATGGGTAGATTTATTATTGTCGTATTAGATAGCTTTGGGATAGGCGCAATGCGTGATGTGCCGAAAGTTAGGCCAGCTGACTGTTTTTCAAATACAGCCAAGCATATTTTAGAAGCAGTTCCAAACGCTTACTGGCCGACTTTAGAACGATTAGGCCTAATGAATGCACTAGGTGAAGAAGTAGGGCGGATGCATTTTTCGAAACAAGCTCGTTTTGGGAAAGCTGATTTAGCACATATCGGAGCAGATTCATTTTTAGGCCATCAAGAAATTATGGGAACAGAACCGAAACCGCCAGTCAACCAAGCATTTAATGAGTGTATTAAAGAAGTGGCGGATCATTTGTCAAAAAAAGGCCATCAAGTTCGCTTTGTTGGGGCAGACGATGAACCTAAAATTTTAGTTGTCGATGAAACCGTCACGGTTGGCGATAATTTAGAAACGGATTTAGGTCAAGTTTTTAATGTTTCAAGTTGCCTTGATTTGATTGATTTTAAGGATGTAGTCAAAATTGGTAGGGAAGTACGTGAAGTCGTTAAAGTCTCTCGTGTCATTACATTTGGTGGCCGCGGAATTACACTTCAAAATCTTTTAGCTGCCAGAAAAGTAAAAGAAAATCGTTTTGCGGGCATTGATGCACCGGAATCAGGCGTCTATGATCATGATTACCATGTCATCCATCTTGGTTACGGAATCGATCCTAATGTACAAGCCCCAACGTTAATTCATCAAGCGGATATTCCTGTTTTTCTTTTAGGGAAAATTGCAGATATTATTCAAGTGGACGGAAGTGAAGATTACCCAGGCGTTCAAAGTGAACAACTTTTTAATCAACTGGAAATGCTTGTAGAAAAACACCCAACTGGTTTTTTTGCGCTAAATATCCAAGAAACGGATTTAGCTGGGCATGCGGAAAATCCCGCGCGCTATGAGGAACGTCTTTCACTTTGCGATCAAAAGCTTGCCGAGTTACTACCAAAGCTTGCTGAGGAAGATATTTTAGTGGTGATGGCCGATCACGGAAATGATCCAACAATCGGACACAGCCAACATACGCGCGAACAAGTGCCTTTACTCTTTTATAAAAAAGGGACTTCCAAAGTAGATGATATGGGTGTGGCAAAATCAATGGCAGACATTGGTGCTACAGCCGCGGATTATTTTGGTACTAAACCTCCTCAACACGGTACATCTTGGTTAGCAAAACTAAATGACTAATAAAATCCCGCCTACTCGTTAGGCGGGATTTTTGTGTTTTGATTTGTAAAAGCATCCTCGTTTTCAAAAAAGAGGGGCGTAGTGTGAAGCTTTTTAAGTAGTGATGTAACACGGTGTTCGTGATTTTGAATACAAGAGGAAATTTCTGTTTGAAAACTTGGCAGATGGGCAATTAAATAGTGTTTATGTTTCGCCGTTTCGACATACACATTTTTGTTTCTACAAAGTAGTTTCAAATCGGCTGTTTGAATATGTGGCACATCAACAGGAACAATTAAACAGCTTTCGTCGTTTAAATGTCGTGATAGGCTATATAAGCCACCAAGCGGACCGTAATCCGCCACTTCATTTAAATCCGTCACGAGACACACCTGTTTATTTTCAGAAAAAAGGGTATGCATCTTTTGCAATTGCTCTTGTCTGATAGAAATATAAATCAGTGAGCTCACAGGAATTAATTTCGCAACTAAAAGCTCTACCCACGTTTTAGTTTCATTTGAAGGGATATAAAAAGCTTTATCACTCCCAAAGCGAGTTGATTTTCCGCCAGCAAGAATAATGGCATTAGGCTTCTTTTTCAAGATGACCATCCTTTAAATAAATAATTTCATTCGTCAATTTTTGAGCTTCAAAACGATAATGGGTCACAAAAATAACAGGAAGTTCAAAATCCTTGGCCATATTTTGCACTAAATCCATACAAATATAACGTGTATCCTCATCAAGACCGTTAAAAGGCTCATCAAGTAGGAGTAAATGGGGGTTAATAATCATGGCACGTGCCATGGCCACACGCTGTTTCTCCCCGCCAGATAATTTTTGCACCGAAGAATATAAAAGATGGGAGATTTGTAAATAATCGCTAATATGGCGAACTTGTCTTGAAATGGCAGAGGTATCTTTTCGTTTTGCCTTATTCATTTTTAACCCAAAAGAGATGTTATCATACACATTCATATTGGGGAAAAGAGCAAGGTTTTGAAATAAATAACCGATTTTACGTTCTGCTGTTGGTAAATGAAGCGAGATAGAAGTATCGTCAAAAGTCGTGTCACCAAATTGAATCGTCCCCGAATCAATTCGTTTTAAACCACTAATGCATTGGAATAAGGTGGACTTTCCAGATCCGCTTGCGCCCATCACGGCGGTTATATTTTCTTTAAAGTGATAATCGACCTTTAAATCATGAAAAGGCATTTGTTTTGTAAATTGAAGTTGTAAGGTCACGTTTTACATCCCCCTCATCAAATTACTTTGTCTAACAGTTAATACATGGATAATAAGAAGTACGATGACACCAATAAGTAAGTTGAAAAGTCCTAAGTAAACCGCAATTTTTACATTTCCTTGTTGCACCATAAAATAAATACTAGATGCAATCGTATCGGTTTTTCCTTCTATGTATCCAGCTACCATCAGCGTGGCGCCAAATTCACCCATAGCACGGCAAAAGCTTAATAAAATTCCTGCTAAAATGGGCTGCCAGCAATTAGGTAAAATCACTTTCCGGAAAATTTGGCTTCTGTTTGCTGAAAGCGTTTCAGCAGCCCAAACCAGTTCATGATCGATGGACAAAAAGGCTGCTTTAAGTCCTTGATACATGATAGGTAAAATAATAATCACAGTAGCAACAATGGCTCCTGCAAAGTGAAAAAATAAAACTAAAATGGAATTGGTTCCATATAAAGCCGCCAAACGGATTGTTTTTTCCAAAAAGAGAAAGTAAAATCAAACCGACTACGGTTGGTGGTAGGACAAGTGGAAGTAAAATAATCGTTTCAACAGGTAGTTGAATTTTTGATTTGCGACCAGCGAAATAATAGCTAAGTGGTAGCATCGCGAAAAAGGCGATAATAGTTGAGACAATCGCCACAAAAATAGAATGCCAAACAGGCGTAAACATGGCCGAACCTCCAAGTAAAGAAAGTATTTGCCTTATTATTATCGCTTTTTGTGAGCAAAAATGCAACGACTAGCCGAAAGGAAATGGCATCGCTGTTCAAATGAATCGTTTTGCGTTATATTAGTATAATAAGTAAACGCATACAGAAAAAGAGGGGTTTTTATGACGTTTAAACGGGATGCAATTCCCTATTTAGAAGCACAAAATAGACTGATGTCGCAAATTGAAGAGTTAGAGGAAGAGCGTATCTCACTTTATTCAAGTAAAGGAAGGGTTTTAAGTCGGGACATTGTGGCCCCGTTCGATTTTCCTTATTTTCGCCGTTCAGGCTACGATGGTTTTGCGATTACTGAAAGTGATGACCACGTTTATCCGATTGACCTTAAAGTGGTGGCGGAGGTTCCTTGCGGGGAAACTTACGAAAAAACACTTAAACCAGGTGAAACGGTCCGAATTATGACGGGAGCAAAAGTTCCTCGCGGGGCGGATAAAATTATTATGCTAGAACAATCGAAGGTGGCAGAACAACCGGGACACATTCGGTTAGTGAATACGCAGCCACAAAGTAATATTACAGAAATTGGCGCAGAGTTCCGTTTTGGAGATGTGCTGTTAAAAAAAGGTGAGAAAATTGGCGCCGGTGCGATTAGTCTTCTTGCTGCATTTGGTGTAACGGAGTTTGATGTGATTAAGCAACCGAAAGTCGCGATTTTTTCAACGGGAAGCGAGCTTGTTTCGCCGTTTGAATCTTTACCGGATGGAAAAATTTATAATAGCAATGAAGCGCTTCTGCGGACCCTTGTTGAAGAGTTTGATTGTATGATTTGCATGCAAGAAGCGCTACCAGACGATTATCAGTTGACGGTTCAAAAACTGACGGAAGCGAGCCAAGTTGCGGATTTAATTATTACAACGGGTGGCGTATCTGTAGGCGATTATGATTTTATGGCAGATATCGCCACACAAAACGAAGTCCTTTTTAATAAAGTTCAAATGCGACCAGGTAGTCCAACGACAGCTATACGTTTTCAAGATACGCTGATTATAGCTTTATCGGGCAATCCAGGGGCTTGTTTTACAGGGTATCATTTGTTCGCGCTGCCTGTGCTTGCTAAACTATCAGGCAAAACTTCTCCTGTCCGACAAGTGACGGGGATTATGGCGGAAGATTATTTAAAAAACAATGGGTATGATCGCTTTTTGAGAGGGACTTATACGGAAGAAAATGGTCACTACTATGTTTCTTTAGTGGGTAGCGATATGTCGAGTTCATTAGGGAATTTACATCAGGCTACTTGTCTTTTCATGATTCCACGTGGGCAAGTTGGGAAAAAAGAAGGGGAAGAGGTTTTGGTATGGCTGTTATCCTCCAAGTAATTGGATTTAAGAATAGTGGCAAGACCACTCTAATTCGACACTTTATTTCGAAGGCAAAACAAAAGAGTTATACTGTTCATGCCATTAAGCATGATGCGCATGATTTTGAAATCGATCATTCTGGGACCGACTCCCATTTTTTTACAGAAGAAGGTGCGGACGCTGTTTTATTAGCATCGAGCCAAAAATATGCGATTATAAGCCAGTCAAAACTATCTTTAAAAGAAGCTATCAATCAACTTGGTGAGGCTGATTTGACGCTCGTTGAGGGTTTCAAAAAGGCTCCTTTTCCAAAAATTATTTTAGTCCGTTCACCGGAAGAAGTGGAATGGTTTTTGCAAGAAGTGAAACAAATTGTGGCCTTTGTTTCTATTCAACCACTTCAACATGAGAAAGTGACATATATTGGAACGGAAGAAACAAGAAATGCTTTTTTAGATGGTATGATGAGGGAGTTTTTAGAATGAGACGAGTAGAATTGACCTATGATAAAATTGCGATTGAACCTCTCTTTCAATTTTTAATTGACCTAAGTACGGGGGAATTAATACATTTACGGGTACAATTAGAGAGTGGACAGGTGAGATTCAAACGGAGCGAATACGCTATAGTGCCTACATAGAAATGGCCCAGCTTGAAATGGAAAAACTAGCGAAAGATGTGGAAGAGAAATTTGATGCGAGGGTGGTTATTGTTCACCGTTTAGGCGAATTAGCACTTTCTGATATTGCCGTTTTTATAGGTGTGGCAACTAAACATCGCGCTGAGAGTTACGAGGGCTCAAGGTACATCATCGAGCAATTAAAAAATCAAGTACCCATTTGGAAAGAGGAATTTGATACTGATAAAGTAAGATGGGGAGGGCTTCGAGATGACAACCATTAAATTTTTTGCCTATTTAACGGAAAAAGTAAGTCCTGAAGGAAAAGTAAATGCAAGTCATTGCCAAACAGTTGGGGATTTGCGTAACCGAATTAGTAGTGAATTTCCGGAAATCGCAAGTGAATTATATCGGTGCATGATTGCAATCAATATGGAATTTAAACAGGATACAGATGAATTACCAGAAACAATAGATGAAATTGCTGTGATTCCACCTGTAAGTGGAGGTTAAAGAATGGATCAATTAACACATTTTAATGATGAAAAGCGCGCTCAAATGGTAGATGTTACAGAAAAGAAAGAGACAAAACGAATCGCTGTCGCTGAGTCTGTTTTAAAGATGGAACCTGAAACTTTAAGCCGTATTAAAGAAGGAAAAATTAAAAAAGGTGACGTTTTAGCGGTGGCGCAAGTTGCTGGCATTATGGCAGCGAAAAAAACGAGTGATTTTATTCCAATGTGTCATCCACTCATGACCACAAAAGCAGATTTGTCTTTCCACGATGACGGAGTGAATACCCTCACCATTCAAGCAACAGTTGTGACGGTTGGGAAAACGGGTGTGGAGATGGAAGCCTTGTCGGCAGCCTCGATTGCTGCCTTAACAATTTATGATATGTGTAAAGCAATGGACCGCGGAATGGAAATCACACGAACGCGACTACTTGAAAAATCGGGTGGAAAAAGTGGCGAGTTTTCGTCAAAATAGGGGGAATTACTGTGCAAGTTTTAACAGATCGTTTTGGTCGGGCACATGATTATATTCGTATTTCAGTGACTGATCGTTGTAATTTACGTTGTGTCTACTGTATGCCGGAAGAAGGACTCAAATTTTTACCACATGAAAAAGTGCTGTCAAAGGATGAAATTGTAGATTTTATGAAAATTATGGCGCAATTTGGTATAAAAAAAGTCCGGATTACTGGTGGAGAGCCCTTACTACGAACCGATATTGTGGATATCGTTTCAGGAATCGCGAACATCCCGGAAATTGAAGATGTTGCCATCACAACCAATGCGATGTATTTGAATAAAAAAGCAGAGGCTCTAAAAGAAGCGGGACTTTCGCGAATTAATGTCAGCCTTGATTCGCTTCAAGCGGACCGTTTCAAGGAAATTACACGTGGTGGGCGCTTACAGAAAGTGATTGACGGCATACAAAAAGCCGAAGAAGTGGGGCTGTTCCCCATTAAATTAAACGTTGTACTTATTAAAGGACAAAATGATGATGAAATTATTGATTTTTTAAAGTTTACAAAGGATAAAGATATTAATATTCGATTTATTGAATATATGCCTATTGGTCATGCGGGAAATAGTTGGAAAAAGAAATATCTATCTTTAAATACCATTTTTGAAGCATGTAATGAAGCCGGATTTGAATATGAACCTGTTGATACGGTGAAGGGGAATGGCCCTTCTGAAAATTACCGAATTAAAGGGGCTAAAGGAACATTTGGCTTAATTCACCCTGTCAGTTCTCACTTTTGTGCGAGTTGCAATCGGCTACGACTAACAGCAGATGGCTACATCAAAGCTTGTCTATACTGGGATGAGGAGCTAAACATTCGTCCTTACATTCAAAATAACCCTGAAGAATTAATGAAGATTGTACAGCAATCTATTGATAATAAACCGGAAAGTCATGAAATGGCCCTAAAATTACAAGACGAAGATACATCGCACAAACCAACTTGGCGACGAATGAGTCAGATTGGCGGTTAAAAAATAAAGCGCGAAACTAATCGTAGTTTCGCGCTTTACTTATGACGTTCTGCCAAAAGATGTCCCATTTCAGGTAGAATAAGATGTTTCATCCCCGTTTCACAAGCATTTTTCGAACCGGGTAATGCAAAAAATAAAATATCTTCCTCTAAAAATCCGCTAAATGCACGTGTTGCCATCGCTCTTGTCCCAATATCAGCAAAGCTAATTTGCCTAAAAAGTTCGCCAAATCCTGGAATTTCTTGTTTCACTTCAGAAAAAAGGGCCTCATACGTGACATCGCGTTTAGAAAGCCCCGTGCCACCTGTTGAAATAATCGCATGAAGGGGCTCCTTTTTTTAATTCAGCAAAGAGTTGCTTGATTTTTGCCCCGTCATCAGGCACAATCACATGCCTCAAAACGCTATGATTAGCCGCAGTTAAGACTTCCTTTATGTAAACGCCACTCGAATCCGTGTCAAATGTTCGTGTATCACTAATCGTTACAACCGCGCAATTTGCGATAAATGATTCCTTAGCGTGCATAGCTACTCCTCCTCTTTAGTTAAAAAAATGGTGATAGACTTTTTTAGCCGTATTTAATTCGCTTGTGCCATGAATGAATACGCGCCCGTTTTTAAAAACGGTTAATTGATATCCATCAAAATCAAAGAAAATCAAAAAATCATTACGCCTTACAGAAAGTTCTTCGCGCGACAGTCGTTTTGAAATCGCCTCAAAATCAACAGGTCCTCTTCCTTCCAATTGAAATTGGATCGTATTACGCCCGCAAAGAAGAACCGGCTGGGTAGAAAAGCTACGATCAGTTTGTTTCTGAAGTCCACAAGACGGACAAGTTGGAAGCTTTAATACCGCCATTTTTTGAAGCGATAGCTGCCAATTATCAATTTGATAAAACGTGTTATAACTAAATTTTTCATCTAACATCATCTTCACAAGTAGTGAGATTTGAAAACCTGAAACAATCGGAACAAGAGCCCCGTGAACCCCAATAATATCGCAACTCGCCTCATTCGTTTGCGGAGTCTCCCCAATCAGGCAAGTAAGACAAGCTGAATTTTTTGAATCAATCGGTAAAAGCCCAGCATATGTGCCCGCACAAGAAGTGTAAATCCAAGGAATTTCATTTTCACGACACCACTCATTTAAAAATCGCCGCGTCCCAAAATTATCCGTACAATCCAGAACATAATCTACATCCGTATAAGGCGAAAGCGTCTCGCTATTCGCATCATCCACCACATACTCGACCGAAACATCACGATTAATTTGGTTTAAAGCTAAGGCAGCGCTGTACGCTTTAGGTAACCTAGCTTCCGCATCCTTCTCCGTAAAAAGCGTTTGACGTTGCAAATTCGACCATTCTACAAAATCGCGATCGATTAAAATAATTTTCTTAAAGCCCATCCGGGCAAGCATCTCAGCTGAATAACTCCCAATTGCCCCCACACCCACAATAAGAATCGTCGTTTCACTTATTTTAGACTGCCCAACATGCCCAATTTCCTTAACGCGCATTTGTCTATCATAACGTTCCATACGCACACCTCCAAAAAAGATGCACCAAAAGAGTGCATCTTTCTATTTCTTAACCCAACACATCCACGTTTGGCGGTAAATAAGAAGGATTATTTTTATTAATATGATCAAAAAACATAATCCCATTTAAATGATCAATTTCATGTTGCACAACAATAGCCGGGTAATTTTTTAAACGGAGCTTGATAGGTGCGCCGTTTTCATCAAACGCCGAAAGTGTAATCCGTTCGCTTCGAACCACATAACCTGGAACTTCACGGTCAACAGAAAGACAGCCTTCACCGCCCGCTAGGCAAGCTTCTTGAACCGAATAACTTTTAATTTTCGGATTGTATAGTACATAGCTGTAAAGTTTATCATTTTCATCTTCTATATGGATGGCAATAATCCGTTTACTAACAGCAAGTTGTGGGGCAGCGAGTCCAACGCCTCCGCGAAGGCCATATTTTTCCGCTATTTCTTCATCTTGACTGTTTTTTAAAAAAGTGAGCATTTCTTGTCCCAATTCTTTTTCTTCATCAGAAAGGGGAAAAGTGACTTCTTGCGCCACTTCACGCAACGCTTTATGTCCCTCACGAACAATATCTTTCATTAAAATCATCTCATCGACGCTCCTGTTCATTCATTACTACTTTTTATTTTATCAAATATAGATGGAAATGGGAATAAATTGAAAGAACTAAATTAATTTTTTATTAAAGCCGAATAAAATTTAATTTAATGGTCATAACATTCGTTTTTAATTTTGATTTCATTTTTTTATAGTTTGTGAATTCACAAACTATCTTTTGTTTATATGAAAAAGTGTGTTATTAAAGTGGTACTAGCTGTTTCACTATATTATATAACAGTCTAATTGGTACTTATGGATTTTTAATACAGTTATAATAAACGAATAATAACTGATATAAAGCTATTGAAAGCGATGATAAAATAAGAGCTCATTATATTGACTTCCTATAAATTGTAGTGTAAATTAAAGGAGAAGATTGGTGTATTACTGAAATACCCTTTTTAAAATGAAACAGATTTAAAATAAAAAGTATCTGGAATTTAAAAAAGGTAAATGGTTGTTTGTGAAAATGTGCTGATTTTTTCACATACTTAAGTGGTTTGCGATGTTTTGCAAAATAAGCTTAGGGAATAGGGAAATGAGCAACCAGACAATCGAGAGATAGAAGGGGAAAGATTCTGTAAGGACATACGTTTAAACTTCACAGATAGAATCATTTCTTCTATATTATCATGTTTACATTTCAGTACATACACAATCAGGTTTTCAGGAAATGAAGCTTTCAGAGATTCTGAATGATGGCGCATTCATTTTCTCCACTATTTTGTTAAACGAAAGGAAGAGATACGTAATGGCTTCTAAAGAAAAGAAGGCAATAATCGATGTAAAGAAACAGTTTGATGCAGTTTCGAAACAATTTGAAATGGTTCAAATTTTAAATGAAAAAGGAGAAGTGGTGAATCCGGACTTAATGCCTGATTTAACCGATGAGCAACTTGTTGAGTTAATGACACGCATGGTTTGGACACGAGTACTTGATCAACGTTCTATTTCTTTAAACCGTCAAGGTCGTTTAGGTTTCTATGCCCCAACAGCTGGTCAAGAAGCTTCTCAATTAGCAAGCCATTATGCGCTTGAAAAATCAGACTATGTATTACCAGGTTATCGTGATGTGCCACAACTCATTTGGCACGGCTTACCGTTAACAAAAGCTTTCCTTTTCTCACGTGGGCATTTTGTAGGGAATCAATTCCCAGAAGATTTAAAAGTACTATCCCCACAAATCATCATTGGCGCGCAAATCGTTCAAGCAGCTGGTGTTGCTTTAGGGCTTAAAAAACGTAAAAAAGATAATGTGGTTATCACATACACAGGTGATGGCGGTTCATCACAAGGGGACTTCTATGAAGGAATGAACTTTGCAGGTGCCTTTCATGCTCCAGCTATTTTCGTTGTACAAAATAATATGTTTGCGATTTCTACTCCTCGTGAAAAACAATCTGCTGCCCCAACACTTGCACAAAAAGCAGTTGCTGCAGGTATTGTAGGTGTTCAAGTGGATGGAATGGATCCACTAGCAGTTTATGCAGTGACTAAATTTGCGCGTGAACGTGCTGTTGCTGGCGATGGTCCAACACTTATTGAAACAATGACGTATCGTTATGGTCCACATACACTTTCTGGTGATGACCCAACTCGTTACCGTACAAAAGAACTTGACGGAGAATGGGAACTTAAAGATCCAATCGTTCGTTTCCGTGCTTTCTTAGAAGGTAAAGGGCTTTGGAACGAAGAAAAAGAAAATGAAGTTATTGACCGTGCGAAAGAAGAAATCAAAGAAGCAATTAAAGAAGCAGATGCGATTCCAAAACAAAAAGTTTCTGATCTTCTTAAAAATATGTATGAAACACCAACAGCCAATGTAAAAGAGCAATTGGCAATTTATGAAGCGAAGGAGTCGAAATAATCATGGCGCAAAAAACAATGATTCAAGCGATTACAGATGCGCTTGCAGTTGAACTTAAAAATGACGAAAACGTCTTAGTGTTTGGTGAAGACGTTGGTAAAAACGGCGGCGTTTTCCGTGCGACAGAAGGACTTCAAGATGAATTTGGCGAAGACCGCGTATTTGATACACCACTTGCAGAATCCGGTATCGGTGGTCTTTCAATTGGTTTAGCACTTGAAGGTTATCGTCCAGTGCCTGAAATTCAATTCTTTGGTTTCGTATTTGAAGTGATGGACTCTGTGGTTGCACAAATGGCACGTATGCGTTACCGTACTGGTGGCACTCGTACTGCCCCAATCACAATTCGCGCCCCGTTTGGCGGGGGTGTACACACACCTGAACTTCATGCTGATAACTTGGAAGGCTTAATGGCACAGTCCCCGGGGCTAAAAGTTGTTATTCCGTCCACCCCTTATGACGCAAAAGGATTACTGATCTCTGCGATTCGCGACAATGACCCGGTTATTTTCTTAGAACATATGAAATTATACCGTTCATTCCGTGAAGAAGTTCCAGAAGGCGAATATACAGTTGAAATTGGTAAAGCAGCTGTCCGCCGTGAAGGTACTGACGTTACGATTATCGCTTATGGTGCTATGGTTCAAGAATCAATAAAAGCAGCTGAAGCTTTGGAAAAAGAAGGCGTATCTGCTGAGGTAATTGATTTACGTACAATCAGCCCAATTGACACAGATACAATTGTTGCATCTGTCAAGAAAACTAACCGTGTTGTTGTCGTTCAAGAAGCACAAAAACAAGGTGGAGTAGCAGCAAATGTAATCGCTGAAATTAATGACCGTGCAATTCTTTCTCTTGAAGCACCTGTTATGCGTGTAACTGCACCTGACAGTGTATTCCCGTTCTCACAAGCAGAAACAGTTTGGTTACCAAACCACAATGATGTTGTAGAACGTGTTAAAGAAGTTTTAGCTTTCTAATAAAAAGCATACGTTACGTGGCCGTTTTGGCTGCGTAACATTTTATAAAAGTTTGAATAAAAACAGGAGGCTTAATAGATAATGGCATATTCATTTAAATTACCGGATATCGGTGAAGGTATCCATGAAGGCGAAATCGTAAAATGGTTCGTAAAACCAGGCGATAAAATTGAAGAAGACGAATCTCTATTTGAAGTACAAAATGACAAATCAGTGGAAGAAATCACTTCTCCCGTAACAGGTACAGTAAAAGAAATTAAAGTAGCTGAAGGTGAAGTAGCAACTGTAGGTCAAGTTTTAATTACTTTTGATGGCGTAGAAGGTCACGAAGACGATGCGGCAGAAGAAGTAAAAGAAGAAACAAAAGCTCCTGAGAAAGCGGCTACGGGTTCTGGTGTATTCGAATTTAAATTACCAGATATCGGTGAAGGTATCCATGAAGGCGAAATCGTAAAATGGTTCGTCAAATCAGGAGATAAGGTAGAAGAAGACCAAGCGATTTTTGAAGTGCAAAATGATAAATCAGTGGAAGAAATTACATCTCCAGTAGATGGTACCGTTAAAGATATTTTAGTAGGAGAAGGAACTGTTGCAACAGTTGGTCAAGTACTTATTACATTTACGGGTGATTTTGAAGGTAGCGCGGATCATTCCTCCACCCCAGAATCTCCTGCTGAAACAGCTAAAGTAGAAGAAAAACAAATTAAAGAAGCTCCTGTTAGCGGCGGAAATGGCACACCTTCTGCTGAAAAAGATCCAAATGGTCTTGTGATTGCAATGCCGTCTGTACGTAAATATGCACGTGAAAAAGGTGTGGATATTCGTCTTGTAGCGGGTAGTGGCAAAAACAATCGTATCTTAAAACAAGATATTGAGGCGTATCTAAATGGAGATGCTCCAAAACAAGCAGCAGAATCTACTGAAACAGCAGCACCTGCTAAAGAAAAAGCAGAAAAAGTAGCTCCAAAACCAATTCCTGCGGCTGGTGATGCTTATCCTGAAACACGTGAAAAACTGACACCAACTCGTCGCGCAATTGCTAAGGCTATGGTGAATTCGAAACATACAGCGCCGCACGTAACTTTAATGGATGAAATCGAAGTTTCTGCTCTTATGGCACATAGAAAACGTTTCAAAGAAGTTGCGGCGGATAAAGGTATCAAGCTTACTTTCTTACCTTATATGGTGAAAGCACTAGTTGCGACATTAAAAGAGTTCCCTGTTCTTAATACAACAATGGATGATGCAACAGAAGAACTTATCTATAAACATTATTATAATGTTGGTATTGCAGCAGATACAGACCATGGTTTGTATGTACCAGTTATTAAAAATGCAGATACAAAATCTATCTTCTCTATTTCCGGTGAGATTAATGAATTAGCTGGAAAAGCACGTGATGGTAAATTAACTGCAGACGAAATGCGTCATGGTTCTGCCACAATTTCAAATATCGGTTCTGCTGGTGGTCAGTGGTTTACCCCTGTAATCAACTACCCTGAAGTTGCTATTTTAGGTGTAGGACGTATTGCTGAGAAAGCTATCGTTAAAGATGGTGAAATTGTTGCCGCTCCTGTTCTTGCTTTATCTTTAAGCTTTGATCACCGTGTTATTGATGGTGCAACAGCGCAAAAAGCAATGAACAATATTAAACGTTTATTAAATGATCCAGAATTATTACTAATGGAGGCGTAAAATAATGGTAGTAGGAGATTTTCCAGAAGAAAGAGATACGATCGTAATTGGTGCAGGCCCTGGTGGATATGTTGCGGCCATTCGTGCAGCGCAACTTGGACAAAAAGTTACAATTATTGAGAAAGAATATTTTGGCGGTGTATGCTTAAATGTTGGATGTATTCCTTCTAAAGCCTTAATTACAATTGGTCACCGTTTTAAAGAAGCTAGTCATTCTGATAACATGGGAATTACAGCGAAAGATGTGAACCTTGATTTTACAAAAGCACAAGAATGGAAGGGCGGAGTAGTAAACAAGTTAACTACAGGCGTTCGTGGTCTTCTTAAAAAGAATAAAGTTGAGATGCTTGAAGGGGAAGCTTTCTTCGTTGATGAACATTCATTACGTGTTATTCACCCTGATTCCGCTCAAACTTATACGTTTAATAACGTTATTATTGCAACAGGTTCACGTCCAATTGAAATTCCTGGTTTCAAATATGGCAAACGTGTTTTAAGTTCAACAGGTGCACTTGCCCTTCAAGAAGTACCTAAAAAACTTGTTGTTATTGGCGGTGGGTACATCGGAACTGAACTTGGTGGCGCATTTGCTAACTTGGGTACAGAGTTAACGATTTTAGAAGGTGGCCCAGAAATCTTACCGACATATGAAAAAGATATGGTGTCTCTTGTTAAACGTAGCTTAAAGAGCAAAAATGTTGAGATTGTAACAAAAGCCCTTGCGAAATCAGCTGAAGAAACTGAAAATGGTGTGAAAGTCACTTATGAAGCAAATGGGGAAACAAATACAATCGAAGCTGATTATGTTCTAGTAACTGTTGGGCGTCGTCCAAATACAGATGATATCGGTCTTGAGCAACTAGGCGTTAAAGTTTCTGAACGTGGTTTAATTGAAGTAGACAAACAAGGACGTACAAATCTTCCTAATGTCTATGCAATTGGGGATATCGTTCCAGGCGTTCCTTTAGCACATAAAGCGAGCTATGAAGCAAAAGTTGCGGCAGAAGCTATTGCTGGAGAAAAATCCGAAAATGATTATACAGTACTTCCAGCGGTCGTATTTAGTGATCCAGAACTAGCAACGGTTGGATTAACTGAGAAAGAAGCAAAAGAAAAAGGAATTGATGTGAAAGCATCGAAATTCCCATTCGGCGGAAATGGTCGTGCGCTCTCTCTTGACGCTCCAGAAGGTTTCGTTCGTCTAGTTACACGCAAAGAAGATGGTCTTGTGTTAGGTGCGCAAGTGGCTGGAATGAATGCTTCAGATATTATTTCTGAAATCGGTCTTGCGATTGAAACGGGCGTAACAGCTGAAGATATTGCGCTTACTATTCATGCCCATCCTTCTCTAGGTGAGCTTACAATGGAAGCAGCAGAACTTGCTTTAGGACATCCCATTCATATTTAATAAAAAAAATACGCTGTTTACATTTGTAGACAGCGTATTTTATATGTTAAAATTTAGATAGCGACAAAAGAGAAATATTTCACAAATAAAAATGAAGAATTCAGGTGTAAAAATGGGAAAACATTGGCACATTCCACAATTTCTTTTTATTTTGCTGATGATTATTGCAGGTATTTGTACAGTGGATACTTTTGTGCAGTTTGGTATTGGTTTTGTTCATCATATGCATGATACAGATGGATATAAAGCGGTGTTACGTATTCTTGCAACACCATTTACAAATCCAGTTGTAGCAATACCAATCGCAAGCATTGCTTTACGATATGTTGTGGTGTTTATTTTGAATTTTATTCTTCCAGCACTCTTCTTTGTAGGTATGCATTTTGCAAAAATTTCTTATAGACAAAAACATGTAGAATCTCATAGTTATTAAATGACAAAAACTTTTATTATTTAGACAGAAGTTTAAACTTCGAACAAGAGAGTAAGGTGGAGAGATGAAAAAAGGCTTATTTTGGTTTTCATATATCGTATCAGGAATTTGTTTTTTACTGACGATAATTGCATTTGTAATCGGGTTTATTGAACATATGCATGATACAGGGGGATTTCAGGCGGTTTTTAAAATTTTGGAAACGCCGATTACAGGTTTTATTAAATTGACAAATGGTTATATTCAAAAATCGGTTATCGAAATTATCCTTTTAATTATTGTGAGCTATCTTTTACCCGCTTATTTTATTGTTATGACCAATTTATTAAAGCGAAAAAAAGAACAAGAACGTTAAAGATGCCTTTGTTGCGTCTTTTTTTTGTAAACAATTCATTTTAAACTTAGGAAATAGCATGATAAAATAGAGCTAGAGACATTAAATTCGAATGGAACATCTTAAATTTTATTCAGGATAAAGGGGTGACAAAAATGAATTATAGTTATCCGATTGATATGGACTGGTCAAAAGATGAAATCACAACTGTTATCCATTATTTTGAAATGATTGAGAAAGCTTATGAAAAAGGAGTAAGCACCTCTGAAATTAAGGAAGCATATCGGGCTTTTAAAGTGGTTGTACCTTCCATTGGGGAAGAGAAGCGCCTGGGTAGAGAGTTTGAGGACGCGAGTGGCTATTCGCCGTACCAAGTCATGAAAATGTTAAAAAATGCTACAACAAGCACGATTAAAATGAAGCCGTAATGTAGGAGGAATGGAAATGGATATTAGTCAAATTAAAGCAAATGAAGTAAAACCTGTTGAAGGAATTCATATTGCCGAATCAAAAAATGCGAAAGTGAAGGTGATGACGTTTGTCAATTTACGTTGTCCATACTGCCGCAAGTGGCACACTGAATCACGAGAAGTGCTAAATCGATTTATTGAAGATGGTAAAATTGAACTGATTATTAAACCTTTTGATAAAGAAAAAGAGTCCCTTTTGCCTGGCAATGTGGCACACCGCTATTTAAATTATGATACGCCGTTTGAAACGTTAGAAGTAATTGATAAAATTTATGCGACACAAGATGAGTGGGGACATTTACCGCTTAATGATGTCGGGGCGTATATGGAAAAAGAATTGAATTTAAAAGAGCAAGATAACCAACATGCGACGGAAGCGATTATTAAAGAAGCGAATGTTGCGAATGTTGTTTTCGTCCCGACAGTTATTGTGGGGGATCATATATTTGATGAACACATTACACCAGAAGAACTTGAAGTATTATTAAATGAAGAATTTGCCAAATAAAACTTTTGAGTTAGAAGTGAGTATAATACTTGCTTCTTTTTTTTAGGACGTGCTCTCTTAGATAGAGGATTGATTGCCATCTTAGTTTCTGGTAATATGGGATTATGACTAATTGTTCAGAAAGAAGTAATAGGAGGGGCAATCATGACGATTTTTGGCATCCCGATAGAGACCGTTTATTACTATATACTTATTATTATAGGTATTTTAATTGTCATTGATGTATTATCTGCACTTATTTTTTCAGTCAGCATTATTAGTTTTTCTTTAGATTTATTGCCAGTACCTGGATCCGTATTTTTATATTTTCTAGGTGCTTTTTCTTTAGCTGGTTTTTTAGGTGAAAAATATACGTCACTTTCAAGTATTAATGTTTTAATTGGCTCAGTGATTTTTGGTTTAATTTTTGCATTTATTCTCTATTTTGGAATACTTTTACCACTATCTAGGACAAGCGATTCCATAGCATATGCGACAAAAGATTTAGAAGGGAAAACGGGTGTAGTGATTACACCTATTCCAATCGATGGTTTTGGCGAGGTGTTAATTGAGATGAATGCTGGAAAAGTGGCAAAAGCTGCTAAATCAAATCATAATGAGCCTATTTCACTAGGAGCAACTGTCATTATTATTGATGCGACAGATGCGTATATTGTGGTTTCGCCGTATACTTCTTTTTTAGCTTAAGGACACATTAGTTACTACATAATAGGGAGGCTGTAAAGTTTGAATATGTTAACCGGAGGAATTACATTTGTTTTAATCATTGCAGTTGTGGTACTTATTTTATTTTTAGTCGTGTTTGTTACGAAGTACAAAACAGTTGGACCAGATGAAGCGCTAATTGTTTCTGGGAGTTACTTAGGACGTAAAAATGTGTTTGTTGATGAAGGCGGCAAAAAAGTGAAGATTGTCCGCGGCGGGGGTACGTTTGTGATGCCTGTTTTTCAACAATCCCGTCCCATAAGCTTACTATCGAGTAAATTAGATGTCCGAACACCCGAAATTTATACAGAGCAAGGTGTTCCAGTGATGGCTGATGGTACCGCGATTATTAAAATTGGGGGCTCTATCTCAGAGATTGCAACAGCGGCTGAACAATTTTTAGGGAAGACAAGTGAAGAGCGTGAATCCGAGGCGATTGAAGTAGTGGAGGGGCATCTCCGTGCCATTTTAGGGTCCATGACTGTGGAAGAAATTTATAAAAATCGTGATAAATTTTCTCAAGAAGTACAAGGCGTTGCCGCACAAGATTTAGCTAAAATGGGATTCATTATTGTGTCCTTTACATTAAAAGAGGTTCGCGATAATAATGGATATTTAGATGCGCTTGGTAAACCGCGTATTGCGCAAGTGAAGCGTGATGCAGATGTAGCGGAGGCAGAGGCAAGTAAAGAAACACGTGTCAAACGAGCAGAAGCGGAAAAAGATGCGACCCGTTCTGAACTTGAACGTAAAACAGAAATCGCCGAGGCAGAGAAGCAAAATCAATTAAAAGTAGCGGAATATCGTCGTGAACAAGAAACAGCAAAAGCAAATGCCGACCAAGCTTATGACCTTGAAAGCGCTCGAGCGAAGCAAGAAGTTATCGAACAGCAAATGCAAATTCAAATCATTGAGCGTCAAAAACAAATTGAGCTAGAAGAGCGTGAAATACAGCGCCGCGAACGTCAATACGATGCAGAAGTGAAGAAAAAGGCAGATGCTGATCGTTATGCTATTGAGCAACAAGCAGCAGCACGGAAAAGCCAGGAATTTGCCGAAGCCGAAGCCAATCAATATCGTATCGAAACGAAGGCTAAAGCGGAGGCTGAACAAGTTCGCGTCCAAGGTATCGCAAAAGCCGAAGCAGAACAAGCGCAAGGAACAGCGGCTGCGGAAGTTATTCGTTTGAGAGGTTTGGCGGAAGCTGAGGCTAAACGTAAGATAGCGGAAGCTTATGATTTATATGGTCAAGCGGCCATGCTTGATATGATTGTAACGATGCTACCTGAATACGCCAAACAAGTCGCAGAACCGATGAGCCATATCGATACCATCACGGTTGTTGATACAGGAAGTAATTCGGCAAATGGTGGGGCAAATAAAGTGAGCGCTTATGCGACCAATTTAATGGCAACCGCACAAGAAAGCTTAAAAGCCACGACAGGCCTAGACATCCGGGAATTATTAGAAAATTTCTCTGGCAAAGGAAATATTAAAAACAGCGTGGATGATTTAACCAAAACGATAAAAACAGAAGTAGAATAAAAAACATGCCTTTTGGGGTAAAATAAAAAGGATGGCCAACTGGCCATCCTTTTTGTATCTCATACGTTTTAAAAAAACTTCCTACGCCAAAAAACAAGCGCTAAAACTCCGGCGATACCAAATGAAATCCCTAATGTCAAAATCCAAGCGAGCGGCATTCCCATAAAAGGCAGTTCAACGTTCATACCGTAAAAACTAAATACCATTGTTGGAATCGTTAAAATGATGGTAAAGGACGTTAAAAATTTCATGACAATATTCATATTGTTAGAGATAATCGATGCATAGGCATCCATCATCCCACTTAAAATATTCGAATGAACTTCCGCCATTTCAATCCCTTGACGGTTTTCAATAATAACATCTTCAAGTAAATCTTGATCTTCCTCATACATTTTGACAATATGTTGGCGCATCATTTTATCTAAAACAAGCTTATTAGATTTAAGAGCAGTAACGAAATAGACTAAACTTTTTTCTATCCCCATTAAATCATAAAGCTGCTTATTTTTCATGGACTCATGTAATTCTTTTTCAATTTCATCTGTCTGGCGATTTAAGCGCTTTAAGTGGCGCAAAAATTGCGTAGAAATCATATAAAGAATTTGCAAAGCAAAACGAGTTTTCATATGCGTATAAAAGCCTTTAATACGGCGTTTTATAAAGGACTGTATAATAGAAGAATCAATCGTACAAATTGTAATAAAATGATCTTTGGTTAAAATAATCCCCATTGGAATGGTTTCAAAAGAAGCATAGTGAATATCATCCTCATCCACAACCGGAAAGTCACAAATAATTAAAACGGCTTCCGTATCATCATCGCGTTCAATCCGCGCACTTTCATCTTTATCCAGTGGATCTTCTAGAAACTCTAAAGGAATATTATAATTTTCGGCAACTTGGTTAATTTCTTCAGAAGTTGGCGCCACAATGTTAATCCATGAATTGCGTTCCGCCACTTCCAGTTCCATTAACTTGCCATCTTCATCAGATTTAAAAATTTGGTGCATCAAGAACCCTCCTCTTTTTGGACTAGAGCAGGCGTTTTGCAAAAAATGAAGGAATTGTCTTCAGCAAAATAGACCTGCGCATGTATACTTCGATGTGGATCAGGCTCGCTAGGCTTTCGATTTTGTTTTTTCACGACAATTCACTCCCTTTCAGAAAGACAAATACTCACAACCTCACTATTATAACGAGTTTAGCCGTATTTGTACATGTTTATTTTATTGCAAGTTGATAAAGCGGCAAAAGCTCACGAAAGACGGTCTCAGCTTCTTTGAGAAGTGCTTTCTCGGAGCGCAGCAACGCCGAATCTTCCGAGTAGACTTTTCCCACTAAAAACTCGCCTTTTTTAACATCGCGAAAACGTTTTAAAGTCCCCAAAAGCTCCTTGCTGTCTAAAGCGAATGTTGTGCTAACGGTATGATCTTTCGAGATGGAAAAATCAGTTGGAAGCGCATCAAACATCGCCTGATTTTCCAAAAAGCGGCTTGCGATTTGATCCCGATCTTCATTTTCATAAATAAAAGCCAGCCAAATAAATAAGTAATCTCCATATAAGCCTACTTGAAAATGCGGATGCTTCTTATAGCCGCGCTTGTCATCGCAAATGGCAAACCACGTACTATCTGGCGGATTAACAGAACGCCTGGCATGTCGTGCAATATGTAAATACATTTCTGTATGAAGTTCCATACTTAAAAATTGCGTAAGTTCTTCACCAAGCGCTTTAAATTTTGGCTGAATTTGCGTTTGGATGGCCTCCATGCGATTTTCTAATCCTTTCGTGCGCATTGCCTTAAAATCCTTTTTTGTAAAGCCGTTTGTCATAGGTAAAACCTCCAAAAATCATTTGTTACTATCTATTATACGGAAGAAAAGTATCCTCTGAAAGCAACTTGCTTTCTTTTCACCATATGCTAAAATAAAACCATTATAATAAAAGGAGCTGTCAAAATGAGCCGTTTAGCTAAGGAAAAACAATTTGTTGCCGCTTTTTTCGAGGAAGCAGGGGCAGAAATCATTGCTTCTTTTCAAAAAAACTTAACGATTGAAACAAAATCAGATCGAAATGATTTAGTCACGAATATTGATAAGCAAATCGAAACGCTTTTTGTTCAAAGAGTAGGAGAAAAATTTCCCACACATCGTATTTTTGGAGAAGAAGGGATGGCGGCAGAAATTGATACGCTTGACGGGCCTGTTTGGATTGTCGATCCAATTGATGGCACGCTTAATTTTGTCGCACAACAAAAGAATTTTGCTATTTCGGTTGCCTTATATGTGGATGGTATAGGTGTTTACGGCGCAATTTATGAAGTCGAAAAAGGCGATATTTACACATGTGAAAAAGGGTTTGGAGCTTATCTAAATGAGAGAAAGCTACCAAAAGTAAGTTCAGATGCGGCCATTTCTGATCACTTACTCATCGCTAATTTGAGTGCTATTCGTATAAACGAACGCTTGTTTGAAGCGATAAAAGAATCACGCGGGCTACGTTTATACGGAGCTGCTTCTTTAGAATATATGTATGTAGCAACGGGGCGCGCTGGTGCTTATATGTCGGCAAATCTCGCGCCTTGGGACGTTGCAGCAGGAAAAATTATTGCTGAGGAGTTAGGTTGTATCGTGACCCGCCTTGATGGGAGTCAAATGAATATGTTAGAAAAAGGGTCCTCCATTGTTGCATTACCACATGTTCACAAGGAACTTATGCAAAATTATTTACGATAAAAATTTCGTTTTCTGAAAACAAAAGGGTGTCAAGTGAAGAAAGATGTGCTATAATAGGTAAGTTGATTTATACGAAATGTTCAGATAAGGCATTTAAAGTCGGTTTTACTGATGACTCATCTGTTTACACGTCGTACGCTTTGTACTTCGTAAGTTTAATTTTACTGCTTCCGAGGAAAATAATTTATTTTCCTTTTTATTTGGCTCGTTAGCAGGAAAATCAGGCGGGAATCATGCGCATTTCGTTCTAAAAAAGCAAATTGAAACCCGATTTTTAGGAGGAAACAAACTAGTGAATTTAAGAGAAGACATTCGTAATATTGCGATTATTGCCCACGTTGACCATGGTAAAACAACACTCGTGGATGAACTATTAAAACAATCCGGTACGTTCCGTGAAAATGAACATGTAGATGAACGTGCGATGGATTCAAACGATATTGAACGCGAACGCGGTATCACGATTTTAGCCAAAAATACTGCGATTAATTATAAAGGTATCCGTGTCAACATTATGGATACACCTGGACACGCCGACTTTGGTGGTGAAGTAGAACGAATCATGAAAATGGTAGATGGTGTTCTTCTAGTTGTCGATGCTTACGAAGGTACAATGCCTCAAACGCGTTTTGTGCTAAAAAAAGCATTAGAGCAAAACCTAACACCAATCGTTGTTGTGAATAAAATAGACCGTGATTTTGCGCGTCCAGAAGAAGTTGTAGATGAAGTTTTAGAACTTTTCATTGAACTAGGCGCGAATGATGACCAACTAGAATTCCCGGTTATTTATGCTTCTGCTATTAACGGGACTTCAAGTGAGGATTCAGATCCATCTAAACAAGAAAAAACAATGGCTCCGCTTTTGGACACAATTGTTGAACACATTCCTGCACCAATTGATAATAGTGACGAGCCGCTTCAATTCCAAGTTTCTCTTTTAGACTATAATGACTATGTGGGTCGTATTGGAATTGGTCGTATTTTCCGCGGTACCATGCATGTTGGTCAAACCGTTGCCCTCATGAAACTGGATGGTTCTGTAAAACAATTCCGTGTCACTAAAATGTTCGGTTTCTTCGGTTTAAAACGTGAAGAAATTAAAGAAGCAAAAGCAGGCGACCTTGTTGCCTTATCCGGAATGGAAGATATTTTCGTTGGGGAGACTGTAACACCGTTTGATGAACAAGATGCGCTTCCAGTATTACGAATCGATGAGCCAACCCTACAAATGACTTTTGTAACCAATAATAGCCCTTTTGCTGGTCGTGAAGGAAAACATGTGACTAGCCGTAAAATTGAGGAGCGGTTAATGGCCGAGCTTCAGACTGACGTTTCACTTCGCGTAGAACCAACAAGTTCACCAGATGCGTGGACGGTTTCCGGTCGTGGTGAGCTCCACTTGTCGATTTTAATTGAAACAATGCGTCGTGAGGGTTATGAGCTTCAAGTTTCTAAACCAGAAGTTATTATCCGTGAAGTAGAAGGCGTAAAATGTGAGCCAGTTGAAGATGTTCAAATTGATACACCTGAAGAATTTATGGGTGCTGTTATTGAATCTATCAGCCAACGTAAAGGCGAAATGCAAAATATGATTAATGATGGAAACGGCCAAGTCCGTTTGCAATTTAAAGTTCCAGCACGTGGATTAATCGGTTATACAACAGATTTCTTATCGATGACGCGTGGTTACGGAATTATTAACCATACTTTCCTAGCTTATGAGCCTATGCAATCAGGTCGTGTCGGTGGCCGCCGTAATGGCGCGCTTGTATCTATGGAAACTGGAAAAGCAACGACTTATGGTATTATGCAAGTTGAGGACCGTGGTACTATTTTCGTTGAGCCTGGTACTGAGATTTACGAAGGTATGATTGTTGGTGAAAACAGCCGTGAAAATGACATTGCTGTAAACGTAACGAAAGCGAAGCAAATGACTAACATTCGTTCTGCAACAAAAGATCAAACGAATGTCAATCAAAAAACCTCGCCAAATGTCACTCGAGGAATCACTTGAATTCTTAAATGACGACGAATACTGTGAGGTAACGCCAGAAAGCGTACGCTTGCGTAAGAAAATCTTAAATAAAAATGAGCGTGAAAAAGCTGCAAAACGTGCAAAGAGCGCTGAATAAATAATAAATCCCCTTATCTTTCTATTTAATATAGAAAGATAAGGGGATTTTTAATTTTCGTCTAAAGATAATCGATAGGTTAACATCGCGTTTAGCATCACAAGCATCTGTTCATATTCCTGTTTTTTAGCTTCAATATCTTGAATTTTATTTGCGATTCGGTCGATAGCTTCTTGATTATCAACTGAATTTTGGTCAACATCGCTAAGAATTTCTTTAATCTCAGTGAGAGAATAGCCTACTTTTTGAAATTTTTTAATCAGTTTTAAACGATCAATCGCGCTTTCTGAGTAGTTGCGATAATTATTTCGCTCTCGCGTGACATGTTGATGGCCTAGGAGTCCTTCTTTTTCATAATAGCGGATGGTGTAGGTTTGGAGATCAGTTTTTTGAGATAAATCTTGAATTTTCATATTTTTTTCCTTTCAAACACTTGCATTAAAGTTAACTATAAGGTTTATACTCATCTAGTATAGCACATTTAAAACTTGAGGAGATGACTTTGATGAAAATTTTTGTTACAGGTGGTACAGGAAACATTGGCTCAGCAGTTGTTCAAAATTTAATAGCAAATGATCATGAAGTAATTGGTTTAGCACGTTCCAAAGAAAGTGAACAACTACTTCAGAAGAACGGAGCAGAGGTTTATAGAGGAGAATTAACTGATTTAACGGACTTGTCCCAATTAGCTAAAAGCGTAGATGGTGTGATTCATTTAGCTTTTATGAATGGTATAACGGATATGGAACGTTCGCTTCGTATCGACTTGGAATTTATCCGAAAAATGGGAAAAGCTTTAGAAAAAACAAATAAACCATTTGTTATCACAAACCATGTAAATGGAGACAAATCCATTGACGCTTTGTTTGCACTTACGGGCGTAAGGTCAGCAGTTGTGAGCTTACCTCCAACCGTACATGGTAACGAAGATATTCATGGATTTATTCCTACACTTATTCAGATAGCTAAAAAAACAAACTACGCGGCTTTTGTTGGTAAGGGAGAAAATAGATGGCCAGCTGTTCATAGGCTTGATGCAGCTAATTTATATCGACTTGCCGTACTGAATGCGGAGGCTGGTTCATTTTTAAGCGGACGAGCAGAGGAAGGTATTCCTTTTATTGATATTGCAACCACAATTGGTAATCAGCTAAATATCCCAACCAAAAGTGTGACAAATAAGGAAGCAAAGGAACTGTTTGGCTTTTTGGGCGAATTAGTTGCTTTAGACTTGCCAAGTGTAGCACCTGAAACAACTGAACTTTCCAGAAGTTTAGGTTGGGGTCCGAAAGAAAGAAGCCTTCTTATAGATATGCAACAAGGGCATTATTTTAAATAAAAGAATAGTCTTAGGGCTATTTTTTTTGTGTAGAAAAAGGATGTTCTCATTGTAATGAATTTGTAATATTTCTATTTTTTTGCTATAGTAAGAGAAGAAAGGAGTGTGTTTGTCATGAAAAAGTGGTTGGTAAGTTTAATCATTATAAGTATTGCAGTTTTAGCTGCAGCTTGTGGAGCAGATTCAGCAAATTCTGATTCAGATAAAGCAAAAACAAACGATAAACAAGAATCAACAAAGAAAAAGGAAAGTTCTAAAGAAGAGGAGTCCAAGAAAGAAGAAGCAAAATCAGAGCCAAAAGATGAAAATGCAAATACAACTTCTGAAAATAAAGAAGAAAAAACAGAAACTGAAAAACCTGCTTCTGATGAAAAACAAAGTCAGGCAGAAGCGCCTAGCAAAAAAGCAACTGAACCGGCTAAACCTGCGGTAAAAACCATTGCAGGGCCGCAAATTAGTAAGGCAACATTTCAAACATCGAATGTTCTTCCAGTAACAGGAGGTCAGGTAGAAAACGTTTCAGGGAACTACAATCCTTCCTTTATCAAAGATTTTAATTCGCTTGTAATCCGAGTTAATCAATATAAAGTTGAACGTGTTCAAAATCCAACAAAAGAAATCGATGTTTATTCACCGGAAAGCTATATGCAAAACGGAGGGTACGTTGTAACACTAGATGTTTCTATTTTTAATGAAACAACAAAAAACATTATGTATAAAGCCGAAGAAATTAGTTTAGTTGGAGCAAGTAAAAGTACAGGCGGAAGCCTAGATAACTTTGTGCCTTCTAATTATCATTTAACAGGCAGCACGGCCGATTCTTATGTATTTAGTCCTGGCAAAACGGTAGAAGGATATATTACGTATATGATGGATGATGCAAAATATGAAGATTTTAAAGCAAAACCAAGTATTGCAGTCCCAAGCCCAAGTAAATTTGATGCTAGTGTACCAAAAAACGATGCGGCTATTTCTTCTTTAAGCTTAAACTAAAAAAAGGTGTGTAACGTCAATTTAAATCGCGTTACACACCTTTTTTAATTTGATTCACGTTCTAAAATCTCGCGTTTTAACACACTAAGTGGTTTATTAAACGGTTTGTTAAATTTAAATTTACCAGAATTGATACGTTCCATTGTATGAATCGCAACCCGGTGGTCACATTCTTTACAAATATACATACGAATGGGTTTATTTCGCAGTTGCTTCGTCTTAAATTCGCGTCTATCTAACTCATCTGTCCGGTCACATAAAATACATGTTGCTTTCATGAAAAATCACCTCGTATTTTTATTATAGCATGTTTTACAAGGAAATTGGGAAGTGTAGATTTTTATATAAACCGTTTGCAGTATGCGTATTTTGTGCTATACTTAATTTGTTAAGAATATGCTGCGTCTAGAACACGCATGAGAGGGAGGGTCGCTGTGATGACTGAAAACAAAAGCCACCGAGATGAGGCTGTTTTGCTACTTAAAGAAGATGCACGTCGGATTTTGCAACTGATTAAAGTTCAGATGGATAATTTAACTTTGCCACAGTGTCCAGCGTATGAAGAAGTATTAGATACACAAATGTACGGTTTATCCCGTGAAATTAATTTTGCAACTAGACTCGGCTTAATTGAAATGGAAGAAGGAAAGCGTCTTCTTGCAACGTTAGAAAAAGAATTATCTACATTGCATGAACTGTCGATGAACAAGCAGTAATGTTTGAAAAAGGGTCTACAAAATTTGTAGGCGCTTTTTTTTCATTTTGTCATTTGATTGTTTTGCAAGAGGCGAGCTTTTTCTTTATAATGTTAACAGGACGCTTTAAAAGCGCAACAAAGATTGGAAGAGGAATATGCTGAAAAAAAATTTTAAAATCGTATGATTATTCATTAATAGCCGTATATCTCATTTTATGTTTATTTGGGCTTATTATGGTATATAGTGCAAGTTGGTCACTTGCATATCGACAAGATTTACCTGCTGATTTCTTTTATATGAGGCAAGTTAAAAATTTGGTCATTAGTTTAATTTGTTTTGGACTATTCGCTCTTTTTCCATACCGAGTTTATCAAAATAATAAATTTTTAATGCCCATGATGTTTGGTTCTGTCTTACTTCTATTGCTAATTTTTGCCATGGGGCATACCGCAAATAATGCGCAAAGTTGGTTCCGTTTTGGAGCAGCCTCGCTTCAGCCAGCGGAGTTTGTAAAAATATCAGTTATTATTTATTTGGCTGCGATTTATGCGAAAAAACAAAAATATATTGATGATTTTAACCGTGGCGTTTTGCCTCCTATTTTCTTTCTTGCGGTAGTATGTTTTTTAATCGCCATTCAACCGGATATCGGTTCTGCTTTTATCATCTTTATGACAGGTTGCTGTATTATCATTTGTTCTGGCATGCGACTTAAAACGATTTTAAAGCTGATCGGATTAGGTCTGGGAATTATTATTATCCTAGCGCTCATTGTACTTATCTTACCAGATGATTTACAGAAGCAAATTATTTCACCAACTCGAATGGGAAGAATTACAGGCTTTTTAAATCCATTTACAGACCGAGGAAATACAGGGCATCAACTCGTTAATTCATTCTTTGCGATTGGCTCTGGCGGTGTTTTTGGTCAAGGTTTAGGACAAAGCGTTCAAAAACTTGGATATTTGCCAGAAGCGCATACGGATTTCATTATTGCTGTTATTGCTGAGGAATTAGGCATTTTTGGAGTCTTAGTTGTTATTTTAGGATTATTCTTCCTTATTTTTAAAATCATTCTAACAGGACTTCGGGCGAACAATCCTTTTGGTGCACTTCTTTGTTACGGAATTGCCGGACTGATTGGTATTCAATCTTTCATTAATTTAGGCGGTGCAACAGGTGTCATTCCAATAACTGGTGTTACATTACCATTTATAAGCTATGGTGGATCTTCACTTATGGTCATGTCCATTTTAATTGGAATTGTGGCGAATGTTGGCATGTTTACCAATTATCAACGAAAATATGGTAAAAAAGAAACGAATTAAAAGATAAAACAAGCGAATGTTTTATCTTTTTTTTGGCTAAATATCCGTTTTTCTCTATAAGCTTGCAAATAATTAGGAGAAAGTAATTTACATCTGATAGGGTTTAATACTATAATTGAGTTTATATACCGCTTTTTAAAATACAGAATATGTAAAAGAAAAAAGCTTTATAGCCGTAAAAAAGGTTAGATAGTTCAAACGGTTAATAGCTTATTTTGTGCTAAAAGGTAGAGTGTTGGTTAGGAGGAGAAAAATGAATAATATTAAAAAAGTATTAGTAGCAAACCGTGGCGAAATTGCCATTCGTGTGTTACGCGCATGTACTGAACTCAGAATCAAGACAGTCGCAATTTATTCTCAAGAAGATACGGGAGCATTTCATAGATACAAGGCGGACGAGGCATATCTTGTTGGAGAAGGAAAAAAACCAATTGATGCTTACTTAGATATCGAAAATATTATCGAAGTTGCAAAAGAAGCAGACGTTGATGCCATTCACCCAGGCTATGGTTTCCTATCTGAAAATATTGAATTTGCTCGTAGATGTGAGCAAGAAGGCATTATTTTTGTTGGACCTAAGTCGAAACATCTTGATATGTTTGGAGATAAAATTAAAGCGAAAGAACAAGCACTTTTAGCAGATATTCCAGTTATTCCAGGAAGTAACGGCCCCGTTTCAGGGATTGATGATGTAATTGAATTTGGTAAGAAAAATGGTTATCCGTTAATGATTAAAGCTTCCTTAGGCGGCGGCGGACGTGGAATGCGTGTTGTTCCGTCCGAAGAACACGTAAAAGAAGCTTTTGAGCGTGCAGCTTCAGAAGCGAAGGCAGCTTTTGGTAACGATGAAGTTTATGTCGAAAAATGCGTGATGAATCCTAAACATATTGAAGTCCAAATTTTAGGGGACTCACATGGCAACATTGTTCATTTATTTGAACGTGATTGCTCGGTACAACGACGTCATCAAAAAGTTGTTGAAGTGGCACCGTGTAATGCGATTACCTCTGAACTACGTGAGCGCATTTGTGCGGCAGCTGTAAAATTAATGAAAAATGTGGATTACTTAAATGCAGGCACAGTTGAATTTTTAGTAGAAGGGGAAGAGTTTTACTTTATTGAAGTAAATCCCCGCGTTCAAGTGGAACATACCATTACAGAAATGATTACAGGGATTGATATTGTCCAGTCTCAATTATTTATTGCAGATGGTTATTCCATGCACGATCAACTCGTGGCTATCCCGCAACAAGCAGATATTCGTATTCAAGGTTCTGCGATTCAATGTCGTATCACAACCGAAGATCCGTTAAATAACTTTATGCCAGATACTGGACGAATTAATACGTATCGTTCAACAGGTGGCTTTGGCGTACGACTTGATGCAGGAAATGGTTTCCAAGGGACAGTCGTAACACCGTTCTATGATTCCTTACTCGTTAAACTTTCAACATGGGGAATGACATTTGAACAAGCGCTTAGAAAAATGGTTCGTAACCTTGTTGAGTTCCGTATTCGGGGCGTCAAAACGAACATTCCATTTCTACTAAATGTTGTTCGTCACCCAGACTTTATTAGCGGAAATTATAATACCTCGTTTATTGATTCAACACCAGAGTTATTTAAATTCCCACACGTACGTGACCGCGGGACAAAAACCCTGCGTTATATTAGTAACGTAACCGTGAACGGCTTTCCGGGAATTAAACACGGTGAAAAACCTGTATATAATGAACCACGTGTACCTAAAATCCCTTACGGTCAAAAAATTGAGCCAGGTACGAAACAGATTTTAGAAGCCAAAGGACCAGAAGGCGTTGTGGATTTTGTGAAGTCACAAGATGGAGTTTTACTAACAGACACCACACTGCGTGATGCGCATCAATCGCTCCTTGCGACACGTGTTCGCTCAAAAGATATTTATCAAATTGCAGATGCCATGGCGCACCTGTTGCCAAATATGTTCTCATTTGAAATGTGGGGCGGGGCTACATTTGATGTGGCTTATCGTTTCCTAAATGAAGACCCTTGGGAACGCCTTGAAACGCTTCGTAAGCAAATCCCAAATGTCATGTTCCAAATGTTATTACGTGGTGCAAACGGCGTAGGTTATAAAAACTATCCGGATAATGTTATTCGCGAATTTGTTAAACTTTCAGCCCAATCCGGCATCGACGTTTTCCGCGTATTTGATAGTTTAAACTGGATTAAAGGTATGGAAACATCCATTGAAGCCGTTCGTGATACAGGTAAAATTGTCGAAGCAACTATTTGTTATACAGGTGACATTGACGATGAGACACGCACGAAATATACAATTGATTACTATAAAGACATGGCAAAAGAATTAGTAGCCCAAGGGACACATATTTTAGGTATTAAAGATATGGCAGGCCTTTTAAAACCGCAAGCTGCGTATCGTTTAATTAACGAGTTAAAAGATACCGTAGATGTGCCAATTCATTTGCATACCCATGATACAAGTGGAAATGGTATTTACACATATGCAGCAGCTGTGAGTGCAGGCGTTGATATTGTGGATGTGGCCTCAAGCGCTATGAGTGGTGCTACAAGTCAACCAAGCATGACAGGTCTATATTACGGCCTTGTTAATGGAAAACGTCAGACGAATCTAAATGCGCATAATTCGCAGATTTTGAACCATTACTGGGAAGATGTTCGTAAATATTATAAAGACTTTGATAATGCCTTAAATTCGCCGCAAACAGAAGTATATGTGCACGAAATGCCAGGTGGTCAATATACGAATTTGCAGCAACAAGCTACAGCAGTTGGCCTGGGTGATCGTTTCGATGAAGTAAAAGAAATGTACTCGACTGTCAATCAAATGTTTGGTGATATTGTAAAAGTAACGCCTTCTTCAAAAGTAGTAGGCGATATGGCGCTCTTTATGGTACAAAACGACTTAACGGAAGAACTTGTTTATGAAAAAGGGGATACAATTGACTTTCCTGATTCTGTTATTGAATTTTTCCGTGGTGAAATTGGCCAGCCATATGGCGGGTTCCCAGAGAAGCTACAAAAGCTCGTTTTAAAAGGTCAGAAACCATTAACGGACCGTCCTGGCGCGCTTATGGAACCTGTTGATTTTGCCAAAGTAAAAGAAGAATTACAAGAAAAAATAGGGTATGAGCCATCAGACGCGACGTTATGGCCTATATTCTTTATCCAAAAGTGTTCCTTGACTATCAACAAATGATTGATAAGTACGGGAATGTGACAGTTTTAGATACGCCGACGTTTTATAAAGGTATGCGTCTAGGTGAAACTATCCAAGTGGAACTTGAAAAAGGTAAAATTCTCTTAATTAAATTAAATTCAATTGGAGAACCAATTGCGGACGGAACGCGTGTGATTTATTTTGAACTAAATGGTCAACCACGCGAAATCAATGTTCAAGATTTCAATGTTCAATCCACTGTAGTAGCAAGACGTAAAATTGATACAACAAATCCGGAACATGTCGGTGCTACAATGACCGGATCCGTGATTCAAGTTGTAGCATCAAAAGGACAAAAAGTGAAAAAAGGCGACGCGCTTCTTATTACCGAAGCTATGAAGATGGAAACAACGATTCAGGCGCCATTTGACGGGGAAGTCAACACGATTTTTGTTTCTGACGGTGATACAATTGAGTCTGGAGACTTGCTAATGGAAGTCGCACGCATTTAAAACACATCTCTACGGGCATGGTTCGCCATGTCCGTTTTTTTATGAAAAAAGCTTGAAATGACTTTACAAATATTACATTTTAAGGTAACTTAACATAAGGCGGTTATTCCACCTCATTTATAAAAGCAGCTTATGCGAAACGGAAGATATTACATAAGACACACATACGAATTCATCGACATCCGTGAGCTTCTAGTTGGAGGCGATTGTTATAAGGTAAAAAGTCCAATCTGAAATTATTTACTAAACATGGAAAGAAGTGTTTTTGTGAAACAAGTATGGGAAGTTTTAAAAGAACAAGTTAAATATACTCCGATGATGGTCCGAATTTCGCGCTATGAGGATCGTGCGAACTATCAAAGTCACTATTTAGGATTATTATGGGAGATTTTAAATCCGCTAATTCAAGTTGCTATTTATTTCTTGGTCTTCGGCTATGGTTTAAGAGGAAGCTCAACGCTCCAAGGAACAGATATTAGTTTCCTAGAATGGATGCTAGCAGGTATTGTGCCGTGGTTCTTCATTAATAGCGTTGTGATGCAAGGAACAACTAGTATTTTTAATAAAATTCATCTCGTATCAAAAATGAATTTTCCGATGAGTATCTTACCTAATATTACGATTATCTCGAATTTAATGAGTTATTTTGTGATGACAATCATTATGGTAATCATCTTTTTACTTAAAGGGACACCAATTAATATTTACTGGGGACAGTATTTATATTATTTCGTTGCGATGATTCTGTTTCTCTTTAGTTTTTCTCTTTTCAACGCGACGATTACCGTTTTAATACGAGATTATCAAATGGCTTTGCAAAGTATTATGCGTGTTTTATTCTACTTAACAGGGATTGTATGGAACATCCCTCAATTATTACCGGAATGGGCCGCAAATTTACTTAAATTAAATCCGTTTATGTATATTGTTGACGGATTTAGAGATTCACTTTTACTTGGAAAATGGTTTTGGGAGTCACCTTCTTATACGATTTATTTCTGGTTACTCACATTCTTTTTCCTTTTCGTTGGTTCCATTTTACACATGAAGTTCCGCGAAAGATTTGTGGATTTCATTTAAGGAGTCTAATATGGAAAAATCACTCAAAGTTTCGTTTAAACATGTATCGAAAGAATATGATTTATTTGCTAATAAAACAGAAAGCATGATGAATGCTTTACGTTCCAATGATAAGAAACTTTTTTATGCGCTAAAAGATGTTTCATTTGATATTTATGAAGGAGAAGCCATTGGGATTATCGGCCTAAATGGTTCCGGGAAGTCAACGGTTTCAAGCATTATAGCTGGCATTGTAAAAGAAACTGCTGGTGAGGTTAAAATAAATGGTGTAGCGTCACTTATTGCCATCAATGCAGGATTTAAAGAAGCTCTCACTGGTCTTGAAAATATCCGTTTAAAATGTCTAATGCAAGGCTTAACGAATAAACAAATTGATTCACTTATTCCTAAAATTGTCGAATTCGCTGATATTGGTGATTTTATCAACCAACCCATTAAAAACTATTCAAGTGGGATGCGTTCGCGCCTAGGATTTGCTGTTTCGGTCCACCTTGATCCGGATATTTTAATTATTGATGAAGCTCTTTCGGTTGGAGATGAAACTTTTTATCATAAGTGTGTCGAAAAGATAGAAAGTTTTAAAGCAGAAGGAAAAACTATTATTTTTGTTAGTCATTCGCTGCAACAAGTGAAAAAACTTTGTGATCGCATTATGTGGATGCATTATGGTAGCTTAAAGATGATAGGTGAAAAAGAAGAAGTCGCCAATTTTTACAATGAGTTTGTAAAATGGTACAACGACCAATCTGATAGCTTTAAAAAAACCTATCAAACTGAAATGAAAATCAAGCAGAAATTCCCTCCAGATAAAATGGGGGAAATAGAAACGATAAGCGCGACGAAATGGTCACTATCTGATAAAGTTTTATTAGGTGTAAGCGCCTGTGCATTAAGTCTTTTTGGGGCATTAATTGCTACTGGACATTCATTTTTAGGTCTATTTTAAAACAAGCCTTGAGCGAATTCGCTCAAGGCTTGTTTTTTTATAAGAAGGAATCCGTTTGATCAATATAAATCATTTCTTTTAAGAAGTCTTTATAGTAATCGGACTCAAAATGTGAGAAGGAGTGACCAAAAGGATAGTAGTAATCCCCGATGTAGCCTTTATTAGAAAAGTCAATCACACGAACATTTGGGGCTTGGGATAAGAAATAGTTGTTCATGCGGTCCCATAAAAATTGAGCTTTTTGAATGCCCATTTGATACGGATAAGATTTGATATTGCGATTTTCATCGTAATAGGTTAATGTAAAACCGCCTTTATTTAGAATAATTCGTTCTTCTGGGATGATTTTCTTTATTTCAGCAATAAATAAATCAGCATAATATGTCCACTCTTCAAAAAAGGCATCATCATTCGAATGATCCATTAAACGGTGACAAGGGAGTTCATCTGCTAATTTTGTTTGCTCAAGAAAATAACTAAATGTAATAGCCGTTTGGTCATCTAACCAAATCACAGGTCGAATGGCATCTGGATATAAATCGATAATAAAATAATCAGGTTTAATTTTCCGCAAACGATCGAATAAATCTTTACGAAACTCGTCTTCTAAGAAACCAAATTCTGCTTTTGTTAAACCTGAAGCGTAATTTTTAAGCTTTAAAGGTTGATCGTAGCGATTTGTCATGGCGCTAATCAAAGAAGTGTGCATTTGCGTGTACATCACAGAGAAAAAGGATTTATAATCTGGGTTGAAAAAAGGATCTGAGTTAAAGGCATTTCGACTAAAACAAGTCCCCATTACCACTAATTTTTTTGGTTTAGCTTTTAAAATAGGGGCAGAAACAAAACGAAGACGGATGGTCGAATCCGTTTTTTTACGCCACCTCACCTGGTATTGATTGCTATTTATCCGAACATAATCTTTCGAAAACTGAATAGTCATAGAGGCGAAAAGTGGGTATTCTTTTGAACCAGACCGTATAAACATATCCCAATCTTCATCTTGATTATAGGAATGAAACGGGTACAAATTCGCTTTTTTTAGCTTCACAGAATAATTTTTAAATCGTTTTTTTATTGAAAAAGCCATTTCTGTCACATGTTCAAAAGTAGAAAGTTTCTTGTCTTGTCGCTTAATGACAAGTGTCGGCTCATCCAATTGCGTTTCAAAAGCAAATGTAAGCAGAAAAGCTTGTTCGCTATTTTTAAATTCAGTCAGTGTCGCTACTTTTTCTAATTCTTTCAGCAAATAAAAAGAAAGTCGGTTGGAGCCAGTACGGTACGATTGTAAAGTACGATCACTTTTTATTTGTTCTTTCACGCTTAACTTATCTTTTAGTGCCTCACTTACTTCGATAAAAAGAGGGGCAGATTTTGTCACGCTTGATTGTAAAATTAAAACAGGATCTAAATTATTGGTTTCATCTACTAAAAAGTCATCAGAAAGAACTTCCGTATCGATATCAAACGATAGTTGATTATCCGATATGTTCCCAAGTTCAAAATTTTGCGAGTGACCATGAAAAAGATAAAGTTCAGGTCGCGTCCGCTTTTTAACCGAAAGAATGGCCTCATAACCTGAAATATCAAATGTCGTTTCAATTTGGAGCTTACCACGCACTTCGCTAGCATCTAAATGAAAATCGGTGAGATACACATGAATAGGTGTTGGGTTGCTAAGAAGTACAAGAAAACCGTCTTGGATTGAAAATTCATGAGAGTGAAAATCGTTTGATAATGATTCAAGTAGTTTATCTTCAGATGCTTGAATTTTATTGCCATCTAACTCGATTTGCCAAACCGTTTGCCTATCAAGTAATGCGTTTTTGGCAATTAATTCGAGCGGAATACTAACATATGTTTCGTCTCCAGTATTTGAGACATTTAATTCGAACTGTCTCGCGGGACGTAAAAATTCATTTCGTTCTTTAAAAAAGATAATGGCAGATTGAATGGTTACCTTTTTATCAAGGCAAATGTGCCATTCATTTGAAGTAAAGACAATTTTAGTTGTTTGTAGGGACATATTTTTTTCTCCTTTTATTCAAAGTGAAACAAGTTTATTGTAGCATGAAATGATGGTTTCCGCATCGCTTTTTGTTTGATGAAAGTCAGGTGCTTTCTCCGCGAAACAGAAAGCAGTTGATAAAAAGTCACGACTTTGCTATATTTAGAATGGTTTAGTTTGATTAATAATTATAAAACTTAGATGCTCACATAATGAAACTGTAAGGTTATACATAAAGGAGAAGAAGATGTCGTACGAAATTATTAAAAAATCAAGTTTGG
Source organism: Listeria fleischmannii subsp. fleischmannii LU2006-1 (assembly GCF_000344175.1). Taxonomy (GTDB): domain Bacteria; phylum Bacillota; class Bacilli; order Lactobacillales; family Listeriaceae; genus Listeria; species Listeria fleischmannii. The sequence continues at coordinate 57,600 of NZ_ALWW01000005.1, read as the reverse complement.
AAAATGTGTTAGTGTCTATCATTACACCAGTCTATAATGTTGTTACCTACATCGACGAAACTATTTCTTCTGTTTTAAAACAAACACAAGAAGGTATCGAACTTATTTTGGTCGATGATGGCTCAACAGACGGTAGCTATGAAAAAATTGTCGAATACGCAGAACAACATAAAAATATTACAGTTATTCGCCAAGAAAACGCAGGCCCGGGTACTGCTAGAAATGTTGGCCTTGAAGTAGCGAAGGGGCAATATGTGAGCTTCCTAGATTCAGATGATGTTTTACCAGAAAAGGCCGTTGAATTTTTGTATCAAGCCGCTGTTTCAGAAAATGTAGGAGTCGTAACGGGTATTTCGGTTAGTTTTAATAGTACAAGATCATGGTTTATACAAGGCCATTACCAACGAGGAGTCTTTAAAAAAGGACGTAAAACGGTGGTTAAAAATCCAGAAATGATGTACACACTTGGACCGTGTAATAAATTATATCGTTTTGATGTCGTCCAAAATCTACGCTTTCCAACAGAGATTAAAGTGGGAGAAGACCAGCCATTTGTTTTAGAAGCCTATCTTGCTTCCAAAGATATTTATACAGTAGATGAGATTATTTACAACTATCGAGCACGTGAAGATTCAGAGGATGTCTCACTTTCTCAAATTGTAAAATCTAATCCTTATAAATCATTTAGCGATTTGCTAAGAAGTATCCAGTTAAGTTTACCTTTATTTGACAAGTACATTTCCAATCAGGTTATGCGCGAAAAAACAATCGAATATTATTTAAGTCGAATGCTTTCAGCTGATTTATGGGCTGCTTTCCGGGGGATTTTACTGGAAGGAAATGCAAGTGATCAAAAAAAATGCCTTTTTCGGCATTACAGAACTTATTGAGTTTATTCCAGAGCAAATTTATAATCGATTAGAATTTTTACATCGGATGATTAGTTATGAAATTGTTAATCGTTATACGTATATTAAAAAAGAGGTACGCGGAGACTATCTCAACATGCTACAAACGGCCTATTCAAAAATGAATCCGGGCGCAATGAATACGATTTTAAGCGTAGGTGCTTCTAAGGAAGTAAGAGCATCGATTGAAGCCGCGAAACATAACTCACTTCAACCCATTTTAAACCTTTTGGCTAAACGAAAAATTCTTCAGACGTTAAAAGATGCGAAAGAACGTTTTGTGAGTCAAACGTGGATGAATTTCAAACGTAAAAATCAACGTTTTTATGCTAAACGAATTGCTTTTCCTTTTTATAAAGCATTTTACCGGACTGAGAATAAAATTGTATTTTTAACGAATAAACATACTAAAATGCAAGATTCTTTTTTAGGTATTTATGAAGAATTATTGAAGCAGAAGAAGGACTACAAAATTATTGGACACCTAAAGCAACCTAATCGCAGTTTTTCTGAGTTACTACGTCTTTATAAGGATGTTGCGACGGCAAAATATATTTTCCTAGACGATTACTATTTTCAATTATACGGAACAAAAGCCAAAACTAGTACGGAAGTTATTCAACTTTGGCATGCGGCAGGGGCGTTTAAAAAATTCGGTTTCAGTTCTATTGGCTCACTCGATAGTAATACGGAAGAATTTGAGCGTGCTGCCCATTCCCTTTATTCAAAAGTAGTGGTTTCTTCTAAAGAAATTGTTCCTTTTTATGCAGATGCTTTTCATGTTCCTGAGAAAAATGTTTTACCGCTTGGGGTCCCGAGAACAGATAAGTTTTTTGATGAGGATTATAAAGAATATGTGCACGCCTATTTTGAAGGGAAATATCCACTTACAAAAGGAAAAAAAGTCATCACGTATGCTCCGACATTTAGAGGTGGACCTTCTGAAAGACAAACCTTTTTAATGCAGCTAAATATTCGTCGCCTTATTGAAAAATTAGGAGATGAATATGTCATTATTTTAAAAATGCATCCATCTGTTACGCGTGGTGTAGGTATTCCTTATGATTTGCAGGAGCAAGCTTATAACATGAGTAAAGAGGACATTAATGATGTGTTAATCTATACGGATATTTTAATTACCGATTATTCATCTGTTGTATTTGATTTTTCGATTATGGAAAACCAACAATCTTTTATACTTACGATTTAAAAGATTATTTAGAAGAGCGTAATTTCTATTATCAATTTGAGGATTTTGTGCCAGGACCGATTGTGCGAACCAATGACGAATTGATTGAAGAAATTAAAACTATGAAAAATTATGATGTAGAAAAAATTCGTACATTTAAAAATCGCTTTTTCGATGATACAGACGGATGTGCTTCGGAACGCATTGTGCGTGAACTAATTCAATAATTTTTAGAGCTACTTTGAAAAAAGTAGCTTTTTTTATTGGTCAATACTTGATTAAATTTTAAAATTTAGGTCATTTGCAGTAGCTGTAAAATATGTAAATTTTTTTACGTATAAAAAAGTCCTATTGAACTTTAAGGCGTTAAGCGATAAAATGATAGAATGAACGTTTTTCGTTCAGAATTAAAGAAATAGAAAGGAAGAGTCATGCAAAAAAAGTATTTTATTGTAATGTTTGCTAGTCTTTTTGGGATTTTACTCTTTTTAGCTAATCCAAGTATGGCAAAAGCTGAGGGTGATGAAACAGGGACAGGAATAAATGCTGGGGAAATTTTAAATAATCAAATTGATGAAAGTATCTATACACCAACGGAACAAACCGAGGAAGAGAAAGTAGAAAGTCAGGCAAAACCAACAGAAAGCCAACGTTTCATGTTGCGGTCTGCACTGCCAGAACCATATGCACAAACTGCATTATCAAGTGCAAACCAATATATTATTAATCAAAATTATTCCACTGCAACCATTGAAAACCAACTAAAGAACTTTACTCGTTTTGCTTATAGCGATGGAGTAGGGAAACCACGTGGTATTGTTATCCATGAAACAGCGAATGATAATTCTACAATCGATTCTGAAATTAATTATATGACGAATAACTGGCAAAATGCATTTGTTCATGCATTTGTCGATCGTAAACAAATCATCGAAATCCACCCTACTGATTATGGTAGCTGGGGGGCTGGTCCAAAAGCCAACCCATACTTTGTTCAAGTAGAACTTGTAAGAGAAAAAAATAAAGAGGACTTTTATCGCTCTGTTAATAATGATGCCTATTATGCGGCTTATATTTTGAAAAAATATAATCTTACGCCAATTAATGCGCATAACACAGGTAGTGGTACAGTTTGGTCACATGATGCAGTAAGCCGATTTTTAGGTGGAACAACACATAGCGATCCAGTGGGTTATTTTGCTAGATATGGCTACACGTTTAATGAGTTTTTCCAACTCGTTCAGTATAAATATGATCGTATGGATAAAACGTATTATACGTCGGTGCCAGTTAATCCGCGTACAGATGCAAAATGGGATGCTCCAGTTGCGATGAAAATTGATGCTGGCGCGCTCGTAAAAGTGGATACAACGAAAACTAAAAATGGTTGGGCATATGTCAAATACGATAATAAAACTGGCTATATTCCGTTTGGATACATTCAAACGGAAAATACAATCTCTACACAGTATACAAAAGATAAAATCAATTTACGTTCTGATGGCAAGTGGAATTCGTCAGTTGCAGGAACAGTTCCTGCTGGCGAAGCTGTTATTGTCAATGGAAGTAAGTATAAGAACGGTTGGGCGCATCTAACGTATACAAAATCTAATATATCTGGTTATATTCCAACAACGTATTTCCAAAAGACAAATCCGATGAGTGATGTTTACGCTACGATGCAAATGAACTTAAGAGCGGAACCTGTGTGGGATTCGGCGGTAACAACACGAGTGCCTTTTGGTGCAAAAGTACAAGCCAATAGCGCTAAAACCGCTTCAAATGGTTGGAAATATGTGACCTATAATGGTATTAGTGGCTATCAACCAGCTTCTTATTTCTCAGCAACAAATCCAGCTAAAACAGTTTATACCAATAGTTTTATTAACCCGAGAACAGACGCGAAATGGGATTCTAAAATAGCTTATTCCATTCCAGCAGGCGAAAAAGTTCAGGTTGATTTAACGAAAACTAAAAATGGTTGGTGGTATGTCACATATAACGGAAAATCTGGTTATCATCCAACCTCATACTTTAGTGATACGAATAAGTACACAACGTATTATGCGATTGGATTTAATCTTAGAGCAGAACCAAATTGGAATTCAGCTGTTGTAACAAGTGTTCCGGCAAATGCAAAAGTAAGCAGTCGATCCAAGTAAAACAGCAGCCAATGGATGGGTTTTTGTAGCGTATGATCGTTATACAGGCTATATCCCTTCCACCTATGTAAAAAAATAGCATTTAAAAAATCTCCCGTCGCCTGACGGGAGATTTTTTTCGTATGTGTTTATTTTTTCGTTGACTTATCATTTTTATGAATTTCTTTGTATAAATCATCGATTAGCTGGCGAACTTCAAGCTTAAGTTCCGGATGTTCTAACGCGAATGCCATAGTAGTTTGGATAAAACCAAATTTATCTCCTACATCATAGCGATGACCTTCGAAATCATATGCAAAAACACGTTGAATTTCGTTTAAACGGTTAATGGCATCAGTCAATTGAATTTCGCCACCAGCCCCAGGTTCTTGCGTTTCAAGATAGTCGAAAATTTGAGGTGTTAATAAATAACGACCTAGAATAGCTAAATCAGAAGGTGCCTCTTCAGCCTTAGGTTTTTCTACAAAACCTTTTACGTTATAAAGGCGCTCGCTTAGTTTATCTGCAGGGTCGATAATACCATACCGATAAGTTTCTTCATGTGGTACCGTTTGAACACCGATGACAGAACTGTGTGTGCGTTCATATTGTGTCACCAATTGTTTGACACATGGAACCTTAGATTTCACAATGTCATCACCAAGCATTACGACAAAGGGTTCATTTCCGACAAAACCTTTTGCCTGAAGAATCGCATCTCCTAAGCCTTTTGGTTTGGATTGACGAATGAAGTGTAAATTAATGTTTGTTGTTTCCTCAACCAAATGAAGCAATTCCATTTTGTTTTTTTCACGTAAATTAGCTTCTAATTCAGGAACGGAGTCGAAATGGTCTTCGATAGCTCGTTTTCCTTTACCCGTTACAATTAAAATGTCTTCAATGCCAGACGCAACGGCTTCCTCTACAATAAACTGGATAGTCGGTTTGTCTACGATTGGTAAAATTTCTTTAGGCATTGCTTTTGTTGCCGGTAAAAAACGAGTTCCTAAACCAGCCGCTGGTATAACAGCTTTTCTTACTTTCATTCCATTTACCTCCAAATGTCAAAGTTTATTCTGTGCTACTTCATTATAGCGGCAGTATAAAATAGAATCAAGCTGAATCTATTAAGGATTGACTTCCATTCTGTAGAAAGCTAAAATTGTAAAAGGATAAAATGGATAAAAGGAGTTCCAACTTTGATGAATGATTCTATTAAAATTTCAATAATTATACCCGTCTATCATGTCGCTGATATTATAGAGGATACTTTAAAAAGCATTCAAAATCAAAAATTTGAAAATTATGAAGTGCTCTTAATTGATGACGGTTCAAAAGATGAAACGGCGGAAGTCATAGAAAGATGTATCGCACAGGATGGCCGCTTCCACTATATTTATAAAGAAAATCAAGGTCCCGCTGCTGCACGAAACGATGGTTTGAAATTGGCGAAAGGGGATTTTATTTTATTTGTTGATAGTGATGATCTTTTAGCACCAAATGCCCTTACTGTAATGTATCAGGCGGCGCAGTCAGAAAATGCCGATTTAGTAACAGGATCAACCAAGCGTTTTAACCAGAAGCAAGAATGGTTTATTGATGCCCATATAACGGAAAATGTAATTAAACCGGGGGCTAAAACGTTTGAGGAAAATCCCGAGCTTGTCTATTCCATCGGTCCTTGTGCGAAGCTTTATAAAAAAGAATTGGTTGAAGATATTCGCTTCTTAGAAGAGATTAAATATGGAGAAGACCAACCTTTTGTTTTGGAAACGTTAATTCGTGCACAAAAAATTTATACGGTGGATGAAGTCGTTTATTTTTATCGATTGCGCGATGGGGAAAATAAGTCTTTAACACAGTCCATTAGTCAAAATCCAATTCGTATTTTAGATTCGATTTTACAGTTTTTAGATGTCGCGAAAAAGCTTTTTAATGTATATGGAAGTTCTCAGAATGTCCAACTTAGTTATTATAATCGAGTAGTTAAAATTGAAATTTCGGATGCTATTGGTGGTGTTTTTACAGGAAATAAAGCGAAGCGTCAAGAGTTCTTTCAGAAACTAGGCAATTGGCTTTATGCGCTGCCGGAAGCTATCTTTTACCAAATGAATGCTGTTCCATTTGTTTTTGTTAACCGCACCATTGGTTTTGCCCTTGGAATGGATAAGCATACGAAAGAAGCCTATCAAGCAATCTTACAGTATATTTTTAAACACTCATCAGAAGAGAGTTTAAAAGTTGTACGAGAGGCAAATGAATATTATCGTGCGGCCCTGTCTATTGTTGAACAGGGGAGCTTTCGAAATGCCAATCGACTGGCTATTCGTCAATTTATTCGCCAAAAGTTTGATACAAACAAATTAGTCATGCGAATCGGGCGACAACTTGTTTTCAGGTTTGGGAAACTTTTACCTGTGAAAAAAGGGAGTATTGTCTTTGGCACAGAAAGAAGCGATGTGTTAAGCGGAAATTTAAAAGCGATTTACGATTGTATGTCTGAACAAGAGAAAAAACGCGTTGTTCTTCTTCTGAAAAAAAGTCCTTCTTGGAAGCATACCCTTCATATTTTTGCTACCTTGGCGAGAGCTGAAACGATTGTCATTGATGATTACTATAATAAAATCTATAGCCTGAGCTTTAAAAAAGAAGTGAAAGTGATTCAAACGTGGCATGCCGCAGGTGCATTTAAAAAATTTGGTTTTAGTGCGCTTTTTGCTTCGGACTCTGAGACGGAAGAGTTTGAAAAAAGGGCTCATAGTAGCTATACCGACGTTTTAGTTAGCTCAGAAAATCTTATTTCTGAATATAGTGAGGCGTTTCGCGTAGCTCCAAGTAAAGTTAAACCAATTGGCGTTCCGCGAACAGATCTCTTCTTTAATCAAGAAAAAATAAAGACTTTAAAAGAGAATTTATACCAAAAATATCCGGTTTTAAAGAAGAAAAAAGCAATTTTATATGCGCCAACGTTTCGCGGCGGGGCAGGACACCGAATGAATTTTAAAATGCAATTAGATGCCTTGAAAATGAAAAAAGCGCTAGGCGATGAGTATGTTCTTATTTTAAAATTCCATCCTGTGGTCAAAAATGTCGCGATGAATTTAGCGGAACAAGATGATTTTATTTTAGATTTAAGTGATGAGAAAGATATCAATCCTATCATGTTAGTTAGCGATGCTCTTATCACGGACTATTCCTCGGTTATTTTTGAATATAGTCTACTGAATCGCCCGATGTATTTCTTTGCTGATGACCTAAAGAATTACCACGATGAACGCGGATTTTATTTTCCGTATGAAGAAATGGTTCCTGGGGCCATTTATGAAGAAAGTGATACTTTAATTCGGGATATTCAAAATGAGCAATTTGATTATGAAAAATTAAATCGCTTTAAAGAAAAATTTGTTGATGCTCTTGACGGGAAATCGACGGAGCGTTTTATCACAGAATATGTTCGAAATAAAGAATAGTTAGTAGGTGAAGGAAGCTATTTTTAGTTTTTTTTTAAAAAGTGGAAAGTGTTCTTAGGGCATTCCGAAATGGAAAAGGAAAGTAGCTTCTTTTTATATTTTTTTGTGTTACAATATAGCTGTATGAGCTTTCAAACTTTAGAAATAAAGGAGAATAGATAATGATTTATGCTGAAATTCTTGCTGGGGGTAAAGGTACCCGGATGGGAAATGTGAGTATGCCAAAACAATATTTACCGTTAAATGGTAAACCTGTTATTGTGCATACAGTTGAAAAATTTATTTTGAATTCGCGTTTTGATAAGATTTTTGTTGCTTCGCCGAAAGAGTGGATGAATCACACAGAAGATGTACTTAAAAAACATATTCAAGATGACCGCGTGGTGGTTATAGAAGGCGGAACGGACCGAAATGAAACAATTATGAACGGTATTCGCTACGTAGAGAAGAATTTCGGCTTAAATGATGATGATGTTGTTATTACACACGATGCGGTTCGTCCATTTTTAACGCACCGAATTATTGAAGAAAATATTGATGCAGCTTTAAAATATGGCACAGTGGATACCGTGATTACAGCAACAGATACGATTGTAGAATCCACAAACCATGAATTTATTACAGATATTCCAGTTCGTGATGTGATGTATCAAGGGCAAACACCGCAAAGCTTTAATATGAAAATGATTTACGGGCATTATAATGCTCTTTCCTCGGAGCAAAAAGAAATTTTAACAGATGCTTGTAAAATTTGTCTTTTAGCCGGAGAAAAAGTGAATTTAGTTAAAGGTGAAATTTTTAATATTAAAATTACAACACCCTATGATTTACAAGTTGCGAATGCCATTATACAGGAGCGGATAAATAATGATTAATCAAGTATACAGGCTCGTTTCGGAACGACAATTTGAAGTCGCCAATATTGATGAAACTTTGACAGAAGATGTCGTTGTTGTTCGCCCTACATACCTTTCGATTTGTGCGGCCGATCAACGCTATTATACTGGTTCTAGAGGGAAAGAAATTTTAGCTAAGAAACTTCCGATGGCACTTATTCATGAAGGTGTTGGGGAAGTGGTGTATGATGCTAAAAAGGAATTTCCGATTGGCACAAAAGTGGTCATGATTCCTAACACACCGATGGAAAGTGATCCTGTTATCGCAGAAAATTATTTGCGCTCAACAAAATTCCGTTCCAGTGGATTCGACGGATTAATGCAAGATAATGTCTTCATGCGTCGCGATCGCCTTGTTGTGTTACCAGAAGATATGGATATGTCTGTTGCCGCTTTTTCTGAGCTTATTTCTGTAGCGGTTCACGCACTCCTACGCTTTGATTCGCGCGCGGACCAAAATCGCTCTTCTTTTGGCGTTTGGGGCGATGGCAACTTAGGCTTTATTATGACACTGCTTTTAAAAGATAAATATCCAGATGCGAAGGTCTATATTTTTGGGAAAACACCTTATAAATTAGATTTCTTCTCGTTTGTAGACGGGGCTTACAATATTGATGAAATTCCGGAAGATCTTGAGATTGACCAAGCATTTGAATGTGCAGGCGGAAGAGGGAGTCAGTATGCCGTTAGTCAAATTATTGACTTGATTAAACCGGAAGGAACCATTTCACTTCTAGGTGTTTCTGAATATCCGATTGAATTTAATACACGTATGGTATTAGAAAAAGGTTTAACCGTTTATGGGAGCAGCCGCAGTGGGCGCGTTGATTTCGTGGAGACAGTTCGTTTCTTAAATGAAAATAAACGTGCTGTGGAGTACCTAGCTAATTTGGTTGGTGAAATTCATAACGTTCGCAGTATCCAAGATGTTATTGAAGCATTCGAATCCGATTTAAGAAGTCCGTGGGGGAAAACGGTCATGTCTTGGAACATCTAAACGTATTACGTCTAAGCTTATCTCTGGCGTCGCAAAATGCGGCGCCTTGGTTTTTAGCAAAAAGGGACAAAGAATAAGGAGTGATGAATATGAAGCGCATTTTAGCTTCTCTATACATGTGTTTCGTCAAGCTAGTCGCCTCCCTTTGTCGCAGATTAAAACGACAAAATAAAATGGTCATGTTGATTACCTTTAGCGATAGCCCAGAACAAATTTCCAAAAAAATGGTGGAGATGAAAGTCACGCCAGAAACGATTGTGTTTTATGATCCTCGTTTAGATACCACGAAAATCGCTCAAAATTTTATGCGTATGATTCCGATGACGAAAAAAACGCTCGTATCGCGTATTTATCATATGTGCACAGCAAAAATTGTTATGGTCGATAATTACTTCCCGGAGCTCGCGGCGATGAAATGGGCGGACGGTACGGTTTGTATCCAAATTTGGCACGCGAGCGGTGCGCTTAAAAAGTTTGCTTGGGAAGATAAGAGCGTTTTGACAAGAACAAAAGGGGAGCAAGCGCGCTTCAAACGCGTTTACGCTTCGTTCACACATGTTGTAGCCGGCTCAGACGTGATGGGTGACATCTTCAAACGATCTTTTCTGCTGAGCGAAAGCGAGTTGCTTAAAATCGGAGTCCCAAGCACAGACTACTTTTTCAAAAAGAAGAAGTAACGAAAATGCATGAGCGGTACCGCGCAAAATACGGGAAACAGACCATTTTATATGCCCCAACATACCGCGATAACGAACTTCAAGCGGCGACGTTACTGCTAGATGTGGAATTGATGCGCGAACGCCTGAAGGACAAGTATGTGCTACTTTTAAAATTGCATCCAGCGATTACGCATCAGCTGGACATCCCGGAAGACGATTTTGTTCGCGTTGTAAACAGCACAGAATCCATGAAAGAGGTACTCGCAGGGAGCGACATTCTGGTGACAGATTATTCCTCTACGCCGATTGATTTTTCGTTACTTAATCGGCCAGTCTATTTTTACACACCGGATTTAGAGCAATATGACAGTGAGCGCGGCCTTGTAACAGGCTATACTGACTTAATTCCAGGTGCGCCTTATCAAACAACCGATGCGCTTTCTAAAGCCATTTTAGAAGAGACAGCGAGCCCTAGCCAAATGGCTTCTTTTCAAGCAAAATGGAACAAATACTCGACAGGTCAGTCAAGTCAAAACCTCGTTTCTTTTATTCAAAAAAATCTTTAAAAAAGAGGGACGTACGATGAAAAAAGTGATAACTTACGGCACGTTTGATTTACTCCACTGGGGTCATATCGAACTTCTAAAACGGGCAAAAGCCCTTGGCGATTACTTAATTGTCGCCGTTTCAACAGACGAATTTAACGCACTAAAACATAAAGAGGCCTATCACAGTTATCCGCATAGGAAATTGATTTTAGAAGCCATCCGCTATGTGGATGAAGTCATCCCAGAGAAAACATGGGAACAGAAAATTAATGATGTTAAAACGCATGATGTGGATATCTTCGTAATGGGAGATGATTGGCGCGGCGAATTCGACTTTCTAAAAGACTATTGTGAAGTCATTTATTTACCAAGAACAACAGGCATTTCTACGACCCAAATTAAAGATGATTTAAGCTAAAATCCTGCGTGTACTCAAGCGTAGGATTTTTTGCGTTCAAAAATTCACGAAAGTAGTCACTCCCTTCGTTTTATGCTATGATGGTGTTATTAAATTCTTGAGAGATGAGGAATTAGGACCGATGACGAACTTATATCAAGACGACAGTTTAACTTTACATACAGATTTATATCAACTTAATATGATGAAAGCGTATTTTGACGATGGTCTTCATGAGCGCCGTAGTGTATTTGAAGTTTTCTTTCGGGATATGCCATTTGATTCTGGTTTTGTTGTATTCGCTGGCCTAGAGCGCATTATTTCGTATATGAAAAATTTGCGTTTTACTGAATCTGACATTACTTATTTACACGATGAACTCGGATTTGATGGCCCATTTTTAGATTATTTACGAAACTTTAAATTTAAAGGCACGATTCGTTCCGTTCGCGAAGGGGAATTCGTTTTTAAAACTGAACCCATTGTTCAAGTAGAAGCAAGCTTGGCGGAAGCGCAACTGATTGAAACGGCACTTTTAAATATTGTCAACTTCCAAACTTTAATTGCGACGAAAGCAGCGAGAATTCGTGAAGTGGTGGAAGAAGAAAGCCTTGCTGAATTTGGAACTCGTAGAGCACAAGAAATGGATGCGGCGATTTGGGGTACACGTGCGGCGTATATTGGTGGATGTGATTCAACGAGTAATGTACGGGCAGGAAAAATTTTCGGTATTCCTGTCTCAGGTACGATGGCGCATGCGATGGTTCAAGCTTATCGTGATGAGTATGAGGCGTTTAAAAGCTATGCTACAACGCATAAAAATTCGATTTTCTTAGTGGATACGTATGATACCCTTAAATCAGGCGTACCGAATGCGATTCGGGTGGCAGATGAACTAGGCGATAAGATAAACTTTATCGGCATCCGATTAGATAGCGGCGATATGGCTTTCTTATCGAAAAAAGCACGTCAAATGCTCGATGAGGCTGGTTATCCGGATGCTAAAATTTTCGCTTCAAGCGATTTAGATGAACATACGATTTTATCTTTAAAAGCCCAAAAAGCGAAAATTGACTCATGGGGCGTCGGGACGAAGCTTATTACAGCGTATGACCAACCGGCTCTTGGGGCGGTTTATAAAATGGCGGCCATCGCGGATGAAAATGGGGTTCTCTTAGACTCAATTAAGCTATCAAGTAACACTGAAAAAGTTTCAACCCCGGGGAAAAAGAAAGTGTATCGTATTATCACAACGGACGAAGGTTTGAAGGCAGAAGGTGATTACGTTACGCTTTCAGATGAATCTTTAGAAGGTGTTAAAAAACTCACTATGTTCCATCCGGTGCATACTTATATTACGAAGACGGTGGAGAATTTTACGGCTCGCGAGCTACTTATTCCTATTTTTGAAGATGGTGAGCTTGTATATGATATGCCGTCACTTGAAGAAATTAAGCAATATAAAGAGGATAATTTGGCGCTTTTATGGGATGAATATAAACGTACCATTCGCCCAGAGCAATACCCAGTGGACTTAAGTGTGAAATGCTGGAAAAATAAAATGCGCAACATCGAAAAAGTGCGTAAAAGCGTGCAACTTCATTCACCTGTTGATTTAGACATTCCATTTTAAACATAGAAGAGCGGCTTTCTTTTGGTAAAAAAGTTAGTCGCTATTTGGTTAGGAGGATTTTATGTTAAGAGAACAAATTATTCGTGAGATGCAGGTTTCACCCCGTATTGATCCAAAAGAAGAGATTCGAAAAAGTGTGGACCTATTAAAAGCCTATTTAAAGAAAAATAGTTTTTTAAAAACGCTTGTCCTTGGGATTTCAGGTGGGCAAGATTCTACCTTGGCAGGAAAAATTTCTCAAATCGCGATAAGTGAATTGCGTGAGGAAACAAAGGATTCAACCTATCAATTTATTGCCGTTAGTTTACCTTACGGGGAACAATTGGACGAGGCGGACCGTCAGGACGCCCTTGCGTTTATCGAGCCGGACAAAACGGTGACGATTAATATTAAAAAGGCGGTTGATGCGAGTGCTGAAACGCTAGCGAGTGCTGGCGTCACACTATCTGATTTTGCAAAGGGGAATGAAAAGGCACGCGAACGCATGAAAGCCCAATATTCTATTGCGGCTATGTATAATGGGGTTGTGGTTGGGACGGATCATTCCGCGGAAGCCGTTACGGGTTTTTATACGAAATACGGGGACGGCGGGACGGACATCAATCCGCTCTTTCGCTTAAATAAACGACAAGGTAAGTCTCTTCTTAAGGAACTAGGATGTCCTGAACATCTTTATTCCAAAAAACCGACGGCTGATCTTGAAGACGATAAACCGGCTTTACCGGATGAGGTAGCGCTTGGCGTCACGTATGACGAAATTGACGACTACTTGGAAGGTCGCCCGGTAAGCGATGCGGCAGCTGAAAAAATTGAAGCGTGGTATGTAAAATCTAGGCATAAACGCCATATGGCAATTACACTATTTGACGATTTTTGGAAATAGGGGGAATGAAAAATGAAAATGGGATTTGGCTTATTCACAACGTTTAAAACGCACCCAGGTGAGCAAAAGGCGCTTGCAGAAATTTTACTAGAAAGTGCGGCAGCTTTAGAAAAAGAAGCATCATGCATAGCCGTACATTGTAGGGATTTCCGAGCAAGATGAAAATGCAGTTTATGTGAGTGAAATATGGACAGATGAAGGCCATCACCGAGCAGCATTAGATAATCCGAACACAAAAGCTATTATTGAACGGGCTATGCCTCTAATCGAAAACGTGGAACGCAATAAAGAACTTGAAGTGTTAGGCGGCAAAGGCTTGTAATATGAAGACGGTCATGATTGTGTGTGCCGGCGGGGCTACTTCGGGTTTAATGGGGCAATATGTTGTGAAAAGTGCGAAAGAACAAAATCTTGACGCGGTATTGCTTTTTCCGGAAGACGTTAAATTTAAAGATGATTTTCTAAAAAAGAATAGTGAACGCGATTTAGTTGTTTTTATGGGCCCGGTAACGGCCATCACGAGTGCCCGATTTCAAGATTATGATGAGCAGGTCGATGCTGTTTTGGTCGCTCCACAAGTGGCTTATATGTTTCAAGAGGTTGAAAAAGTATTAAGCGAAATTGGGATTCCGTGCGAAAAAATGGATTCACTCGCATTTGGTCGCATGGAAGGCCAGAAAATTTTGGCGCAAGCACTTGCGCTTTCTGATAAAATCTAGGGTTGCAACTTTAAGCGCAAGACGTTAAAATGTAAGAAGAATGAAAGGGCAAGCAATTGTCCTTTTCTTATTTTGTGGTTTGAGCCAAAATTTTGGCTTAATTTTTATAGATAAGGTGGTTTTGGAAAAAAAGATGAAAGAATTTCTCGAGCAAGAAAAAATTATCGTTTTGGATTTTGGGAGCCAGTATAACCAATTAATTACAAGACGAATCCGTGAGTTTGGTGTGTATAGTGAACTTCATCCACATACCATTACAGCTGAAGAAATGAAAGCACTAAAGCCAACAGGAATTATTTTCTCTGGTGGACCAAACAGTGTGTATGACGAAGGCGCATTTCGCTGCGATGAAGAATTATTTGAAATGGGCGTTCCTATTTTAGGAATTTGCTACGGCATGCAACTGATGACACTTCATTTTGGCGGAAAAGTAGAACCCGCAAACGACCGTGAATACGGGAAAGCAAACGTACATCTAGAAATTCCAAACCATTTATTTGCCGGCATTCCAACTGATCAAACTGTCTGGATGAGCCACGGTGACTTAGTTGTTAGTGCACCGTCTGGCTTTGACGTTGTAGGCACAAGTAAATCTTGCCCTGTAGCGGCCATTGCCGATGAAGATAAAAAAATGTATGGTGTTCAGTTCCACCCGGAAGTGCGCCACTCAGAATACGGCAACGACTTACTTAAAAACTTTGCGTTAAACATCTGCGGTTGCAAGGGCGACTGGTCAATGGAAAACTTTATTGACGTTGAAATTAAAAAAAATCCAAGAGCTTGTCGGGGATAAAAAAGTACTCCTAGCACTCTCTGGCGGAGTCGATTCTTCAGTCGTCGGCGTTTTAATCCATAAGGCGATCGGCGATAAACTAACCTGCATTTTCGTTGACCACGGCCTATTACGTAAAGGTGAAGCCGATCAAGTAATGGAGACCCTTCAAGGCGAGTTTAACATGAATATTATTAAAGTCGACGCCAAAAAACGTTTCATGGACAAACTAAAAGGCGTTTCAGATCCCGAACAAAAACGTAAAATCATCGGCAACGAATTCATTTATGTTTTTGACGATGAAGCAAGCAAACTTGACGGTGTAGAATTCCTGGCACAAGGCACGCTTTATACAGATATCATTGAGAGCGGCACCGCGACGGCGCAAACGATTAAATCCCATCATAACGTTGGCGGCCTGCCAGAAGACATGCAATTTAAATTAATCGAGCCATTAAATACGCTATTTAAAGATGAGGTCCGCGCACTTGGAACAGAGCTTGGTATGCCTGATGCGATTGTATGGCGCCAACCTTTCCCTGGTCCTGGCCTCGGCATCCGCGTACTGGGAGAGGTTACGGAAGAAAAACTAGAAATCGTACGCGATTCCGATTTTATCCTAAGAGAAGAAATTAAAAATGCCGGTCTTGAACGCGAAATCTGGCAATATTTCACGGCCCTACCAAACATCCGTAGCGTCGGCGTCATGGGTGACGGCCGCACATACGATCACACTGTTGTCCTCCGCGCTGTCACAAGCATCGACGGCATGACAGCAGACTGGGCACGCATTCCGTGGGACGTTTTGGAGAAAATCTCGGTCCGAATTGTGAATGAAGTGAAACATGTAAACCGCGTAGTCTATGACGTGACGAGCAAACCGCCTGCTACGGTGGAATGGGAATAGTTGCATAACCAAAAAAAGCCTTTATTTTAAGGGCTTTTTTTGCGTCTATAGGCGTCTTTGATACTGTTTTGATACTATTATGTTTTTGGGGATATGGTATACTTAAGTGACAATAGAACGATTTTTAAAGATTTGAGAAGACAATGAGCAAACTAGCCAAGACAAGCTGGAGGGATGAAATGAAAAAAGTATGGATGATTATTTCTATTATTTTGATTGTCATAGTTGCAATTATCGGAGGAAAAATATTTATGGATAAATCAAACAAAATTACAATCGACCAACAAGAAAATATCGCAAAGAGAATTGTTAGGAGCTATGCGAATGTCTCATCAATTACTTTTTTAAAGTATTATGAAAATGAAAAAACGGGTACTGTAGGTATTAATTTTGAATTGAATGGAAGTAAAGAGCTAGAAACAGGAATAATTGCAAATGATGTTTCTGAATTCAATAGCTCTGAGGGGATTGTGGGATTGAGCCCAGTATCTAAATTTGAAAAGCTAGGAATTTTAAATAACAAAAAAGATACACCTGTTAGCTTGGAAAATGTGAAAATTACATATTTAGGAGAGTGAGGAAATGTTATCTGATGCACAAAATCGTTGGCTTTCATAACAATCTTAATTTGGGAATTTCGAGGTTCTTAAAATAGAAAACAATGAAAAAAATGGAATGCAAGCCATGACGGTCGCGCCTATTGATAAAAATGGGAAGGCCGATACAATAGAAATCGTAATTATATATGCGAAAAATCGTGCTACGAATCTATAGACGATTATTTTAGATGATAAAATGTTTGAACAAAATCTGGTCTACTCTTATTCGGATTATAAAATTGATAGTCAAGTCCAAACACCTTGATATTACAGTATTTTAGAGTATATGTTGCACTCTTAAAACAAAATGGGAATAATAAAAAAGTTTTTATGAAAAGAAATGAATAAATTTTTAAAAATATGGTATACTTAATCGATAATAAAACGGATTTATTATAATGGATTGACTAGCCAAGACAAGCTGGAGGGACGAAATGAAAAAAGTATGGATGATTATTTCTATTATTGTGGTCATCATTATAATCAGCATAGGGGGAAAACTATTTATGGATAACAGAAAAGAACAAAAAAAGATAGAGATAGAAAAACAATCTGTTGAAGTATTAAAAAAAAACCTTTGCTGATATAGCGAAAGTTAAGATTGAGAGAATAGATTATAACAATATGACTGGGTCATATCGAATTGTAGTGACAATGTCAAATAAAGAAGGAAAATCAGCTGAGTTTTCATATGGATTTGTAGAAAATGATAATGAGCTTGGCGTTTATGGTTTGGTCGATGAGGATGTGCAGAGAAAAGGGGAAACATTGTCTAAAGTTAGAGTAATATTTTCTGATGGGATGGAGGAAGATATTTAGTGATAACTGATAAGCAATATAAAGGTTTAAGTGACATAGTATATTGGTTAGATCCGAAGCACGGAAGCTATAGTCCTGATATGAAAGCTGGACAGAAACTTGTATATAAAGATAGTACATATAAAATTTTAACAATCAAAAATCACACAGAAAACGGAATGCAAGCCATGGCAGTTGCGCCTGTTGATAAAAATGGGAAAGTCGATACAACAGAAATCGTAATTGCGTATGCGGGGACAAATTTTGCGGATGCGAAAGACCGGGCTACGGATCTGCAGACGGTTGTCTTAGGTGATAAAATGTTTGAACAAAGTCCGGCGCATCCTTATACCGGTTCTAAAATTGATGGTCAAGTGATGACAGCGCAAAAATTTGCTAATGAAATTAAAGCAAAATATCCCGATGCTAAGATTTCTACAACAGGGCATTCATTAGGTGAATTTTTAGCTTTAACCGTTTCAGCTGAAAATCACTGGCGTAATGTAGGTTTTAATGGTCCTGATCCATCGAATATTTTATCAGAGAAGGCGAAAAAATGGGTTGAGGAAAATCCGGGGATGCTAACGAATTATCGTAATCGGGCGGACCTTATTGGGAATTTTGGCGGAGATGATATAAGTGCAGCCATTACAGTAAGTATGGAAATGGGGACACATTTAAACCCTGTGGATTACCACCAATTAAGTAACTGGACTTTTGACAAAGAAGGAAAGCTAAAAATACCAAATAACGACTATAATCAAAAAGCTATTTTACAACAAGCAGAACGCTATTTAATGATGGAATATACTGCAAAATTATCTGCTCTTCTAGCACTACGTAAAAAATTTCAAATGAGTGGTCGCGGTATTTCTTCTAATGAACAAATTTATTTAGATGATAGCCATGCTTTAGCGATTATAGAAACAGCCGTTGCAGAATTTAAAATTAGCACAGCTCTCGTCATTAAGATTTATCAAGACGGAATGGCTGATGCGGAAAAAATTTGGAAAGAAACGCTACAAGAAGCTAGAAAATGCGGTGATTTATTAACTGAAAGTGAGATTTTGGACGAATTAGAATGTGTGGGATGTACGGAAAAAAGACTCGTAATAGAACCGTGTAAAGATTATCAGAGCAAAATCAATAAGGTTAAAAAAATGGGAGATTCATTTGATCGTTTAGCAGCAGATATCAAAAATAGTATCGAAACATTGAAGCAAAAAGATCGTGATTTGGCATTGCAATTAGCATAAAAAGGAGATTGGACTATTGAAAACAGAAGAAGAAATTCGCTCTCTCTATTTTCGTAGAAGACAAGTTCTTGAAGAGCAAGCTGCAGATCTTTATCATTTTGAGCAGAAAGGAAAGGAAGAAACACAAAAAACATATGAGGCTATCTCTTATAAGCTTATGCATAAAGAAGGCGATTTTACAGAAATTTTAGCGATGGCACGTAGGGAACTTGAATGGTTAGAGGAAGCTTATCAGGAAGAGATTCAAAAAAAGAAGCAAGACATAAGGCGAAAAGAGGAACAAAACGAGCAACATTTTCGTCAAGAATTACAGCAACTGGAACGAAACAAATGAGGTGAAATAAATTGCTTGAGGCTTTAGAAAGTTTACTAAAAGAACTTCAGAAAAATAATCAAAAAGTGCAAATTCAAACGATTGGCATGGCTAACAAGCAAGCTTTGACGGTGTTGGATAAAAAAGTTCAACAGAAAGGTAAAGAAGAAATCAAAGAGGCGAAAAAATCAGTTTTAAAGTCAAACCATCACTTACAAGAGGCTATAAAAGGGCAGTTTGGTCAAAAAGTCACTCAAGTGCTCGAAAAACAAGAAGATGTTTTGACGAATTTTTAACTGGAAGTTGGCATTCAAATGAATAAGGCAAAACCGTAAACGAATAAGCATTTACGGTTTTTTACATGCATTTTTATCCCAAATCTTGAATATCTCGTAACATCTCTTCAGTCGTTATTTTTGCGCTTGTTAAAACGATTGGTACACCAGCGCCGGGGTGCGTGCTAGCGCCTGCGAAATAGAGGTTTTATAGTCGCTGCTTACATTTTGAGGGCGGTAGTAGTTACTTTGTTTTAAGGTTGGGCGGAGACCGAAAGCGGCGCCGAACTGGGCGTTGTAGTTATGTTCGAAATCTTTTGGCGTAAAAATGGTTTCTGAAATAATGGCTTCCGTGATGTTTTCTAAGGCCGGGATCTCAGCTAGTTTTTGATAAATTTGTTGTTTGACTTTTTGAATAAAAGAAGGGTCTTCCCAGTCAATATTTAGTGTCTTTAATTCTGGAACGGGCATGAGCACATAAAGTCCCGTTTGATTTTCCGGGGCTAAATCGTGATCGATAACAGAAGGCGCATAAAGGTAAAGTGACGGGTCGGTAGAAACGGTGCCATCAAAAATCTCTTGAATATTTTGTTCAAAATCACGAGAGAAGAGGACATTATGGATGGATAGGTCCTCTTTTAAATCACGGTCAAGTCCTAAATAAAGTAAAAAAGCCGAGCAGGAATAATCCATCGATTCAATTTTTTGTTGCGGATATTTTTTTAGAGTTGGGACAAGGTGAAGGGCGGCATAAGGAAAGTCCGCCGTACAGAGAATTTGGTCAAAAAGGTGCGTTTCAGTCGTTTCTATTCCAATGGCCGTTTTGGATTGTTCATCCGTGATAATTTTTTCGACTGGGGTATTTGTATGAATGGTAACGTCAAGTTCCCTTGCCAGTTTTTCAAGACCACTAGCCATACTATACATGCCGCCCTTTATGTAATGTACGCCAAATACCATTTCAATCATGGGGATAATGGAATAAAGAGATGGGCCTTGTTTGGGGTCGATTCCGATATATAAAGTTTGAAAAGCCAGCAATTTTTGCACCTTCTCGTTTGAAACATACTTTTTAATTAAATGGTCAGCGCTATCGAAGGTTTTTAACCGCAAACCTTGAAATAAGGTATATGGATTATAAAAATCGCTCGGTTTACGAAAACTACGTTCTAAAAAGTGCTTTCTCGCAATTTCATAGCGTTTATAGACATCGGCTAAAAATTTTAAAAACCCGGCTGTCGTTCCAGGCTCGATTTTTTCTAAAAGCGTTTGAAGAGCCGCCAAATCAGTTGGAATAGTCAATTTATCCTCATTTGGGAAATAAACGTCATAAATCGAAGGCAGTTGGGTCATTTCCATATAGTCTTCCAAGCTTCGACCGGCTGCTTGAAAAACCTCCCGGTACACTTCAGGCATCATCACAATGGTTGGCCCCATATCAAAAGTAAAGCCATCCTTTTGAAATTGATTCATTCGCCCACCAACTTGACTGGATTTTTCAAAAATCGTCACCTTATGCCCTTTTGCCGCTAGCCTAATAGCCGCTGCTAAACCCGTCACGCCTGCTCCGATAATCGCAATATTTTTCATTTTATACCTCTTTTCCTCATTTCTTTTATGTAAATAAGCTCAACTTTTTGAAAATAACGTTTTAAATCTATATAATCAGGTTAAAGAGTAATATGGTTGTGAAACCATTATATTTTTTACGATTCTATTTATCAAGTGATAAGCTTAAGGAGGAGCTACAATGAGCCATTCTGTCCAAGAAGCCTATAATTACTGCTATACGATTATGAAAAATTATTCAAAAAGTTTTAGTTTCGCCTTCAATCAATTGCCACTTGAAAAAAAGGCAAGCCGTCTGGGCTATTTATGCATTTTGCCGACAAGTGGATGATAGCATAGATTTAGAACAAGATGAGGAAAAACTACTTGCTTACAAAACGATGATTACCACTTTATTCGAAAACAAAAAAAACAGCACACAAGTAGATAAACGGGTTGAATGCGCACTAATCGACACTTTTAAAAATTATTCTTTTGAAAAAACCCCTTTTTTAGCTTTAATTGAAACGGTGAAGGGTGACTTAAGTTTTAAGCAACCAGAAACAGATGAATCCCTGATGGCTTATTGTTACGGTGCAGCAGGAACAGTCGGGGAAATGCTACTCCCCATTTTAGCAACGAAAAATAAAAAGCAAGCTAAAAGTGCCGCAATCGCCCTTGGACAAGCGATGCAACTTACAAATATTCTTCGTGATGTAGGAGAGGACTTTTTAGAAGGGCGTATTTATTTTAGTAAAGAAAAAATGGCAACATTTGATGTCAATTTATATACCGTTTTTCACGGGGGCGAAAATGAAAATTATATTCGATTGTGGGAATTTTATGCCAAAAAAGCAAACGCCTTATACCAAAAGGCGCTTTTAGATATTGATTTATTTGATGAGGATAGTCGATTTGTGATTATGCTAGCTGCAAAAGTTTACGGGGAAATTATTGAAGAAGTACGAACCAATCACTATACGCTCGAACGACGAATACAAGTTGGTAAACTCAAGAAAAGAAAAATATTAAATGAAATTCAAAAAATGATTTAATTTTAAGCAAACCAAAAAATCTCGGAATTCGTATGAGCGGATGCCGAGATTTTTTTTGTAAAAAAAAACCAAAAAAGTGTTTAAGGCCAAAACACTTTTTTGGTTAACTAGGTGGGGTAGCAAACGAGCGAACATTGTTTACTACATCCTTAGCTTAACATGTGAGGGTGTAGAAAATATGGAGAAATAAAAAAAGTCCTCCATATTTTCTACATAGAAATTTGCTACGCTTATGGTGTAAAGGAGGTAGGAGTTTGAAAAAAAGTATATGGTTAAGTATTCTAATTGGTATTTTGCTTTTGATAAGCATTGCTATGATTGGGCTTTGGCTAATTAATAGAGGAATGACACCAAATGAGCATCGGAATATGGATATGGGGACCCAGGATGAGGTTTTGGTGTTAAAAGAGGATAAAGGTGAAAAACTAAAGCCGCTAGAACTTCCTAAGATTTTAGCACCAAGCTCAAAAGAGAACAATACAACCATCTACGATATTGAAGCAAAAAGCGGTGAAGCATTAATTAAAAGTGGTGAAAAAACAAGAACGCTTGGCTATAATGGGAATTATCTTGGTCCCGTTATACGTTTGCAAAAAGGAGAAGAGGTCACTTTTCGAACCAAAAATAGTTTAGATGAAGAGACAAGCTTTCATTGGCACGGGCTCGTAGTACCAGATAATGTAGACGGAGGGCCAAATCAAATCGTACAAGCCAATAGCGAAAAAAGTGTGAACTTTCAAGTATCCCAAGATGCAGCTACACTGTGGTTTCATCCGCACCCAGAAGGAAAAACCGCTAAACAAGTTTACGAAGGCTTAGCAGGACTCATTTACATTGAAGATAACAACGAAAAAAGTAAAGACTTACCAAGTGATTATGGGAAAAACGACTTTCCAGTTGTCATACAAGATAGAAACTTTACAGCAGATAATCAATTTGACTATGAAACGGACCAAAATAGTGACGGCACACAAGGCGAAAATTTAGTTATAAATGGAACAATTCGTCCGTATATAGAAGTAAAATATGATAAAATTAGGTTACGATTATTGAACGGATCAAATGCACGAGAATACAAACTAAAAATGAGTAATGATACTTCTTTTACACAAATTGCAACAGATGGTGGTTTTTTAGAAAAGCCCGCTACGCTAAAAAGTATCCGATTAGCCCCTGGTGAGCGTTCCGAAATCATTTTAGATGTTGCAAAAGAAAAAGGCGAAACCCTTGAATTAAAAGATGGTAATACGAACGTTTTAACTTTTAAAGTTGCGGATTCACTTCTTTTGGGGCCACCAATTCCGGAAGAGCTAGAATCTCCAGAGGTAACAAAAGAAATAGCTACGGATAAAGTAGAAAAAATCGAATTGTCTGGTATGGGGACGATGGTTAGGATAGACGGAAAAAAATTTGATAAAAATCGAATTGATAAAGTGGCCAAGCAGGGCGAGGAACGGATCTTTGAAATAACAAATCAGGATGATATGATGGGGGCATGAATCACCCGTTTCATATTCACGGGACGCAGTTTCAAATTGTTAGCCGGAATGGTAAAGAAGTGACGGAAAATGAACGGGGACTTAAAGATACGGTTTTAGTTGCGCCAAATGAAAAGGTTCAAGTAAAAATTCGTTTTACTCAAAAAGGTCTTTTTGTCTATCATTGTCATAATCTTGAGCACGAAGAGAATGGTATGATGGGGCAAATTAATGTGATTTAGATTGGAGAGATAACGATTATGATGGGTAATTCTTGGTTTAACTTATTTGGAGGAGGAATGGGCGGTATGATGTTTATGTCCTTTTTTTGGATAATTATTCTTATTGCGATTTTTTATCTTATCTACGCGATGGTAAAAAATAAAGCCGAAAAACCAGAACAAATCACATCTTACGAAGAAGACCCAGAGCAAGTTTTATTAAATGAATTTATGCGCGGGCATATTAGTGAAGAGGAATACTTGCATAAAAAGAAATATTTATAAGTCATACATGTGGGAAGTGTTCAGAATGAAAATCCTCATTGTCGATGATGAGCCGAAAATTCTTGATGTTGTAGAGGCGTATTTAGTGGCAAAAGACTACTTGGTATTTCGAGCGAATTCGGGCGAGGCGGCACTAAGAAAGTTTGCGTTAAGTCAGCCAGATTTACTCATTTTAGATTTAATGTTACCTGATAAATCAGGTCTTGATATTTGTAAGGAAATTCGCGGAAGTGGTAATGAGACGCCCATTATTATGTTAACGGCTAAATCCAAGGAGCAAGATATTATTATTCATGGCTTGCAACTTGGCGCGGACGATTATATTGTGAAGCCATTTAGTCCCAAAGAATTAGTGATGCGCGTTGAAACGGTTTTAAGGCGCAGTGGAAACATAAGAAATAAGGATGTGTATAAATTATCGTTTGCTGAAGGGAGCTTAATTATTTATCCGAACTCTAGGCAAGTTTTTTTACACGATAAAGAAGTTTGCCTTACCAAAAAAGAGTTTGATTTACTTTACACGCTTGCGGAAAGTCCAACACAGTTCTTTCCGCGAGAAACTCTAATTGAGTCGCTCTACGGCTATGATTCTTTTAATTCAGACCGAGCGATTGATTCGCATATTAAAAATTTACGTCAGAAAATCGAAAAGGATTCAAAAAAACCTCAATTTATTTTAACTATTCATGGTAAGGGTTATAGATTCGGGTGTGCGGAATGAAAAAGAGGACCATAAAAACACAACTCATTTTTGGTTTCGCCGCCTTATCGATTTTGATTATTGGGTCGATTAGTTTGATTACCTTCTTTTTAATGAACACCCATTTTCAAACCTATATTTTAGAAAAACAAAGAGAGATGTTAAAACAAACGGAGCATAGTGTGATGCTCGCACACAATGAAGAGACGAAATCTTGGGATACGAAAAGGTTGGAGCAAATTAATGAGTCCATTGCCTCTAAAGGTCAATGGTTTATTTTGCTCGATGTGACGGGAAATGTGATTTTTACTCCTTCAGAAGCGGCACAAAAAGAAAGTCAGAAAGAACAAGATAAGCTTAAAAAAATGAATCCACGCGAAACGGAAGAAGCGACAAAGATATTTAAGCTGAGAGATAGTACAGATGCGGAAATTGCAACGCTAGATATCCATTATATTGGTCCGTTAAATTATACGAAACATGATTTAGCTTTTATTCGGGATATGAAAACGAATTTAATCGTTGTGTCTATTTCTGCTTTTTTTGTTTTTTAATTTTTATCGTGACTTGGATGTCAAAACGTTTAAGTGAGCCGCTTGAGAAATTAAATGAAAAGACGAAAGAACTGGCGGAAGGCCATCAATTAGAAACGATGCTACCAGAAAGTTCAACAATTGAAATCAATGAACTGGTTCTATCTATCAATGAGCTCTCAAAACGTCTAGGAAAGCAAAATGAGCTTAGGAACCGGCTCACATCGGATATTGCCCACGAACTTAGAACGCCTTTAACAACCATTAAAGCACATATCGAAGCCATGTATGACGGCATTTGGCCCATTACAAAAGAGCGTTTAAAAAGTTGTTACGAGGAAGTGGACCGACTCACACGTTTAATTGGTAATATTGAAAAAATCACAGAACTAGAAAGTCATATTGAAAATTTAAATCTTCGCCCATTTCATTTAAAAAATATGTTATGCGCTATACGTGACAATTTTGAAGCTCAATATGAAGCCAAAAAAATAAGTTTGGAAGTTATAAGTCCAGAAATTTCACTTGTAGCTGACGAGGATAAAATGAGGCAGGTCATCACCAATTTATTAGCAAACGCACTCAAATTTACCCCTCCATCTGGCAAAGTGATTGTTCAAGTAACTGAAAATGATTTGGAAGTGATTATTAAAGTGATGGATACCGGCGTAGGTATCGCCAAAGAAGAACAAGAGCATATTTTTAACCGCCTCTATCGAACGGATTTATCACGGGCAACCATCTCAGGCGGTCAAGGAATCGGACTCGCTATCGCACGCGCCATTATTCGCGCACATAAAGGCAATATTCGGGTTGAAAGTGAGCTCGGAAAAGGAAGTATCTTTATTATCACCTTGCCTAAAATTTAGTTACCTAGAGCATTCGAGAAAAAGCAACGAAAGAAAACCGCACTTTTCAACATTTGAAAAGTGCGGTTTTTTATTTAAAATCTGTTAAGCCTTTCCCGCTTAAAATCTTAGGTATATATTTTTCTATACGTGCAATTTTAGTTTTGGATTGTTTGGGCTCCGCAAAATGGCGGATATAACCACGTTGCCTTCCCGGTGTAAGGGAAAAGAAAGCCTCTTTTAAAGTAGCATCCTCATCCAGTTTTTCTTGGAATTCAGGCGGAATCGGGATTTCTTTTGGCTCTTGTTTGGGAACTGTTTCACCTCTTTTTTCCACCTCAATAGCGTCATGAATGTACTGCGGGATAATCTCTTGCAGTTTTTCTACATCCGCTAAAGATGTAAATCGTATTTGTCGGCCTACAATTGTATTTTCACCTGTTTTCACTAGAATATGATGGGGATCTTGTACTAATGAGCCTTTAAAAAATAATAGAGCTAAGTAAGCTTTAAAGCCTTGAATAATCACAATGTTTTTACCATCAAAGGTATAGCAGGGCTTGCCCCATTTTAATTCCTCTGTCAACCCACAGTCTAGTAAAATCGAGCGAAGTTTTTCAGACTCGGAATACCACTGTTTGACATGACTTAAATATTCATCGATTTTTGGATTCATTTTGCCCTCAGTCACGAGAACACCTCATTTCTTCCATGATGTTGTTCTTTACCCAAAAATTATAGCATAGAATCATTCCAAGTAGTTATTTTAAGCTAGTAAAAAATGATATTCTTTCTATAAAAGTGGAAGAGAAGAGAGGTTTTATTTCAGTGAACTCATGCGCAACTGGTACGCTTGCTAAACATAAAATGGAAAGGATAAGAAATAAAATGAGTAAACATTTACCACCAAGAACAAGTAATTTCATTGAAACGCCCCCTTTGGATAAAATTTCATACAGAATAATCAATTAATGTTCTTTGAAGTTATGATAGTAAGGCGTTGAAGCGTCAAAAGCTTTAAAATGGTAGCCTTGTTTTTTTAATTCTTGAATAATAGTAGGTAAAGCTTTAAGTGTATTTGGACGTTCGTGGAATAAAATAATGAGTGGTATATTTTGGGATTTTAATGTTTTAACTTGAGCCATGACAGATTGAACGACACGCGTGGAATCATCTTTATAGCGCCAATCATTACTATCAATATTCCAGTCAAGCAAATGATAACCCTCTCTTTTTACTTTCTGATAGGCTGCATCTGTTAAGTAGGTACTTCCGTATGGGGCGCGCATAAGTTTTGTCGAAATCCCTGTAAGTGATTGAATTTCTTTACTTAATTTTTCCATTTCGGGGAAGAAAGTAGGGTTTTGCTTACGATAAAGCAATTTCGCATCATGTGTATAACTATGTAGACCAACTCGAAATGGCGAATTTTTCAAACGAGACAAAGCTTCTTTATTGGCATTTTGCAAGCTATTTCCGATAAAAAAGAAGGTAGCAGGAACTTTCTCATTAGTTAAAGTGTCTATAAATTGGTTAAAGTGTGGGCTTGGTCCATCATCAAAAGTTAAGAAAACCGTTCGGCCATCAATTTTTTCAGGCGACTGATTTTGATTAGCATTTTGTTCTTTAGGCTTAGCTCCCTTCTTCTTATCGACTTTTTCTGAAGGCTGCTTTTGCTCTACACTTTTTGTCACCGTATCATGGGTAATGGCTTTACTTGTAACAGGACTTGGTGCTTTCCAAAACCATAATCCTGCTATTACTATGAGGACAAGTGGTAGGATTACAAAAAGGAATCCTACCTTTTTTTTAGTCTTTCTTTTTTTTCGCATGTTATACGACTCCTTTTATTTAATATAGTCGTGATTAATAAGTTCATCTTCAATCACTTTGGTTGGAATAATAAATCCTACAGGTCCCATATAACCAGGCGCGACATCATATTCATTAAACATAATGACAAGTTTATTTTTTTCATTAATATAAAAGTGGTTTTCTAGATTTTCTGCTGTCATGGCGGGGCTGATTTCACTTTCATCCCAGTAAATTTTATTCGGATCATGTTTCATTTCGTTCTTCATTTCTTGCAGAATATAATTTTTAATGATGGTAGTGTAATCCCCGTCTTTAAATAAATTGTGTAGGCCAATTAGTTTTTGTTCTTTTTTATCGAGTGTAATATATTCATTTTCTGTATAGCTACTTGCCATAGTCTTTTCGACACTGAAGCGAACAACTAAAAGTCTTTCTGTATTTAAAATTTCATCGTAAGAACTCGAAACAGCGTAATGTTCTCCTTTTTTCGAAACATAGGATTTATATTCTTTATAAAGCTCCTCGCTTGTTTTGATATAATGGTCATTAATTTGTTTTTCAAGTTCTGAATCGGCAAGTCCTTCTACTTTAGGCGTTTTAATATCGGCTTCTGTATTTTTAGATTTATCCGCATAAGTTTGTCCGGTTAAAACAGCAACAACTTGATTTAAAACTGGAACGTTACGCATGGCATTCGCGACAGTTGAATTTGTCACCACTGTAAATGTAAAGATGAGACAAATAACAGCTGCGCTACAAGTGCCCCACAGTAAGAAAGGGTAACTTTTCTTAGGCTTTTTTTGAACGGCTTGTTGAACCAGAGCTGTTAATTCATCTGGGATAGGTACATTTTTATATTCTTGTCGTAGCTTTGCCATTTTTTTATTTATCATCGAATAGTTCCTCCTTGCCAATATCCATTCGTAATAATTGAAGAGCTTTATAAAGCCTTGTTTTTGTTGTACTAGTTGTTTTTCCTAGGATTTCAGCAATTTCATCAATCCGTAAGTCTTCAAAATAGCGCAAGACAATCACCGTTTTATATTTAATGGGAAGCCGTTCTAAAGCTTCTTTTAAGTCAAGATTTTCGTAACGGTCTTCATGCTGTTGATGAAGCCGCTCCATCGTTTCACCATCAACAATTTTTAATTTTTTTATTTTTTACGTAGAAAATCAATGGCTGTATGAATGATAATCTTGTAAAACCAACTCTTAATAGCTTCTGGATTATGTACCTTTTTTAAGTTGATAAGCCCTTTTTGAATGGCTTCCTGGATAATATCAAGCGCGTCTGCTTCATTTTTAACATAACTATAAGCAAGACGATAGAAGTCGGACTGATAGTGTGTGACGCATTCGACAAAATGCTCGCGGATTTCTTCTTCCATGAACGGGGGCCCCCTCAATATGCATATATTAATTAGACGCGTGACGCTAACAAAAAGTTTGCTTTTTTTTTAAAAAAAAGTTTTTTTCTTTCTTATCGTATCAGATTTTGCACAGCTTAACCTACAGAGGTATGTTATAATTTCTTTTGAGAGGCAAAAGGATGTCTATTAACCGAATAGGCGAGGATGGCGAGTCGTCATCTGGATTTAGAAATGTATAGATTAGCCACCAAATGCGAAGGTGTACTACAGCACATTTCATGTGCCTCGCCAAGTGGCAAGTACACCTCTGCATTTGATGGATCGGTTTTTCGTTTTGCCTCTTTAAATTCTTATTTGAAAAGAGGAGAAGGCATTGAATCATCAAGAAGTATTTGGCTATGCGACAGATGCACAACTGAGTGAATTTTTATACTCCCTTCGACTACTCGGTCCCTCGGCATGGCCAAAAGAAAAGCAATTAGCTACTTTATACGCCATCTCAAACCATTTAGAAAATCATTATAAGACATTTACGGTTCAAAAAAGAAATGGCCAAATGCGCAACATTTATGCGCCAAGCCCATTATTAAAAGGCGTGCAAAGACGCATTTTGGTTTCGCTTTTAAATGAACGGCAAGTTTCTCCATTTGCGACGGCCTATAAAAATGAGGGAAGCATTTTTTTTTAACGCGGCCAAACATGCGAGACAAAAATACATATTAAAATTAGATATTGAAGACTTTTTTTGGAAGTATTTTATTCCCAGATGTGATGAATTATGCATTTCCAAAAGCTATTTTTCCTAAGCGAATAAGTGGGCTGCTTACTAGTTTATGTTGTTATCATGACGCACTTCCGCAAGGTGCTCCGACTTCTGCAGCAATTTCAAATATTGTGATGAAGCCGTTTGATGACTATATGGGGAAATTGGCAAGTGAGATGGGAATAAATTATTCGCGTTATTCCGATGATATGACATTTTCTGGGGATTTTGATACAGCTTATATGTATCGTAAGGCAAAAATGTTTTTAAATGACATGAATTTTAGTGTGAATCATGCGAAAACAAAAGTGCTTACGAGAAAAATGCAACAAAAAGTTACTGGACTAATCGTGAATGAAAAAGTACAAGTGTCAAAAGCTTATCGCAAAAAGGTGAGACAAGAAGCTTATTATGTGAGCCGATTTGGTTTACGTAATCACCTAGCTTTTATACAGCAATTAAATGAAGTCGAAATTTCAAAAGAGGCAGTTAAACGTTATCAGCTCGTATTATTAGGAAAAATCAACCATATTTTATGTGCGAATCCAAATGATAAGGAATTTCTAAATTGGCGTGAAAAAATCAAGGGCTTATGACAATAGTGTCATGAGCTTTTTAAAAGGAAAATAGCAGTGTTTCTCCCAATTTTGACGAAATGAAGGGCAAGAAATATAATGAAAGAGGGATTAACAAAGGTGGGGTAAAAATGGGAGTTAGTGAAAATGAATTTATTATTCAGACAACGCTTTTAACTGGGAAAATCCTACTTGAAAGTGGCGCTGAAACGTCACGCGTCGAAGATACAATGGAGCGAATTATTCGTAAGAGCCTAGGGGACGACGCGGCAAAAAGCTATTATACATATGTCACGCTATCCGGCGTTTTTGTGAAAACCAATCTACATGAAAGTAGTTTTTTACGAATTGATACGCGCGGTTATAATTTAGAGAAAGTGGTGTCTGTCAACCAAATTTCGCGTGACTATACGAGCAATCAGATTTCGCTTTTAGATATGTATCACAAGCTAAAGCAGTTGGATCTTGATACGTCAAAAGATGCGCTTTATAAACAGCTTTTTTTCACAGGATTATTAAGTGGTTCGATTGTCCTTATATTTGGTGGAAATTGGACCGATTTGCCAAGTAGTATGGTTTCAGGCATGGTAGCTTATTTTATTTTTCAAAAATTATCAAATCTTGCGGATTATCCTTTTATTTTTGAATTTTTATCGACATTTATTGGGGGGGTAGTCGGCTATTTTATTCATCTTTTTATTGGGACCAATATCAATTTAACGATGATAGGCACCGTCATTCCACTTGTGCCGGGTATTGGCATCACAAACGCGATACGCGATTTAATGGCGCGACATTATATTTCAGGTATTATTCGTTTGTTTGAAAGTTTATTTATCGCAGCCGCATTAGGTTGTGGGGTAGCACTCGTTATTTTAATGGTGAATTAAAAGGAGGCATAAACATGATTTTTACGATTCTTTATCACTTTATTTTTAGTTTTATAGCCTCTTGTTCGTTCGGATTTTTATGCCGTATTCCGAATAAAACCATTATCGCCGGGGGGATTGTTGGCGGAGCGGGTTGGCTAGGCTATTATTTCTTAAGCGCAAACGGATACGGCGTTTTTATCACAAGCTTTTTTTGTTCGTTAATTTTGAGTACGCTTAGCTTCGCCTACAGCTATATTCGCAAATTCCCCTCAACCGTCTACTTTATTCCGGGGCTCGTGCCAGTTGTACCCGGCATTACCTTTTATGAAGTTTTTAAAGAGCTTTTTATGGGAGAAACAGCATCCGCTGCCGCTACATTTTTCGATGTTATTAGTTCTTCCGTTGCGCTTGCTTGTGGGATTACCATTGGCAATATTCTTTTTTTGGTCATTTTAAAACCAATCATGAATCAAATAAAAACTATCCGA
Organism: Listeria fleischmannii subsp. fleischmannii LU2006-1; assembly: GCF_000344175.1. GTDB lineage: Bacteria > Bacillota > Bacilli > Lactobacillales > Listeriaceae > Listeria > Listeria fleischmannii. Next base: position 25,689 of record NZ_ALWW01000005.1, on the reverse strand, counting down.
ACAACGAGCTAACAGCCATTATAAAACAGCTGGTTCAAGTAATGTGAAAGTTTTGTTTTGAGGATTTAATTCGGCGATACGTCCGTAAGGGAGGGTTAGTTTAGGTTCATTATGACCAAAACTGGCATTAAAAAATACAGATAAATGTTGTAGTGAGAACTCGGCTAACACTTTTAAAGTGAGTTCGCGATATGCCGCCTGGTGCACCCCTTCCTTTGGCTTACCAAAAACAATCCCGTTTATTCGTTCTAAAACACCCATCATTCCGTAGTTTCGAAGTTGGTCCTCAAACCACCAAGGATTAGCCTTCACTTCAGATGTTTCTAAAAACAAAATAGCCCCGTCAAATTGCGATAATGCAGGGAATAAAGTCGTTCCTTTGGCCATTTCAAGCACTTCCATACAACCACCAATGAGTGGGCCCGATACAACACCTTGACCTTGCACAACATCGTATCCATCATTTGGCACAAATTTGCGCGCAGTTTTCTCATTTTCCGAAACCCATGGCAAATACTCACCTGTTATTTCGTCAGCCGTTTCAAAGCGAAAACGCGGACTTGGGGAAAAAGTGAGTTCGCCAAAATTAATTTTAGTAAACGTAGGAAAGGCCACATTTTCTGCAAAATCACTCAAAATTGCCGGCCCATAAAAACTAGAAATGCCTGCTTTAACGCACATTAAATGTGTGATGGTCGAATCTGAGTAGCCAACAAAAATTTTAGGATTCGCTTTAATAACAGAAAAGTCAATAAAAGGTAGCATTCGAATACTATCGTTTCCGCCTATACAACTAAAGATGGCTTTTATTTTAGGGTCTTTAAAGGCCGTCATTAAATCTTCTGCCCGTTTTTCAGGATGATGATATAAGTAATCAGAGCCAGAAAGTGTATGTGGCATTTCCACAACGTGAAGCTGGTAGTGTTCTTTTAGGCGCGCAATGCCTGCTTTGTAGCGGTGTATGAGTTCTTTGTCTCCGGCACCACCCCAAGACAAACTAATTGTACAAACGGTATCTCCTTTTTTTAACCGAGGTGGCTTTTGTAAATTGAGCATGTTTTCCCTCCTATTTACTTTTTTTCTATTTTAACATATTTTGGATTGACAGAGGGGGGACTTTTAGGTAAAATGATTAGTCCTGATGGCTTCATTCAGGAAATAATGGTAGGGGGAATGACATGACACAAGAATATATCGAAATTAAAGGTGCCAGAGAAAACAACTTGAAAAATATTTCCGTTCGTATTCCAAAACGGAAAATTACAATCTTCACGGGTGTATCTGGTTCCGGGAAATCATCTATTGTTTTTGGAACCGTTGCCACGGAATCGCAGCGCCAACTGAATGAAACGCACAGCGCGTTTGTTCGTGGTTTCTTGCCGAAATACCGAGAGCCAGATACTGATGGTATAAGTGGTCTCGGCGCCTCTATTATTATTGATCAGAAACGGATTGGTGGTAATTCTCGCTCAACTCTTGGAACGATTACAGATATTAATCCGCTATTTCGTGTGCTTTTTTCAAGAATTGGGAAGCCAGAAGTAGGTCCAGCTAGCATGTTTTCTTTTAATGATCCGAGCGGGATGTGCAAAGCTTGCCAAGGAGTCGGGCGAAAAATTACACTCGATATGGAAAAATTTCTAGATTATTCCAAATCACTAAATGAGGGAGCCATACAATTTCCCAATTTCTCAGTCGGTTCTTGGTATTGGAATATATACGCTTTATCCGGTTATTTTGACTTGGATAAAAAACTAAAAGATTATTCTTCTGAAGAAATGGAAAAGTTATTGAACGGAAAAACCGAAAAATTTGTACTTGAAACGGCTGGCGGTCCAATTAATTCGACCTACGAAGGCCTAATTCAAAAATTCGATCGTCTCTATTTAAAAAAAGATGGTGAAATGGGAGAACGAACTAAAAAACAAGTGGATCAATATACAACTGAAGTGCCTTGTGATGAATGTAACGGGGCAAGACTTTCAAAAGAAGTGCTCGCTTGCCGCATTGATGGCTTCAATATTGCAGATTATATGTCTATGCAACTGGATGACATCGTGAAAAATATTGAAAAAGTCAACAATCCTTATGCAGAAGCTACAAAAGCAAGCATTATGGAGCGGGTCACTCATTTAATTGATATTGGTTTAGACTATGTGACATTAGACCGTGAGACGAGCACGCTTTCAGGCGGGGAATCACAGCGAGTCAAAATGGTTCGTCATTTAAACAGCAGTTTAACGGATATGATTTATATTTTTGACGAACCAAGTATAGGGCTCCATCCACGTGATGTGCATCGTTTAAATGAGTTATTAGAAAAGTTACGCGATAAAGGCAATACCGTTCTTGTTGTGGAACACGACCCGGATGTCATTCGAATTGCGGATCACATTATCGATATAGGACCACATGCAGGAAAAAATGGTGGTACGGTTACATTCCAAGGTACTTACGACGCGCTTTTAAAAAGCGATACCTTAACCGGGAAATTTATGGGTCATCATGAAGCGATAAAAGAAAACGTCAGAAAACCTCAAAGCTTTTTACCCGTGAAAAAAACCAGCTTACACAATGTCCTAAATTTAAACTTAGAAGTGCCGACGGGCGTTTTAAGTGTGATTACAGGTGTGGCAGGTTCAGGAAAGAGTACCATTATCAATGGAATCTTTAGAAAACAGTACGAAGAAGCGATAGTGATTGACCAGTCCGCTGCTCATGCAAATTCTCGTTCCAACCCGGCCACCTATTCAGGCATTATGGATAGCATCCGAAAACTTTTTGGAACAGAAAATGATGTCAGCCCATCTCTTTTCAGCTACAATTCAAAAGGGGCCTGTCCAGAATGTAAAGGACTTGGTTATATTGCGATGGACATGGCTTTCATGGATGCCATCCGAACGCCGTGTGAAGCTTGTTCTGGAAAACGTTTTAAAGAAGAGGTGTTAAAATATCAACTAAATGGTCAAACCATTAGTGATGTGCTTGAAATGACCGTTTCAGATGCCCTATCCTTTTTTGAATTAAAGAAAATAACGAAACAACTTCAAGCAATGGAAGATGTTGGTATTGGATATTTAACACTTGGCCAAGCATTAAGTACCTTTCAGGCGGGGAGTGTCAGCGGTTAAAACTTGCTACTGAACTGCATAAAAAGGGTAGTATTTATATTATGGATGAACCTACAACAGGACTTCATATGTCTGATACAAAACACATCATTGAAATTATGAATCGTTTAGTGGATGCAGGAAATACAGTCATTGTTATCGAACATAATCTAGACATTATTAGACAAGCGGACTGGATTATCGATGTTGGCCCAGAAGGCGGAAGTAAAGGCGGCCAAATCCTTTTTGCAGGAAAACCAAGCGATTTAACAAAAGTACCTGAATCGATTACAGCGAAGTTTATTTAGTACTAAAGCGCGAAGCTACATGCTTCGCGTCAAACTGCTGACAAACGGCAATCTTCGTTGTTAGTGCCCTCCGTTCCGGTGCTCACGTACTCGAGTACGCTCCGCTCCGGTACTCGGCACTGCCTAGAATCTCACCATTTGTCAGCAGTCTGATTGTGGTGAGAATCGTTTTGTTTTGCTTAAACTTTGAGTTTTTCTACAAGTTGGCGCGAAGCTACATGCTTCGCGCTTTTTATATGGAAACTTTAGTCGACAGAAAATCATATTTAAGATAAGATGGGAGTAGGAGCGGAATCGCTTCCATCTAAATTTTTTTGACACGGAAGGATGATGAACTAATGACAAAATATGAATGGCGAAAAAGTGAAAAAGAACTTTATCTTCCCAAAAATAAACCTATGAAAATAGATGTGAAAGCAATGAATTATATCACAATAAAAGGACATGGCGACCCAAACGAAAGTGCCTTTAAAGAGCGAGTAGAAGCCTTTACGCCGCTTCCTACACCATACGGATGCTACCTAAAAAAGGCGTTGTTCCAGATGGTTACTTTGAATATACCGTGTATCCACTAGAAGGAGAATGGACAACAAGTCAGCGCGATGACGAGCCACTTGATAAAAGCTTATTTGAATACCGAATTATGATCCGCCAACCTCATTTTGTGACGCCAACCCTTTTTGAAGAATTAAAACCGCGCTTTGCTGAAAAAATTCCGCATCATTTACTAGAAGACCTGCAATTTGAAACCATTCAGGAAGGACTAAGCGTCCAAATGCTCCATGTTGGTCCTTTTGATACAGAACCAGCTTCTTTTGAAAAAATGGAAGCGTATTGTGTAGAGAATGATTGGTCACGCCAATCAAAAGACCATAAAGAAATCTATTTATCAGATCCACGGAAAACCGCACCAGAAAAAATGAAAACCGTTTTGCGATTTAAAATTACTGTTTAACGAATCACTAAAATAGAATTAGACAAAATCATTTGGAAAAGGTATTCTTAAAGGGTGAATTTATTCTAAGAGGAGACGTTTTATGCAACCTTTAGTCAGTGTTATTGTTCCTGTTTACAATGTAAAAAATTATGTAGAACGTTGTGTAGAAAGTATTTTACAACAAACGTATACACATTTAGAAATTATCCTTGTTGATGACGGTTCGACAGATGGTTCTTCTGAGCTCTTAAAAACATGGCATGATTCTCGAATACGTATTATCACCCAAGAAAACGGTGGTCAGGCCGCCGCACGAAATACCGGTTTAGACGAAATGACAGGCGACTATCTTATTATGGTCGACAGTGATGATTATATCGCAACCAATCTAGTAGAAAAGTGTCTTGAAACAGTAGATAAAACGAAGGCAGATTTAGTGATTTTCACATCTAATAATATAAATCAAGATGGAGATATGCAGTACATACCGCGTAACAGTGGGTATCTTTTAACAGATGCCGGGAGTGTTCCGTGGAATAAGTTTTACACCGCTTCATTATGGAAAAATCTACGTTTTAAAACAGGTTTCTGGTATGAGGACCTCGGTATAGTTCCTGTAGTGGTACTGCGCGCTATGAATCCTGTTAAAATTGAAGATGCGCTTTATTACTATGTAACGGACCGCGCAGATTCACAATCCAATTTACAAAAGGATACGAAATTTTTGGATGTCATTCCGATGTTAGAAAATGTAAAAGTGGAGTTAGAAAAATTACAAGTCTATGAGCCACATAAAAAAGAAGTGGAAACACTTTACATGGAACATCTTGTTTACCGGACTGTTCTTCGGAAAATTATTTATTTAGAAGGAATTAAGGAGCGTAAAGAAGCGCTTCAAATTGTGCGAAAAACGATGAACACGGAATTTCCCAAATGGTGGAAAAATGGGTATAGGTCTGGGAGCGGAGCAACTGCAAAACTTAAGGCACTAGCGATTCATCTTTATTTAAGAGGCTTTGTTCGGCTTGGGGATTTAGTTTGGAAAGTGCCGTTTGAAAAAAGAAGAAAACAAACGGGTTTTTAAAAGGAGAGGGCTATGAAGGTAAGTGTCATTATTCCAGCATACAATGTTGGAAGTTATATTGAAGCATGTATTGACTCTGTAATGAATCAATCCTATGAAGATTTAGAAGTTATTGTAATAAATGACGGCTCAACAGATGATACAGGGGAGAAATTAGAAAAATTAAAACAAAAGTACCCTTCGATACAACTTGTTACAAAAGAAAATGGGGGTCTTTCTGCAGCAAGAAATGATGGGGTTAAAATTGCAACAGGCGATTTTATTGCCTTTGTTGATAGCGATGATGTGATTGACCGCGATATGTATAAAAAAATGATGGCAACCATTCAACTTTCTTGCGCAGATATTGTAACCATTGGTGTGGCGCGTCTTTCAGGTGAAGATGTATACCGTTCTGTGTTACACGAACGATTTATGGTGGCGGATAAGCTAAATACGACAATTTTTGAAACACCTGAATTATTATACGATACGACGAGCTGGAACAAAATTTACAGTGCCAGGTTTTGGCGCGAAAATAAGTTCCAATTTCCAGAAGGTAAGACATATGAGGATATTCCCGTCGTGATTCCTGCATACTTAAAAGCGGAACATGTTAATATTTTAAGAAGTGTTGGCTATTACTGGCGCCACCGCGTCTCCGGAAATAAATCGATTACGCAACAAAAAAACAATCTTAAAATGGTGCGAGACCGCTTAGACGCTCTTTTAGTTTCAGATCAAGCTTTTTTAGACCACGAAAACCATGACCTCCGTTTTAAAAAAGAACAAAAGTATCTTGAAATCGATTTATTTTCAATGATTGAATGGCTTTTTTTGGCGAAAAAGGAGGACTATCTTACGGTCCAAAAGTGGGTTTCAGACTATGTCACAACAAGTATTCAAACGAACGCGATCGAAACCTCCCCAAAACAAAGCAAAAAATGTTCCGCTATATCATTCAAAATGCACATATCCGCTTCCAAATGGCGAGCCTAGAATGGTTTCTTTTGAAAGCGAGTAAACGTTTTTTAGGAAAAAGATGAGGCTCTCATCTTTTTTTGTTGACAATGATTTAATTTGTAATTATAATAGTTACAAAGAGGTGAGGAAATGGCCATTTCTACACGTTTTAGTGTTGCGGTGCATATTTTAACACTTGTTTACTTAAACCGTGACAAGCAAATTACATCAGATTTTATTGCTGCAAGTGTGGGTACAAACCCAGTTGTCATTAGGCGCTTAATGAGTCGCTTAAAAAAAGCACAGTTGCTTCATTCAAGACCAGGAATTGGTGGAACGGCATTAGCCAAAGAACCGAATGAAATCACACTTTATGCGATTTATGATGCGGTTTTAGGAAAAGAAGCAATTTTCGACGTCCATCAACACCCTAATCCAAATTGTGTTGTAGGAGCAAATATTCAAGCTGCACTTGAAGACTCTTTTCTTTCGGCACAACAAAAAATGGAAGATGAATTACGTCAAGTGACATTAGAGGACACCATTCAAAAAATTACAGATAGGGCAGGTCAAAACGAATGACTTGCCAAAATTATAATTTAAATGTAACTTTTAAAGTTGCAAATTAGGAGGGTAATAGTATGAAAATCGCAATTATCGGTGCAAATGGTAAGGCAGGCAATCAAATTTTAGAAGAGGCTTATGAACGTGGTCATGATGTGACAGCGATTGTTCGACAAAAAGATAAAATAACAAACCCGAATGTTCGGATTTTAGAAAAAGATTTATTTGATTTAACAGCAGAGGATTTAGTGAATCAAGATGTTGTTGTAGATGCCTTTAATGCGCAAATGAATCACGAGGAACTACATCAAACTTCGTTAAAGCATTTACGCGCTATTTTAAAAAGGAAAAAGGTACGCTTACTTATTGTTGGTGGGGCAGGTAGCTTATATGTGGATAAAGATGAGACCTTGCGTCTTATGGATACAGAAGATTTCCCCGCTCCTTTCTTAGCAACTGCTCGTAATATGGGCGAAGCTTTTGATGAATTACAAACGGACAAAGATGTAAACTGGACCTACATGAGTCCATCTGCTTTCTTTAATCCTGATGGGGAAAAAACGGGTAACTATATACTTGGAGAAAATCAGCTTTTAGTTGATGAAAAAGGCCAAAGCGAAGTTAGCTATGCTAATTTTGCGGTCGCAATGTTAGACGAAGTGGAAAAAGAAAACTATAAACAAGCACGTTTTACTGTTCGTAATAAGTAAAATATTCTAGTTTCTTCTATAATAAAGTAAAAAAATCTAAACGGATTATGTCGTTTAGATTTTTTTAAAGAAAAGTTTAATTTTAAAGAACTAGACTTGAGATGGATTGCTTTTAAAAGTTTTTTAACGTAAGGTAAAAGAGGGATGTGAAAAGGAAAGGTGTGAACTGAACGGTTGCGAAAAAAAATGAAACGAAAGCAGAAACGTCAACTTTTTACAGCTATTGGAATTTTCATTAGTCTGATTTTAATAGGCGTCATCGCATCATTTATACGAGAGACCTATCTTGATTTAACAGCACCAGAACCCGCTTTTAATACAAAAGAAGAGAAATTTATCAATCAACTTTCAAAGCATGCACAGGAAATTCAAGCGAAACATCAAATTTTAACGAGTGTTACACTCGCGCAAGCTATTCTTGAATCTAACTGGGGAGAAAGTGAACTCGCTAGCCAAGCTAACAACCTCTTTGGAGTAAAAGGCAGAAGCGGTCAACCTATTGTCAGCATGACAACTAAAGAATTTGCGGACGGAAAATGGATTGAAATTAAAGCGAATTTTCGTAAGTACACGAATTGGAATGAATCGCTTGATGATCATGCGCAGTTATTCGTAAATGGCACATCCTGGTCAAGAACAAAGTATCACGGAGTACTTGGGGCAAAAGATTATAAAATAGCCGCACAAGAAATTATGAAAGCAGCTACGCCACTGATCCAGATTATGCCGCTAAACTAATCTCAATTGTTGAAAAATATAATTTACACATCTATGATAATATTCAAGATAAGCTAATCACGAACCAAAAAATTTCAAAATGGGCGAAAGTGAATAGTGAGGAAAATGCTACGATTTGGACGCTCCCGTATGGTTTAGTTGGCGCACAAAAAGTGGAGGATATTCAGTATTATAAACGTGATGATTTAAAACTTGTTCAAGAAGCTGTGACTTCAAGTGGAAAGTGGTATCAATTCGCTATAGATGAAAAAGTTATTGGTTGGATAAAGGTAGATTTTATCAAAATTCAATAAAAAAGAGCATGAATTTGTTGTCTTATTAGTAGGTAAAAGGACTTATTCATGCTCTTTTTTTTGCATTTTCCATTATTTTTTTTAAAGAGAGAAGTATTTAGTAGCAAGGGATTTTACATTTTTGTTATTTTTGTCATCTAAAAGAAATATATATTACACAAAAGTTTTGTTAGAATGAAGTGGTTGCTATAAAAGAACACATGTTTTTATAGGCTTGGAACGTTAACTAAAAAAGGATAAGGATGTGCAAAATTCATTATGCTACATATTGCAAAGAAGCACTTGCTGAAAATAGGTATAATCAGCCTTTCTATCACAGCTATGGCTCTCCCTATGCAAGTTAAGGCTAGTATTAGCCCCGCTACTTCCACGCAACAAGCGTTTATTAATGAGATTGCGCCGCACGCAGAGATTGTACAGAAGAAACATGGGATTTTAGCAAGTATTACCATTTCTCAAGCAATTCTCGAATCAAACTGGGGAAAAAGTGAGCTTGCGCAAAAAGGGAAGAATTTATTTGGAATCAAAGGGTCGTTTAAGGGAAATACAATAGTAATGGCGACGAAAGAACATAACGGAGTCAGCTATGTTGGGACAAAAGCGAGTTTTAAAGCTTATCCAACGTGGTACGAATCGTTAAATGATCACGCCATCTTATTTGCCCATGGCCCGAGTTGGAATAAAGATTTATATAAAGGCTTAATTAACCAAACGAATTATCGTGTTGCTGCAAAAGCTTTAGATTACACGGGCTATTCAACGGACCCTAATTATTCTGTAAAGCTAATCGAAGTCATTGAAAAATTCAATTTAGCTCAGTATGATAACATTAAAGAAGCTTACGCAGAGAAAACATCGGATAAAGTTTTTCATGCCCTAGGCCAAGTGAAGATGGGGGAAAAAGTGGATATTTGGAGCAATCCAAGTGGCACAAAAGATGCAAAACTGATTGCAAGCCTCTCAGAAGGCGTCAGCCCGCAAATTGAAATCGAGCGGGAAGTGAAGGTTGAAAATAGCAAAATTTGGTATCAAGTGGAACTATTTAATCAAATTGATGGCTGGGTGGAAAGCGATAAAATTGAAGTGCTATATAGCTCAGATAGCCAGTCTCCCTTGCGAGATAAGACGGCATTTCTCTCAAATCACGCTACATCAAAATTCGTATTTGATTCAGGGCGAACCAGTGAACCGGCGATGCTCGCGAATTCAACAGAAACAGAACGACATAATCAAGTCATGAGTATGATTACGCTTGTTGCATCTGCCAATTTTGCCAAAGCTCTATAATTAATGAAAGTTGAAAATTAGGACAATTGTAAAGTTCTATATTTTCAACTTTTGTTTTTAAGTAGGCGCTTCTCCATTTTTCTGTTATAATACGGATTGAATAGGTTTTATAGGAGGGATTTTTTTGGACGAGCAATTAAAAATGTTAAAAGATTTAACAACGGCAAAAGGGATTCCGGGAAACGAACGAGAAGTACGCGAAGTATTTGAAAATTACATAACACCTTATGCGGATGAAATTATACATGATGGTCTTGGAAGTAGTATTGCAATTCAAAAAGGTTCAGAAGATGGACCTAAAATTATGCTTACAGGTCATCTGGATGAAGTTGGCTTCATGGTGACACAAATTGATGAAAAAGGATTTATTAAATTTCAAACAACAGGTGGTTGGGTACCACATGTTATGCTTTCTCAAAAGGTTACTGTGGTAACAAGAAGCGGCGAAGAAATAATAGGCGTTATTGGCTCCAAACCTCCACATCTTATGACAGCGGCTGAACGTCAAAAGTCTTTTGATATTAAAGAGATGTTTGTTGATGTTGGTGCAAAAGATAAGGAAGAGGCAGAACATTTTGGGATTAAACCTGGTGATATGATTGTGCCAGCTTTTGATTTTACCGTGATGAAAAATGAAAAATATTTACTTGCAAAAGCTTGGGATAACCGTATCGGTTTAGCCATTGCTATTGAAGTGTTAAAAAATCTAAAAAAAGAAGCGCATGCGAATACTGTTTACGGTGTCGGTTCTGTTCAAGAAGAAGTAGGAACAAGAGGCGCACGTACATCGGCTCATTTGATTCAACCAGATATTGGTTTTGCTGTTGATGTTGGTATTGCCGGAGACACACCGGGCATTAAACCAACAGAAGCGCAAAGCAAAATGGGTGAGGGACCACAAATTGTCATTTATGACGCAACGATGGTTAGCCACAGCGGCTTACGCAATTTTGTGACAGATGTGGCTGATGAACTTGGGATTCCATATCAATTTGAAGCGATTCCAGGTGGCGGAACTGATGCAGGCCCTATGCACTTAACTGGTAACGGGGTCCCGTCATTACCAATTACGATTGCTACGCGCTACATTCATTCTCATTCTTCGATTCTACATCGGGATGATTTTGATGTTGCCGTCAAATTAATTACAGAAGTTGTGAAACGTTTAGATAAAGAGACTGTTGAAAAAATTACCTTCCAAAATTAATCTGCGATCTAAAGAGTTCGCGTTTTAAATTGGAACTTTTGAATGATAAACGGTAAGATTCGGCTTAGCCGTGACGAATACGAAGAATAGTTAAATCGAAAATTACCGTTTGCCATACTCTCGGAAGTGCGAAGAGCACTTCTTTTTATTTATATTGAAAAAGGGAGTTAAAACGATAGTTGTGAGTCTTTAGGACTACCAGGCGAAATCATGCTAAACAAATTTAGTTTTGTAAAATCACTTTTTCATTACAAAAATGTTACAGGAGGACTGAAATGACGGTTATACAATCAATTAAAAATGAACGTGTTAAAAAATGGAAAAAATTATTTACTTTAAAAGGTCGGCAAAAAACGAATAAGTACATTGTGGAAGGCTTTCACCTTGTTGAAGAGGCACTAAATCAAGATGGACTGGTGACAGAAGTTATGTATTCCGAGGACATTACGCCGCCGCAAAACTTGTCAGAACATATAGAGGCGTTTTGCATCTCTAAGGAAGTCAGTCATTTTTTAAGCGAAACGAAAACCGAGCAGGGAATCTTTGCTGTTGTCAAAATGATGGAGCCGGAACTTTTACTTTTATATGGGAAAAAATTTTTACTAGCTGACGGTGTGCAAGATCCCGGAAATGTTGGAACATTAATTCGTACAGCAGATGCTGCGGGGTATGATGCAGTCATTTTAGGTAAGGGGAGCGCGGATTTATATAATCCAAAAGTGATTCGCAGTACACAAGGAAGCCACTTCCATATCCCAGTTATTCAAGGGGATTTAGTGGAGTGGATAGGCCAACTGGAAGAAGAAGGGGTTCCGATTTTTGGCGCCTTTCTCGATGAGCATGCGAAAATATACGACACAATACCAAAACAAACAACATTAGCCCTTATTGTAGGAAATGAAGGAAAGGGGATTTCGCCTGATATCGCGGAACGAATTCATAAGAAAGTGTTTATCCCGATTTTCGGACAAGCAGAATCCTTAAACGTGGGGATTGCGGCTGGAATTTTAATGTATCAACTTAGAGATTAAAATGGCTTAACTTAGCCTAGTCTCGCTAATTAGAACAGGAGAAATCGCTTTTTTTACTCCCCGAAGAAAATGATTTGCTGCTCCGAAGTCAAGGTTAAAGAGGAAGCTATCCGAGCTTCCCGTTGAAACAGCGGTCACTTCAGCTTCTCCGTGGAAATTATGGATGGTAATAAAAAGAGCAGCACGATTACTAGCCCGAAAATAATATTTTTCATAGGCTAAAGTCGCCAAGGTTTTTCCGTCTTGAAAGCTACGAATTTCTTCAAAAATAGGGGGATTCGCAGCTTGAGACAGTTTAATCATCTCCATAGTTTCTAAAACAGAACTTTTCACAACATAACGATGAACTGGCATATTTTTCACCCTCCTATTTAAGTTACATTTATTGTATGCCCAAAAAATAAATATTTCAATCGTAAAATAAAACTTACTAAAAATAAGTTAGTTAGTATTTATTAGTTACTTTCTGAAGTGATTTATGTTACAATATGTGGAGAGGTGAAAGTTATGAATGAAGCGCACAAAGTTTGTCCAAAGTTTGAAACAGCCTTCCAACTTCTTGGCAAACGCTGGACTGGGCTCATTATCAATGTCTTACTTACAGGTCCGAAGCGGTTTAAGCAAGTGGCAAGTGAGATTCCGCAAATGAGTGACCGCGTACTCGCAGAACGTTTGAAGGAGCTTGAAGAAATGGAAATCGTGACACGTCACGTATATCCAGAAACGCCCGTTCGAATTGAATACGATTTAACTGACAAAGGCAGAGACCTTAAAGAAGTAATGGAGCAAGTTCAGTGTTGGGCTGATAAATGGATTGCACTTGAGAAAGTGGAAGCCTAATGCGATAATAAAAGGCGTAATGACAATCGTTACGTCTTTTATTATGTGTAAAAAAGGAGAACGACAATGAAAAAAGGGATTTTAATACTACTTTCTACCATTTTGGCCTTACTACTCACAGCCTGTTCAGATGGCGAAACGGCTAAACCTAAGGCTGACCCTATTTCGGTTAAGGTGAGTGTGACCAAAAATAATGGTCAAGTGGAAGTGGCAGAAAAAAAGGTGAAGGCGAAATCTGACAGTACCGTTTATGCCATTTTAAACAAGAACTTTCATATAAAAGATACAGATGGCTTTATTACTAGTATTGAAGGAGTCACGCAAGACGAAGCGAAAGGGCTTTACTGGATGTATGAGGTAAATGGTGAAATGGCGGCTAAAGGTGCGAAAGAAACGACGCTTAAAAATGGCGATGAAGTGAGTTTTGATTTACATGAAGCTAAATAATGAATTTGAACATTTAAAAATCACGAATGTAAAAGTCTTGACGTTACTGGCTATTTTAGTAGCCCTAACAGTTTCAGGAAGACTACTTTTTAGTTTTATTCCAAATGTACAACCTGTCACGACACTTGTGATTTTAGTGACGCTATTAATCGGTTTTCGTTATGGTGTCATTTTTGCCAGCCTCGTTATGCTTGTTTCCAATCTTTTTTTAGGACTCGGTATTTGGACAATTGGTCAAATTATTGGTTACGCGTGTATTGCGGCTTTAACGGCGCTAGTCATTCGCCCGGTGTTTAGTAAATTGCCATTTTGGCTTTTGGTCGTCTATGCGGCATTTACTGGTTTTCTTTATGGTTTTATTCAGGCCCTATGTATGGCACCATTTTACGGCTATCATTATTTTTTAGTCTATTATGTAGCAGGGTTATCCTTTGACATGCTTCATGCAGTTGGAAATGCTCTGTTTTATATCGTGTTAGCACCTATTCTTTTACCACTACTCGATAAATGGCTTATAAAATATACTTGAATTAAACGACGCTAGCCTCTATAATAGAAAGTAATCAAATAAGACAAAGACGTTGACGGAGACAAGTAGCTTTGTAGAACAAAACAGGGAAAAATGGTCATAGACTGAGAGCCATTTTATAAGTTAACAATGCGAAAATTTCAGCTCCACGAGTCGCTGCCGGGATTGTATTTGAAAGGCAGATCGGTTTTTAGCCGTTATTCAAATGAAGGTGGAAATGTTTTGTCATTTCTATTAGGGTGGTACCGCGAGCAAAATCTCGTCCCTTTGTGGATAGAGGTTTTTTATTTTTGTCTAAAAACGAAAAAGGAGTGTTTTTTGATGCTAGAACAATTAGAAGCTTTGGAAAAAGAAGCCATTTTAGCAGTGGAACAAGCCGCTGATTTAAAAGAGCTAAATAGTTTACGAGTCAAATATCTTGGGAAAAAAGGCCCGATGACAGAAATTATGAAACAAATGGGGAAACTCTCTAACGAGGAGCGCCCACTAGTTGGGGCGAAAGCCAATGAAGTCCGAACTTCCATCAGTGAAAAAATCCAAGACAAACAAACCGCGCTTGAAGAGGCGGAACTTCGTTTACAACTTGAAAATGAAACGATTGATGTCACCCTTCCTGGAACGAAAGTGACGCTTGGCACTACACATTTACTGTCACAAGTAATCCGGGAACTTGAAGATATGTTTATCGGGATGGGATATAAAATTGCCGAAGGGCCAGAAGTGGAACTCGATTATTATAATTTTGAGGCATTAAATTTACCAAAAGGGCATCCGGCGCGTGATATGCAAGATAGTTTTTACATTACGGAAAATACGCTACTTCGGACGCAAACTTCTCCTGTTCAAGCACGTACAATGGAACAGCATGATTTTAAAAATGGGCCGATTAAAATTATATGCCCAGGAAAAGTTTACCGTCGCGATAACGACGACGCCACGCATTCGCACCAGTTTACCCAAATCGAAGGGCTTGTTGTTGGGGAAAAAATTACGTTTTCTGACTTAAAAGGCACGCTTACGATTTTGGCGAAACGGATGTTTGGTGAGGCGCGCGAAATTAGACTCCGCCCAAGCTTCTTCCCGTTTACGGAACCTTCCGTTGAGATGGATATTTCTTGTTTTGCTTGCGGTGGTTCGGGTTGTCGTGTTTGTAAAGGAACGGGTTGGATTGAAATTTTAGGTGCCGGTATGGTGCATCCGCGTGTTCTTGAAATGTCGGGTATTGATCCATCGCGCTATAGCGGGTTTGCATTTGGGCTTGGTCCTGAACGTGTTGCGATGTTAAAATATGCGGTTGATGATATTCGTCATCTGTATACGAATGATTTAAGGTTTACCAATCAATTTGCCGCGAAGGAAATGGGGGAATAAAAATGCTAGTTTCTTATAATTGGGTGAAGGAATTTTTCCCGAATTTAACATTAAATGCGAATGATTTGGCGGAGGCGATTACACGTACCGGTATTGAAATTGAAGGTGTCGACTATTTAGATGCGGAACTTAAAAATTTAGTAGTGGGGGAAGTCAAAACGTGTGAGAAGCATCCGAGTGCGGATAAGCTGAATAAGACGACTGTTTTAGTGGACAACGAAGAAACGGTGCAAATCATTTGTGGGGCGCCAAATGTGGCGGCTGGTCAAAAAGTCATTGTTGCACGTGTGGGGGCGCGTCTTCCAGGTGGCATGAAAATTAAACGCGCGAAGCTTCGCGGTGAAGTTTCAGAAGGCATGATTTGTTCGCTTCAAGAACTAGGCTTTTCGAGTAGCGTGGTCCCTAAAGCCTACCAAGACGGCATCTTTGTATTGCCAGATGATGTGGTGGTGGGTTCAAACGCGGTGGAACTCCTTGGTCTAAACGACGCGATTCTTGATTTGGCGATTACGCCTAACCGGGCCGACGCTTTAAGCATGACAGGTGTGGCGCATGAAGTGGGCGCCATTACACATACGAAGCCAGAACTCCCGCAACAACCGGACGTCTCTGAAACAGGAGGAATTGAAGGGCGTATTTCGGTGAAAATACAAGATGCGGAAACAACGCCTTATTACGCAGTTCGTATGGTAGAGGATATTGAAATTAAGGATTCTCCGCTTTGGCTACAGGTGCTTTTAATGAAATCAGGCATTCGGCCGCATAGCAATGTGGTCGATGTAACCAACTATATTAATCTGCTTTACGGACAACCGTTACATGCTTTTGATTATGAAAAAATAGGCAGTAAAGAAATTGTCGTGCGCCTTGCGACTAAAGACGAAGAGATAATAACGCTTGATGGTCAAAAACGAACTTTAAATGACGGGCATACGGTTATCACAAATGGAAAAGAACCGATTGCGATTGCCGGCATTATGGGCGGCGAAAGTTCCGAGGTGTCTGAAACAACTAACACAGTTCTACTTGAAGGTGCCATTTTCTCGAGTGATTATATTGGGCGTGCTTCACGCGAACTTGGTATTCGCACGGAAGCAAGTATTCGCTACGATAAAGGAAGTGACGCATTCAAGGTGGAGCAAGCACTCGCGCACGGAGCGGCACTGATTGCACTTCTAAGTAACGGCAAGATGATTTCTGGCTCGGTTGAAGAAGATAATCGGGATGCGTATAAAAATGTTGTCACGACTACCTTGTCACGTGTGAATCGCCTTCTTGGTACAACCATTTCGCATGAAGAAGTACAAGTGATTTTTGACCGTTTAGCATTTGATGTTACCATTTCAGGCGATGATATAGAAGTGAAAGTGCCATCAAGACGTTGGGATATTTCCATTGAGGCGGATATTTTGGAAGAAATTGCCCGAATTTATGGGTATGATAATATTCCTGTGACGTTACCTGAAACGGCTACAGCGGGTGGACTTACGACGTCTCAAATGCTGAAACGCGAATTACATGATACGCTACAAGGGGCCGGCTTAAATCAAGCGCTCACCTATTCGTTAACTTCAGAAAAAGAGGCTACTCGGCTCGCTTTATCCAAAGAGAGTGTTGTCAGTCTTAAAATGCCAATGAGTGAGGAACGGAGTAAACTTAGAACGAGTATTCTTCCGGGGCTATTACATGCTGCGAGTTACAATGTGGCGCGTAAAAACACGGATGTGGCACTTTATGAAATAGGGAATGTCTTCTACGGGACAGAGGGCGATGCATTGCCGCTTGAAGAAGAGCATTTGGCCGTCCTTATGACGGGGAACCGTATTCTAAAAGATTGGCAAAAAGAAACAAAAGCGGTCGATTTCTTTGTGATAAAAGGCATACTGGAAGTTCTAAACGAGCGTTTAGGTCTCCTTAAGCCCTTCCGCTTTGAGCAAATGACGCGAGAAGACATGCACCCAGGTCGCACAGCGAGAGTGTATTTAGGCGATTTAGAAATCGGTTTTATTGGTCAAATTCATCCGGCACTACAAAAAGAATACGATTTAAAAGAAACGTATGTGTTTGAACTTAATTTACGTGAAATTATTCAGGCGGAAAAAGTACATGTGGCCTATCAACCTATTCCGCGCTATCCTGAAATGACACGCGATGTCGCCATTCTTGTTTCGCGTGACACAGCACAAAGCGCGATTTTAGATGTTATCCGTGAAAATGGCGGAAAGTTATTACATGACGTTCAGTTATTTGATATTTTTGAAGGAGAGGGCATTTTAGACAATCAAAAATCAATGGCATATACACTGACGTACTTAGATCCAGAACGGACATTAGTAGAAGAAGAAGTGACTGCTATCAATCAAAAAGTGCTAAATGCTTTATCCGAGAAACTTGGTGCTGTCATTCGATAAAAATGAAAAGTTGTAGGCTAAAAAAAGCCTGCAACCTTTTTTGTATGCAACTTCACATGAGCTATTTCCTTCGCTATAATAGAAGTAGGAGTTATAAAAGAAATGAGGACAGAAAATGGCATATGTGGAGTTAAAAGAGGTTTATAAACGCTATCAAATGGGAGAAACAACTGTAGTTGCAAATGACGGCATCGATTTTCAAATTCAAAAAGGCGAATTTGTGATTATTGTCGGACCATCAGGCGCTGGGAAATCAACCGTTTTAAATATACTTGGTGGGATGGATTCAGCAGACGAAGGAAAGATTATTGTGGATGGCACCGATATTGGGGCCTATTCTGCCAAAAAATTAACAACTTACCGCCGCACGGATGTCGGCTTTGTATTTCAATTTTATAATCTCGTACCCAATTTAACCGCAAAAGAAAATGTTGAACTTGCAGCCCAAATTGTGCCAGGTGCACTTGATGCGGAAAAAGTCTTGCATGACGTTGGCTTGTCTCATCGACTTGATAATTTTCCTGCACAACTTTCTGGTGGTGAACAACAACGGGTAGCAATTGCTAGGGCACTTGCTAAGGCGCCTAAATTACTTTTATGTGATGAGCCACTGGTGCGCTAGACTACGAAACAGGGAAATCGGTTTTAAAATTACTACAAGATACGTGTAGAAAAACAAAAACAACCGTGATTGTGATTACGCATAATTCGGCAATTACCCCAATTGCGGACCGTGTCATTGAAATTAATAATGCAAAAGTGCGCGATATTCGAGAAAATAAAAATCCAGTATCGATTGACAGCATAGAATGGTAAAGGAGGATTTTTGTGAATAAAAAAGCACTCTGGAAAGATATATGGCGTGAAGTTTGGAAAACCAAAAGTCGTTTTTTCTCCATTCTTGCACTAATCATGTTAGGTGTAGCCTTTTTTGCTGGCCTAAAAGCGACAGGTCCTAACATGCTTTTAACAGCAGATAAGTATTATTCGGATTATGGTTTAACAGATAATATTGTTCAGTCCACATATGGTTTAGATGAGACTGACGAAGCCGCACTTAATAAAGTAAAGGGCGTAAAACGTGTTGAAATGCAGTATACGGCTGATTTATTACTCAAAAAAAATAAAGCCGTCATGCGTTTATATTCTTACGAGGATGACGAGCAAATCAATCAGTATCGTATGGTATCTGGTCGTCTGCCGAAAAAATCTGGTGAAGTTGCACTTGATGCCACAAAAGCCATGCAAAAGAAATTTAAAATCGGGGATACCATTACTTTTGTGAAAAATAATGGCGCTAAGCCAGATGAAACGCTAAAGCGTGATACATATTCTGTGGTCGGTTTTGTAGACAGTCCAATGTTTGTTGAAGCGGGTGGTCGCGGTACGAGTTCAATTGGGAAAGGAAAAACAGATGCGATTGCGGTGATCCCAAAACAGGATTTTAATCTGCCGGTCTATACACAAGCTAATTTGACATTTACGAATACGGCGAGTGAGCAGGCTTTTTCGAAAGGATATAATGAGGCGAATCAAACGAATAAGGCGCGTATTAAACAGGTGACAAAAAATCAGGCAGATAAGCGGCTAGATCAAATTAAAGCGAATGCGGAAAAGCAGATTTCAGATGGCGAGGAGAAACTACAGAATGGCCAAGCGGAACTTGCCAAAAATGAGGCAAAATTAAATGCGGCGGGGCGCGAACTAGACGCGGGTTTTGCAGCTTATGATACACAAAAAGCCGCTTTTTATAATGAACTAGAAACGAATGAAGCTAAGCTAAAGGAAGGCAGAGCTGAACTAGAGGCGTCTAAGCAAAAAATAACAAGGGCGAAAACGCAAATCAAAACGGGGGAAAGTGAACTTAAACGGGCAAAGGCTGAAATTGCAACGGGGAAAGAGGCGCTTAAAAATGCGCAAGCGGAACTTTTGGTTTATCAGGAGCCACTCAAACAGGCGCAAGTTGCCCTCCAATTTTTAAATAAGCAAAAAGAATTTATGAAAGTATCCGTGGATCCTGATTTAACGGAGGATTATGTGAGGCGTGGGGATACGCTTTATATTTCTGAAACGTTAAAGGAGGCGCTCTATGCGGAAGCAGAAAATGTAGATGATCGTTTTGTCCAAGTTTTAGATGACTATTTTGCTGGTGAAGTTGGCGATGCGGAATTAAGAACGGCTATTCAGGCGATGGAAGCAGAGTATAATCAGGCGAAAGCGCAGTTTGATGCTGCTAGCGACCAATTAAAAGCGGAGCAAGCGAAATTAGCGGCAGCAGAACAGACGGTTTTAAAAAAACAGGCGGAATTAGACGCGGCTAAATTGGAACTTCAAAACGGCGAAGCGGAATATGCGGCAGGTGAGGCTAAACTAAAAGATGGGGAGGCCAAACTAGCTGCAGCGCGCATAACGGGTGAAGAAAAGTTAAACGCGGCGCTTAAAAAATTAAACGATGGCAAAGCCAGATATGATAAAAATGTGGCGAAGTTTTCTGCAGAAAAGAAAAAAGCTACGCGCGAGTTGGCAGATGCAGAACGTGATTTGCAGGTGGCTAAGGAAAAACTTGCGATGATGAAAAAGCCTAAATATTATGTTTTAGACCGTTCCAGTTATCCGGGCTATAACGAATACAATGAAAATACGGAGCGGCTCACATCGCTTTCAACGGCATTTCCAGCTTTCTTCTTCTTAATTGCGGCGCTTGTTTGTTTGACGACGATGACACGAATGGTGGAGGAACAGCGGACGCTTATTGGAACTTATAAGGCACTAGGCTATCGTAACAGGGATATTATGAAGAAATTCTTAGTTTACGGTTCATTAGCCAGTCTTTTAGGGACTCTTTTAGGTTTATTGATTGGTTTTCAGCTTTTTCCAAAAGTGATTTTTAATGCATATGGCACGATGTATGTTATGCCTTCAATTGAAATTGTTTACTATCCATCTTATAGTTTGATTGGGCTGATTGTGGCGCTCGTTTGTACCACTTTAACGGCGTTTGTTGCCTGTTATGCGGAACTAAAAGCAAGTGCGGCCACCTTAATGCGACCGAAAGCGCCTAAAAAAGGTAAGCGAATTTTACTGGAGCGCATCCCACTCCTATGGAAGCGAATGCGTTTTTCTGACAAAGTAACAGCTCGTAATATTTTTCGCTATAAACAGCGGATGCTTATGACGGTTATCGGTGTTGCAGGCTGTACGGCGCTGATTTTAACGGGTTTTGGGTTACGCGACTCGATTAGTGATATTGCAACGCTTCAATATGGCAATATTATGAAATATGATGCGCTCGTCTCACGTGATGAGGCAGCGACAAAATCGCAAAATGCGGCCTATGAAAAAGAGCTACAAGACCCAAATATAACAGGACGAAAAGTAGTTTCTCTAAATGCGATGCAAGCCATTCATTCGGGTAAAAATCAAAGTGTGAATATTACAGCGTTCGAATCCTTAGACCATTTACAAAACTTCATCGTATTACGGGATCGTAAAACGCACAAGCCTGTCGCACTAACAAATACAGGCGTTGTCATAACGGAAAAACTCGCCAAGCTCTTTGATTTACAAAGAGGAGATAGTTTGCGCGTTCGCGATGCCAAGAATGAAGAGCATAAGCTTAAAATTACGGGCATCACTGAAAATTACGCGGGCCATTACGCCTACATCACAAACGCTTATTATACAAAAATTTTCGAAGAGGAACCAAGCTATAATACAGATCTTATTAATTTAAAGGACACTTCAAAACCTGTAGAGAATCATTTGGCAGAAAAACTCATTGATGATGGTGCTGCCCTTCAAGTTACCTATTCAAACACGATTAGTTCCCTCTTAACCGACACCTTAAATAGCTTAAATGTTGTGATGGTCGTTTTAATTGTCTCAGCGGCAATACTCGCCTTTATCGTGTTATATAATTTGACGAATATCAATGTTTCCGAACGAATTCGCGAACTTTCTACAATTAAAGTGTTAGGCTTTTATCCGAAAGAAGTGACGATGTATGTGTACCGTGAAAATATTATTTTAAGTATTATGGGGATTTTAGGCGGGTTTGTGCTCGGTTTCTTCCTCCATCAATATGTTATTACAACAGCAGAAGTGGATAATATGATGTTTAGTCCAGCAATAAGGTGGCCAAGTTACATTTATTCTGCCATCCTAACCTTTATTTTTTCCACGATTGTAATGGTTGTCATGCACATAAAATTAAAACGAATTGATATGATTGAAGCACTTAAATCCGTTGAATAGAAGAGCATTACGTCTTTTTAGGCGTAACTGCTCTTTTTTATTTTACTTTTTGTAAGTAGTATTGTATAGTGATTTTAGTTCAGGGGGTGAATCATTATGAATGAAAAACAAATTAATCATTTTGTGGATAGTTATATGCGAACGTATATATTTGCTTTTAAAGAAGTTAATCAAGTGATTGAACAAGTGACTTTAGATGGGAAAAATATATCCGTTGAGCAATTTTTTTCTTTTACGAGAACTTACGAAAAAAGAAGGAATGAGTGCAACAGAACTTTCTAATTCGTTAAATGTGAATAAAAGTGCGGTCTCTGCTAAAATTCGAAATTTAGAAGATAAAGGCTTTTTGCTGCGAATGAATAACCCTGATGATCGGCGTGCTGTCATGCTTCATATTTCGGAAAAAGGGAATAGTATTTTTAATATATGCGAGACAGAAATGAAAAATTTAGTTTATACATGGCTTTTGCAACTTGGTGATGCGGATGCGGAGTTATTTATGAACTTGTATGATAAGGTAATAGATTCGGTCGTTACGACGCAGGCAAGGGGGAAAAAAGGATGATGAAATGGGTAATGAAACTTAGGTGGGGGATTTTAATTGCTTGGATAGTAGCGCTTGTGGTGCTTTTATTTATTGCGCCAAACATGGCTAATCTTGTACGCGAAAAAGGGGAATTAAAATTGCCGGATGGCTACCCCTCCACAATTGCAACGGACCTACAGAAAAAACATAATCCAGACAGTAAAGGGGAAGCTTACATTGCGGTTTATACATCTAGTACGAAACTAAGTAATCAAGATCTTACTAACATTGAAAAATCAATTGATTCGATTAAAGCAGATAAAAAAGATTTACATGTTACAGAAGTTTTAGATAGTTTCGACACGCCTGAATTAAAGGATCAATTTTTATCTAAGGATGGTAAGACGCTCGTCGCGAGTTTGACGGTCGACGCAGGCGACACACCTGTAAAACAAATACGCTCTGATTTAGACAAAAAAATGAAAGTAAAGGGTGTTGATACGTATTTAACTGGAAATGCGCTTATTCAAGAGGATGTTGTTCAGGGTTCTGAAGATGGCTTACATAAAACGGAAGGGATTACGGTGGTATTTATTCTTGTTGTCCTACTTCTTGTGTTCCGCTCGGTGATTGCCCCTTTTATCCCGCTTCTAACAGTTGGAATTAGTTATCTCACAGCGCAAAGTGTGGTGGCCTTTCTTGTACAGTATTTAAATTTTCCAGTCTCGACGTATACGCAAATTTTTATGGTTTGTATCATGTTTGGGATTGGGACGGATTACTGTATTTTATTAATGAGCCGATTTAAAGAAGAAGTCGGGGGCGGTGCATCTACGCGTGAAGCGGTTGTTCAAACGTACCGTACAGCTGGGCGAACGGTTATTTATAGTTCTATCGCTGTTCTCGTTGCCTTTTTATCTCTCTATTTTGTGCAGTTTGACCTATATCGTTCAGCAGTTGCGGTTGGTGTTGGTATTGTTGTCTTAATGATTGCGATATACACACTCGTTCCGTTTTTTATGGCCACACTCGGTCGTCATTTATTCTGGCCACTTAGTAAAAATATTGCCCATAAGGAAAATAAATTATGGGGGCTGCTGGAACACTTGCCTTCTTACGACCGTTTATTGCGCTTTTAATTGTGGGATTGATTACGATTCCGCCGATTATTATGCACACGGGCGAGGAAAGTTTTAATTCACTAGATGAGATTAGTGATAAATATCCGTCTAAAAAAGGGTTTGAAATTGTGTCTGATAGCTTTGGTGCGGGTCAAGTGGCGCCAACGCAAGTACTGCTTGAAAATGATGATAATATGAAAACGAGCGAATACATTGCGCTTATTGAAAATATTTCAGCAGACTTGTCACAATTAAAAGGCGTTGACATGGTGATGAGTGCCTCACGCCCTGCCGGAAAACGGCTCGATGATTTATACGTGAAAAATCAGGCGGAGGCTTTAAATAAAGGCGTCGGAAAAGCGAATGATGGCATTGGCGAGGTGAAAAGCGGCCTAGATAGCGCAAATAAAGAATTGAGTCAATCAGGCCCAGCGCTAAACGCAGCGATTTCAGGTGTAGATGCGCTTCAATCGGGAACAAGCCAAACAAAATCGGGCGTCTCCCAATTGGAAACGGCTTTAAAACAAATTGAAAATGGGATTGAAAATGGCGCAAGCGGAGCAGGTGAACTAGAAGAAGGCGTTAAGACGGCACGCGCGGAACTTCAAAAACTGCAAAACGGACAAGCGCAACTTTTAAATGGCTATAAGGAAGTTCAGGCTAATTTAGAAAAAATCTCCAATCAACTTTCAAATAGACAAAATCCAAGTAATAAAGCGATTGATACTTCTGCACTTACGAATCAAATTAAGCGAGTGGGGGCTTCCTTAGCGGCATTTCAAGCGGCACACCCAGCGGCGGCACAAAATCCTGAATTTATGAAGCTTGTGCAAGATGTTAAGGGGCTTGAGGCGGCTGGAAATCAGTTTAGTTCTGAGCTTAAAACAGAAATCGGAAAACAAATGGCGCAAATTAAAGCGCAAATGGATGAATTAAATTCAGGTATTGCGGCGCTTGCTAATGCGATGCAACAATTGAATGCCCAATCTGAGCAGGTTTCAAACGGGCTTAGCCAATTTAATAGCGGTCTATCGCAAATTGAAACGGGCTTAACGAGCCTTGAGTCTGGTCTAAATCAAGCGGCAGCAGGGCAAAGTCAAGTTGTTAGCCAAATTCCGCAAATCGAAACGGCGCTCACCCAAATTGAACAAGGTCAAGGATCACTGAAAGACGGTTTTTCCAAAATGAGTGGGCAGATGGGTGAACTTTCGACAGGCTTAAAAGCGGGAGCTGACGGGCTTGGTCAAGTGCAGGACGGGCTTTCGAGCGCGAGCGGTCTTGTCGGGGAATGGGCGAAGGCACCTTACTCGGAGTCGGGTGTTTTTGTCCCAGATGCTCTTCTTCAGGATAAAACGTATAATAAGGCGCTCAGCCAATATATTTCCAGTGACGGAAAACTTGCGACGATTAATGTCGTGCTCACTAAAAACCCGTATTCTAACGCGGCGATGAGCTCCATTGATGACATCAACGAACAGTTAAATGCTAGTTTGAAAGGCACAAAACTAGAGAACGCGAATATTGGCATTGGTGGTATGACAAGTACGAACTATGATACGCGCGATATGTCCACCTCTGATTACCATTTAGTTGTCATTTTAGTTTTAGTTAGCGTCTTTGTCACACTTGTTATTTTACTTCGTTCACTAGTAATGCCACTCTACCTAGTTGGATCCATAGTGTTAACGTACTACGCAGCACTCGGTTTTGCTGAAATTATTTTCACTAGAATCATGGATTACAGTGGATTAACTTGGGCGACTCCATTCTTCGGTTTTGTAGTTCTCGTGGCACTTGGAATCGATTATTCCATTTTCCTTATGAGTCGATTTAATGAATACACTGGAATGGCGATTAAGGACCGAATGATTTTAACAATGAAAAATATGGGGGGAGTCATCTTCTCTGCCGTCCTTATTTTAGGTAGGAACTTTTGCACTGCTATGATGCCTGTCCGGATGTGTTGTCTACTTCATCGA
>NZ_ALWW01000004.1 GCF_000344175.1 Listeria fleischmannii subsp. fleischmannii LU2006-1 | reverse complement strand
CCGTTGTATATTCTCTTGCCATCTCATCTGGACTTGCAAAATAAGCCTGACCGACTAATTCCAGAGAGGTCCAATCAACCGTTTGATTATCCCGAATAGCCCGTAAAACAGTGGTAGCTTGGATATCTTTCGGGCGCATATAATGGACATTTTTCGAAGCCGCAGCTAAAAGCGAATGTTGTTTAGCAAATTCTGTTACAACTTGCGCCATATTCGGGTGATGTTTTTGAAGTGTTAAGTAAAAATTAGCCTGACCAAATATCTCTTGCCACATAGCGACCACTTTAAGTGCAGAGGCCTCATCTTGTTCTAAAAGAAGCTCTTCAATTTCCCCCGTCCTCCCAGGCGAAAGGGCGATAATCCCCTTTTTGTAAGAACGCAACCATTTCAGCGGCATTTCCTCTCTATCTTCACGCGTTTTAATGGCACTGGCGATTTTTAGAAGATTATAATACCCCTCCGTTGTTTCGGCAAGCAAAACAAGTTCATAACTTTTACCTGGATTAATGACGCCCTCAACATCAATTGTCATGCCAATAATTGGCTTAATGCCTTCCTTCTTACAGGTTTTATAAAATTCAATCGCTCCGTAAAGCGCATTTTTATCTGTAATCGCTAGCGCAGAATAATGGTAAGCTTTCGCCGTTTGAACGAGTTCAGAAATTCGCGCCGTACTTGATAATAAATGATAGGCACTCGAAACTTGTAAATGAACAAATCCCACTACTCTCGCTCCTTTCCTCTTGTTTCTCCTTTTCATTATAGCTTTTACAAACAAAAAAAGAAAGTATGTTCGTAAAAATAAGGATTTGTCAAGATGACAAACCCTTATCTCGGTGTTTCATTACAAATTTGATATAACTTTTCTCCCATCTCCGTGACTTCCTCCTGCGTATAAACCGTCGCACCAGATGCAAGTGGATGCCCACCCCCGCGATATTCTTTTGCAAGTTCGTTAATAACCGGGCCTTTCGAACGGAGGCGTGCTCGAATTTCGTTCTCTTCTTCAACGAACATAATCCACGCTTTTAAACCTTCAATGTTTTCAATGGAGCTTACTAAATCAGAAGCTTGCTTTGGACTAATGTCAAATTGCCGCAAAATATCTTTTGAAATATAAATGGTTGCCGCACCGTTATCTTTTAGATTAAGATGTTCAAAAATATAGCCTAGTAATTTAACTGTTTTAAAGGGCCTTTGATATAAATTTTGGTAAAGTAGAGAGCGATCGAACGGAAATGTAACCAATTTTGCCGCAAGTCGGAGCGTTTCTTCTGTCGTGCTCGGATATAAAAACCGCCCTGTATCCCCTACGATTCCCGCATATAGAAGTCTTGCAGCCGTCTCATTTAAGACTAGCTCATCCTTAAAGTTTTCATAAAACGAGGTAATCATTTCGCTACATGAAGAGGCTTTTGTATTCACCCACAATAAATCGCCGTAAGGATCATCATTTGGATGATGGTCAATTTTTATTAATTTTTCCCCATTTTGATAACGAGAATCATCAATCCGCTCCGTATTTGCCGTATCGCAAACTATAACAAGCGCCCCGTTATAAACATTATCCGCGACTTCATCAATCTCACCAAGAAATTCAAGCGTTGGTTCAGAAGTTCCAACAACATACACTTTTTTTTCTGGAAAAGTAGCTCGGATAATTTCTGCTAGTCCCATTTGTGAACCATAAGCATCTGGATCCGGACGTACGTGTCGGTGGATGACAATCGTCTCAAAAGTCTTTATTTCATTTAAAATTTTTGTTTTCATTTCCGCGCTCCTTCTATTTACCGCTCCATCATTTGACAAGCAACAATGGCTTTACCGGTTAAAATACCTTCTAAATACAATTCAACGTCCAATTTACCAGCTTTTCTTCCCATTTCA
This sequence comes from Listeria fleischmannii subsp. fleischmannii LU2006-1, assembly GCF_000344175.1. Lineage (GTDB taxonomy): Bacteria > Bacillota > Bacilli > Lactobacillales > Listeriaceae > Listeria > Listeria fleischmannii. The sequence goes on along the minus strand of NZ_ALWW01000004.1, from coordinate 97,323 downwards.
AGAACACGTGGCACGATGGAGAGCGTAGCATCCATTTGAACAGGTTTTAGAAAATACATGGTCACATTTTCAATCGCAACATTTCTTTTTTTCATTGAAAATAATTTTTGCTGAACAACATCACAAACCAGTTGTGTGAAAACACCATAAGAAAGTGTTCCAAGTGAATTGGTCATTTGAGGTGTTACCTTAAATTCATACATACTTTCTTGTTGCTCATTTTCTTTTTCTGAAAGTTGCGACGCAATAGTATCATCAATTGTTTCACCAACTTGAGGTTGTTTTTGAATCATTTGCATTGATTTTAAAATGTCTTGGCGACTCACAATGCCGATCAGCGTTAAATCATCTTTTACAACGGGAATCACTTCGATACTTTCCCAAATCATCATATGTGCCACTGAGGCAACGCTCATTTTTGATCCAACAGTAAGCGGATTTTTGGTCATTACCCGTTCAATCGAAATGGCTGGATTTTTTTCAATAATATCTTTGTTCGTTACCATGCCGACAAGGCGGTTTGCTTTATTCACCACAGGAAAACGACTATGCCCTGTTTTTTCTTGCAACGTATGCCAATCCGCAACCTTTAGTGATGTATCTAAGTAGGCAATATCTTGAACGGGCGTTAGAATATCCTCCACTAAAACGACTTCTTTTTTTATCAGCTGATCGTAAATGGCACGGTTAATCATTGTCGCTACGGTAAAGGTATCGTATGAAGTTGAAAGAATCGGTAATTCCTTTTCATCTGCGAGACGTTTCACTTCGTCACTCGTATCGAAACCACCTGTTATTAAAACAGCGGCACCGCGGTGAAGTGCTAATTCGTGGGCTCGTTCTCTATTTCCAACAATAACAAGATTACCGGCATCCGTATAACGCTCCATGGCATCCACTGTCATCGCGCCAATAACGAATTTGTTGAGCGATTTATATAAACCCTCTCGCCCACCTAGCACTTGTCCATCTATCATATTAACAATTTCAGCAAATGTTAGTTTTTCAATACTATCTTTTTGTTTTCTTTCAATTCGAAGAGTTCCTACGCGCTTTATTGTAGAAACGAAACCAATGATTTCGGCATCTTTAATCGCACGATAGGCTGTTCCTTCACTAACCGATAAATTTTTTGCAATCTTACGAACTGAAATTTTCTCACCAACAGCAAGATTTTCAATGTATTTTAAGATTTGTTCATGTTTAGTAGCCAATTTTTTCACCTATTTCTTTATACTTCGATTTCGTCTCCGATTTCCATGACTTTTCCGTCGATGTTTGTTGATAACGTGTTTATAAATGCATGCGCATCTTGTTCAATTAAAGGAAAGGTATTATAGTGCATCGGTATAACTAGTTTCGCCTTCAAAAAATCAGCGGCCAATTTTGCATCGCTTGGCCCCATAGTAAAGTTATCGCCAATCGGTAAAAAGGCAATATCAAGAGGTGTAAGTTCACCAATAAGTTTCATATCAGAAAATATTCCTGTGTCACCTGCATGATAAATGGAATGACCTTCTATTGTAAAAATAAACCCATTAGGCAAACCAAGATTAATGATTTGACCGTTTTGCACAGTGGAAGAACCATGAAAGGCTTGTGTTAATTTTACAGTTCCAAAATCAAATTGTCGCTTGCCTCCAATATGCATAGCCTGAATATTTTCAAGACCCTGCAGACCAAAAAAGGTTGCAAGTTCTGCATTGCAAATGATTGCCGCGCCAGAATTTTTAGCAATTTGAACCGTATCTCCCACATGATCATCGTGCCCGTGGGTGACCGCAATAAAATCTGGCTTTTGTTCTGACACAACTAAATCACATGCCGGGTTACCAGAGATAAAGGGATCCACTAAAATAGTATACGTGTCTGTTACGATTTTGATGCAAGATTGTCCGTGAAACGAAATTTTCATTCTCCAACATCCTTCCGTTGTATTATAAACTGCTATAGAATAGAAGATAAATAATAAATAAAAACAAACTAAACTATTGATATATATGGGTTAAACTGTACTACTCTAATTTTATATTTATTAGAATAGAAAAGCAACTATAACTATATAAAAATAAAAAAAGACTTTTAAAATTAGTTTAGTCCTACTTAAAATAATGCTATGATAAATATGAACTTACTTCGGAAAGAAGGTAAAAATAATGGAAAAAAAATAATTGACGTTTTAGAAAGCTGGCTAAAGGAGCAGCACTCAGAAGTCGCCTTTATCACAGAGCCGGAAAATATCGCTTACTTCACAGGCTATCATAGCGACCCGCACGAGCGTGTACTAGGCTTACTTGTTTTCAGCGATCATCCCCCTTTCCTCTTTACACCGGGACTTGAAGTAGAGGATGCAAAAACAAGCGGTTGGAAGCACGACGTTTACGGCTACAGCGACACCGAAGATCCATTTCAAATTATTGCAAGAGAAATTCAGGCACGTGTTCAAAAACCGACCAAAATCGCGGTAGAAAAAAATCATATTACGTTAGACCGTTTTGAACAACTTTCAGGTAAATTTGCCGGAACATCTTTTATTCCAATCGAACATAAAATTCAAATGATTCGTCTTGTTAAAACAGAAGACGAGCTTAAAATTTTAAAAGAAGCCGCACTGCTGGCCGATTATGCTGTTCAAGTTGGTGTTGATGAAATTGCTGAAGGAAAAACAGAAGCTGAAATTGTAGCCAAAATTGAATTTGAAATGAAGAAAAAAGGCGTTTCAAAAATGAGTTTTGATACGATGGTTCTAACAGGCAAAAACGGCGCACTTCCACATGGAACGCCTGGTGATACTAAAATTAAAAAAGGCGATTTAGTCCTCTTCGATTTAGGTGTTGTTCATAAGGGCTACTGTTCCGACATCACTCGAACGGTTGCTTTTGGCGAAATTACGGATGAGCAAAAGAAAATTTATGATACGGTGTTAGATGCGCAGCAAAAGGCCATTGCAAAAGTTCGTGCCGGCGCTCCTGCAAAGGAACTCGATATAACGGCTCGAGATACAATTCGCGCCGCCGGTTATGGGGACTTTTTCCCTCACCGTCTTGGTCACGGTTTAGGCGCAAGTGTCCATGAGTTCCCTTCTATTACAGAGACAAACGAAATGCCGCTATCTGAAAATATGGTCTTTACGATTGAACCGGGTATTTATGTACCAGGCGTTGCAGGTGTTCGTATTGAAGACGATATTGTCGTGACGAAAGATGGGTATGAAATTTTAACAGAGTTTCCAAAAGAACTACTTGTTATTAAATAAGCATAAAAAAGAAAATCCATTTATGGGTTTTCTTTTTTATTGAACAATCTTTTTTAATTAAAAGACTAGACATTTAAAAATAAATACGTATAATTATCACTAGAAAACGTTTTCTTTTATTTTTTTAAAAATGGAGGATATGCTAGTGAATAAATTTATGGAAATGCTTGGGAATAAACTTATGCCGCTTGCCGCTAAACTTGGAGAAAATCGTTATTTAAGTAGTTTACGTGATGCTTTTATGCTTGCCTTTCCGCTTACTATGTTCGGCTCGATTGCGGTTGTACTTATGAATCTCCCTTTTTGGAGTGATTCAACTAAAGAAATGTTACAACTTTACTTAGGGAACGCTCAAAATGCCACGATGAGTATTATGACAGTATTTGTTGTTTTTGGAATTGGTTATTCATTGTCAAATTATTATAAAGTCGAGGCAATATACGGCGGCGCTGTGGCACTGGCTAGTTTTTTAATACTCACACCTTTCTTTTTTAACAGCGCTAAGGGCGAACTTATTACCGGTGCGCTATCGCTTGATCGCTTAGGCGCTAAAGGCATGTTTATTGGCATGATAACCGCTTTTATAGCGGCTGAATGTTATCGCTTTTTCGTTCGGAAAAATTGGACGATCAAGATGCCGCCCGGTGTACCGCCTGCCGTAGCTAAATCATTCGCTGCTCTTATCCCAGCTATTTTAACCTTAACCATCTTTTTAGCAATCAATATTATTGTTCAAGCTGGTTTTCACACTAACTTACACGATGTCATTTATACTGTTATTCAAAAACCGCTAGTTGGCCTTGGATCGGGTATTGTGCCTACACTTATCGCGCTTTTCTTTGTACAATTACTGTGGTTTTTCGGCTTGCATGGTCAAATTATTGTCAACTCTGTTATGGACCCTATTTGGAACACGCTTATGCTTGAAAACTTGGAAGCCTATAAAGCAGGAAATCCATTGCCACACATTATTACAAAGCCATTTATGGAAGTTTTCACTGTAGGAATGGGTGGCTCTGGAATGACGCTTGCTGTTGTCATTACGCTTGCTTTTTTTATGAAAAGTAAACAAAGTAAGGAAATTGGTAGGCTCGCACTTGGACCAGGTATTTTTAATGTGAATGAACCTGTATTATTTGGGATGCCTATTGTATTAAATGCCACGATTTTAATTCCATGGATTGTAGCGCCGCTCATTGTCACGCTCTTTAATTATTTTGTCATGGCCGCCGGTATTGTGCCAGCTCCAACTGGTGTGGCTGTACCTTGGACGGTCCCGATTGTACTTAACGGAATTTTAGCTACAAATTCTTGGCTTGGTGGGGCTTTACAAATTGTCGACTTTTTCATTGTTTTTGTCATTTGGTATCCGTTCTTAAAATTAGTGGATCGTAGTAACTTAGAGCGCGAATCAGTTGCCGCGGAAGAATAATTCGTCTTTTAGTAATGGGTGTGCTATAATTTTTCTTGAAAATGACTAGATGTTTAGGGAAAGAGGCGCGCACATGTTGAAATATGAAATGATTGCAACAAGCATCCGTGAAAAAATTAATGCTGGAATCTACCCTCCTGATTCTCTATTACCTGATCAAGTGAGTTTGTGTAAAGAATATGAGTGTAGTCGGATGACGATAAAAAAAGCGTTTGATATTTTGGCGATGGAAGGTCTCGTTTACAGGCAACGGGGAGCAGGTACTTTTGTCATGAAAAATGCGCTTATTAATAAGCAAGATGCTAGTTTGCGCGATTATGAAGGGCTTACGAAAATGATGGGCGAAGAGCATATTTCAAGTCAAATTATTGAATTCCAAATTTTGTTTCCCGATGAAAAAACACAAGAACAACTTTTAATTAAAAAAAATCAGCCTGTCTATTCCATCATTCGCTTGCGTTTATTAGACGGTAAACCTTATGTGTTAGAACATACGATTATGCCGGTTGATCTTGTTCACGGGCTTTCAGAAGAAATTTTAAACCATTCGATTTATACGTATTTAAAAGATACACTTGGCTATGTGCTTAGCGGTGCTTTTCGGAAAATCAATGCTGATAAACCGTCTCAGTATGATAAAATGTATTTAGATTGCAAGGAGCATGACCCTGTTTTAGAAGTGGAACAAGTGGTTTATTTAAAAGATGGGCGGCCTATTGAATATTCTAGGTCCAGACATCGTTATGACACGCGTAGTTTTATTATGTTGGATCACCGTGAGCAATAAAAAAGTCGTGCTTGGCTACTTGCCAAGCACGACTTTTTTGATACTATTTAGCGGTTGTGTTATTTAAAAGGGCGCTAAGTTCTTTGTAATCATAACCTAAATCGCGCGCCACCGCCTGATACGTTACATTCCCCTCAAATGTATTCACACCTTTATAAAGATGGAAATCATTTGTTACCGCTTGAATTAAACCTTGATTGGCTAATTTTAAACCATATTGAAGTGTAGCATTTGTTAATGCCATTGTAGACGTACGTGGAACGGCACCCGGCATATTTGCTACGGCGTAATGAACAACCCCGTACTTTTCATACGTAGGATTATCATGAGTAGTTACACGATCACTTGTTTCAAAAATACCACCTTGATCGATGGCGATATCGACTAAAACAGAGCCTGGTTTCATTTGTTTGACCATGTGTTCTTTTACAAGTTTTGGTGCTTTTGCTCCTGGGATTAAAACGGCACCGATGACTAAATCAGAATTTTTCACAGATTCTTCGATATTAAAATCATTACTCATGAGCGTTGTAACATCATTTCCGAAAATATCATCTAATTCGCGAAGTCGATGTAAATTTAAATCTAGGATTGTCACTTTTGCGCCTAAACCAATTGCAATTTTAGCTGCATTTGTACCTGCCATACCGCCACCGATAATCGTAACATTACTTCTTTCAACGCCTGGTACGCCGCTAAGCAAGACGCCCATGCCACCATTTATTTTTTGTAAGAACTGTGCACCAATTTGTGTGGCCATGCGTCCCGCCACTTCACTCATTGGACTTAAAAGCGGTAACGATCGGTCATCAAGTTCTACGGTTTCATACGCAACACTGTTTACTTTATTTTTAACCAAAGCTTCTGTTAGTTCTGGTTCATTAGCTAAATGTAAATATGTGAAAAGCAGTAAGCCTTCACGGAAATATTGATATTCTGAAGCAATGGGTTCTTTTACTTTGACGACCATTTCCGCATCCCATGCTTCTTGTGCTGTTGCTACTATTTTCGCCCCCGCCTGAATATAGTCATCATCATGGAAATTGGAACCTAAGCCAGCATTTTTTTCCACTAAAACGGCGTGACCAGCATTTATATATGAAAGTACACTTGCTGGTGTCATTGCTACTCGGTTTTCATTGTTTTTAATCTCTTTCGGTACACCAATAATCATTACAATCTCTCCTTTTTGTAGGGATATAGCCCTAATGTTAACCGCTTACATTTAAATTTTAACACAATATTCCTAAATTGAGCAATAATAAAACTCGAATTTTAACATTTTTTTCTTCAGCTCACGCCCTGCCTTTATGCGATTTCCCTCACAAACTTTTGTTAGATAAAACGAGCGACTTAAAACGCCTCTTATTATCTAAAAATTTTCACGATTTTTATGGTTGTTTTTCAAAAAAAGGGGTAAAATATAAGGTATAGAAAAAAATAATCTTGGGAGGGTTTTTTATGTTACAACAATACAAACGAGTGCTTGTTGCGGTGGATGGATCAAAAGAAGCGGAGCGTGCTTTTCAAAAAGCGATTCAAGTGGCGAAACGAAATGATGGTTCGCTTGGACTTGTTCATGTCATTGATACTCGTGCTTTTTCATCGGTGGCAAACTATGATACGAGCATGGCAGATAAAGCAACGGAATATGCGGATGAGTTATTAAGTGGCTATAAAGAGGATGCTTTAAAAGGCGGCGTTACAAAAGTAGAAACATATATTGAATATGGGTCTCCAAAAACAGCGATTACAAAAGAAGCCGCGAAAGCATTCCAAGCAGATTTAATCATGTGTGGTGCAACAGGGTTAAATGCTGTAGAACGTTTACTTATTGGTAGTGTTTCTGAATACATTATTCGTCACTCCCCTTGCGATGTTCTCGTTGTAAGAAATGACGAACCTGAATACGCGGAATAAAATGAGATGAATTAAAAAGTGCCTTTCTAAATTTTAGAAAGGCGCTTTTTTATTATGCACGATTACTTTTGATGCGTTCCACATCACGTGCAATCATCAATTCTTCATTTGTTGGAATAACAATTACTTTAACTGGTGAGTGCGGGTAGTTTAGGAATGCTTCTTCGCCGCGAACTTGGTTAAGTGCCGGATCCCAGTATACGCCCATAAACTCTAATCCACGTAAAACACGTTCGCGAATGAAAGAGCTATTTTCGCCGATACCAGCCGTAAAGATAATCGCATCAACACCGTTCATACGAGCAGCATAGGAGCCAATATATTTGTGAATTCGATCCACAAAAACTTCTAATGCTAAATCAGCGCGTTCATTTCCTTTAGAAGCTTCTTGTTCAAGGTCACGAAGATCACTTGAAATTCCAGATACACCAAGCATACCAGACTCTTTATTTAGCACATCTAAAACTTGTTCTGCTGTTTTCCCTGTTTTTTCCATAATGAAAGGAATAAGTGCTGGGTCAATGTTACCTGAACGTGTTCCCATTGAAACACCAGCAAGTGGCGTGAAGCCCATGGATGTATCCATTGATTTACCGCCTTCAATAGCTGCGATACTCGCGCCATTACCAAGGTGACAAGTTAGTAAACGAAGTTCTTCAACTGGGCGTCCAAGAAGTTCTGCTGCACGCTCAGAAACATATTTATGACTTGTTCCGTGGAAACCATATTTACGAATGCCAAAATCTTTATAATAGCTATACGGTAAACTGTATAAATAGCTTGCTTCTGGCATTGTTTGGTGAAAGGCTGTATCAAAAACAGCTACTGAAATAATATCTGGTAAGATTTTTTTGAAGGCTTTAATTCCTGTTACGTTAGCAGGATTATGAAGTGGCGCAAGTTCGGAAAGTTCTTCGATGTCTTGAATCACTTGTTCATCAATAAATACAGAATCAGGGAATTTTTCTCCACCATGAACAACACGGTGTCCTACACCTGTAATTTCATCGTAGGACGAAATAATGTTATGAGAAATTAATTTTTCTAAAAGCATTTGAACAGCTACTTCATGATCCGGAATATCAGTTGTTTCTGTGATTTTTTCTCCGTCAACAGAAATTGTAAAAATTGAATCTTTAAGACCAATACGCTCTACAATCCCCTTTGTAATAACTTCCTCAGATGGCATATCATAAAGTTGAAATTTAAGTGATGAGCTTCCAGCGTTAATCGCAATTGTTTTTTCCATTTTCTTTAGTTCAATTCCCTTCTCGTTTATTTTCACGGAACCAATCTTCAATCTGTGCCAAGATTGGCGCTGTCACACGCGAATCAGAAAGTGAAGATAGATTGGCCAGTAAAACTTCTTTTGGTGGGCGGACATTTTCTCCGCCTTTTTGTAACATTAAAATGCTTTTTCGTGCTTCTTCAGACTTAAATAATGAATCTGGTAATTTAATGATTCCTTGCATATAACCGTGTTTTTTTACAAAACGATCCAGTTTCGCAAAATCACTTGTTTGAAACATTGCATCAGGTACAAGGAAAAATAAATAGCCACCTGGTTTCGTATAGCGCATACCTTGCTCAATAAATAAATAGTGAGCAAATGAATGTCCCTCTGCACGGTGCAATTCAAAATCCGCTGCGCGAGCATCATTTGGATAATATCCAATCGGCAAATCGCTAATGACAACATCAACCGGGTCGACAAGTAAATTGCTAAGCCCATCTTGATGAAGCAAATTAATCGAGATTCCCTGTAAATCAGCACTTACGAGGGCAAGCGAAATAAGCAAATCATCGACTTCCACACCAGTAGCCGTAACAGCAACTTTGTCATTTAAATGAAGCTGGTTCATCATGGTGGTTAATAAGTTGGCTGTCCCAACAGCTGGGTCAAGCACCGCAATTTGTTCTTTCGATTTCATAGCCTTCTCTACTAGGTAAGTTAAAATAAAACCTATAGAATCCGGCGTCATTTGATGATTCATTTGAATTCCGTGTTTCATACCTTTTAAAAGTGCAAGTTGAAAGCTTTTTCGAATTTCTTCTGGCGCAAAATCATCCAATTGAATCTTCTCATATTGAGCCATCAATTTTTCGACTTGCTCAGAAGAAAGCTCATCTTTTTGTAAAACTTCATGCTGAAATAAATTCTCACTTGTTTCATAAACCGCTTCCAAATAGCTCATTTCTAACGCGTTTTGCAAAATAATGGCTGTTTCATCAAGCACTTGAAATATTTCCGGAGTTGCTGTATTTGCCAAAAATAACACCTCGAATTTTTTTCATTACTAACACCACAAAACATTATACAGCATTTCTAGCGAACTTAAAAGCATTTTCTTTTAAAAGAAAATGCTTTTTTGTCCAGTTTTTAATACAGTTTATAGACAAAATTAATACAGGAAAACAGCTTCCCGTAATTGTTTAGGAAGCTGTTTTTAAATCAGGCTTTTTTAGCACTTTCAATGGCTTTTTCATAATCCGGATGATTCGTTCCTTCTGAAACATATTCCGCGTGAACAATTTTACCCGCAGCGTCTACAACAAATACAGAACGCGCAAGGAGACGCAGCTCCTTCATGACAACGCCGTAAGCCTTACCAAACGATAAGTCGCGATGATCAGAAAGCGTAATGACATTCTCCAAGCCTTCCGCCGCACACCATTTTTTCTGAGCGAATGGTAGGTCAACAGAAACAGTTAAAACTACCGTATTTTCTAAACCACTTGCTTCTTCATTAAAACGTCGAGTTTGTTGCGAGCACACACTTGTATCAATGGAGGGTACGACACTAATAATACGCACCGAACCATCAAAATCATGTAGCGTAACTGGCTCTAAATCTCGATTTAAAACGGTGAAATCAGGCGCTATATCGCCCACTTTTTGTTCATTTCCGAGAAGCGTTACAGCATTCCCTTTAAAAGTTACATTTGTCATCTCTTTCTCCTCCTTTAACCTTCTACACTACTCTATTGTAAGGAAATTTAATGCTTCAAGCCATTAATCTGCTTTCCGGTAGCGCAATTAAATTTTTATGCACAACCGCCGTTTTTTTCATCATATCAGCCATTCCTTGTTTTCGCGGTGTAAAAGCGGCATCTAACGTTTAGCGTATCAAGAGAAAAACAATGAGACAGCTAAAAAATTCAGTTTTAAAAAGCAATCTTTTGAAAAGCGTGATATGATAAGAAGGAAGTTTTTATTCTAAATTTTGAAATGGCCACTGGAGGGACAAACATGTCAAAACAAATTTTCCACTTTTCTTACCGAAAAACAGAGGAATTGCACAAAATTGCGAAAGACTTAAAGAAGATTACGACAGATTATGGTTTTGAACTAACAGAAGATTATCAAAAAGCTACTGTAATCATCAGCATTGGCGGTGACGGTGCTTTTCTAAAATCTGTACGTGAAACCAACTACCGTCAGGATTGTTTATATGCTGGAATCGCCCTTACGGAACAACTTGGACAGTATTGTGATTTCCACATTCATCAATTAGATGAAATCATTAAAGCCGCTTCTGAAGAGCGCTGGCTTGTTAGAAGATACCCAACGATTTACGGAACAGTCAATAATACTAAAGCCTTTTATGTTTTAAATGAATTTAACATTCGTTCATCTATCATTCGGACCCTTACGATGGATTTGTATATTAATGGAAGCCACTTTGAAACATTCCGCGGGGATGGGATGGTTATTTCAACACCAACCGGAAGTACAGCCTATAATAAATCTGTTAACGGGTCCATTGTTGATCCACTTCTTCCTTCGATGCAAGTAAGTGAACTAGCTTCACTTAACAACAACCGTTTTAGAACGCTAGGTTCTTCCTTTATTTTAAGTCCAAAAAGGAAGCTTAAAATTGTTTTAGGTTCTGAAGGAAATAATGAATTTCCGTTAATTGGGATGGACAGTGAAGCCTTAAGTATTCAACATGTTCATGAAATTCATTTAGAAGTTGGAGACCGCTTTATTAATATCATTAAACTTCCTGATAATTCATTCTGGGACAAAGTAAAACGCAATTTCTTATAATCAAACAAAGAATCTACCAGTCGGTAGATTCTTTCAGCTTGTAGAAAAACTCAAAGATTACGCCAAACAAAACGCTTCTCACCAAAATCAGACTGCTGACAAATGGTGAGATTCTAGCAGTGCCGAGTACCGAAGTGGAGCGTACTCGAGTACGTGAACCTCGGAACGGAGGCGCTAACAACGAAGATTGCCGTTTGTCAGCAGTCTGAAAGGATCTACCGACTGGTAGATCCTTTTAAAATTGTCAGAAGCAGTGCTTTTTGTACGTGTAACCGGTTGCCCGCTTGTTGGTATATAAGAGAATGTTCGGTATCGTCAATCACTTCACTTGTCACTTCCTCACCGCGATGAGCAGGTAAACAATGCAGGAAGTGATAGTTGGGTTTTGCGTAGCGCACAAGCGTTTCATTTACTTGATATTTTTCCAAAAAAGCATGTAAGCGTAGTTTGCTCTCCTCTTCTTGCCCCATGCTTGTCCATACATCTGTATAGATAAAATCTGCCTCGTTTGTAGCAGACTTTGCATCTGTTGTTTGTATGATTTTCGATCCGCTTTTTTCTGCGAGCTGTTGACTTAGTGCTAAGATTTCTCCATTCACTGCATAATTTTCTGGTGTGGCACAGGTGATATCTAGCCCCACTTTTGCACAAGCTAAAAGAAGTGAATGGCATACATTGTTCCCGTCCCCAATATAGGCGAGTTTTACGCCATCAAATTGATCTTTAATTTCAAAAATAGTTAGTAAGTCAGCTAGCGCCTGACAAGGATGATGTTCGTCTGTCAGTCCGTTTATTATTGGGATTTTTGCATAACTCGCAAGTTCTTCCACACTTTTATGGCTAAAGGTACGAATCATGATGGCATCTAAATATTCGTCCAGCACCTTTGCCGTATCCTTAATCGGCTCTCCGCGACCTATTTGAAGCTCTTTTGAATTCATTACAATCGCTTGACCGCCAAGTTGTAACATTCCTGCTTCAAACGATACACGCGTTCTTGTGGATGGTTTATCAAAAATCATACCTAGAATTTTCCCACTAAGCGCATGGCTGTAATCGGCGGGGTTTGTTTTCATATCTAGGGCAAGAGTAAGTATATCCAAAATCTCCTCTTTTTCCCATTCCAAAAGCGTTAATATATCTTTTCCATACGTATTTTCCTCTTTTACTTGCATCGAATCACCCTTCTCTTAAAATAGTTTGTAAAATGAAAAACGCACGATCAAGCTCGTCCTCTGAAACCGTGAGTGGTGGCATGATTCTTACGACTTTTTCTCCCGCAGTTAAAAGCAGCAAACCATTTTCACGTGCTTTTTCTAGTATTTCGGCTGCATCCGTTTGAAGTTCAATCCCAAGTAAAAAACCCCTGCCGCGCACATCTTTTACGACCGGATATGTCAGCAGTGTATCTAATTTCTGCCTAAAAGAAGTCGCCTTTTTCTGCACATCCGCTAGAAAAGCCGCGTCAGATATTTGCTTCACCACCACCTCACTAGCTGAAAGCACCACTTGATTTCCCCCAAAAGTTGAACCATGCGTCCCGTTTGAAAAAGACGAAAATAATTTTTCATCCCCAACGACGGCGCCAATTGGTAAACCGTTACCGAGTCCTTTAGCAAGTGTGATGATGTCTGGTTTAATCCCGTATGCTTCGTATGCATACATAAAACCTGTTCGCCCCATACCGGTTTGAACCTCATCAATAATTAGCAGTGTCCCGTTTTGATGGCAAAGTGACTCGACTTTCTTCAGAAAATCCTCATTTGCAGGATGGACGCCACCTTCTCCTTGAATGATTTCTAACATGACACAAGCGACATCTTCAGTGACTAACGCTAAAAGTGCCTCAAAATCATTAAATGGCGCATAACTAAAACCAGGTAACATTTCTCCAAAACCACGCTTCACCTTATCCTGACCTGTCGCCGCCATCGCCCCGTACGTTCTCCCGTGAAATGATTGTTGAAATGTAATAACTTGATTGCGCCCCGTGTGCTTTCTCGCAAGCTTAATCGCCGCTTCATTTGCCTCGGCTCCGCTGTTACAAAAAAAGGTATACGTTAAATTATCTTTCGCAAGAAGCGCCGCCACACGTTCCTGTTTTTCGTTTAAAAATAAATTCGAAGTATGCCAAATTTGCGCCAGTTGCGCGCTAACCGCCTGATGCACCTCGTTGTTCACATGACCTAAATTACAAACCCCAATACCGCTTGTGAAATCAAGATAAGTTTTTCCTTGTGTATCAGAGACGATTGTTCCATTCCCTCTTGAAAGTTCAATTGGTAAACGATTATAAGTGGGAAATAAATGCGTCACTGTGCCCCACCTCCCTTTTTATTTCTGTTCCAACTACCCCAATTTGCTTTGTGATATATACTTTTTGAACACCATTTTGCGAAGCACCAACAGCGCTTTTTAGCTTGGGAATCATGCCGCCAAAGACGTCTCCTTTTTCAATTAAATCCTGGATTTGAAAAGGGGTAATCGCCTTTAAAAGTGTGCCTTCTTTTTTAACACCAGGCACATCAGTTAGTAAATAAAAAGTATCCGCATTTAAGGCGGAAGCTACAGCTGATGCGGCTACATCCGCATTGACATTCCACCAATTGTGATTTGTATCAAGACCAAGTGGCGCAATGAGAAGGACGGCATTTAAAGTTAAAATTTCTTGTAAAAAGTGCGTATTGACACGGCTTATCTCGCCGACAAATCCGAGCTCAGCGTCATCAGTTGGTACGGCTTCAAGTAAATGGGCATTGCTGGCATTTAACCCGATAAGAGGAATATTTTCTTTTTGAAACTTAGTGGAAATTTCAGGCTGGACTTGCCCAATTAACACCATTTTCGAAACATCAAGCGTTTCTTTCGATGTTATCCGCCGACCCTTTTTCATCTGAACAGGGATGCCTAGGTGCTCCATCATTTTACTAATGGCATGCCCACCGCCATGTATAATCACAATTTTTTTATTTTCTTCACGCCATTTTCGAATTTGATTAAAAAATGCTTGATCGAGTGATTCGCTGGCTCCCCCGCCAAGTTTTACTACAATGATATCTTCCATAAAATAACTCCTTCACGTCCTGTAGCAGGCGTTAATTTTGACATAGTCATAACTTAAATCGCAGCCCCACGCAAGCCCAGTTTCAAGCCCCACATGCAAGTCAGCTTCAATCCGAATCACATCCGTTTCATTTAAGTAGGTATGAAGCCCTTCTTCGCTGTATATACAAGCCTCACTTTTGTTTAAAATCTGGTAGGGCCCTACGGAAATCGAAATGTAGTCAGGTGCAAACCTGCCGCCAGAATACCCAATCGCACAAATGATTCGCCCCCAATTCGCGTCACCGCCAAACATGGCCGTTTTAACTAGGCTTGATGAAACAATTTTTTTCGCAATCATTCTAGCATCCAGTGAACTTGTCGCGCCTTTAACGGCCACTTCGATAAGTTTTGTCGCCCCTTCCCCGTCACTTGCAATGGCTTTTGCTAAATGTTCAAATACAACACGCAACATGTCTTTAAATTTACTAAATTCTGGATGTTCTTCTACGAGCGATTTATTTTTTGCTAGGCCATTTGCCATAACAATCACCGTATCATTCGTTGATGTATCACCATCCACCGTAATTTGATTAAACGTCTCATCCACTAATTTTTTTACCAAAATTTGTAAGTCCGCACTTGAAATCGTAGCATCTGTTGTCACGAAAGCGAGCATCGTTGCCATATTCGGGTGAATCATTCCTGATCCTTTCGCGACTCCGCTCATTGTGACACACTTTCCGTCAATCATCTCTTGTATGGTGATTTGTTTTTTCTTTGTATCAGTGGTTAAAATCGCTTCTTCAAAATCACTTGCTTGCCCGTGTTGTAAACCTAAACGACTTATTCCGTCCGTAATTTTATCAAGAGCTAAATATTCTCCAATAACACCTGTGGAACAAACGGCCACTTCTTCATTTTGAACACCTAACTGAGTAGCTGCAAAATTTTGCATATAAGAGGCATCCTCTAGGCCACGTGATCCTGTACAAGCATTGGCGCTTCCGCTATTTACCACAATCGCCTGAAGCGTGTCACTTTGTTTAAACGCATTTTTCGTCACTTGGATGGGCGCTGCTTGAATTTGATTTGTAGTATAAACAGCGGCTGCACTGGCTTTTACTTCTGAAAAAATCCATCCGATGTCTTTTCTTTTCCGTTTTAGCCCCGCGTGTTTCCCGTCCGCATAAAATCCTTTCGGCGAAGCAATCGTTCCTTTTATCACTTTCATTTCCAGTTCCCCCTTCTAAGGAAAAATCGGCGATTGAAGTAAACCAGTCGACTCATCCATCCCAAACATTAAATTTAAATTTTGAACAGCCTGACCTGCCGCCCCTTTCACAAGATTATCGAGCACGGAAACGATAGTTAAGATGCCCGTTTTTTCGTTGTAAGTAAGGCCGATATCGCAAAAATTAGAGCCTACTACTTGCTTTATTGTCGGAAGTTGTCCATCTGGTTGTATCCGAACGAAAGTCTTTGTGGCATAAGTTTCTTCTAAAAGCTCAATGCTTCGCCTTGCTCCCGCTTTTGTGAGCGGTAAATAAAGGGTTGACATAATGCCGCGAGTCAGTGGTAAAAGAGAGGTCAAAAATTGAAATTTCGGGGATTTCTCACCTAAATATCGTTCAATTTCTGGAATATGTTGGTGTGCATTGATTTTATATAAAGCGAGATTATCATGCGCATTTACAAAATGATTGGCCGAATTCGGTACTTTGCCTGCTCCCGAAACACCTGACTTGGCATCAATAATAAAGGTGTCACTCGCCAGTTGCTCACTTACAATCGGAAGAAGTGGTAGTAACACGCTCGTCGCATAACAACCCGGATTAGCAATCCACTTCGCCTCCACATTTTGCCGAAACTCCGCTAAACCATATTCCATTTTTTCTAAATAAACGGCATCCGCCGGCGTTTTGCTATACCACTTCGAATAACTTTCCGCGTCTAAACGAAAATCGCCTGATAAATCAATAACTGGAAACCCAGCTTTTATAAACGGTATGGCTGCCAGACTCGATACACCAGAAGGAGTAGCAAAAAATACGCAATCTGATTGTGCCATAATCTGTTCAGGAATCACTTCTTCTAAAGTAGCTTCATAGATATCTGTTAAATGTGGGAAAAGTTGATTTATTTTCATACCCACATTTGAATAATTATGTATAGAAGCAATTGTGACATATGGATGATTATGCAAAATACGAATAAGTTCCAAACCACTATAACCACTTGCTCCAACGATGGATATGTTCATTTTAATCCCCCTTTAAAATGATTTTCGAAATATTAATACTCATTATAATATTGTATATTTATAATGTCAAACGGTTTTTTATAAATTTTAGAAAAATAAAAAAAGCTTTAAACAAAGTCATAACTTTTATTTAAAGCTTTTTCTATTAATTAGGTTTTCTTATTTTAAAAATAAGCCATTTGCTAAACACATAATTGAGAACCAGAACGATTATATTTACCCAAATCTTCGCCCAAGTTTCATTCAACATGAAAACATCGATGAATAGTACCATGAAAGCCATATCAATTAAAAAGGTGATAAAACGAAAACCAAAAAATGAACTCACTTCCGCCAATTTATCGCGCCAAGTTGGCGTATAACTCACAAACACATATTTTTTATTCGTTACATAAGCAAATAAGACAGACACTATCCAAGCAATCGTATTAGCAATTCGATAATCCCACTCGAAAAAGGAAGCCAAAAGCCAAAACGCTACAATGTTGATTATAGTTGTGAAGACGCCCATAACAAGATACATAAGAATACTATGAATTTTTTCTGTGTACCACGGTATTTTTTGAATCAGCCATTCTTTTAGCTTTTCCATAGAGGCGCCTCACTTTCTAATTAAAATAAGTCGGCAAATTCATCTTTCACTTCTGCCATTTCCGCTACTTCAACAGGGAATGTTTCAATCCCATTCAATGCTTTTTCAATTAAGGCATCAAAATCTACAAAACTTTCATAATGAACCACTTTTTCCAATTTTGGCTTTGTCTTCGGCGCTGTTGGTGTAAAAATTGTACAGCAATCTTCAAACGGTTGAATGGACAGCTCAAAAGTGTCAATCTCTTGCGCAATTTTAATAATTTCATTTTTATCCATAGAAACAACCGGTCGAATAATCGGCGTTGTTGTCACCGCATTAATCGCTAACATGCTTTCAAGTGTTTGACTCGCCACCTGCCCGAGACTTTCACCATTCACAATCGCAAGGCCGTTTCGTTTACGTCTAAGAGCATCGGTAATCAGAAGCATCATACGCCGTGTTACCGTCATAATATAGCTTTCTGGAACTTGCTTTTTAATCGTTTCTTGAATTTCTGTAAAGGGCACCACATGCATTTGAATCTGGCCACTATATTTAGCGATTTTTCGCGCTAAATCAATTGCTTTTTGCTTGGCTTGCTCACTCGTATACGGCGGACTATGAAAATGAACCGCCTCCACCTCAACCCCGCGTTTCATCGCAAGATAACCAGCAACCGGACTATCAATTCCACCAGACAACATTAGCATCGCACGCCCTGAAGAACTAACAGGCAAACCACCAGCCCCTAAAATCGTCGCACAGGATAAAAACACACCGTCTGAACGGACTTCAACGTTTAGTTTTAAATCTGGCTGTTTCACATTAACCGTTAAATCTTCTATTTTCCGAAGAACAAAAGCGCCCACTTCTTGATTTAATTCACTAGAATCAAGAGGGAAATCACGAAAACTACGCCTAGCCGCCACTTTAAAAGTACCATTTTCCTTATGATGTTCACGAACAAGCGCATACGCCGCCTCATTTACCGCCGCCACATCAAGCTCGGTTTTAACAACCGGACTAAACGACTGAATGCCAAAAATAGGTTTAAGACGTTCTGTCACCTTCTCATGACTGGCTCCGTTTAAATAAAGTTGCATGCGGTCACGTTCTCCGTGCACTTTAATTTCTGGCATGTCTTTAATGGCTTGTTTCACATTGGTTGCTAACTTAGCCACAAATTGTTTCCGATTTTTACCTTTTGTTGATAATTCGCCGTAACGAATTAAAATACGTTCGAATTCCATTATTTCACCACTTCGTTAATTTTTTGTAAAATTTCTTTTAAAAAATAAATAAATTGTTCCGCCTCTGCTTTCGTATTGTCATACGAAAGACTAACCCGAATAGCGCCCGTCGCCTGATTACCCGAGACGCCCATCGCGTGTAGTGTACTGCTTTCTAGCTTCGCGCGCGAAGAGCAGGCACTTGTGGTCGAAACAAAAACCTCTTTTTCCTCAAGAGCATGCACTAATACTTCTCCCCGGTGATTTTTAGCCGAAAAACAAATGATGTGCGGTGCTGAGTGTAACGCATCCGTATGCACCGTCACGCCGTCAAGCTTTTCCAGTTGTTCGAGTAGATAATCTCGAAGTGCTGTTAGTTCACTACTCTTTTTCTCAAAATCTTCTAATGAAAGCCGCATTGCTTTTGCCAGAGCCACAATGCCCGCCGTGTTCTCTGTCCCACTTCTAAGGCCAAATTCCTGCCCGCCGCCAAGTATTTCAGGATGAAGTTTGACGGTACTTTTTTTATATAAAATCCCTGTTCCGCGTAACCCATGTAACTTATGTCCAGAAATCGACATCGCATCGATTTGTGAAAGCACAAGCTCTTTTTTAGCAAAACCTTGGACATTATCAACATGGAAAAATGGTAGTTCCCGCTCTTTTAGTAATTCGCCAATTTCAGCGATGGGTTGGATTGATCCGACTTCATTATTCACATGCATAATCGATATTAAAATGGTATCTTCTCGAAGCGCTTCCTTTATATCATCAATTCTTACTTGTCCGCTTTTGGTAACGGGTAAATAAGTAACTTGAAAACCCTCCTCTTCCAGTTCTTTCATAACATTACTGACGGAAGGATGTTCAATTTTTGATGTGAGAATATGTTTCCCACGATTTTGATAGGCGCGAGCAATCCCCTTAATAGCTAGATTATTGCTTTCGGTTCCACCTGATGTAAAAATAATATCTTCAGAGCGAACAGACATAAGCGCCGCCACTTGTTTTCTTGCCTCTTCATGAAGATCACGCACTTTTTGCCCAAATTTATGCAAAGAAGAAGGATTCGCAAAATAATGCGTTGCTACTTTTGTATATGTTTCAAGTGCTGCCGCATGTGGCTTGGTCGTTGCACTATTATCAAAATAAATCATTCGGACATATGCCTCCTATACGTTATGCTAGGCTCTAAAAAGGATTCCTCCATTTATCCGCCTAGTTTGTCCTTCATTATTTTACCACACCTGTCAAGCGCTTAGTCATGTTTTGAAAATAAAAGGAGGAGCAAACATAACGTTTACTCCTCAGACTGCTGACAAACGGCAATCTTCGTTGTTAGCTGCCTCCGTTCCGAGGTTCACGTACTCGAGTACGCTCCACTTCGGTACTCGTCTCTGCCTAGAATCTCACCATTTGTCAGCAGCCTGATTTTGGTGTGTGTCGTTTTGTTTTGCGAAAACTTTGAGTTTTTCTACAAACTGAGGAGTAAACATAATGTTTACTCCTCAGAAAATGCCTTTTCAATTTTCTTAAATGCCCCAACCTCTACTTTTTCAAGAGCCGTAACGGCAATTTCAAGGGCTTTTTTATACTGAAAGTCTTTGTAGAAATGCTGTTCTGCTTTAACAAGTTCCTCGTCTAGCTCCTTGTCATCCATCCGGTAGCGGTTCGCATATTGAATGACCGACTCAACAAGTGCTGCATTTTCAACAATTTCAGTTGCTTTTCCAGAAATATGCTCTAAATCTTCTTTCGCTGTTTGCCAGTTTTTAGAGACTGTCTTCATTTTAAGTGGGCGATCACTCAAGCTCTCTTCCATTTTCGAAAGTGCATCATACATATGTGTTTCAAGTTCCTTATATTCAGTCGGGACCCCAGGAAGACGTGCCCGATCAATTTTGCGGTTCAGCTGCACAATTTGACGTTTCATCCGTTCAACATCTTCTCTCGCCTCAATTTCATCTTTCCTGAGCGAGCGCAAATCTTCACTAATCTTATCTTGTTCGATAGCAATTTGGAGTAATCTTTCGTCAATCTCTTTTAGCGCATCCTGAATAACAGAGTAGGCCAATTTTTGTTCATTTAACTTCATAAGGGTATGACTAAAATTCTCTTTTTGTTCTGCTAACGCTGCCGAAGTTTCCAGATAATTAGCCAGTTCCTCTTCCGAAACATGGTAAGTTTCCTTCACTTCCGTAATTTGCTCCGCTAGCTTCGCTGATAATTCCATTTGTGCTTCAAGCTTATCAGAAACCGGCGACCGATTTTCACTAACAAAACTCTTAGCATGAACTTCTTGTTCCAGTGCATCATAAAATAAATTAATTTCCGTATGTATTTCCGTAATTAACGTTTCCGCATCCGAAAGTTCCCCTTTTAAAACACGTTCATTCGCCTTTTTCACCTGCTCAGATAAACGAATATGTTCCTTTTCAAACTCAAGCTGCTCTAAAAAATAGCCGCCATCGACCATTTCCAAATATCCTTGCTTTAAATCAGCTAACTCATCAGGTAGAACAGTCTCCGTTTCATGAAGTAATTTCGGTGTTTTATCCATTTCATCTTCTAAAAGCTGTAAATCTTTTTTGGCTAAAATAATAATTTCACGAGCCTCTAAATGATCCCCTTGATCCGTCAACTCATCATAGCGGTTAATTTTATCTGCCGCCTCATTAAGTTCCGTCTCATATCTTGGAAGCGTTCCACCAAGTTTAAAACCTTGTGTTAGGATAATACGACGCATCTCAGCTAACTTTTCCTTCGTCGCCCGACTTTCCTTCGCATTTTTTTCCTCGCTTGTTAAAAGTTCCTTTAGACCATTTAAAATCTGATTCATTTGGCGGTCAATCGTGACAAGCATCTGCTCCAAATCATTTTCATTTTGCGTCGCAGTACCAAAGCGATACTTATCCGTATTCATTTCCGCTTCCATTAAAACTTCTTCTACGTCCGGGAAAAGACGCGTTTCAATTTCATCCCATGAACTACGCCAAGATTCAAACAATTTTTCAGTTTGACCTGTAAGCTTTAATTTTTTAACCTTTGAAAGCTCTTCAATGACAGGCCGTTCACGAAGCGCTAATTTTTGCTCCTCAAGCGTATTAATGCGCGTATAATGCTTCTTTTTAAGCAAATAGCCAGTGCCAAAAATAGCAATGACAATAATAATAAACGCAATTAAAATATAATAAAACATCCAAAATCCTCCCATTCAACAAGTGATGTACGAAATTTTTAAAAGCCCTATGTAAAGTGCTAGGCACGACTTAATCCATCCCTTATTCTACCATGATTTACAAAATTTTACCCCCGTAAACTCTATTTTTTTCAAAAAAAGTCATTCTAGTAGAAGCAATATTTTAAAATATGCTATACTTCTTTCATAAATCGACATAGAAATGTGGTGAAAACATGATTGAAATTCCAAAATTTCAAGGTACAAAAGAGCAAAATTATGAACTCGCACACAAACAAGTGGCAGCCCTTATTCAAGGTGAAGAAAATCTCATCGCCAATTTAAGCAATGTTTCCGCCCTTTTAAATCAAGCTTTAGACACGATTAATTGGGTTGGCTTTTATTTATATGAAGAAGAAGCCGATCAACTTGTCTTAGGTCCATTCCAAGGCCTTCCAGCTTGCATTCGGATTCCAAACGGCCGTGGTGTATGCGGCAGCGCCCTAAAAGAGCAAAAAACCTATATCGTACATGATGTAAACGCCTTTCCAGGACATATCGCCTGTGACTCGGCAAGTCAATCTGAAATCGTTATTCCTCTGTCAAAAAATGGCAAGATGATTGGCGTTTTGGATATTGATAGTCCGGTTACCTCTCGATTTGACGCAACAGATCAAAAGTGGCTTGAAAAGATAAGAGACCTTCTTATCGCTGAAATCAGTTGACAATACAGTAATTTTTGTACTATACTAGATAGCGTGTAAAATGCAGCTTGTTTGACAAGCTACTGGTAAGTTGTTTATCCCCAGATTACTGTGGTATATTGTGTAACCCTGCGGCTGCATAGGTGAAGATATATGAAGGTAAACTGCCCTAGTAGTTATGCAAACTCGTTTGTTTTATGCCAAAAAACAAATTAAAAGGAGGAGTCTTTAATGGCTCGATACACTGGTCCAAGCTGGAAAATTTCCCGTCGTCTTGGGATTTCACTTTCTGGTACTGGTAAAGAATTAGAGCGTCGTCCGTACGCTCCAGGACAACATGGTCCTAACCAACGTAAAAAAATGTCTGAATATGGTTTGCAACAAGCTGAAAAGCAAAAATTGCGTCATATGTATGGACTAACTGAACGTCAATTTAAAAATACGTTCAACAAAGCTGGCAAACTTCAAGGTAAACATGGTGAAAACTTCATGATTTTACTTGAACAACGCCTTGACAATTTGGTTTACCGCATGGGTCTTGCGCGCACTCGTCGTGCAGCTCGTCAACTTGTAAACCATGGTCACATTTTAGTAGATGGAAAACGCGTTGACATCCCTTCTTACCAAGTTTCTGTTGGTCAAGTAATTGGTGTTCGTGAGAAATCTGCTAAAAACTCTGCAATTGCTGAAAGCTTAGATGTATCTAGTTTCGTACCTGAGTACGTAACATTTGATGCTGATAAATTAGAAGGTTCTCTAAACCGTCTACCTGAGCGTTCTGAACTTGCTGCTGAAATTAACGAAGCGTTTATCGTTGAGTTCTACTCTCGTTAATCGTCCAATGAACTTTCAGATAAATCCCTTTGCGACGTGCAAAGGGATTTTTTTAATGCCAACCTTTTGATAGACTTTCAAAACTGTAAGGCAAAAAAATCAGATTGTCATCTAAATCGAGGGAATCCCCCGCCCTCACTTGCTATACTACATATATAATAAATAAAAGAAAGTTGGTATTTTAATGAAAGCACTTTGGGGCACTATTATCACTGTCGCAGTTTTAGCCTTATTAATCGGCGGTGGTTACTACTTTATAAATTATAACCGTATTGGTACAGAAACCTACTACACCAAAATTACAGAAGATGGTGTAAGGGAAAATGAACATGCAGACTCAACACGATATAACTACTCACTTCCTGGCTTTACAAAAGACGGAGAAGAAAAAGAATTAGATTTTTCAGCTATTAAAAACTTACGTAAAGGTGCCTACTTAAAAATTTATACGAAGCCAGTAAAAGGTGTGACCTCCTACGAAGAAGTAAAAAAAGCAGATATACCTGAAAAAGCGCAAGCAAAGGTAAATTAAAAAAAGGCATTTCACGTTTTTACAGTGAAATGCCTTTTTATTATGCGTAACGAACTAAGAAATATTTTTTCTTCCCGCGTCTTACAATCGTAAACTGCCCTTCAATACGTTCAGCTTCTCCAATCATTTTATCCAAGTCTTGGATACGCTCTCCGTTAATATAAATGGCACCATTTGAAATATCCTCGCGCGATTGCCGTTTAGATGGCTCAATACCAAGCTCAACAAGCCAGTCAACGAGTTTCACTTCTTCTGTTTTCGAAACAAAAGTCGGAACATCTTTAAACCCTTGTTCAATTTCTGCTGCCGTTAAACTTGCCACATCACCACTAAACAGCGCAGCTGAAATTTTAATCGCTTGTTCGAGCGCTGCCTCATCATGAATGAATTTGGTCATCTCAGCAGCAAGTGTTTTTTGCGCTGCACGTAAATGCGGCTCTTCTTCCACTTGACGAGCTAAATCGGCAATTGCCTCTTGAGATAAAAACGTGAAATATTTCAAGTATTTAATTACATCACGGTCATCTGTATTAATCCAAAACTGGTAAAATTCATAGGGCGTTGTTTTTTCTGCGTTTAACCAAATGGCGCCCCCTTCTGTTTTCCCAAATTTCGTTCCGTCTGCTTTTGTTAAAAGCGGAATAGTTAACCCAAATGCTTTAGCGTTTTCACCTTGTTTTTTACGGATTAAATCAAGTCCAGCTGTAATATTCCCCCATTGATCTGAGCCACCAATTTGTAAGCGGCAATCGTTATGCTCATATAAATGATTGTAATCCATCGCTTGTAAAATTTGGTAAGCAAATTCTGTAAATGAAATACCGACCTCTAAACGGCTTGCTACGATATCTTTGGCGAGCATGGTATTCACATTAAAGTTTTTCCCAAAATCTCTTAGAAAATCCAGTACGGATAAATCCTTTGTCCAGTCATAGTTGTTGACCATAGTAGCCGCGCTATCTCCCTCGAAGTCAAAAATTTGACCTAGTTGTGCGCGTAAACTTGTTACATTTTGGTTGATTTGATCAAGCGATTGCAGCTTGCGCTCTTCTTTTTTACCACTAGGATCTCCAATCGTCCCTGTTGCCCCACCTACTAAAATAATGGGTTTATGACCTGCATCTTGGAAACGGCGTAAAATCATAAAAGGAATTAAATGCCCAATATGCATAGAATCTCCAGTTGGGTCAATGCCGCAGTATAAGGAAATAGATTCTTTGTTAGTTAATTCGCGCAATCCTTCTTCATCAGTTTGTTGATAAACGGCTCCGCGCCATTCAAGTTCATCAATAATATTCATTTTATAACCTTCTTTCTTTTTTTAGACAATAAAAAAGCCCTCCGCTAAAAATAGCGAAGGGACGTATTAACGTGGTACCACCCAACTTTTGTTCTTCATTCGTTAACGGTTTTAACCGGCCGCACTATTATCCAGCGCAGCGTGACTCCAGGATGTAATTCATTCTTTATTTGTACCAGTTTCCACCACCCACTGGTTCTCTTTTAAACAGGGATAAAGAATTACTTCGTCCATTCATTGTCATTTACATCATTTAATTATAGTTTCAGTTATACCACAATCTAAATTCGTCCGTCAAGAACTAATTTATTTTGTCGTTCCGCGTAATTTTTCACTATGTGGTAAAACAACTGTCTTCTCTTCTACATCTTCATTTGTCATTAACTTAGTTAACAAACGCATCGCAACAGCTCCAATATCATAAAGCGGTTGAACGATTGTAGAAAGTTGCGGACGCGCCATAAGAGTTAATTTAGTATTATTGCTTGTCATCACTTCTAATTCCTCAGGAACACTTACATTAGCGTCTAGTGCGGCATTTAAAACGCCAATAGCAAGTTCGTCATCGGTCACGATAGCAGCATTTGGTCTAGATTTTAATCCAGAAAGCTCTTCCCAAGCTTTTACGCCGGCATTATAGTTATAATCTGCTTCAATGACATAGGTTTCATCATATGAAATCCCTGCTTCTTTAAGAGCATCTTTATAGCCTTCTAATTTAAATTCACGATTAACAGGTTCTTCTAACGAGCCTGTGATAAATGCAATTTGTTTATGGCCATTAGCGATAAAACGCGCCACTGCCGATTTTGTAGCTTCTCGGTAATCGATATTCACTGAAGCAAGTTTCTGTTCCATATCGACGGCTCCAGCTAGTACTACAGGTGCAGGTGAGCGATCAAATTCCTCTTGTAATTGAGCGGTGATTTTTTCACCCATATAAATGATTCCGTCCACTTGTTTTCCTAATAAAGTGTTTAGAACTTGAAGTTCTTTATCTTCATTTTCATCTGAACTGCTTAAAATAATATTATATTTATACATCGTCGCAATATCTTCAATCCCGCGTGCTAACTCTGCATAAAATACGTTTGAAATATCAGGATAATGACCCCAACAGTGGTAGTTCTCTTACTTGCAAGTCCTCGTGCTACAGCATTTGGACGATAACCAAGTTGATTAATCACATCTAATACTTTTTTTCTAGTTACTGGTTTAACATTCGGATTTCCGTTCACGACACGTGATACAGTTGCCATTGATACATTCGCTTCACGTGCAACATCATAAATGGTCACATTCATCTTTATTCACACTCCAAAAAAATATTTAAAGAAGCAAGTTGCTTCCAATGTAAACGTAAACATTGTTACCTTCACTTAATCATACAGTATTCATTTGTGTTATGCAATTGTTTTCGCTTCTGTTTTTCATTAATTTTCATATTAAAAAAGCATCAAATAATATAAAATATAGTGATTTAAGCATGAAAAGGCTTACTTTTTTCAAACAAAAAAAGCTTCCTAATGAAACCATTAGAAAGCCAATTTTTATTTGACGCGATGTGCCATTAATTTAGACGATAAAATTTCTTCCCAGAATTTATCAAATTCAGGAATATTCATTTGTTGAGCTGAATCAGAAAGTGCAACCGCTGGATCCGGATGAACCTCCGCCATAACTCCGTCTGCTTCAATCGCAAGCGCCGCCTTCGCACATGGGAGTAACAAATCTTTTCGCCCAGTAGAGTGAGTCACATCAACCATAACAGGCAAGTGCGTCTCTTTCTTTAAAATCGGAACAGCAGAAATGTCTAACGTATTTCGTGTTGCCTTCTCATACGTTCTAATTCCACGTTCGCATAAAATAATTTGACCATTTCCTTGTGACATGATGTATTCAGCTGCCCCAATAAATTCTTCAATGGTCGCAGATAAACCGCGTTTTAAGAGTATTGGTTTATTTACACGCCCGGCTTCTTTTAATAACTCAAAATTTTGCATGTTACGCGCACCAATTTGAATAACATCAACATAATCAAGTGCTGTTTCAATATCAGCTGGTGTTACAATTTCACTGATTACACCTAAACCATATTCATCAGAAATTCGTTTTAAAATTTGCAAGCCTTCTACACCTAAACCTTGGAAATCATACGGGCTTGTACGTGGTTTAAACGCGCCACCGCGAATTAATTTCAGACCTTTATCTCGGATAGAAGCAGCTACTGCCGCTACTTGATCATAAGATTCCACCGAACACGGGCCAAATACAAAAACAGGTTCACCGTTACCAATTGGAAGGCCATTAACATTCACAATGGTATCTTCTTTTTTATTTTTACGCGATACAAGAAGCGCTTTAGAATGATCTTCTTCTTGAAGTTCAAGTCCAGCTTTGAAGATTTCTTTGAACAAATGTTCAATCGTTGAGTCTTCAAACGGCCCATTATTTTGACTTACAATTTGATTTAACATTTCTCTTTCGCGAAGAGGATCAAATCGCAACGAACCTTGTACTCCTTTAATTTTACCAATTTCTTGAACTAAATTGGCGCGTTTGTTTATCACATTTAGCAATTCTAGATTTAGTTCGTCCACTTGATGACGTAATGCATCTAAGTCCTTGTTCACCATTAGATTTCCACCCTTCTGCTATCAAAACGATAAAGATTACCATTCATTATAGAGGATAACGCTTCGTTTGTCATCACCCTTTTACACTTAATCGCTTTTAAGTGATAAAGCATTTAAGTTATAAATGTAATATTATCATGCTTATGGAAATTTAGCAACCATAAAAAAACATTGCGTTTATTTTAAAACACAATGTTTTTTAGGATGATTATTTTTTAGCAATTTTTTCTGCTTCCACTTTACCAGCTTCTACAGTTTTCTTTGCATCAGTTTTTGCTTTATCGGCTGCTTTTTGAACATCTTTAGAAGCATGCTCCACTTCTTCTTTTACATTTTTTACTGCTTCTTCTGTTGCTTCCAGATTTTCTTCTTTATTTTTAAGAACAACATCTTTTACATTTTTACCTTGTTTGGAAACCGTATCAGCCAACTGTTGTGATTTATCTTTTACTACATCCACAAATCCACCAGCCGTATCTTTTAATTGACTTGTTTTTTCTTTAGCCACACCGCCAATTTCGATTCCTTTTTCATAGGCAACATCTTTCCATTCGTTACCTTTTTCTTTTAATACATCTACTTGATCATTTAAATCGCTACGTAACTCTTTACCTGATTTTGGAGCTAAAAGTAAAGCAGTTACTGAACCGATAATACCACCGATTAAACCACCAATTAGAAAATCTTTTACATTTAATCCATTTTTATCCGCCATCTTTTTTCCCTCCAATTATTGAATTGATTCTTTAGCAGCTTCTTTGGCTGCTTTACTTGCTTTCAATTTATCTTTAAAAGCTAAAATTGAGTGACTAAATGAAACTGCTTGAGCAATTTTTTTATCATTTGCTGAAACCTTATTTGTCGCAAGTGTAGCCAGTTCACGAACGGATTGACTTAATCCAAGTAGAGATGTTCCAACATCACCAATTGCGTCAAAAACTGGATCAACTTTAGCAACTTTTCCATTCACATCTTCAAGCAAGTCATTTGTTTTATCAAGTAACTTTTGTGTTTCTCCTGATATTCCTTGTAGTTCGGTTGCCATTTTATCTACTGTGCTTGCCACTTCATCAAGCGTTTTAGATGTTGATTTTAGTGTTTTACTTAAGTAGATAGCAATAACAAACAACCCAATTGCTGCAATAAGTGCTGCAATGTATAGAATAACAATCATGTACCCACACCTCCATATTCTTCATTCTACCCTATCCTTTATTATGTAAAACTTAAAACGTATAGGTATCGTTTTAATACATCTATTTTAGCAATTTCACAGTAAAAAATAAAATAAAATGAATTTTTATACGTTCACATTCTACCATTTTTCAGGTAAAATGGAAAAGAAAAACATTAAGGGAGGAAATATAAATGAAGGATCCACGTATTGAAAAACTTGCATATAACTTAATTCATCATTCCGTTAAACTAAAAAAAGGAGAAAAGGTTCTCATTGAAAATTTTGGTCTCCAAACGGAACTGGTAGAAGCACTTGTTAAGGAAGCTTATAATGTCTCTGGACTACCTTTTGTTTCCATTAAGGAGCCTAAAATCGATCGTGCTTTGTTGCTTGGTGCAAGTCAAGAACAGTACGACCTTATGGCTTCGTTTGAGGGCGCTGTTATGAAAGAAATGGATGCGTATATCGGCCTTCGTTCTGGCGATAATATTAATGAACTAGCCGATGTTCCTTCTAGAAAAATGCAAATTTCTGGTGGCACAATTGGAAAAATGCATACAAATATTCGAGTTAAACAAACAAAATGGGTTGTTTTACGCTATCCAACCTCCTCTATGGCACAACTTTCTGGTATGAGTACAGAGGGCTTTGAAAACTTCTATTTTGATGTTTGCACGTTAGACTATGAAAAAATGAGTCTGGCTATGGACAATTTAGTTGATTTAATGAATAAAACGGATAAAGTTCGTTTAGTTGGACCAGGAACAGATTTATCATTCTCCATTCAAAACATCCCTGCGATAAAGTGCGCTGGTGAACTAAATATTCCTGATGGGGAAGTTTATACGGCACCTATCCGCGATTCTGTACAAGGTACTTTAACTTATAATACACCAAGTCCTTATCAAGGTTTTGTTTTTGAAAATGTATCTTTTACATTTAAAGATGGTCAAATTGTTGAAGCGACATCAAATGATACGTTACGCTTGAATGAAATTTTAGACACAGATGAAGGTGCGCGTTATATTGGAGAATTTGCAATTGGGGTCAATCCTTTTATCCACGAACCTATGGGCGATATCTTGTTTGATGAAAAAATTGAAGGAAGCTTCCACTTCACCCCTGGTCAGTGCTATGATGAGGCCTATAATGGTAATAAATCTAATATTCACTGGGATTTAGTCAATATCCAACGTCCTGAGTATGGTGGTGGGGAAATTTATTTTGATGATGTTCTAATTCGAAAAGATGGCTTGTTTGTTTTACCCGAACTTGAAATTCTAAATCCTAAAAATTTAAGATAACGAGAAAAGGAGGAGAATCACAAGATTCTCCTCCTTTTTACCATTCTATCTCGCATAATCCGCCAGTTTGTAAGGCTGTTAATACACGTAAGATTTCATCTACCTCGCGTGACACGATATTTAAATGAATGGTTTCATAAACTACTTCGCCTTCAGGATTTATGATAAAAAGGCCTCGTAACGTTTCACTTTCCTTTTCTACAAAAACACCATAATTTTTGGCAACACTATGAGAAGTATCCTCAAGAAGCGGATAGTTTAATTTTCCAATTCCACCTTTTGCGACTGGCGTTTGCGTCCATTCTAAATGGGTATGGACGTTATCTGATGAAATACCTACTATTTCAGTTTCTAGATGCGTAAACTCTTTCATTCGCGCCGAGAGTGCCATAATTTCAGCAGGACAAATAAATGTAAAATCTTTTGGATAGAAAAATAGGACAAGCCATTTATTTGCTGTTATAAAATCGGAAAGTGCTACTTTTTGAATGGAGCCATCTGGCATGACTGCTTGTTCAAAAAAACTAGGTGCCTTATTGCCAACTAATCGTGTCGTCAATTCCATCTTCCTTCCTTAAAATCATTCCATACATCAATTTTAATATAGGCAAGAAAAACTGTAAAGAAAAGGTCGATACAAAATCTGTATCGACCCAGACTGCTGACAAACGGCAATCTTCGTTGTTAGAGCCTCTGTTCCGGTGCTCACGTACTCAAGTACGCTCCGCTCCGGAACAGAGACTCTGCCTAGAATCTCACCATTTTTCAGCAGCCTGATTTTGGCGTGCGCCGTTTTGTTTCGCGTAAACTTTGAATTTTTCTACAAGCAAGGTCGATACAAAATCTGTATCGACCTTTATATTTTAAATTAGAAAGCTGCTTTTTCGCTAAGATTTGGGGTTTTTGAATGTGCATCTAGCACTTTTTCATAAGCTGCTTGAAATTTTTGCACATCCCCGGCACCCATGAAAAGAATAACTGCATCATCATAAGCAAGTAAAGCATCTGTATGATCTTCTTTAATGACATGTTGACCCTTTGTTTTCTTCGCCAAGTCATAAATCGTTAAATTCCCGGTTTTTTCGCGCGCTGAACCAAATATATCACAAAGATAGACTTCATCTGCTAAGTTTAAGCTATCTGCAAAGCCCTGCAAAAATGCTTTTGTTCTTGTAAAAGTATGGGGTTGAAAAACCGCGATCACTTTTTTATCTGGATATTTTTGTCGTGCCGCGTTCACGGTGGCACGAATTTCAGACGGATGGTGAGCGTAATCATCCACTAAAATTTGATGATCTTTTTCAGTAATACTAAAACGTCTTTTCACGCCTTCAAAAGTAAGTAATTCTTTCTTCACTTCTTCCATGCTTAGAGCGTCATAATCGGCAAGTGATATGACACTGAGTGCATTTAAGACATTATGATCGCCATAAGTCGGAATTTCAAAGTTTCCTAAAAATTCCTCGCGGTGATAAACATCGAAAATAGTTCCAGTTGTCTTTTTAATAACATTTTTAGCGATATATTCATTTTCCGCACCAAAACCGAAATAAATTACAGGTATCGTTAATGAATCTTCTAAACGACGCAATTGGACATCATCACCAAGAGCGAATACGGCTTTTTTCACTTGTTTCCCAAAGTTTTCAAACGCATTAAACACATCATCCACACTTTTAAAATAATCTGGATGATCCCAATCAATATTTGTCATAATGGCATATGTAGGTTTATATGCAAGAAAATGACGTTGATATTCACAGGCTTCTAGTGCAAAGTATTCCGCTTGTTTATTCCCTTTCCCAGTACCATCCCCGATTAAATAAGAAGTCGGTTTAATAGACTCTAGCACATGCGAAAGCAAGCCGGTTGTCGATGTTTTACCATGCGATCCAGTAACTGCAATACTTGAATAACCTTCTAATAACTGTCCTAAAAACTTATGATAGCGAATGACAGGTAAATCCATTTCTAATGCTTTTGCAATTTCTTCATGTGTATCTGGAAATGCATTTCCTGCAATAATCGTTAATCCTTCATGAATATTATTCGCACTAAATGGGAAAATTGGAATTTCTTTTTCCTCTAAAACTTTTTGTGTGAAAAAGTATTTTTCAACATCGCTTCCCTGCACTTTGAATCCTTTATCATATAAAATTTGAGCTAACGCACTCATTCCAGCACCTTTAATCCCAACAAAATGATAAGTTGTCATTGTTTCGAACCCCCGTATTTTCAACTTGAAGAGGGTGTCTAAAAAAATTCTAGACATCTTCTTACTTAACTTTTTTACAAATAGTGTTTAATGTTTAAGTCCTATATGCTCTCGTTCACTCGTTATATTATAGCATTTATCCCATCAATAGAAAAACGATTCTTTTTAAATCACGGAAAAAGACATAGGAATTCATGAAAGAAAACGCTTAATGTGATAAATCATCAACGATTTATGTGAGTTTAGCACTAGTTTGCAGCTTCTTTATTTCTTAAAATTTCAAGTTGTTCTCGTGTAATAATTACGTCCCGCGGTTTTGATCCGTTTGTTCCTGAGACAATATTGTAATTTTCTAAGGTCTCCATAAGTCTTGCGGCACGATTATAGCCAATTCTAAAATGCCTTTGAAGAAGCGAAGTCGAGGCGGCATTTTGCTTCATAACAAAATCACAGGCCTCATCAAAAAGTTCATCCTCCTCTTCTCGCATTGTTTCTTTAGCTAGAAGTTCTTGTTCTTCAAACAAATAATTCGGGTCGCCCTGATTACGTACATGCTGGACGACAGCATCGATTTCTTCATCACTGACAAATGTACCTTGTAAACGAACTGGCTTACTCACCCCGCTTGGTAGGAAAAGCATGTCTCCTTTACCAAGTAATTTTTCTGCACCTGTCGCATCTAAGATTGTTCTAGAATCAATGGAACTTGAAACAGAAAACGAAATACGTGTTGGAATGTTTGCTTTAATAAGCCCTGTAATAACATCAACCGAAGGACGCTGCGTTGCCACAATCATATGTATTCCACACGCCCTAGCCTTTTGCGCAATTCGACTTATTGCTTCTTCAACATCATTTGGTGCCACCATCATTAAATCTGCTAATTCATCAATGATAATTAAAATATAAGGCAGCTTTTCTCCTGAATGCCCTTCTGCTTCTGAAAGTGAATTATAACGTTCCATATTGCGCACACCAGCATGAGAAAATAGCTGATAGCGACGTTCCATTTCTTCCACCGCCCACTTAAGCGCTGCTGTAGCTGCTTTTGCATCTGTAATGACAGGACTAACTAGGTGGGGAATGCGATTATAGGGAGCTAATTCCACCATTTTAGGATCAATTAAAAGTAATTTCAGCTCATCTGGACGCGCTTTATAAAGTAAACTGACAAGAAGTGAATTAATGCAAACACTTTTACCAGAACCTGTTGCACCTGCAATTAGTCCATGTGGCATTTTTTGTAAATCTGTCACAATTGGAGCCCCTGAAATATCAAGGCCCAATGCCGCCGTAAGTGGCGATTTATTATCTTTAAAGACAGGCGTATTCATAATCTCAGAAAGCATTACTGGTCTACTCGATTGATTAGGAATTTCAATCCCTATTGTACTTTTACCCGGAATAGGCGCTTCAATTCGGATATCTTTTGCTGCAAGACTAAGTTTAATATCATCTGTTAAATTAGTAATTTTACTTACTTTCACACCTTTTTCAGGTTGCACTTCAAAACGTGTGACAGATGGTCCTTGCGTACGATTAACCACATGGGCCTCCACATTAAAATTTTGAAGTGTTTCATTTAACAAGTCTTCCTGATAATCAAGCCAGCTTTCATCTTTATTTAAATGAACAGGCGGACTTAGTAATGCCGCCGGTGGGTAGTAATAAGATGATGGCTCCTCACTCCCCTTTTCGACAGGAGTAGGTTGTGTGACAACTTGTTCTGTTTGCGCAAGATAAGCATCCACTTCTTGTTTGTTATCTTCCTCTTTCGGTTTCTGATCTTGGTTGACCATCATAACATTGAAAGGAATATGCGAAGATGAAGCTTTCTTCTGTTTTCTAAGCGCTCGTTCTTTCGGTTCAATTTCTTGCTTTTGTTCCGTGACTTTTGGCGTTTCTTCAACTTGCTTTGGTTCTTCTTTTTTTTTCTAAAATAACAGGATTGGAAAAAGTTTCTTTTGGTTCTTCCTTTACTTCAACCTCTTCTGTGATTAAAGAAATTCTCTCATAGTTTTTCTCTTCTGATTGCGCTTGATCTAAGTCAAATTCAAAATGATTTGGTCTTTTGTGAAACGCAAATACTGGCGACGGCACTTCTGTAGGTGTAAATTTTTCCTTTACAGTTGTTTCTTTCTTTACCTCTAAAGTTTTCGTTTCAGTCACCGGTTTATATGGTAAGTCTTCCTCGTTATTTAACGCGCGATCTGGTATGACAGGAAAGCGAAAATTTCCTTTTGGGTATTCATATACCATTTTTGTTACAACCGCACGTTCTTTGTTTAATTTACGTTCTGGACGTTTTGTCTCCGTCTGCTTACTTAATTTAACTTGTTCCGTTTTTTTTGGCTGTTCCTTCACAGGCGCTTTTTGTATCGGTTCTTCTTTTGATTCCTCAAAGTCGCCAAAGAAAAAATCTTTTAACCATCCCATGTCTATCACCCTAATTTTGATTTTCTTTTTTGATTCTAACAGAGAAAAAAGATTAAAGCTATACATGTCCATTGAAAAATCATTTTCTTAAAGCTAAAACTCGCCTTAACTACTGAAAACAAAGGCTTAAAAGGAGCTATAAGATAATCTTATGCTCGGTTTCTTGATGAAAAAAAGAACAATATTACTATATATTGTACACAGTTTTACGCAATAAAAAACTAGCTAAATGATTTTAGCTAGTTCTAATCGTTTTAAAAAGTCGTTTGAAACTCTTCTCCAACCATGTAGTCATCCTCTAATACTAAGATACCTTTTTCTTCTGGCGCATTAGGAATGGCAAGCTCTCTTGCGGCACAAAGCATACCATACGAATCAACGCCGCGTAAATTAGACGGCTTGATAATCAAACCACTTGGCATAACAGCACCAATTTTCGCTACCACTACTTTCTGGCCTGACGCAACATTTGGAGCCCCACATACAATTTGAAGTTTGTCATCTTTTACATCCACTTGGCAAATACGAAGCTTATCCGCATTGGGGTGTTTTTCGGTGCTTTCCACATAACCTACAACAAATTTTGGTGTTATATCGATATTTAAATCATCATTAAAGCCTGCTTCTTGGATGACTTTTTTAAGCGCTGATACAAACTCTTCTGTCAAAGTTACTTTTCCATTTGCATGTAAAGTAAAGTGACGAGATGCATTAAAAATATTGAAGCCACTTAAAGCGCCTGTTTCTGTATCAAATATACGCACAACATCACCTTTTTTATCAAAAGTTCGCGTGTAACGATCAATATCTTTGATGGAGACAATAAGCGTGTCGCCAATCCCTTTTTCATTGTATAATACATTTGCTATCAAGTTTCATTACTCCTTTGGTCTATTTTTTGCCATAATAAATATCGGTTCCAGTTTACCATTATTATAGACAAATGGCAAAGACGTCACTGGGACAATACCTTCAGCGAAAAATTGCAATGTCATATGCGCCAATACATCATAACCTGTATTATTACGAATATCAGCCAAAATAAGCACATCTTGATGAGGAATCGCGATAACCATCTCACCTGTAAATTGCGAACGCATCTCCGCCAGAAATTTCTCATT
This sequence comes from Listeria fleischmannii subsp. fleischmannii LU2006-1, assembly GCF_000344175.1. Lineage (GTDB taxonomy): Bacteria > Bacillota > Bacilli > Lactobacillales > Listeriaceae > Listeria > Listeria fleischmannii. Next base: position 61,332 of record NZ_ALWW01000004.1, on the reverse strand, counting down.
ACAAACCCGGCTCGCATCATAACCATCATTTGTTCTAAGAAAATAGAAGTCATTTTCGGAAACCGTATCTTTTTTGAGCGGTGTATCTAATTTCCGTACATTCGCCATAGCCTTCATGCGAACTTCAGTTGGGGAAACATCCGCTTTTATCAAATCATTTTCAGTGATAAATTTATACGATTTCCCTATATCAAGCACATAAAAAATCTTTGTTTCCGCTGTATGTTCTTCAAAAAACAATTTTTCACCAGCTGTTGTTTTTACTGGATGGGACCCCGCTCGAATAACAGGGAAAATTTTCTCCTCTTGTCCAATTAACGACACTTCTTTTTGACCAGCTTCTAATCCTTCATCCACATAATAGGCTATTTTTTTAAAAGTATCCTCCCCTTCTGATTCAAAACGAGAGATGATTTGCGGGATGGAAAGTGTCACGAAATGACCATATTCCGAAACTTTTAACCGTTCTTTTTCTCTGTCAAAAGTAAATTCTCTCCCCTCTTTTTTTTAAAAAAATCCTCTAATTTTGCTTTCATACCAAATGTGTCAAATTTCAATCTGCTACCTCCTTTAAAGTGCAGCTAAAAAGTCATTTATTTCTTCCTTTGTTTTTCGATCTTTGCTGACAAAACGTCCAATTTCCTCCCCATCCTCAAAGGCAAGGAAACTGGGGATTCCAAAAATCGCTAAATCCGCACATAAATCGATAAATTCATCACGATCGACATGATAAAACGTAAAATCACTATTTTCTGATTCAATTTCCGGCATCACAGGTTCTATAAAGCGACAATCGCCACACCAATCCGCACTAAACATAAAAACGGTTTTCCCGTTCTCTTTTACCTCTTCAAATTGTTGAACAGATTGCAAGTTTTCCATTAAAAACGCTCCTTTTATTAGCTTTTTTTAAATCGTACCTAAAGTTTGGGTGTTCGTCCAGAAATCAGCTTCTTTTTTATTATTTGAAGCGGTTTCTTTTTTTCGTTAAACTATTGGATAGAAAGGAGTGTTCAAAATGGACTATATGATTTATCTAGCGGGGGAAATTCATTCTGATTGGCGAAATGAGTTACGAGAGAGCATTCGCCACATTTCATCTGCTTCGTTTACGTTTTCCGGACCAGAAGAAAATCATGAAAAATCAGATGCGATTGGTGAGGCGATACTGGGCGAACAACCTAATTCCTACTATAAAGATATACAAGCATCTAAAATAAACAATTTACGAACACAGCTTTATTTAAAAAAAGCTGACCTTGTCATTGCGTATTTTGGCGAACAGTTTAAACAGTGGAATACCGCCTCTGATGCTTCTCTTGCAATTGCAAACGGCACACCAGTTATTTTAATTCGAAAAGAGAATCTTCATCATCCGTTAAAAGAACTTTCTGAGCGTGCAAACGTGACAGTTTCAAGCATTAAAGAAGCTGCACAAGTATTGCAATATCTATTTGAAGTATAACGCACATAGCTCGCTTTAATTTTAAACAAATTGTCACATTTATATCGCTATTTTTATGTTAAACTTTAGAAGTACTTATTTTTTTTAAAAAAGGAGTTAACAATTTGAAAAAAATAGCAATTTCATTATTGGCTCTTTCTTTGACTATGGCGCCACTTACACAAGTAGCTCATGCAGAAGAGAGCGTCCTTAAACAGAACCCAGAATTAGGTCAGGGATTTTATGCTGTCACGGACACAAATCGTCCGATGCTTAGAGCAGCTACAAATCCACCTGCCTTTTTAGCAGATATTTAAAAAAGGCTCTGTTGATAGCTGGGATAAGCACTCCGTTCTTCCCTCTATAACAGGTGCACAGGCCGTACTTGAAAGCGGTTGGGGTACTTCTCAACTTTCAACCATGGCACACAATCTTTTCGGGGTAAAAGGTACTTATAACGGTAGTTTTGTTACAATGCCTACTCAAGAGTATGTTAACGGAAAATGGATTACAATCGATGCCCAGTTTAGAAAATATCCAAGTAAAAATGAAAGTATGACTGACCATGGTGATTTTCTTCAAAAATCTCGTTATCAAGATTTAATTGGTGAAACTGACTATGTGAAAGCCGCTAATTATTTACAAAAAGCTGGCTATGCAACTGATCCAGACTATGCTAAAAAACTTGTCTCTATTATTGAAGCTCGAGGTTTAACCGCTTGGGATCAAGAAGCATTTGATATTGCATCTTTAAAAAATGCCAAATGGCGTTATGCTCGCGAAACGTTAAATATTCGCTCAGCGGCTTCTTGGGATTCAAGCATTGCATTTAAAATCACACCCTACTATGCCGCACAACTAAATTATGGCAAACAAGAAAACGGCTTTATTGAAGTGATTTATCAAGGTAAACGTGGCTGGTACAAACCAAGTCTATCCTTATATTGGTATGATAAAAATCCAACTACCAAATATGTAACAACAAATAATGTCAATTTCCGAACTGCCGAGAAATGGGATAGCCCAGTTGCACAAAGTAAAAAAGCTGGTGAATCTGTTCTAGTTCTTAGAAAAATGCCTAAATCAGGTTGGCTTGAAGTAGTGTTAACAAATAGCGTAATAGGTTATATTCCTGATAGTCCCAATTATGTTAAAAAATCTTAAAAAAAGCACGACAATCATCGTTTCGATTGTCGTGCTTTTTTTCGTTCTTCTAAATAAAAATTTAAACCATCAAATGAAAGAATGAGGCATCCTGCGATGAAAGCTGTAATGGACCACCCTAAATCAAATTGGCCTCTATGTAAACGATTTAAAATGAAACAAAAAAGCCCACTACTGATTAAAAGGACAGCCACAATAACGGTGCCTTTTTTCAAAAATCTAAGCATTTGCTCGTATGGTTTCATATGTCGTTTTATCTAAACCGCGAATAAGCGTCACAATCATTTCCTTAGCCGCAGCATAATCATCTACGTGTAAAATTGAATTACTGGAATGAATATAGCGAGAAGGTACGCCAATCACTGCACTCGGAATCCCGTTTAGTGAAGTATGCACTTTCCCCGCATCAGTTCCACCTGGGGAAGTAAAATATTGATAAGGAATCTGGTTGCTTTCAGCTGTATCTAATAAAAATTCTCTCATTCCTCTATGCATAATCATCGTGCGATCAAAAACGCGCATTAAAAAGCCCTTTCCAAGTTGTCCAAATTGCGTTTTGTCTCCGGTTGTATCGTTAGCTGGACTTGCATCAAGCGCAAAAAATAAATCAGGCTGAACCATATGCGCACTAACACCAGCTCCTCTTAGCCCTACCTCTTCTTGTACATTTGCACCTGAAAATAATGTGTTAGGAAGCGAATCGCCTTTTAATTCTTTTAAAAGCTCAATAGCAAGACCCACTCCGTAACGATTATCCCAAGCTTTCGCTAAAATTTTCTTTGGATTAAAAAGGGGCGTAAATTCGGAAACAGGTACAATAAATTGACCAGGTTGAATACCGAATTCTTTTGCTTCATCTAAAGAATCAGCTCCAATATCGATGAGTAAATTTTTAGGATCAGTTGGCTTTTTTCCGCTCTGCATCTGACATTAAATGAGGTGGCACGGAAGCTATAACCCCGACAATCGGTCCATTCTTTGTCATGACCTGCACGCGCTGGGCTTGCATCACTTGAGGATTCCAACCACCAAGCGTTTGAAAACGTAGCATGCCCGCTTGTGTAATTTGAGTTACCATAAATCCAACTTCATCCATATGTCCAGCTACTAAAATGCGTGGACCAGAACTTTCTCCATGTCTTACACCAAAAATCCCGCCTAAACGATCTTGAATAACTTCATCCGAGACGGGTTCTATTTCTCGCTTTACAAAATCACGAATTCTAAATTCATCGCCTGAAGCGCCTTGAAGTTCCGTTAATGTTTTAAACATTTTAAGTGTTTCTTCGTTCATTGCTTACCACCCTTTCACTTTAACCCCTTCATTATAGCAAAAAGTTTTAGAATATTCATGTTTTGAGAGCGCTATTAATTATACTTTCTATTTTTGAAAAGTATAGTATAATGAATATGTGACTACATTTTAAACTTAGAGCTTATGACTAAGGGAGGAAGATTATGGACTGGAAAGCTTTTGCTGCTGGTGCTTTTGTTGGTGCCGCTGCTGGCCATTTGTTAAATCATTATTGCCTTTCAGATGAAAGTGTATCTGGAGATGTTATTTTAGAAAACGTAAAAGATGCCTTTAAAAAAGAAGGACCGATTGAAGGATCTTGGATTCAACTAAAAAAACAACATTACAAAAAGTATGCCATTGATACATTCGTTTATCACGGTGGAATTACTGCTATTCGTGAAGGTGAAAAAAAACAATTTGAGTTTATTGCGGATGCTAAAACGGGTACTATCATTGACGTCTATCTTACATAAACGAAACGCGCCTTTTTCTAAAGGCGCTTTTTCATGCCATTTCAAATACCCTATATAGGTATAAGAACCGTATATACCCCTACCCCCTATACAAGGATTTAATTCCAAAAAAAGAAGCTTTATTCGCTCCCTTTTTTCTCTACAGTTCGAATGATTTCACCATTCTCATTAAATTGAATCGCGTGATAATATGCATCATGATAAAACAAGAACCAAGTTTGTCCGTCCATCCATTTTTGAAATAACCTTTCCTTTGCAAAAATGCTGTCCATTGGATAATCATCATATGCCGTTACCCAAAGTGGATTTAAATGGGCATGTGTAGGGAATATATCGCCAAGATGCACCGCTCGCTCGCCTTTAGACTCTATTTCAATGATACAATGACCCGCGCTGTGGCCACCTGTATGATACATCGAAACACCAGGCAAAACCTCCATTTTTTGAGAAAAAGTGGTAACTTGCTTTTCAATTTGTTCCCAATTTTCTTTCCAATATGTCGCTTTTGAGCGTATATTAGGCTTTTTCATTTCCTCCCATTCGGTCGAAGAAGTAATGATTTTCGCATTTGGAAAGGTCGATACCAACTCCCCATTTTGAACGCTTATCAGTCCGGTTGCATGGTCAAAATGCAGATGAGTCATTAGACAATAATCAATATCTAAAGGAGTAATCCCGAATTTAGCCAAATCTTGAATAACAAAAGACTCTTTTTCTACAGCAAAATTTCTTTTTTGTTTCTCCGTGAACCGGTTTATGCCAATTCCAGCATCAATTAAAACATGTTTTCCTTCAATATTAAAATACATCGGGTCTGTATCGGTCGCAATTTGATTTTGTTCATTTGCAGGATATTTTTTAAACCAGAGCGCTTTCGGTACAACTCCAAACATCGCCCCACCGTCAAACGCCATTTTCCCACCTGAGAGCCAGTGAATATCTAATTCGCCTATTTTCATTCAAAACCCACCTCTTGTTTACATAATATTATTATAGAAAAGAAGTTGCGGAGAAAACGCAACTTCTGAAATAATTATTGAAACGAAGCTTCTAAACGATAGATTGGAAAGCCTTTTTGAGAAAATTTTTCCTCGTACTCGGTCATCACATTCCCTTCCATTTCATCCTCATGCAAATTCAGGGATACCTCTTTTAAATTCAAACCATACGCAGAAAAAGCAACAAGCGAATATTCAAACAAACCTCGATTATCCGTCTTAAAGTGGATTTCTCCTTTTTCGCCTAAAAGCGTGTGATAGAGATCTAAAAATTGCGGACTAGTAAGACGTCTTTTAGTATGGCGCTTTTTAGGCCAAGGGTCAGAAAAGTTTAAATAAATCCGTCCCACTTCAGCTGGCTCAAAATAGTCGAGCAAATTTGCTCCGTCCACACTTAGTAAACGAGCGTTTGAAACGCCTGCCTGTAAGACTTTATCAAGCGCCACAACAAGAACACTTTCTACAACTTCAATACCTATGTAATTAACATCTGGATGTTGTTTCGCCATTCCACTAATGAACTGACCTTTCCCAGAACCTATCTCAATATGAATAGGATTATCATTTCCAAAAACGTTTGACCAATGCCCTTTAAAATCTTCCGGATTATTGACGCAAACTTCTGGATGACTTAGTAATTTTTCTTTTGCCCACGGCTTATGTTTTACACGCATGAATCTATTTACACCTCATTATCATCTAAAATCACTTTTAATAGCTGACAAGCCTTTTTACGTTCTTGTAGCGGCGTATCTTCTGCATAAATACGCGTTAATGTTTGACAAATTCCGTACCATTTTAATTTCTGATGTAGCGAAATTGAATAAGCTTCTCCGTACTCATTTAACCATCTCTCCCACTCATCTCGCGGAATATACTGATAAAGGAGAATCGATAAATCTAATGTATGATCAGCAAGCATAGCCGAATCCCAATCAACTAAATAAAGCTCATCTTGCTGTGAGACCATCCAGTTATTATGATTCATGTCACCGTGGCAAACCACATGTTCAAACGACAAAATCTGATTCTTATATTCCTCTAAATAAAGGAAAGCTTCGGCTTCTGTTTCGCCAAATTCATCTTCATATAAACGTAAATTGTGAAGTAATTTCTCTGCGGAAAAAGTACTGTTTTCAATTTTTTGAAGCATTTGTTGAAGCGGCTTCGAGCGATGAATTTTACTTAAAAGCTTGGCAACACGCGCGTTTGACATTTCGCGAGCATTTAAAATGTGCGCATCTACCCATTTTTGAGCCGTAATAACATCCCCATTTTCAACCCGTCTTGTCCAAACTAGTTTAGGTACAATATTCTCAGCTGAGAGCGCAGCTAAAAAAGGCGAAGAATTCCTCTTTAAAAAGAATTTTTCGTCTTCCCTTGTGGCAATAAATGCCTGCCCTGTTTCCCCACCAGCAGAACTTATTTCATATTCAGTCCCCAAAAAATATTCTTTCATCACGAAACACACCTTTTTTAGTAAATGATTTTATCACTTACAAAACAATTCTCTAAACAAAATCGTGTCACTAAAATTGATTGTACTTCTCAAGAGGAATGAAGTCAAGTCAACATATGTTCGGCCTTTTAAATTTCCAATAAAAAAAGTGCCTACATAGTTTGTAGACACTTAGTAAAATTAATCTTTATGCACAACGGGATTTAGTCCTGAGGGATTTTTTCGAATAAATAATGTTAATACACAAGCAATAACACTCGAAATAGCCGCAATCAGGAAGGCTGTTTCAATCCCATGTATTAAGACATGATTCGCAATTTGTTCTTTTGATTTCCCTACCACATCACTTGCTCCAAGCGATTTAGCAAAACTAGCAGCACTTTTTGACATTACGGTAATAAGGGCGGCTGTTCCAATAGAACCGGCCACTTGGCGCATCGTATTAAACATGGCCGAACCGTGAGCCGCCATTTCAAGCGGAAGTGCATTTAATGCTGCCGTTTGAAGTGGCATCATAACCATTGCCATTCCTCCAGCGCGAATCGTTTGAATAATAATGATATACGTAAGTGTCGTATTTTCATCCAAACTGGAGAACATAAAGGTTGTAACAGTCATAATAATAAGACCGATTAAAGATAAATATTTTGCCCCAAAACGATCAAACATGACACCAGTTACAGGCGATAGAATGGCCGTGACGAGTGCACCAGGAAGTAACACAAGTCCAGAGTCGAGCGGCGAAAAGCCGCGTACATTTTGTAAAAAAATAGGTAGTAAGAGCATCCCACCAAATAAACCCATGAAAACAAAAAAGCTTATAATGGTTGTTAGTGTAAACGTTGGATTTTTAAATACTTTAAAATTAAGTAGTGGCGTTTTCGCACGACCTTGATACCAAATAAAGAGTGTGAGAACAATCATACCTATTAAAATAAATCCAGCTACCTTAAATGTAAGCCAGTCATGATCCCCGGCGTTACTAAATCCTAGAAGTAAGCTACCAAATCCAACAGTAGACATAATCACACCTAGAATATCCAATTTAGGGAAGGTTCGTTTCCCAACATTTTTAAGCAAGAAGATTGCTACAATAATATCGACCACCGCGAAAGGAATGATGATGAAAAATAAATCGCGCCATGCATATTCTTGTACAATCCATCCTGATAGCGTTGGTCCAATCGCTGGTGCAAAGTTCATCGCAAGCCCAATTAGCCCCATCGCCCGTCCCCGTCTTTCAATCGGGAATAAATTAAGCACAACCACGGTCATAAGTGGCATAACTACTCCGGCACCGACGGCTTGAACCATTCGTCCAGCAATAAGCATCGTATAGTTTTGTGCAAAACCTCCGATAGCTGTTCCAATTGCAAAAGTAATCATCGCAAATAAATAGAGCTGGCGTGTTGTAAAACGTTCAATTAAAAACGCTGTGGTTGGAATCATAACACCATTTACTAACATAAATCCAGTAGACAACCACTGCCCCTGACTTGCTGTAATATCAAAATCACGCATAATACTAGGTAATGCGACATTCATTAAAGTTTGATTTAAAATGGTCACAAATGCGCCCATTAGCATCACAATTAAAATACCATTTCGTTTGACTGAAGTCGTTTCTCCCTGTCCGTTCATTCTTTTATCCCTCTCTCTAAAATTCTAATCAATTGTTGATGTATTTCAAGCATTTCTAAAAGATCCTTTTCTCCAATTTCTAGAATCGGTTCAAGTCGTTTAAAAAACACATCATAAGTTAAAGTCGCCTTTTCTTCACCTGATTCCGTTAATTCTAAATTAAGTGCTCGGCGATTATACTCAACTCGACTGCGCTTTAAAAACCCCGCCTTCACTAGCCGGTCCACAATACCAGAAGTGGTACTTTTACTGAGCTTCATTCTGTCCGCTAGCTCAAAAAGCGTTAAATGAGGCTCTCTTTTTAAAGTGCTGAGCGCGAGTAGTTGAGTAGTTGTAATATCTTGTTTACTTGCCTCTTCTGCTAAATATTGATGCATTTTTCTCGATACTTCTCGAAAAGACAAAATCACTTCCCTCACAAGATTCTCGTTCACGAATCTTCCCCCTTTTCGGATTGTTTGCATCAGAATAATTCGTATGCGAACAATTAGCAAAATGAATTATACGCCTTAATTTTCGGATGGTCAAGCCCAAAATCGGCCTCATTTTTTATAGAAAACGCTAACAATCTAGTGTTTACAGTCATCTTTGTCCATATATAAATTTTTACATATAAAAAAACAGAGGTAGACACCTCTGCTTTCTATTTGATATTTTCTTTTACAAGCGGCCCACAAGCAGCAACAATCTCTTCTTCAAATAAGCGATGTAGCAAAGCTGTCACTGGTCCGCGTTTGCCGTCTCCAATAATCGTCTCATTAATCTTTGTAATAGGAGTGACTTCAAGCGTTGTACTAGATATAAATACTTCATCCGCTGTTAAAAGTTCATCTACCGTGAAATCTCTTTCTACAACAGGAATCTTCCCTTCTTCAGCAACTTTTAAAATAACCTGTCTTGTTATACCGTTCAAAATTAAGTTATCAGCGGCATGGGTAATTAATTTACCGTCTTTTATAATCGAAACATTCGAGGCTGAGCATTCTGTTACCATATCGCCACGGTGCAAAATCGCTTCTAAAGCCCCTTTCTGATGAGCTTTATTTTTAGCTAAAATATTGCCTAGTAAACTAATACTTTTAATATCACATCGTAACCAACGTACATCTTCCTCTGTAATTGCCGTTCCCCCGACCACAAATTGGTTTTCATTACGCGGAACTTCTCTAGCCGCTGCTGTCAGAACACCTTCAAGTGGAAACTCGTCTGGAATAATATGATTACGTGGTTGTTGAACGCCTCTTGTTACTTGTAAGTATATATTTCCTGTCGAAATCCCATTTTCCTCTGCAAGTTTTAAAAGGGATTTATATAATACTTCTTTTGAGTAAGGAATGACTAAATCTATTTTTGCTGCACTCGCATATAAACGATCAATATGTTCCTCTGCTGTGAAAAATTTCCCGTTGTACATCCGTACGACTTCATAAACACCATCACCAAATTGATAGCCTCTGTCTTCGATATCTACAAACGCTTCTTCTCGTTCTACAATTTTGTCACCAACTAAAACTTTCAAAAAATCACTCCTCATTTTAAAATTTCTAAAAATTCGGTTCTTAACTTTCAAATAAAAGCTGCCACGAAACTAACGTAGCAGCTAGAATTTTTTCAATTATACTCCTTATTTTGCTAATTTGTAAAGAGCTTCTGCGTAGATAGCAGATGCTTTTAATAAATCATCAAAATAACTGAACTCATCTTTTTGGTGCATCGTGTCTTCGCGACCCGGGAACATCGCACCAAAAGCAACACCTGTTTCTAAGTGACGCGCATACGTTCCCCCGCCGATTGCAAGAAGAGTCGCTTCTTCACCAGTTTGGTTCGTGTACACTTCTTGTAAGGTTTGAATAAGAGGGTGATCTTGTGGAACGAAAAGTGGTTTTGAATCATCATAATGCGTATAACGACCATTATATTCAAAAACAACTGTTTCCATTTTTGTTTTTAACCGGTCCATATTAGCCGTTACTGGATAGCGGAAGTTAAGGCCGTAACGCCCACCTTCTTCTATACTATAGCGAATAATACCGACATTCATGGTTAAATCGCCGCTTTCTTTATCTTCATAGTTAATGCCAAGTTTGACTGCGCGAGAATCATTGTACAAATAGTCCCGACCAAATGTCACAAAGTCATTTGCAGTACCAGTTAATTCAAATTTCCCTAAGAAGGAAACCAAATGAAGCCCCGCATTTACACCGTTATTAGGTTCCATTGCATGTGCAGATTTACCTACAACAGAAAGTGTAATCGAATTATTTTTCACTTCAAAATCGCCTGTTACATCATGGCTAGCGACAAAGTTTTGAAATTCTTGTTTAAATAAATCAATATCCTTCACTTCTTCTAAAACGGCACTTGCCTTGTCAGGTACCATATTGTATCGCGCGCCTGATTCGAAGCTAACCAATTGGAAAGCTTGATAACTATCCGATTTGCTGTCTTTAAACGAAACGTCTAGTTCGGAAATCCCTTTTTCAGCATGAATGATTGGAAATTCAGCATCCGGAACGAAGGCAACAGTTGGTTGTTCTTCTGTTTCAAAATAGCGCTCCACGCAGCTCATACCGCTTTCTTCATCAGAACCAACGATAATACGAATTCGTTTTGAAATAGGCAAGTCTAGTTCTTTTAGAATTTTAAGCGCGTAGTAGCCGGCAATCGTTGGGCCCTTGTCATCGGCAACACCGCGAGCATATAGTTTGCCGTCTTTTAATACAGGGTCAAATGGTCCGTTTGTCCACCCATCACCTACTGGTACAACATCCACATGTCCTAAAACGCCAACAAGCTCATCGCCAGCTCCGTATTCAATATGGCCTGCCACATTGCCTACTTCTTTTGTTTTAAAGCCGTCTTTTTCCCCTAGTTCAAGCATATAGTCTAATGCTTTTTTCACATCAGGACCAAACGGGGCATCATCTGTTGCTTTCGAATCGTCACGTACGCTTGGAATGCGAAGTAACCCTTCCAAATCTTTTAAGAAAGCATCTCTTCTGCTTTCTACTTCTTTTTGCCAATTAATTTCCGTCATTTTCTTCATTCCTTCCAAAATAAACTCTGCACTACCATTGTAAACCCTTTTTCCTATGGTGGAAAGTAGAAACCTAATTTTCCTAAAAATATTAGGGCATAATTCCTTTTATCGCGTCAAAATCCCAGCGCATCATGCGCGAACCATACACGACATCTAAAACCTCTATACCCTCTTTTGAAAGTGGCAACCATTTATAATCAGTGTGCTCTTTTGAAAGCTTTATTTCGCCTTTTGCTGGCATTTCTACCAAATAAAAAACGCCTGTCATTTGATACTCCTCATGAAAAAACTCCCAAGTGTCGTATAAAATAAAAGGTTGTACCTCTAAACTAGTTTCTTCATATACTTCCCGAAATAAGCATTCTCCGTGAGTTTCCCCGTAGTTCATTTTTCCTCCAGGTAAATCATATACCTCGTCCGTTTGTTCCGTTCTTTTTAAGGCTAAAAACATCCCATCATGAACAATAACCGCTTTCACAGCTGGAATAACTGGTTTCATTTTACAAACACCCCTACTCTTCGATAAAATTAGAAATAGATTATCCGCCATCTATTTTATCGTGATTGGCGAATAAAATCCAATTAAAAAAAAGGCTGTGACGAAATGAAGAAAATAACCCCTAAAGCCGTTTGTAGTTTTATTCCAAAACGCGAAGATGAAGGTTATAAAAATCAGTACGGAAAAGTCCTCATTATTGCTGGAAATGAAATGTACGGAGGTGCAGCCATTTTAGCAGCTGAAGGTTCTGTTTATAGTGGCGCCGGATTAACAACGCTTGCTTCTCATCATGTTAATCGCACAAGCTTACATAGTCGCTTGCCTGAATGTATGTTTATTGATTATGCCAATCGAAATCAACTTAAAACGCTTTTTGCAAGCTTTGATACCATTTTAATTGGTCCAGGACTCGGCTTAGACGAGGAGGCACATAGTCTATTAGAACTTACCTTGCAAAATGTGGCACAACACCAAAATCTCATTATTGACGGGGATGGCATCACCTTATACGCAAAAGGCGACCTGCAAAAGCCTTCTTGTCACCTTTATTTCACCCCTCATGCGGGCGAATTTGAGCGCTTAAAAAAACTTGCACCTGATTATGCATCTATGGAAGAAATTCAAAGAACGCTTGATGCGACCATTGTACTGAAAGGGCATCGCACCAAAGTGATAACAAATGCGGATAGTTGGCAAAATATTTACGGCTCTCCTGCTATGGCGACTGGAGGCATGGGTGATATGCTTGCAGGAATCATAGCCGGTTTGATGAAACAAACGACAAATCCTTTGCATGGCGTTTTGGCCGGCGTTTTTTTCCATAGTTATATTGGCGATATTTTAGCGAAAAAGAAATTTATTGTGCTTCCTACTGAAATTTCTGCGGCGCTTCCTACATATTTGAAAATTTTTAGCGAGATGCAAGAGGACTAAATGAGTGAAACGGAGGAAGAAAATGGAGCGAATTACGATTTTAGGGCCCTCGGGTTCAGGGAAATCTACATTAGCCAGAGAACTCGGCCATATTTTAAAAGTGCCTGTTGTGCATCTGGATACACTTTTTTTCAAGCCAAACTGGGAAGAAATCCCTAAGCTTGAACTTTTAAAGAAAGTGGAAAATATTATTTCAACGGAAGAAAATTGGATTATCGAAGGAAATTATACGATTACGTGGGACGCACGATTTCAACATTCCACTTCTATTTTATTTTTAGACTATCCGAGGCGAATCTATTTTTGGCGTGTCATAAAACGGCTCGTCATGTACCGTGGAAAAACGCGTCCCGATGCTGCTGTTGGTTGTGTTGAAAAATTGGATTTTGAATTTTTAAAGTTTGTTTGGTCCTATCCGAAAAGACGTGAAGAGACAATTTCACGTCTTGAAAACGAACAGGGAAATATTCTTATTTTTAAATCACCTAAGGAAACGGCTAAGTTTATCCAACAATTAAAATAAACGTCTTGCAATTTGCAAGACGTTTATTTCATTATTTAATTCCTAATTTTTGTCGTAATCTCATACCTCTTGGTCCAAATAGTTTATCTGAAAGGTGCAGTTTAAATGATAGATACGCATAAACAACACCGCCGACGCCACCACAAATAATGACTAAGATAGTTGCACTTAGTTTATGATCCGGGCTTAAGACGAAGGAAAGCGGATAATAAACGGCTAGAACAGCAATGGACATAATAAAGGTTAAAAAGATAAAGAGCACGACGCGCCGGAAAACAAGTCCAAACGAAAAACGGACATATTTCTTTATGATGTATAACATAAATAAACAAGACACTGCATAGCCAATCCCTGTTGCTAAAATAGAACCTTTTGCTTCAAAAAGCATGATAAGCGGCATTTGTAAGACGGACTTAGCGAGTAAACCTAAAAGCAATCCTAAAACTGTAAAACGCTGCTCATCAATTCCTTGTAGCACGGCTGCTGTTACGCCAAACAAAGAGAATAAAACAGCTATTGGCGAAAAGAATTGTAAAAGATCTGTCCCAACATCATTTGCCGTAAAGAAGACTGTAAATAGTGGTCTTGCTAGTAAAGCAATTCCAATACATGCAGGAATCGTTAGAAAAAGTAAAATTTGAAAGACGTCATTTAATTGACGTTTAACCTGTTCTTTTTCATTTCGAACATAAGCGGCTGTTACAAGTGGTACAAGCGCCATAGAAAAAGCGATGGCAAGTGTTCCAGGAATCATAATTAATTTTTGTACGTCAAAATTTATAATAGCCACATATTCCTTCACTTGATTGGCCGTCACACCAATATATTGCAATACTCGGCCGAGAGTAAATTGATCGACTAACTGGTACAGGGAAGTGGCCGAACCAACGATAATAAAAGGAATTGCTGATAAAATAATTTGTTTATATAGCGTTGGAATAGAAACTTTAAGTTCATTTCGGCTCTCGACTAGCATACGATCAAGGCCTGGTTTACGTTTAAAGTAATACCATAATAAAAGGGCCAAGCTTGCTAACGCGCCAACAAAAGCAGAAAATGTTGCCATACTAATCGCCGTTACAGTACTACCATCTAATACATAAAGAACGACAAAAGTACTCACCAGTAAGAAAACAATTCGTACAAGTTGTTCAATTACCTGTGATACAGCAGATGGTCCCATTGAATTATAACCCTGGAAAAAACCGCGAAGTAGACTCATAATGGGGATAATAAGTAGTGCGAAACTCACTGCTCGAATAACTTGCACGCCGTCTTGTAAGCTATAACCGCCGTCCAGCTGTTGTAAACCAGCAAGAAACGGTGCCAAAGAATACATAGCAAGAAAACATATAATCCCTGAGGCAATCATTAAATAAATCCCTGTCCGGAATAAGCGGCGACCAATTTCATATTCTTCCATAGCATTATATTTCGCTATGTATTTTGCAACAGCAAGTGGAATTCCCGCAGTTGCTACACTTAAAAAGAGCTGATATGGAACGTAACCAAAGTTATAGAGTAGCATTGGATCGTCGCCTCCGACAATCGCATAAAAAGGTATAACATATAAAATCCCGAGCACTTTGGAAAGTAGCGTCCCAAGTGTCAGGATAAACGTTCCTCTGAGCAGTTTTGACCCCATCTTTTAACTTCCTTTACTAAAAATTAAAATAATCTCTTGTTTACTTTACCATTTTATTCACTAAAAAAAAAAGAACAAACTAAAAAAGAAATGAACTGACCACTTCTTCTATCAAACATTTTATCGTTAGAAAAAATAGCTTTTTTATTATACTCTCTTTTTTAAAAGTTTTCTAAGACTATCTTCACTTTCTCATAACTCTATCTCCTCCCTCCTTTTACAGGTGATAACATCAAAAAACAAGATTGAAAGGATTCTTTCAATCTTGTTTTTTGTATCATCATTTAATTTCTCTTTTTCCCACCAAGTAAAACAGCTAGGATGAGGAAAATATACGGATGCGTAAATAAAAAAACTTCTTTAATCGAAATGGCACCAAAAACGAGTGTAGTTGTGTCAGATAAAAAGGCCGTTTCTAGTTCATAAATAAATAAAAAAAGTAAGGAAAGAAAGGTTAAACCAATAAAAATCTTTCCCATATAATTGAATGTATACCTTGATAATACTTGAAATAGCGCGACGAAAAAAACGGCAATGATAATAAGGACATAGAGGGTCATATACATGGGTTCGTGAACAATTGGAATTGGATTCATAAGTTGCCTCCTCTTGATGAAGTATTAAAAAACTATTAAATTTTAATTTAGCATAGCTCCTAAAAAAACACAATTAAATCGATGATTTCCGAAGAAGCACATAAAAAAAAGCGTGTAAATTCTCTAAAACTTACACACTTCCTTCTATCATTTCATTTCCTCTCCTTTTTTTACCGAATAAAGCGCAATACCAGTCAGTAAAATAAGCATAAGCGAAATGAGTAAACTTCCTAAATTAAATCCACTACCTATAATGCCAAACAAAATAGAAACTACCATAAAAATGATATAGCTCACATAAACAAGTGCTCCAACTTGCAAACCATTTTTAAGCCGCTTAAATGCAACGAAAAAAAGAATTGTAAAAATCACAAAAAAGATAGCGTTAATAGATGTATTCAGTAAGGCTCTTCGAATAATAGCATCTGTCAAATTTAACTTGTCTTGATCAGGAATCGTTAAGGCAACTGTAATCACCCCTATTACGGCTAGGAGCGCTTGTAAAAGCGACACAAATGCAATAATGAGCGTTATTGACTTAGCTTGTTTTAGATACATATTTTGCATAAGAACACCCCACTTTCCCCCTGACTGTACCATACAAAATGAACCCCCGTCAAACTAAGCACGTACCTTCACTTCTCTTATGCTTGTTAAAAATTTGGCCAGTTCCGCCTCCTTCCGTTCATGTAACAACTGTACAATTTTGCTCCCAATTATAACCCCATCACAAACCTGCATAAATTGTTCCACATGTTTGACCTCAGAAACGCCAAATCCTGCTAAAACAGGGATATCCGTTTGCGATTTAATTTGTTGTAAGTAGGGACCAACATTTTCATCAAACGTATGTCTTGTTCCAGTCGTACCATTTACTGTCACTGCATAAATAAAACCTTCTGCTTTATTTACAATTTTTTCAATTCTCTCTTTAGAACTAGTTAAAGAAATTAAAGGAACGAGTGCAATATCTGCTTTTTCCAGATAAGGCGTAAGTAGAGCTTGATGCTCATAAGGTAGGTCAGGGATAATCAGGCCTCCTACCGTCGTGTTTTTTAACTCGTCAATAAAGGCTTCAATACCAATTTGAAATACGGGATTAAAATAGGTCATTAAAACGAGCGGCACGTTAGATGTGATTGTTTGGAGCGTCTTGATAATTTTTCGCAAACTAACTTCGGCATTTAGTGCGCGTAAGCCGGCTTTTTGAATGACTGGTCCGTCTGCTACTGGGTCGGAAAAAGGGACACCAATTTCGATGGCAGATACTCCGTTTTTTTCCAAAAAAGAAATGGTTTCACCGAGCGTTTCAAGTCCCCCGTCACCAGCCATAATGTAAGGCACTATGATGGGCTCCGCTTGTGCACGTTTAGATTTTAAAACCTGTGTTAATGTTTTCATCATGCATCCCCCTTTAGTCTTTTCTGCATTTGATCCACATCTTTATCTCCGCGTCCTGATAAACAAACGATGATGCTTTCCTCTTTAGGACGTGTGGCTGCATATTTTATCGCATAACTAATGGCATGTGAACTTTCAAGTGCCGGGATAATCCCTTCTTTTTGGGAAAGCAGTTTGAAAGCACTAATAGCCTCATCGTCTGTGACAGATGTATATGTTGCGCGTCCGAGCTCATGAAAATGGGAATGCTCTGGACCAATTCCCGGATAATCCAGTCCAGCTGAAACGGAAAAGGCTTCTAAAATTTGACCATCCGCGTCTTGCAGGACATCCATCATGGCTCCGTGTAGCACCCCTTTTTTACCATTTGTAATAGAAGCAGCTTGTTTATCCGTATTAAGTCCAAGACCTGCCGCTTCAACACCAATCATATCGACCGACTCATCATTTACAAAAGGATAAAATAGTCCCATCGCATTACTTCCTCCACCTATACAGGCAATAACAGCATCTGGTAATTTCCCTTCCATTTCTAAATGCTGAGCGCGTGCTTCTTTTCCGATTACACTTTGAAAATCGCGGACAATTTGCGGAAACGGATGTGGACCTAAAACAGAACCCATGATATAGTGCGTATCTAAAATATGTTCCACCCAGTATCGAAGCGTTTCATTCACAGCATCTTTTAACGTTCTGCTCCCGGAAGTCACACTTACAACTTTAGCTCCTAAAAGCTCCATCCGAAAAACATTTAGCGCCTGCCTTTTAATATCTTCCTCCCCCATAAAAATGGTACATTCCATATTAAATAGCGCAGCAACAGTAGCCGTAGCGACACCGTGCTGACCCGCACCCGTCTCCGCCACTACTTTTTTCTTCCCCATCGCCTTTGCAAGTAGCGCCTGACCAATGGTATTGTTGATTTTATGCGCACCTGTATGATTTAAATCTTCTCGCTTTAAGTAGATTTTCGCCCCTTGTGCATATTCTGTTAACTTTTCGGCAAAATAAAGCGGCGTTTCGCGTCCCACGTATTGTTTTAAATAGCCTTTTAATTCTTCTTGAAAACTTTTAGTTTGTGACAGCTTTTGATACGCTTCTTCCAGTTCTAAAACCGCACGCATTAGCGATTCTGGTACAAAACGGCCGCCGTAATTTCCGTAAAATCCTTGCTCATTGGGTGCTTGATAGGTCATGTTTATCCGCTCCTTTTGCGTTCTTTATAAATGTTTTTATTTTGCTTGTATCTTTTATGCCATCCGTCTCCACACCAGAAGAAACATCCACACCAAATGGTTTGAAAATTTGAATGGCTTCTGTGACGTTTTGCGGGTCGAGCCCGCCTGCTATCATTAAGCGGCTCTTGGGTAAATCTGAAAGTTGCAATTTTTCCCAATCAAAGGACTCTCCTGAACCGCCTTCAAATTCTTTTGGAGGGGCATCTAGCAAAATCAGGCAGTCTTTATAGGCACTAATGTCCCCGTTTATTTCGCCATCTTGTACTTTAAATGCCTTAATTGCCGGCCCGACTTGTTGCACAAATTCTGCGGATTCCTGGCCATGTAACTGGATATAATCGAGCGGCACTGTCTTTTTATAAAATAAAACCTCTTCCAGTGTTGGATTCACAAAAACCCCCACTTTTAGACAATCGCCTGGTATTTCCTTTGCCATTTCATGCGCTTGTTCGGCGGTCACTTGCCGCTTACTTTTTGCAAAAACAAAGCCAACCATATCAGCACCTGCTGCAGCTGCAAATTTGGCGTCTTTAACCGTTTTAAGTCCACAAATTTTCACTTTCATCTGACAACACGCAACCTTTCAGCGGCCGCTTTAGGATCATCTTCACGCATTAAGGCTTCCCCAACAAGCACTGCTCGATATTTTTCTTTAATACGATTAACATCTTCAGCTGTCCGAAAACCCGATTCGCTAATATAATAAGCAGATTGATTAACCATTTGACGTGCAAGCGCTTCGCTTACGGCAATATCAACTTCAAACGTCTTTAAATTGCGATTATTCACCCCAATTAATATAGCGCCAATACGTTCCGCGATTTTTAGTTCCTCCGCATTATGAACTTCTACAAGAGGAAGTAAGCCAATTTCAGTTGCGCGTTTGTACAATGCTTTTAATGTAGCCGTATCTAACGCGGCCACAATAAGCAAAATGGCCGATGCGCCGTTATTCCGAGCACGAATAAGTTGTTTTTCACTAATAATAAAATCTTTACATAGAACCGGAACCGAAACGGCTTCTGCCACCTGCTTTAAATCTTCCATAGAACCTTTAAAAAACATTTCATCGGTTAGAACTGAAATAAGTCCGGCTCCCGCTCTTTCATATGCCTTCGCTTGTTCGACTGGATCGACGGTGGCATTAATGATACCTTTAGATGGCGATGCACGTTTCACCTCCGCAATCAACTGAACGCGGCCTGGATTTTCTGCTAAAAAATCGATAAAACTCGGTCGTTCAATTTGTGGCTTTAAAATTTGTTTTTTCATTTCAGCTACTTCATTTTGTTTTTGCATCAAAATTTCTTCTAAAAAACTTGTCATCCTACTAATACCTCCTGTTGTGCGGCTAACAATTCCGCGAGCTTTTGTTTGGCTTCACCACTTGCCACAATTTTCCTAGCCATTAAAACACCTTCTTCTATAGTAGAAACTTTTCCATATGCAAAAAATCCAAGTCCTGCATTGAGTAATACGGTATCAAGATAGGCGCCTTTTTCATTGTTTAAAACACGCTTTAGAATAAGGCTATTTTCTCTAGCATTTCCTCCTTGAATTTTTTCTTTACTTGTCCGTTTTAATCCCACATCCTCAGGCGAAAAAGTTAGTTCTTTTACTTCACCTTCTGCATATAAGGCGATATGATTTTCCCCAAGAAGAGTGGCTTCATCCATGTATCCTGCTCCATTTACAACAACCGCGCGTTCTCTGCCGAGTTTTCCGAGTGCACGAGCTGTTTCTTGTAACAAATCTCGTCTGTAGATTCCCATAAGCTGAGCTTTTAATGGTAATGGATTTGTCATGGGGCCGATTAAATTAAAAATGGTAGGCGTTTGAAGTGTTTTACGAACATTCATAACATACTTCATGTTGGGATGAACATGTGGCGCGAATAAAAAGGCGATGCCAACATTTTCGAGTAAATAGGCCATTTCATCTGGGCGAAGCGTCATTTCAATTCCAAGTTCACGACAAACATCCGCACTGCCTGATCGGCTTGAGACACTTCGATTTCCATGTTTGGCCATTTTAATCCCACCCGCCGCTAAAACAAAAGCGCTTGTTGTACTAATATTGAATGTATTTGACTTATCTCCACCCGTTCCGCAGTTGTCCATCGCATCGGTTTTGTCATAAGGGATTTTTAACGCGACATTTTGCATGATACGTGCGAGTGCTGACATTTCTTCTAAAGTTTCGCCTTTTAATTTCAACGCCATTAAAATCGCCGTAATTTCTATTTCTGAAAGTTCGCCGCAAAACATTTGATTGGCAATCATAGTCATTTCCATTTCAGATAAATTCTGTTTCATAAATAACTTTTGAATTTCTTGTCCCATTACGCTTCCACCTTTCTTTTTGTTATTTCAACAAAATTCCTAATAATCAGTTTCCCGTAAGGTGTACCTATCGATTCTGGATGAAACTGTAATCCATAAATTGGCTTATCTACGACTTTCATAGCCATCATTTCCTGGTCATCTGTGGCCTGGCCTAAAGACTGAAGTTGTTTATTTAAGCTTGTTTTCTCCACAATAAGAGAATGGTAGCGCATAATTTCAAAAGTTTCTGGTAAGCCTTGAAATAATTCCGACTCTTGTCGCTTCATGAGAGAGATTTTGCCATGTCGAATTTCATTTGCTTGTGCCACATTTGCCCCAAAAACTTCACCAATCGCTTGATGACCTAGACAAATCCCTAAAATTGGTTTTTTCCCCGAAAAGCTTTGAATAAGTGTTTCTATTTGCCCTGCCTCTTTAGGTCTTCCGGGGCCAGGTGATAAGACAATCCCGCTTGCCGCCTCCGCTCGCTCAACTAAGTCCAGAGCATCGTTCCGAATCACGTCAACTTCCGCAAACTCATTTATAAATTGCGCCAGATTGTACGTAAAGGAGTCATAATTATCAACTAAAAGAATCATTTTGCCACCTCCAAGAGTGCCTTTGCTTTTTGAAGCGTCTCTAAATATTCGTTTTCTGGATTGGAGTCATAAACGATTCCAGCCCCAGCTTGTACATACACATGATCTTGATGAATCACGGCCATCCGAATTGCTAGAGCAAAATCAGCATTCCCTCGTTTGGTTAAATATCCTACTGCCCCGCCGTAAGGACCACGTTTGATATCCTCCCATTCATAAAGCCGCTGCATCGCGCGAATTTTAGGTGCTCCACTTACCGTTCCTGCCGGTAGCACCGATTTTAACGCATCCATCGCATTCCGCTTTTCAAGGAGCTTCCCTTCCACAACCGAAACAATATGCATCACAAAGCGGTATCGCTCAATGGTTAAATAAATCGGAACAGTAACAGAACCCACTTCACTCACTCTCCCAATATCATTTCTTCCTAAGTCTACTAACATCCGGTGCTCCGCAAGCTCTTTTTCATCTTTAAGTAACTCTTCAGACAGTTTTTGATCTTCTTCTTTTGTCTCACCGCGCTTTCTTGTTCCGGCAATAGGGTTAGTACGAACAACACTTCCGTTCACGCTCACAAGACTTTCAGGCGAAGAACCAATCAGCTTTGTTTCCCCAAAATCAATAAAAAACAAATATGGGGATGGATTCAGTAAACGCAATTTCCGGTAAAAAGAAAAAGCATCTCCCTTAAATTCAGCGTCTAGCCGCTGGGATAAAACAACCTGAAAAAAATCTCCCGCCTCGATGTACGCTTTTGCACCCTCTACTTTTTTGATAAAGGCCTCCTTCGTAAGTTGGCTCTTAAAAGTTAATTCCGGCAATTTAGCCAAACGAGCCTCTCCTTCTTTTGGGGTGAAAATTTCATGTTCCAAATTATCCAGTGCCGCCTTAAGTTCTTCCTCACCACGCTTTGAATACGCATTATCCTCAACGAGTGTTACACGTTCAAATTTATGGTCAAAAATAACAAAAGAATCATATAAAAAGAAATGAGCATCCGGTAACTCTAAATCATCTGTTTTTGCCTCACCAATTTTTTCATAAAGACGAACCATGTCATAACCAACATATCCAATGGCCCCAGCCTCAAAAGGAAAAGGGGTAGCTTCTTTTTCTAAACTAACAATTTGTTCATAAAGTTTGTTTAACGGATCTGCTTCTATCGTTTCAACACCATCAAAAATAAATTTCTGCCCTACAATTTGAATTTCATGTACAGGGTTAAAAGCGATAATAGAATATCTGCCTGAATCACTATCTTTCGCTGTCCCTTCAAGCAAACTTTTATGTTTACCAGTTAATCGATTATAAATAAGTGGAATGGTTAAAGTATCAGCTTCAATTGTTTTTTGCATTGTTATCTCTCCTTTTTAAAAATAAAAAAGCCCTCTAAAAGGCAAATGCCTTTTAGAGGGCGAACGTGTCGCGGTACCACCTCTAGTTTAAGAATGATTTCTTAATCTCTTGTTTCTAACGGTAACAAACCGTCAATCCCTACTCATTTTCAAGATTGAACGCGCAAGGCCCATTCCTTTATTTTTCCAGACAAGCTTCCACCAACCGCTTGCTCTCTATACTTTCCAAATAAAGTACTCTTCTTGCTTAATGCTTTTTCTTTTTTTTAAAACGAAAAGGGCCTTCCGTCCATGTCTAATTACTAGACAAGGACGGAAGACCCGTGGTGCCACCTTGATTAACTTAAAAATTTAAGTTCACTTTATTCCATCTGCTAAACGCTAAATGGTGCCTTGTATAACGATAAGGCTTAGTCGCTGAATCCTACTAAGTTTCCCGTTCAGTTCAGAGCTAGAAAGTCCATTCACACTGATTGTTGTTACTGACTCGCACCATCCGTCAGCTCTCTTGAAACAATTTTTCAGGCTACTTACTCTTTCATTCACGCTTTTCATTTTAAGATGTTCTTATCTTACCAAAATCACTTTATAAATGCAAGCTAATTCACCTTTTCTGTATCAAAAGAATCAGATGCCATTTTAAAAAATAGGATGTAAGACTTAATTTTAATATTTTGTGAATCTTTTCACGTGAAACTATTTACAAACTTTTTTTCCTGATGTATACTTACAGTGTAATCAAGGCAAACCTGAAAAATTGATGCAGTCGACAGTCAATTTTTTTTAAGCCGGTAGGGACGTTTCCAGTCTTTGATGGACGAAAATCGTCCCTCACAATTTTAGGAGGTTGTAACAATGGCAATTAAAGAAGAAGCTACTCGCGAAGTTTTAGAAGTACAAAAGGTAATTGATAAGTTAGCAAACAATGGTGAACAAGCTTTAAAAGCATTTGAAAATTATGACCAAGAACAAATTGACACGATTGTACATGCAATGGCACTTGCTGGACTTGATCAACATATGCCACTCGCTAAAATGGCAGTCGAAGAAACTGGCCGAGGCTTATATGAAGATAAATGTATTAAAAATATTTTCGCAACTGAATATATTTGGAATAATATAAAAACGAATAAAACAGTGGGCATTATAAACGAAGATAAACAAACAGGCGTCATTGAAATTGCTGAACCTGTTGGTGTTGTAGCAGGTGTAACACCAGTTACTAACCCTACATCAACTACATTATTTAAAGCCATTATCGCAATTAAAACGCGTAACCCGATTATTTTCGCTTTCCATCCAAGCGCTCAAAAATGTTCAGCTGAAGCGGCACGAATCGTCTATGAAGCAGCCGTAAAAGCTGGTGCACCTGAACATTGTGTGCAGTGGATTGAAAAACCATCTCTTGAAGCTACAAAACAATTAATGAACCATGATAAAGTAGCTTTAGTACTTGCTACTGGTGGTGCCGGAATGGTGAAATCCGCTTACTCTACTGGAAAACCTGCACTTGGGGTTGGACCTGGTAACGTCCCTGCTTATATTGATAAAACAGCTAAAATTAAACGCTCTGTAAATGACATTATTTTATCTAAATCTTTTGACCAAGGTATGATTTGTGCTTCTGAACAAGCTGTCATTGTGGATAAAGAAATCGCAAAAGAAGTAAAAGACGAATTCACAGCAAACGATTGCTATTTTGTAAAGGGCGCTGAATTTAAAAAACTTGAAAGTTATGTCATTCATCCTGAAAAAGGTACTTTAAATCCTGATGTTGTTGGTAAATCCCCTGCTTGGATTGCAGAACAAGCTGGCTTTAAAGTTCCAGAAACAACTAAAATTTTAATAGCTGAAATTAAAGGTGTGGGTGATAAATATCCACTTTCTCATGAAAAATTAAGTCCTGTTCTTGCTTTCATTGAAGCGAAGAATCAAGAAGAAGCATTTGATCGTGCAGAAGAAATGCTTGAATACGGTGGTTTAGGGCACTCTGCTGTCATTCATTCAACGGATAAAGAAGTACAAAAACAATTTGGTATTCGTATGAAAGCTTGTCGTATTATTGTTAATGCACCTTCCGCTCAAGGTGGAATCGGAGATATTTATAATGGCTTCATCCCTTCCCTAACACTTGGATGTGGTTCTTATGGTAAAAACTCTGTTTCACAAAACGTTAGTGCCACTAACCTCTTGAATGTGAAACGTATCGCAGATCGGAGAAATAATATGCAATGGTTTAAATTACCACCAAAAGTATTCTTTGAAAAATATTCCACACAATACTTGCAAAAAATGGAAGGTATAAATCGCGTATTTATTGTAACTGACCCAGGAATGGTACAGTTTAAATATGTGGACGTTGTAATCGATCACTTAAAACGTCGCTCAAACGATGTGGACTTCCAAGTATTTGCTGATGTTGAACCAGATCCGTCTGATGTGACCGTTTATAAAGGTGCAGAACTTATGAAAGACTTTAAACCAGATTGCATTATCGCACTAGGTGGTGGATCTGCAATGGATGCAGCGAAAGGTATGTGGTTATTCTACGAACATCCTGAAGCTTCATTCTTTGGATTAAAACAAAAATTCTTAGATATTCGCAAACGTACGTTTAAATATCCAAAACTTGGTGAAAAAGCTAAATTTGTTGCCATCCCTACTACAAGTGGTACAGGATCTGAAGTTACTCCTTTCGCGGTTATTACTGATAAAGAAAATAACATCAAATACCCGCTTGCTGATTATGAACTAACACCTGATGTTGCGATTGTAGATGCACAATATGTTACAACAGTTCCAGCACATATTACAGCAGACACTGGTATGGATGTGTTAACACATGCGATTGAGTCTTACGTTTCAGTAATGGCGAGTGATTATACACGTGGCCTTTCTATCCAAGCAATTGAACTCGTGTTTGCAAACTTACGCGATTCGGTTCTAAAAGGTGATGAAGATGCTCGCGAAAAAATGCATAATGCTTCTGCTCTTGCAGGTATGGCATTTGCCAACGCATTCTTAGGTATTAATCACAGTCTCGCACATAAGATTGGACCGGAATTCCATATTCCACATGGTCGTGCGAATGCTATCTTAATGCCTCACGTTATCCGCTATAATGCACTTAAACCAAGAAAACATGCTTTATTCCCTAGATATGAAAGCTTTACTGCTGACGAAGATTATGCACGTATTGCACGTATTCTTGGCTTAAAAGCAAATACTGCAGAAGAAGGTGTCGCTTCCCTAGTAGATGCTATTATCAAACTAGGTAAAGACATTGGAATTGACATGAGTCTGAAAGGACAAAACGTTGATAAGAAACAATTTGATACTGTTGTTGATACACTAGCTGACCGTGCATTTATGGATCAATGTACGACAGCAAATCCAAAACAACCTCTTGTAAGCGAGTTAAAACAAATTTATGTTGATGCTTACAAAGGCGTTTAATGAGCTCAACCACATTTATATATAAGAGCTAGATGAGTAGCGTAGATTGTTTTCTTCATTCCCTAGAAAATCAATCTCCAAAATGACAAAATCCCGTATGAGTATGCCAAGCTTATACGGGATTTGTTGTTTATACATCCTTAGACCTACGTATAACCAAACTATAGATTCATGTAAATATTTTACATTTCTAGTATACTAAGGATATTCTAAAAAGGAAGTGATAAAATGCCTGAAACGGTTTTGCAACTTGAAAATGTTTCAAAAAAAATCGGCAAAAAAGAAATCATACATAATATAAGTTTTGAAATACAAAAAGGAGAAATTTTTGGTTTACTTGGCCCAAATGGTGCTGGTAAAACAACTATTATCCGTTCGATTGTTGGGTTAATTTCAAAAACAAACGGGAAAGTTTCCATCTGCGGCGTTAATCTGGATGACGATTTTAAAGATGCAATTCAAAATGTTGGTGCCATCATTGAAAATCCTGAATTTTACATGTATATGTCCGGATGGAAAAATTTAAAGCAATTTGCAAAAATGAACCGAAAAAACATCTCAGATGAGCAAATCAAACAAATTGTTGAAAAAGTGAAAATGACTCATGCTATTCATAATAAAGTCAAAACCTATTCGCTCGGTATGCGTCAACGTCTAGGTGTTGCACAAGCATTAATTCATCAACCTGCCCTACTGATTTTAGATGAACCTACAAATGGTCTTGACCCGCAAGGAATGGCCGAATTTCGTATGTTAATTAAAGAACTCGCGACAAACGGAACCTCCGTTTTAATTTCAAGTCATCTTTTATCCGAAATTCAGCAAATAACCGATCGTTTTGCTATTATCGACAAAGGGCATCTCACTCATATTGAAAAAATGAGTGATTTGACAGAAGAAAAGATTTTAAAAGTGACACTTGAAGTTTCTGATGGTGAAAGTGCTCGACTGATTTTAGATACACTTGACCTTGAAATCGTAGAACAAAATGGCAACCTTTTTGTGTTAAATGTCACGCGTGAAGTTCTTCCAGAAATTAGTCGTGCTCTTGTTCGAGCTAATGTGGATATTTTTGAACTATCAAAAATTCACTTCTCGTTAGAAGATCGTTTCTTAGCTCTAACAAACGGAGGTGAATTATAATGCATTTAATACAAAATGAATTTCAAAAACTTTTCCTCAAAAAATCAAGCTGGATTATGCAACTTATCCTCATTGTCATGGTCTTTTTAATGACGATGTTAATGCTTATGATTTCAAGAGTGGATGGGATAGCAGAAAAACCACAGCCACAAGGTGTCACGACTTATCTTAATGCAGAAGGACAACAAATTTCAAAAGACGATTACTTAACTGCTCAAAGTGAGAAAAAAGCAGAAGGTTATTCTGAAAAAGTTCTCTCGCCTAAAGATTCTGTGACAGCCTTAAAAGCAGCCAAAGAAAATGCACCCAAAACGGAGCAAGATTCTATTCAAAAACAAATTGATTATTATCAAGTTTATGCAGATAAAGGGAAAACACCGATGACCTCTTCTAGTTCTATGTCTGGCCCCGAATTTTTTGCGAGTCTTGGAACCGTACAGATGATTGCAAGTATTTTAGTCGCCGTTGTAGCGAGTGTGATAGTCGCATCTGAATTTTCAGGTGGAACGATTAAATTACTATTAGCAAGGCCTTATTCAAGAAGTCAAATTTTGGCATCTAAGTTTTTCGTCGTACTGCTCTATGCAGTCATTACAAGCATCGTGCTTTTAATATCAGCCTTTCTATTCTCCCTATTGTTATCAGGCGGTAATTATTTATTACCTGTCTCACAAGACTTAGGCGCAATGAATGCCGTTCAAGCGGCACTTTTACTTCTTGGTTCTAATTTCATCTTAATGACCGTTTATGCAAGTATTGCCTTTCTATTTTCATCTGTTGTCCGCTCACAAGCACTAGCTGTTGGTGTAAGTTTAGGTGTTCTATTCTCCGGAAGTGTTCTTACAGCTCTTCTCCCTATTGCCATTGCGAAATATGACTGGATGAAATGGATTTTGTTTAATCTTCTAAACTTAAACAGTGCTGTTTCAGGGCAACCCATTGCTGGTGGACTTGCTGTTTGGCAAATCATCGCAGGGCTTTTCGTCTATATTATTATCTTTCTTGGACTCAGCTTCTTTATCTTCAAAAAGAGAGATGTGGCGCTTAGCTAAATTAATAGTTTAAAAATGTA
Source organism: Listeria fleischmannii subsp. fleischmannii LU2006-1 (assembly GCF_000344175.1). Taxonomy (GTDB): domain Bacteria; phylum Bacillota; class Bacilli; order Lactobacillales; family Listeriaceae; genus Listeria; species Listeria fleischmannii. Next base: position 33,032 of record NZ_ALWW01000004.1, on the reverse strand, counting down.
AAGCAGGAGTCTAATCGCAAATTTTTAAATAGTGATTAGATTCCTGCTTATTTTAATGCCCTTTTTTATAAAATGAGCACGTTTTGACATGATCATTTAAAACACCAATTGCCTGCAAATAAGAATACACAATGACAGGCCCCACAAATTTAAAACCTCTTTTTTTCATATCTTTACTTACACGTTCAGATAGTTCATCTTTACTAGGCATCTCGCTATCCTCTTTTAATTGATGATCAATCACTAACTCATCTGTAAAATGCCACATATAATTTGCAAACGAACCAAATTCTTCCTGTACTTTTTGAACAGCAATTGCATTTGTTCGAACTGCCTTCACTTTTGCTTTATTTCGTATAATCGCTCCATTTGAAATAATTTCTTCTAGCTCTTCATCCGTCAGATTCGCACATGCTGAAATATCAAACTGAAAAAAAGCATCACGATATCCCGCACGCTTATGTAAAATAGTTCGCCAAGATAAACCAGCTTGCGCCCCTTCTAAATTTAAAAGTTCAAACAAATACGTATCATCGTAACTCGGTTGACACCACTCCTCATCATGATAAGCCATCATCACCGCATCACCATTCGCCCAGTTGCAACGCGTCACTTCTTCCATACCATAAACAGCCCCCTTCCTATCCCAAAATATATTGCACACATAAAAACGCACCACAAAAAAACGCAATAAAAGCAAAATTAAAATGTTTAGCCCGCCACTCAAAAAGCCCAAAAGCAAGACAAACAGCCGTAAAAACCACAAGAACAATCGGTGGCAAAGAAAGTTTATAACCACTTATAACTGTTACTAAACTAAGCAAAGAACTAATCATAATCACACTAATTAATAAAGTTGTTTTTCGCATCTCATTTTCCTTTCTCACATTATTATAGAACATTAGTTCGTGTTTTGCAACTAAAAAAAGGGCTGTTATAAAAACAGCCCCCACAATTAATTTTCAAGTTTTCCACGTAAAACCATTTGTAAAATACCGCCATGACGATAGTAATCAATTTCTACTTCTGAATCAAAGCGTGCAATAGCATAAAAATTGGTTACCTTTCCAGAAGGCGATGTAGCCGTTACGCTTACAGTTTCTCGAGGTGTAACAGATTCAGAAATTGCTACATCGAACGTTTCTTCACCTGTTAAGCCAAGTTCATTCGCCCCTTCTCCTGCTTTAAATTGGAGAGGTAAAACGCCCATCATCACCAAATTAGAACGATGAATACGCTCATAACTTTTCGCAATGACGGTTTTGATTCCAAGTAAATTGGTTCCCTTAGCAGCCCAATCGCGTGATGAGCCCATTCCGTAATCATCACCAGCAAGAACCGCTAGGCCTGTTCCATCCGCCATATATTTACGCGAAGCATCATAGATAGACATCACTTCTTTAGTAGGAAAATATGTTGTGTAGCCGCCTTCTGTTCCTTCTGCGATTTGATTTTTAATCCGAATGTTAGCGAACGTGCCGCGCATCATTACATCGTGATGGCCACGTCTTGAACCGTAAGAGTTAAAATCGCGGATAGCCACACCTTGTTTTTGTAAAAATTGACCTGCTGGTGTATCTTTCCCTATTGCTCCAGCTGGGGAAATATGGTCAGTTGTGACAGAATCACCAAATTTCCCGATAACACGAAGTCCAGAAAGTGGCTCCACTCTACCTTTTTCCTTCGATAAGTTTTCGAAAAATGGTGGATTAGCAATATAAGTGGAATTTTCATCCCATTTATAGAGTGCTTCATCCGTTGTGTCAATTTCATTCCATGCCTCATTTTCATCAAACACACGCGCATATTGTTCGCGGAATAATTCTGGTGTAACCGTACTTTCAACAAGCTCCTTCACTTCACTTGAAGATGGCCAAATATCTTTTAAGAAATACGCTTCTCCGTTATTTCCGTAACCAATCGGCTCGTTTTCTAAATCGATATTTGTTGTCCCAGCTAACGCATAAGCCACAACTAGTGGCGGTGAGGCTAGGAAATTAGCTTTTACAAGCGCATGAATACGACCTTCAAAATTTCGGTTTCCACTAAGCACTGCAGAAACAAGCAAGTCATTTTCTTGAATGGCTGTTTCAATCTCCTCTTTTAGCGGTCCAGAGTTCCCAATACAAGTTGTACAACCATAACCGACTAAATCAAAGCCTAGTTTATCTAAATAAGGCAGTAAGCCGGCTTTTTCCAAATAGCCTGTTACAACTTTAGAACCTGGCGCAAGGGAAGTTTTCACAAATTTTGGTACTTCAAGTCCCAGCTCAACGGCTTTTTTAGCAACTAGACCTGCTGAGAGCATAACATATGGATTGGATGTGTTTGTACAACTTGTAATGGCTGCAATAGCTACAGAACCCGTTTTCATAATAGATTCATCGCCGTTTCCATATACGACTTTCGCAGATTGCTTAAGTGCATCAGGCTCTAAACCAAAGCCTTGGTTGCCAGCTGGTGCTGAAATCGATTTTTGGAAAGTTTCTTTCATTTTAGATAGAGGAATTAAATCTTGTGGGCGTTTAGGGCCTGAAAGATTCGGTTCGATTTCACTTAAATTGATTTCAACTGTGTCGGTATAGTCTGGTTCAACAGCATCTTTTGTGAAAAATAAATCATTTTCTTTTAAATACGTTTCCACTAGGCGAATTTGTTTTTCATCGCGCCCTGTCAAACGCAGGTAGGTTAATGATTCGGCATCCACTGGGAAAAATCCACAAGTCGCACCGTATTCAGGCGCCATATTGGCTACAGTTGCTCTATCAGCAAGCGGTAACGTTGATACACCTGGTCCGTAAAATTCGACAAACTTCCCTACGACTTTTTTCTCACGAAGGACCTGAGTCACTTTAAGTGCGAAATCTGTTGCGGTTGCTCCGTTTGGTAGTGCACCTGTCAGTTTTACGCCGATGACTTCTGGAATTGGGAAATAAGAAGGTTGACCGAGCATTCCTGCCTCTGCCTCAATTCCGCCAACACCCCAACCCAGAACACCGATGCCGTTAATCATCGTTGTATGACTGTCTGTTCCAACAAGAGTATCAGGAAAGGCGAACGTTTCGCCATTTTCTTCTTTGGCAATTACAACACTCGCTAAATATTCCAGGTTAACTTGGTGAACAATACCGGTTGCAGGAGGTACAGCACGATAATTATCAAAGGATTTTTGAGCCCAATTTAAAAACTGATAACGCTCCATATTTCGTTTAAATTCTAGCTCCATATTAATCTTAAGCGCCTCTGGGCTCGCATAACTATCCACTTGCACTGAGTGATCGACAACAAGATCAACTGGAATTTCTGGATTAATTTTTTCCGGATCTCCCCCCATGTCGGCCATCGCTTTTCTAAGAGAAGCCAAATCAACAACAGCAGGAACACCAGTAAAATCCTGTAAAATAACCCGCGCTGGTTTAAACGGAACCTCTCCGTCGTTTTGACTAGCGTCTTTGGACCAGTTCATAAGCCCTTTAATGTGCTCATCTGTAATCGTATGTCCGTCACTTTGCCTTAAAACGGATTCTAGTAATACTCGAATGGAATAAGGCAAGCTTTTAATGTTCGCTTCTAACGCATTTAAATTAAAATAATGGTACGTCTTATCATCTAATTGAAAAGATGATTTTGTTTTTGTCTTTCAAATTTGACATCCACGTTTCCTCCTCTATTTCGAAACGATTGGTATTTCCTTCTTCATTTTACTGGAAATCGAATGATAAGTAAACTAAGTTATTCTTTTGAAATTCAATAAGTTTTTATTATATATAAAGAGGCATGCAAATTTGCATGCCTCTTTATACACTTACCTTACAAGTAATAATAGTTTTCCTTCTTCAAGTTCTGATACAAATTGTTCGACTTGGCTATCGGTTAAGTCAAAATCTTCAAGTAGACGTTTAACCGTTTTATCATTTGTACGTGAAAACCATTTTGCAAATGGTCCAGCCGCATAAAGCGCACCGTACTTCGGATTATAAGCTTGAGGAATAACAATGGCGCCACTTAAACTTTGAAGAATGCCAGAAATAATACCGAATGCCTCTTCGTTCACCGGGCGTTCTTGTTCCGTTTCAGTGCGTTCCGCAATTTCTTCACTCACTTTTTTATTTTTAGCTAATACAGAAATATCTTCTTTTTGATAGCCTTGTTGAACCAATTTTTCAATTTGCAGGATTGCTTCCTCTTCATTTGCAACAGATACGACTTCCCAATTATTCATTCTTAACGCATCCCTTCTTTATTAAATGTTAGAAGTGCTTTCATCTCTTCCGTTGTCAGCTTGTTTAATAACTGTTCACCCGGTTGAATGAGCGCATCGACTAACGCTTGTTTCTTTTGTTGTAATTCAAAAATTCGTTCTTCAATGGTCCCTTTGGCGATAAATCGAATCACCTGGACAATGTTCTTTTGACCAATTCGGTGCGCTCTGCTTGCCGCTTGCTCTTCAATCGCCGGGTTCCACCATAAATCAAACAGGATAACGGTGTCTGCCCCTGTTAAATTCAGGCCTGTTCCCCCTGCTTTTAGCGAGATTAAAAAAATGTTTTTCTTCCCTTCGTTAAAGGCTGTTACATCCTCTACGCGCTTTCTAGCATGTGTTTTCCCGTCAAGGTAAAAATAAGGAATTTCACGCTCAGAAAAGCCCTCTTTTAGTAATTGTAGCATACTTGTAAACTGGGAGAAAATAAGAATCCGTTTTCCACTATCAAGTGCAGCTGTCACTGTATCAAACAGCTGAATTAATTTACTGGATTCCCCGCTATAATCAGGAATAAATAGCCTTGGATCACAGCATATTTGACGCAATCTAGTTAGACCAGCAAGTAAGCGAATTTGTTCTTCGCCTTGAGAGTAAGAGCCGGCAGATAGTTCCGCTTGAATTTTCTCCACATAGGCTAAATAAATTTGTTTTTGTTCATCCGTTAACTCTGAATAAAGCGTTGTTTCGATTTTCTCTGGCAATTCACGAGCAACATCCTTTTTAAGGCGCCGCAGTAAAAATGGCCGGATAAGCATCGCAATTTTTTGATGGTCGACCTCTTTAAATTTGCGAAGTGACGGGAAAAATCCCGGTAAAATCGTTTGAAAAATCGTCCATAACTCATCTACTGAATTTTCAAGCGGCGTCCCGCTAAGCGCAAACATTGATTTTCGTTTAAGACTTCTAACCGCCTGACTGACTTTAGTTGTATAGTTTTTTATCATCTGAGATTCATCTAAAATAATCGTATGGAACAGATTTTCTTGAAGTAATTCCGCATCTTGACGAAGTGTCTGATAAGAAATTAAATAAACATGATTCGCTTCAAGATGCGCCAATTTTTCTAGACGCGCCGATTTACTTCCTTCCACTATTTCCACCGATACGTTTTCTCCAAACGTATTAAATTCATTTAACCAGTTATAAAGAAGTGAAGCCGGCGTCACGATAAGAACAGGATCCAGTGTTTTATTTTCTTCTAGCTCAGATAAAAGAAAAGCGATGGTTTGAATCGTCTTTCCTAGCCCCATATCATCTGCTAACACGCCGCCTAATTGGTATTTGGCAAGTGATTTCATCCATTCGAAACCAACAATTTGATAATCACGGAGCGTAGCGTTTAGCTCAGGCGGAATAGTGAAATGATCCTCTGAGAAATGGTGTAGTTCTTCAAGTAATTCACGATATTTTTTACTAAATTTTTGACGATCTTTTTGTCCATTTTCAAGTTCATAAAGTTGGATGCCTCGATAAACCGGCATTTGCATCGTTTCACTCACTTCATTTTGGCGGACATCCAGCACATCAAATAAGCGTTTTATTTGCTCAAAACTTTCGTCTTCAAGAGAAAGAAATTGCCCATTTTTTAACCGGTGATACGTTTTTTTCTCGCGTAAAGAAAGTAAAACATCTCTTGTTTCATCTTCTGGAATTCCTAAAAACTCAAATGACACAGATAAAAAGGTACTACCGTCTGCCACATCAAATGTTGTAACGGGTTCTGCATCCGGAAATGTCATATTTTCCATGCCGTCTTCCATAAATATCGTGACATATTCGCTAAGTTTTGGCACTATACGGGCATAAAAATGGTACAAGTCCTGTTCTTTCATACTTAAAACCATATGATCACCGGAGAATAAAATCGGTGCGTTTTCAATGAGTTGCATGATTTTTGTTTCGGTTTCAATATCACGGATTACAATGCGTTCATCGCTACCTTCGTTTTCCTCAAAATGAAAGGGTTCAAAAATCCAGTCAGCATACGCATACTGCAGTTTTAGCTCATGTTTGCCGTCTTCTGCTATTGAAATAAAAAGTTGTGCTTTAAGTGGGAAATTGATAATTCGGTTTTGGATAGATGTATCAAGGTCAACTGTTCCACTTTTTTGAAGTGCAGGTAAAACATATGAAACCATCTCACTTAGCCTTGCCTCATTGAACTGGACGACATCGCTTTTTGTGACTTTTTGAAATTCTACAAGTGGCATAATACTAAGCCATTCTGAATGGTTTAAAAAGTGAAAAGTGCCATCTAAAAAAACGAGCTGATATTTGTCTAAAAAAACAGCTTGTTGTAACGATTCTAGTTCGATTTGATATTTTCCGCTAGAAGTACTTCTAAAAATATAATGGAAGTCTAGGGCATTTTTCACAATTTGAATAGTAGGATAGCGCATTAAAAGTTCATTTTGTTCGGAAAATATTTGTAAACTCGCTTTTTTTAAAGCTAATTTCTCAAGTAATTCTTCTGCTAAATAAGGTGTAATGATAAGCGTTTTGTCATCTTGATAGCTTCTTGTAAAATAGGCATCCGAAAGATCATACATCTCCTGAATATCGCTAATTTGCGCGAGCATTTGTAAAATCGCCTCATCTTCTTCTGAAAAAGTATGTTCGTTTGGATCAAACGTAAAATTTTTCGTAAATGTCAGTAGTTGATTATAGCGTACAGCGTCTAAAAAGGCTTGAATATTTTTAACCACATAGGTACGCTCCTGGCCAACTTTAAGTTCAATAATCAGTTGTCTTTGTTCATTTTCATATTTTAAAGCTAGCTGATAGTCCACCTGGAGCTGCGTTTTGGCCGAAACAACAGGTACATCAAATTGTTCCGCTAAACTTTCTTGAAAAAGGGATAGTAGCGTGACAGATTCTTGTTCTAATATGCGCTCTTTTAAACTTAATTTTTTCTTTTCGTGTAGTAATTCTGCTTTTTTTTAAATAGGCGGCATACATGTGTTGACAAACTCTCTCGCCGTAAAGATGACTGTCACAGGTACAGTCTAATACATCGGTCTGAGTTTCTGTGACCATTTCCCCGTCAGAAAAGTAAAAAATGGTTTGCCCATTTTCTTTATCTATTTTATAAAGCGCCTCATCTTTTATAAGTCCTTTTGCATCTTGCTTAACTTGATAAGGTACCATCTCATCTTGAATATTGATTTGCCGCTTCATTGTAATCCCTCTCTTTTATGAATCCTCTAAACTTTCATTTTACCACAAAAAAAAGAGACCCGCCATGAGTCTCTTCCTATTCCTTTTTACATATTCAAAACAAATTGTGTCTTACTCCCTTGGTTTGTGGCTGTGACTTCGAGCCTTGCAGGGATTCGTTCTTTTAATTCAGGTACATGAGAGATGATCCCTACAAGACGCCCATTTTCTTGCGTTTCAAGCAAACATTCAATCGCCATATCAAGCGATTCAGGATCAAGCGTACCAAAACCTTCATCAATAAACATCGTATCAAGAGAAATCCCACCAGCCATCTCCTGCACGACTTCAGCTAGTGCAAGGGCAAGTGCGAGAGAAGTTTTAAAGCTTTCTCCTCCTGATAAAGTTTTGACATGCCGCGTCATTCCTGTGTATTCATCGTACACCTCAAGCTCAAGACCACTTTGCGCATTACCTTTCGCCTTATCTCGTTTTCGACTAAGTTCAAAACGGCCATTTGTCATCTTAAGAAGCCGCACATTTGCCCGGCTCACAATCGTATCAAGGAAAGTAGCCAGCACATATCTCTCAAACGTAATCCGTAAATCATTTTTCCCGCGTGCAGTATCAGCAAGCAAGCCTAAATCTGCATATTCCTCTTCAAAATGAAGTAACTGCGCTTTTTTGGAAATAAAGAGCTCAAAATGCCTGTTTGTTTCATTTCCCCGTTCGCGCACAACCAGCATTTTTTGTTCCGCTTCACTTTGATGATTTTTAGCCTCATCCAATTCTTTTTGTAACTTCACCAGGTCTTTTTTCTCGGCACCTTTTAATTTTTCTTCTAAAACTTGTTTTCTATCCACAGCTACATAAAGCGAACGTTCATAGTCGGACAGTTCTTTTTCAATGGCCGGAATATCCTTTATCTGCGCCATATAAGTATGAAATTCCGCCTCATCATTTAAACCAAGTTGAACTCGCTTTTCTTCAAAAACAGTTTGGTCATTAGCGAATTCTTTCGAAAGCTTTGCGAGTTGTTCTGTGATACTTTTTTGACGTGCCGTATACTGGCTCACAATATCCTTTTGTGTCTGAAATTTTTCTAGCACTTCCTTTTCGTGCGCCTCAAATTCAGCGAGTGATGCTAAAATCTGCTTGTGTATTCTGTGAAAATCTTCTGGTTTTCGTAAACTTTCCGGGATATCCGTTAGAAGCCAGCTTATTTCAGTGTCTAACAGTTCGATGTCTCTTTTTAGTTGATCCTTTTCCATTTGTAAGTCAGTTAATTCATTCGTTAACTCTTGCTTCAGTTGTTCTTTTTTCAAAAGCTCATTCTTTAGATTTTCACGCAGTTTGAGACTTTCGTTTAACTGACTTTGTTTTTGCTTGGCTTCTTCTAGCTTTGATGTGACGCGCGTAAGCTCTTCCTGCCACTTTTCTACATCTCTACCGTCTAGCCCTTCCCATTGCTCTTTTTGCCATACAATGCGCGCCATTTGTTCCTCTACTTCTTTTAAACGAACTGTGTGCTCTTCCACATCTTGTAAAGCTTGCTCCAAATCTTCCATTTGAAACTTTTTGGAAAACGTAGCAAGTGCCGGATGACTCTCTGATCCACAAACAGGACAAGCATCACCCTCGTGTAAGTGTTGTGCAAGAACGGCCGCTTGTTCTCTTTTAGATGCAGCAAAGAGATCATCTTTAACATGCTCCACTCTATCAAGTTCCGCTCTATAAACTTCTTTTTTCTGCTTTAAATCAAAAAGTTGTTGATCCATTTCAAAAAGTTGGCGAGTTTTTGTCAGATTCTCCGTCACTTGTTTGTGATTCATTTCAAATTTATTTATTTTTTCAAGAAGATGGAATCGTTCCTCTAAAATCGTCGAAAGTGCTTCTAAACGTTCCTTTAGCGACGTCATTTCCTGCGTTAACTGCCCAAAATTCGTTTCTTGCTCTTTAAAAGCAAGCTCTTTTATTTTAAAAGCAGCCTTTTTCGTTTCAAGTGATGTCACATTTTCCGTCAGCTGTTCCATTTTCGGTAACATTTTTTCAAATTCGATTTTATTTCGACGCCACTTCTCGGCACGTTCTTGTTTACTTGTAAGAGCAAGTTTCTCTTCTTCCCATTTTGACAGCTCCACTTCCGCTGTTTTCAAATCTGCCTCAGTTTGTTCAAATTCCCGCTTCGTCTCGCCTAGTTTTTCATCTGTTCGTTTAAGCTGTCCAAAAAAAAGGCTGCAAATTTTGAGCTGCCTCCATTTTAGCTAGCCTCCATTTTAGCTAGCCTAGATTTTAGCCGTTCCATATCAGGCTTCCGCGCGTAAAGTTCTGTAAGTAGCTCATTTTGTTTCTCAAGCTGGGCAAAATCCGCTTCAATCCCCTCTGCCACTGCAACGTTTTGAGCTGCCGAAAGACTAATTTTCTGCAAGCTTGAAAGTTCGTTTTGTTTTTCCAGAAGTTCCGCCTTTTGTTCTGCTATTTTAGCTTCAAAACGTGCCTCCACCTCTGGTACAGAAAGCGAATCATCGTCAAATTCTGTCACGATAACATCCCAAAGTTCTCGCCGCGTATTTTCAGCTTGCATCTGTAGATTTTTCTGTTTTTCAAAAAGTAAATTTTCAACACGCTTATAAAAATCAGTATGGGCAAGCCGCTGCAAAATGGCTTCCTTCTCTTTACTATCTGATACAAGTAATTCCCGGAACTCACCTTGGGGAATCATTAGGATTTGACGAAACTGATCCACATTTAGCTGAATTAATTCTTCCATTTTTACCTTTACATCCCGAACAGAACTTGCGAGAAGCTTTTCTCCTCCACCTGTTAATTCATATAATTCCGCTTTTTGATTTAAAGAACGCATGCCATCACCGCGGGCTTTTCGCACTTCTTGTTGAGGTGAACGTTTAATATAGTAGGTTTTTTGGTGGAGCATAAACGTTAAGGTCACTTCAGTTAAATCACGTTCACAAGCAAAATCACTACGCATGGATGCCCCTTCACGGTCCGCTAAATTCGTCACGCCGAAAATAGCAAAACTAATCGCATCAAAAATCGTAGACTTCCCGGCACCCGTTTTGCCAGAAATCACAAAAATCCGTTCAGTTCCAAGTTCAGTGAAATCAATCGTTTCTAATTTTTTATAGGCGCCAAAAGCTTCCATTGTTAATTTTAACGGTCTCATCCTTGACCTCCCTCACGCGCTTCTTTAAAAACAAGTTCCATTTTTTCGCGTTGTGCTGCTGTCATTTTTTGGCCATTTGCAAACTCAAAAAACTGATCAAATAACGCAACATCCTCTTTTTTCATCAAATCCTCAAATTTCACATCGCGATCCGTCTCCATTTGATGCCGCACTCTCTCTAAATGTAAAATATTCGGGTAAAACTTCCGTAATTGTCCCATCGGATCAAGCAAGGCGTGTGCATCCGTCAATTTTACTTGCAGATAATCTTCTTTTTTGTCTAAAATAGTCGTTGTTAGTTCTTCCAAGCTTCCGCTCACAATTCGCATATCGCGCATTGGTTTTAGGAACACTTCACGTACGTCGCAATTTTTTTCTTGAAGTGTTACGATGCGCACACTTTTTTTATCCTTGCTTTCTGAAAAAGAATATTTTAGAGGGGAACCGCTGTAATGAATAGTCGGGTGCGTGATGGCGTGCGGATGATGCAAATGGCCGAGCGCCACATAGTCAAAATCGGCGAAACATTTTGTGGAAACACGGTCCACATTACCAATGGCGAGACTTCGTTCAGAGTCACTTGGAATTCCGCCTGAAACAAAAGCGTGCCCGACTAATATCTGTGTTTTTGTTTGGTCCGCTCGTGCTCTTATTGTATCCGTTATTTTTTGCATGGCTTCTTCGTATGTACGGACAGTTTCATCTTGAAAGATTTTACGTACGGTAGCTGGTTCGTGAAAAGGAACAAGCCAGATTTCAGCATCTTGAAAACTTACTTTTGGGATAGGATCTGTCATTTTACCGGCCAAATAAAGGCCTGATTTCTCATACCAAGCCGAGCCAAATTGCAGTCTCTCCGCACTATCATGGTTCCCACTAATGGCGAAAATCGGTAAACCAAGTGTTACATTCCACTCATAAAAAATATCGTTTAAAAGAAGAACGGCACTCGCAGGCGGGACTGAACGATCGTATAAGTCCCCTGCCACAATAATGCCATCAACTTGCTCTTTTTTGATAATTTCCGTTATTTGATTTAAAATATAGGCCTGATCCTCTAACATGGAAACCCCGGAAACAATTTTTCCAAGGTGAAGATCAGCTGTATGTAAAAGTTTCATAATGCCCTCTTTTCTGCTACTTCATATTTTTAATGCAAAAATCTGTTTTTTTGAGTATACTTAAACTAGTTGATGTCTTTAGGGAGTGAAAAAGTTGTTTTATAAATTTGCTAAAACTGTCGTCCATATTATTTTAATCATCATTGGTGGACGATTTCAAGTACAAAACAAAGAAAAAATACCTGTAGCACCTTATGTTGTTGTCTCGCCACATACTTCATGGATTGAAATTATTTATCTGGGGTTTGCTGTCTCCCCTACATCTGTTCATTATATGGCGAAACAGGAGTTATTTAAAGGGAAATTTCTAAATTGGCTTATGACGCATTTAAATGCTTTCCCAGTTAATCGTGATAATCCTGGGCCAAGCGCTATTAAAGCGCCAATTCGATTACTTAAGCAAGGAAAAGTCGTCGGCATTTTTCCGAGTGGCACGAGAAAACAAACTAATTTACATTTAAAACGAGGCGCTGTCACCATTGCATTTAAAGGAAAAGTTCCTATGCTACCAGCCTTTTATGATGGCCCAAAAAACTTTAAAGAAATTCTAAAAAGAAAACCGATTACCATTCGTTTTGGTGATCCAATTCATTTAAACGACAGTGATAAAGAGCAAAAAGAAATATTAGAAGAAAAATCGCTTGAACTTATGGCTACTTTCGACCAACTACAACAAGAAATTCAGGCTACTAAGAAAAAATAGTTTAAAAAAAGCATTTTGGGGAGTCCCAAAATGCTTTTTATTACATTGTATCCGTTAAAATATCGGAACCAGCTAAACCGTTGTCTTCTAGAATTTTAGAAATTTCAGCAGATGCTTTTTGAAGATTTTCATCCGCTTTGGTTGTATCAACTGGTGTTTGTTTTAATGCTGTTGCTTCATCAGCGTATGCAGCACTTAAATCCGAAACTGCTTTTTTAAAGTCGTCAGTGGATTTTCCTAAGTCTGGTACTTTTTCATCAGCCAAAGCATCTGAAACAGCTTGTGCAGATGTTGAAGCATTTTTAGCAAGATCAGCTAACTCTTTGTCAGATGGTTTTGGATCCGCTGTTGATGCACTTACATATGCGCTATAATCCGCATTTTTATCACTAATCGTGGATACTAAATCCATATAATAATTTAGTACGTCTTCACTTGACGTTTTTTTAGAACCCTCTTTTTTGTCTGAATCACTGCTTGAAGATGAACAAGCTGCAAGTGCTACAGCTAAGACAAGCATAAGCATAGTAATAAGCGTTTTTTTCAAAATATTTCCTCCTCTTTCTTTCCCATAAAGTTAAGTTGCATGTAACAATATTATTATAACTTTTACAAATTCCTTACACAAGTTATTTTGGCAATAAATCCATTTACTCCGCCATTTCTTTCGGTGTTTCAAGATTTTTGGCAACATTTTTATATTGAATGTACATAGCAACACGCCATGGCACAATCATTGCAAACGCCATAATCCAGAACATACCTGATAATTCCCCTACTTCAAGGCTTCCGCTAATTAAATATTTAATAAAAATACGAATAAGTAGAAGTGACATCAAAATGACAGGAAAAGCTTTTGTCCGTTTAATAAAAACAAAGTCCTCTTTAATTTCAAATTTTGTTGTCCAAATTAGAATAATAGAGAAAACGAGTCCCATGAGTATCGCTTCTAGAATATCAATTCCAGTGACACGAAAGAATGGTATAACAAACATAAGGGCCCCCGTTGACATCATAACAGGCGGTAAAATAATTCCTTTTATGGATGCAGGTCGTTTTGACGCTTTCATACGAATTAAAATAATCATTGAACCAAAAACGAGTGTAATAATAATAGATAAGATAAGTGACATAATGATTCCCCCTAAGATACTTCGATAGCCATTATAGCGCTAATCCGTGAGAAAAGAAACCAAAATGTTTACACGTCCATGCCGCTATTTTGAAGCTGATACATCGAATGATAAATCCCACCCATCTGTAAAAGCTCATCATGCGTTCCGCGCTCTACTATCTCTCCTTTGCTTAAAACGAGGATTAAGTCGGCATCCTTAATTGTCGAAAGTCGATGCGCTATCGCAATCGTTGTACGACCTGCCCTCATTCGTTTTAATCCCGTTTGAATAAGACTTTCCGTTTCGGTATCAATATTCGCTGTTGCTTCATCCAAAACAAGAATTTGCGGATTCGTAACCACTGTTCTTGCAAACGAAATGAGTTGCCGTTGACCACTTGAAAATGACGCGCCTCGCTCAATAACTTTGTGGTCGTACGTCTCATTTAACGTTTGAATAAAACGATCCGCTTGAACAAATTTCGCAGCATCTTCTACTTCTTGATTCGAAATCGATGCATTATAAAGCCGAATATTATCACGGATATTTCCATAGAACATAAAACTATCTTGCAAAACAAGCCCTGTTTTCTGACGTAATTCACGAATCGGATATTGTTTAATAGAGCGGTCATCAATTAAAATTTCCCCACGTTCAAATTCATAAAAACGCATCATTAAATTAATAATTGAACTTTTACCACTTCCTGTGTGACCAACAAGTGCGACTGTTTGCCCTGATTCCGCGGTAAAGCTAATGTTTTTTAGCACATCATGTTCTCCGTCATAGGCAAACGAAACATTTTTAAATTCAATTTTGGCCTTATCAATTTTTGCATCCGCCACATCCTCTTGTGCCGGAACTTCCTCTGTTTCATCCATTATACGAAAAACACGTGCCGCTGCCGTAATAGCTTCTTGATACATGGCAAGACGCTCCATCACATTATAAATGGCCTCTAAAAAGCGGTCAAAATAGCTGACAAAGGCATAAATCGTTCCAATCGCAACTGGGCCGATTAGCGATTCTGCACCAAAAAAGCCTAAAATAATTACAACGGCGATGGCATAAATAAAATCAATGGCCGGTCCTAATAAAAGGGCATTAAATTTAATGTTTTTCATACCAACATCATAATAGTCTTTATTGATGACTTCAAATTCGCGCGCTAGGCGTCTTTCTTGGTTAAATTGTTGCACAATCGACATACCGGAAATAGATTCGCTAATATTCGCATTTAATTGGCTCAACTTTTCGCGTTTTGCTCGGTAAAACTTGGAACTTTTTTTTCGGTACACGATGATGATAAACGCAATAAGCGGGAATAGCGCTAAACAATATAATGCAAGCTGAACGTCAAGTGCGAACATCGCCACATACATTCCGATTAGCATGAATAAGCTTTGAATCGCTGTAGAAAGCACATTGATAAACATGTCTTTAATCGCTTCCGTGTCGTTTGTAACACGCGAAACAATACTACCCGCAGGGGTTTTGTCAAAATAACGCATCCCGAGCGTATGCAGTTTTGAGAAAATATCTATCCGAATGCGTTCCACAATTTGAAAGGCAATTTTTTGGAAGAAAAAGAGTTGGAAATACCAAATGATGACCTTTGCAAGTGCGAGCCCGATATAGGTCGAAACAAGGATGGTGATGGCTTTATAAGCAAAGTTCATCGGCGTCAAATAATCGTCCAAAAACTTCCGAATAATAAGTGGGGACACAACGTCAATGATGGTCACAAACAAAACAAGAAAACCAGTAAGTGTTAGTAGTGGAATATGGAAACGAGTATAGCTCATTAAACGTTTTAAAACCTGTCTATGCTCTTTCCCCGTCATCGTTAATAAATCGTCGTTTACTTGTTCATTCACGTCCATCACCCCCTTCTAAATGTTCCTCAAGTTGCTGTTCTCGGTACATCTCAGCATACCATCCATTTTCTGAAAGCAGCTCTTGATGCGTTCCTCGTTCGACGATTTGACCTTTATCAATGACAATAATCAAATTCGCATGTTCCACAGAACTTAATCGATGGGCACTAATGATGGTCGTTTTTTCAGCACGGCTTGTTTTTAAATTTTCTAAAATTCGTTCTTCTGTTTTAGCATCGACCGCTGATAGAGCATCATCTAGGATGAGCAGTTCAGGATTCATTATTAATGCTCTAGCAATGGCAAGCCTTTGCTTTTGTCCACCAGAAAGCGATACGCCTCGCTCACCAACAATCGTTTGATAGCCCTTTGGAAAGCCTTCAATATCTTCATGGACAGCGACGGTTTGTGCAGTAGCCACCACTTCTTCTAGCGTTTTTTCTGGTACGCCAAAACGGATATTGTCTAAGATTGTAGTCGAAAATAAAAATTGGTCTTGTGGCACGTAGCCAATTGCGCTGCGAAGCGATGCTGTTTCGTAATCTTGAATTTTGACGCCGCCAAACGAAATTTCGCCTTCGTAGTCATCATATTCACGTAGTAACAGTTTTAAAAGCGTTGTTTTACCTGCTCCTGTACGCCCCACAATTCCAAGCGTTTCACCTGCATTTATTTTGAAGTCTACATTCTCTAAAATTGGCTCTTTTTCATCCGGATAAGTGAACTGATGAATACGGACGCAAAGAGCACCACTAGGCGTCGTAGAAAGAGCATTTTCGTGATTAACCACATCTTCTTTTTCTTGCAATAATTTTGTAATTCGATCATATGATGCGCTTCCTCGTTGAATAATATTGTATAAAAATCCGAAAGCTAACATGGGCCAAATGAGTAAAAATAAATAGTTAACAAAGGCGATAACTTGCCCAATTGTGAGCGTTCCTTCTACAACAAACTTGGAACCAAAGCCAATTGCAAGTACAAACGAAATGCTAACTACAATGGAAATCATCGGATCAAACATCGCATCCACTCTTGCAACTGCAACATTTTTCTTGACAACATTGCTCGTTTGTTTGGAAAAATCAAGAATGTCTTCTTTTTCTTGCCCGAATGTTCGTGTTACTTTAATACCGGAAATACTTTCTTGCGTTTTGTCATTTAGTTTTGAAAATGAGCGCTGGGCACTATGAAAGCGTTCATGTAATTTTTTACCTAAAATTGAAGTTCCGACAACCATGATTGGCATGGGCAGTAAAGCTATTAAAGTTAAGCGCCAATCAATGCTAATTGCCATCATTAAAATAACCGAACTTCCTGTAAGAACAGAATCAGCGAGTGTAAGCACGCCAATTCCTGCAACTTGCTGAACAGCCGCTATATCATTTGTCGCATGCGCCATTAAATCTCCTGTCCGGTAACGCTGAAAGAAAAACGGCGACATTTTAGTCAAATGTTCAAATAAACGAAGTCGCAATGTTCTTTGTAACTTATTATCCGATCCGAAAATCAAAACACGCCATACATATCTGCCCAGATAAGTGACAACTGCCACCACAGATAAAATCACAATCCATTTGATAAGCGCCTCTTTCGTAAGCGACTCAGCTGTAATCGCATCTACGACCTTCCCAATCACAAATGGTGGCACTAATTGCAAAAGAGCAATCACAAACAAAATCGCTACTCCAAAAATATAATACATCTTTCGTTCTTTAAAAAACCATCCCAAATCCCTAAAAATCTTCAAGCGGCAACCCCTCCTTTTCCCTTTTTAGACAACAAAAAATAATGGACCACTTTTCTGCCCATTATTACTTAAAATGAATTATTTGCCATCTATTTTCCGCGCACAAAGCCAACAAGAGAGGTTAATAAATCCCCTTTTCAGTTAAAGAATCGGTACGGAGCAACACAAATAATGAAATTTTAAGCAATAATGATTTTTCTACATATTTACGCATCTCGCATACCTCCTTTAATAAAATTTATGCAACGCTTACATTTTACAATATCTGGAAATAAATTACAACTACTTTTTTAGATAAATTCAAAATCTTTTGTCACTAAGCTTTTCAGCCACAACCAGAAGTTGCAAATCAAGTGCCAGTTGATGAAGCTCTTCTAAAGAATACTGCCCTAAATCTTTTGAAATAAAATTAGACTCCCCGTCCTGCTCCACCAGTTCCAACCTCCTTACGTCCGCCTCATTCTCCGCCACAAATTGCTGCCCCAAAAGTCCAAGTACTCGCTTATTACGACCATTTTCTAGCTCCTCATCTAAGAGTAACCGTATCACACCATTTTTTCTTACATCACGCAGAAAACGCGTCGAAAATAACATTAAATAGCCGAGTTTCAGCCTATTCTCCGAGTTCTCACCTAAAAAAGGTGTTACATAGCCAGAAAGTGTTTGCTCCACTTCTGACTCAAGCCTTTTTAAACTGCGCTCCAAAATTAAAGCTGCTTTTTCCTGATTCATGTTAGGTCCCTCTTTCCATATAAAAACGTCCTTTCTCATACTATGTAATCAAAAGGACGATCTTTATATTCTCAAAAAATGAAATTCGTTAACAAAAAATGTTTCAGGTTATTTTTTTTTTCTTTTTCCCTGTTTCTTTTTCTGTTTGTTTATTCATCGCACTCATCATTTGATTGATTTTCTTTTGAGACGGTTTTTGTCCCATTTGTGCCATCATCATTTGCAACATTTGCTCATTGATAGGCGGGTTGTTTTTTAAATAACTCATCATGTAGCGTCTTGCGATAAAGAAGCCACCAGCTAGTCCTGCAAGCAAACAAACAAGACCAACAAGAATGTAAATCCACATAGTTTCTTTCTCCTCCTTGAACGAATATACCTTCTTTATTGTACTTGATTTGCGCTTTACAAACAACTCTTTTTTACAAAAGAAAAAAGCGGATATTCTAATTTAGAATATCCACTCTTTAAATTATAAACTTTCTACAGTTTGAACAACATTTTCTACAGTAAAACCATAGTTTTCAATAATTGTTTCGCCTGGAGCAGAAGCACCAAACTTATCAATGCCAATTACTTTTCCGTCAAGACCTGTATATCTTTCCCAACCAAAGCTTGCTCCCATTTCAACAGCAACACGTTTACGAACCGCATTTGGAAGGACGCTTTCTTTATATTCTGCTGTTTGCTCTTCAAATAAATCAAATGAAGGTACAGAAACAACGGAAACATCGATTCCTTTATCAGCTAATTTTTGCTGAGCCGTAACAGCTAAATGAACTTCTGAACCACTTGCTAATAAAATAGCATCGGGAACATCTTTTTTCGCTTTTGAAAGAACGTAAGCTCCTTTACGAACCCCATCTTCTGCAAGTTTACTACTGTTTAGTAAAACTGGTAAACCTTGACGTGTTAGAACTAAAGCATGCGGTTTATTGGTTGCTTCAATAGCAATTTTCCATGCCGCATTCACTTCATTACCATCCGCAGGACGAAGGACAGATAACCCAGGCATCGCGCGAAGTGAAGCAAGTTGCTCAACTGGTTCATGTGTTGGTCCGTCTTCTCCAACTGCAATACTATCATGGGTTAAAACGTAAGTGACAGGTAAATGTTGAATAGCTGCTAAACGAATAGAAGCACGTAGATAATCTGAAAATACGAAGAATGTCCCTCCGTAAACCTTCAAACCTTCATGTAAAGCCATCCCGTTTAGGGCAGCTCCCATTGCAAATTCCCGCACACCAAACCAGATGTTACGTTCTTTTGGCGCATCTTTTGTAAATTCGCCATCTGTTTTGATGGTTGTATTATTAGAGCCAGCAAGATCTGCTGAGCCACCGAACAACTGCGGTAATGTTTCAGCAAGTACATTAATAGCCTCACCACTTGTCGCACGACTTGCTAAAGCTTTATCGCCTACTTCATAATGAGGCAATTTATCTGCAAAACCAGAAGGCAACTTACCATCTAAACTTTCTTCTAACTGTTTAGCGAGCTCAGGATAATTTGCTTTATAAGAAACAAACATGTCTGACCAAGCTTTTTCAGCTTGCGCTCCCCGTTTTGCAATCGTTTCTCCAAAACGTTCGTACACTTCATTAGGCACATAAAAATCTTCTTCGTATTCCCAGCCATATGCAGCTTTTGCAGCCTTCACACCATCAGCACCTAGAGGAGCTCCGTGCACTTTACTAGTTCCTGCATTTGGCGCTCCAAATCCAATAACTGTTTTAACTTCAATCATAGTCGGTTGCGATGTATTTTGCTTCGCTTTTTCAATCGCCGCTAAAATTTCAGCTGTATCATTCCCATCCTTTACAAGTAAATGTTCCCAGCCGTAACTTTCAAAACGATTTTTTACATTTTCAGAAAATGACTTATCTAAATCGCCATCTAGAGAAATATCATTAGAATCATAAAGCAAGATAAGACGTCCTAGTTGTTGATGTCCAGCAAGACTTGCTGCCTCAGCAGAAACACCTTCCATTAAATCGCCATCACCACATAGGGCATATGTATAGTGATCGACAACTTTAAAATCATCTCGGTTATATAGTGCCTCTAAGTGGCGTTCCGCCATTGCCATCCCAACTGCCATTGCAATTCCTTGTCCAAGTGGACCAGTTGTTGCATCAACACCGTCTGTATAACGATATTCAGGATGTCCAGGCGTTTTGCTCTCCCACTGACGGAAGTTTTTTAAATCCTCTATACTTAGCTTGTAACCACTTAAATGAAGCAAGCTATATAAAAGCATTGAACCATGCCCAGCAGAAAGTACGAATCGATCACGGTTAAACCAGTGAGAATTTGCTGGATTAGCATTTAAAACTTGGGACCATAATGTATAAGCCATAGGTGCAGCACCCATTGGTAACCCTGGATGACCAGAATTTGCTTTTTGAATGGCATCCATGGATAGGGTACGAATTGTATTAATCGCTAATTGATCTGTTTTATCGAACAAATGAAACATCCTCTCTTGATTAAATTTCAACTACCTCCATTTTATGCCTAAAAGATAAATTACACAACCAAAAAAGCATAAATGATCAAATTTATTGTTCGTTTGTTCATTTATGCTCATTTTAGGCATTTATTTTCTTTTTTTGCGCATTTGCTTTACTTTCGAAGGTGTAATGTCATTACCTTTTGGATCTAAAATGGTTGTATTCAAAATCGTTCCTTTCATGTGTGAACGAAATGACTTTAAATACTCTTTTCTTAAAATTTCTTGTTCTATTTTTTCATCCGCAGTTAAGCCTCTGCTTTCTTTTTGCGGGAAAGTTCATTAATCCGATTGATTTTTTCTTTTTCTAGCATTTTTTTCATCCTATTCCTTAATATAGTTACCATCATTATAACATAAAGGATGAAAATCAGTTGATCAAAAGCCTGAAATTACTCGTTGGCTAATTGTATAGAAGAATCTTGGTTAATCTGATTTTTTTTCACGGGTATGACGATTTCATCCCCTGCTTTTAAAGCTCCATCATTAATATGATTCTCTTTTTCTACCCATTTAATAAAAGTCGCTTTATCCATATTTGCTTTTGCGGCATGTTCATCTGCTAATACCCATAAAGAGTCTCCAGAATTCACATCAATTTTTGAGTATTTATTTTCATTTGTCGCACTCGTATAAAAAAGCAATGTAAGGCCCATAAGTACAGAAGCAACGACAAAAATAATCGCAATATAATATTTATCCCAAATTAATTTCAAAGTCATAAAATCCCCTCCAACGGAATGTACGTTCGCTTTAATTACATTATAGAACGAACGTTCGATTTTGTCAATAAAAAAACGAACCTTTGTTTGCATATCAAAAAAACATTTGCTATACTAAATGTATCAACTAATTAATAACGGGGTGAAACCATGAAATTATCAAAACGTCAACAAGATATATATGAATTTATAAAATCTGAAGTCAAAGACAAAGGATACCCACCTTCTGTTCGCGAAATCGGCGAAGCTGTCGGATTAGCTTCTAGTTCCACAGTCCATGGTCATCTTGCTCGTTTAGAAGCAAAAGGACTTATCAGACGAGATCCAACAAAACCTCGTGCCATTGAAATTTTAGCAATGGAAGATGAAGCACCAGCACCAGCCGTTGTTAATATCCCGTTAATTGGGAAAGTGACGGCAGGAATGCCCATCACTGCTATTGAAAATATTGATGAATACTTTCCTCTTCCTGAAAGTATGGCCGCAGGTGAGACCGACATATTCATGCTTGAAATTGATGGTGAAAGTATGATTAATGCAGGTATTTTAGACGGGGATAAAGTCATTGTACGGAAACAAAGCAATGCGTTAAATGGTGAAATTGTTGTTGCGATGACGGAAGAAGATGAAGCAACATGTAAACGTTTCTTTAAAGAACAAAATCATTTCCGCTTACAACCCGAAAATGATAGTATGGAACCAATTCTTTTGAACAATGTTTCTATTTTAGGTAAAGTTATCGGCCTATTTCGTGATATTCGTTAAAAAAAACCGCCGAAGCGGTTTTTTTTTTAATCCTAAATAACGAGGCTACCGTATGCAGGGTAGCCTCAGACTGGACTGCTGACAAACGGCAATCTTCGTTGTTAGCGCCTCCGTTCCGAGGTTCACGTACTCGAGTACGCTCCACTTCGGTACTCGGCTCTGCCTAGAATCTCACCATTTGTCAACAGCCTGATTTTGGCGTGCGCCGTTTTGTTTTGCGTAAACTTTGAGTTTTTTTAAAAAGCTGAGGCTGCCATTTTCATGGCAGCCTCTTCGGATTAATAAATCTCTAAATACTGATCACGTTCCCACGGATGAACGGCCGTACGGAACATATCACATTCAATTTGTTTTGCTTCAATAAAATGCTCATAGATATGTTCACCAAGACCATCGCGAACTGCATCATCTTTTGATAGTTCGATTAGGGCGTGATTCAAGCTTTCAGGTAAATCATAAATGCCAGCCTCATGACGTTCCTCTTCATCCATACCATAAATATTACGGTCAACTGGAGTAGGCGGCGTTAATTTATTTTTCACACCATCAAGTCCCGCTTTTAAGAGAACAGCCATTGCAAGATATGGATTCGCAGAAGGATCAACACTACGAAGTTCAAGACGTGTACTTAACCCGCGAGAGCTAGGAACCCTAACTAGCGGACTACGATTTTTACCACTCCAAGCAATGTAACAAGGAGCTTCATACCCTGGGACTAAACGCTTGTAAGAGTTAATCGTTGGGTTAGTAACAGCTGTATAACCACGAGCATGTTTTAACATCCCCGCCAAGAATTGATACGCCGTTTCACTCAATTGCAGTTCACCATTTTCATCGTAGAAAGCATTTTCACCCTCTTTAAACAGCGACATATTAAAGTGCATACCTGAACCATTTACACCAAAAAGCGGTTTAGGCATAAAAGTAGCATGTAGGCCATGTTTTCTAGCAATCGTTTTAACGACCAATTTGAACGTTTGAATACTATCGCACGCCGTTACGGCGTCTTCATATTTGAAATCTATTTCATGTTGTCCTGGGGCCACTTCATGGTGGGAAGCTTCAATTTCAAAGCCCATCTCCTCAAGTTCAAGTACAATATCACGACGACAGTTTTCGCCTAAATCAGTAGGGGCTAAATCAAAATAACCGCCGGAATCATTTAATTCGAGTGTCGGTTTACGATTTTCATCCAGTTTAAACAGGAAAAATTCAGGTTCTGGTCCTAAATTAAAGTCCGTAAAGCCGAGTTCATGCATTTCTGCGAGTACACGTTTTAAATTAGCTCGTGGATCACCTGAAAATGGTGTCATATCAGGATTATAAATATCACAAATCATACGCGCTTACTTTTCCTTTTTCTGCTGTCCAAGGGAATACTACCCAAGTATCTAAGTCGGGGAAAAGGTACATATCCGATTCTTCTATTCGAACAAAACCTTCAATGGATGAGCCATCAAACATCATTTTATTATCCAATGCTTTCGTCAATTGGCTAACAGGAATCTCGACGTTTTTGATGATTCCTAGGATATCTGTGAACTGTAAACGAATAAATTTAACATTTTGTTCATCTGCGAAGCGGAAAATATCTTCTTTAGTATAATTTGACATAATTTGTAATCCTCCCAATATTTAATTTATATAAACTTCTTAAAAGTTAATATCGATTTAGAATTTTGCTACAATTTCGGATATTGATTTTTAGATAAATCATCACCTTTTACGAAACGCCCTGCTTGTTGCATTTCTTTTCTAAGAATTTTTCGTACATCTTCATCCGTAAGTGGATTTTTCTTCTCTTGATCTTGGATTTGATACATCTTTTTAATGCCTGCGATGTTTAAACCATCATTTAAGTAATCTTTAATCTCAAGGAGTGTGTCAATATCCTGAAGTGAGTAGTGCCTGTGGTTCCCTTGATTTCTAGCTGGACTGATTAAGCCTGGTCTTCGTAATAACGAATCTGCCTTGCGGTTAAATCTGTCAGTTTCATCACGGGACCAATTGGAAAAAGAGGCATCGATCGACGAATTTCTTTCTCACTCACGGCGTTTTCCCCCTCATTTATTTTTTTATGATAGTAGCATTATAATGTACGTTAAATCATTTGTCAAATCTATGTTAGATAATCTAACATACATCTAAACTCATTGAGACAGAACGCTTTTAGGCATAAAAAAGACACAGTGAAATGGTCTGTGTCAAAAAAACTTTATTTTTTTTTACAATGAATATGTTAGTTCTATAACTCTAACACATGATTTTCAACTAACGAACCAACCGCTTCCGTTACAGCTATTTTCACGTGCTCATAAGTTAAGCCGCCCTGCACATAAAGCTCGTAAGGAGGACGAATCGGGCCATCCGCTGTGAGTTCCAAACTAGCACCTTGAATAAAGGTTCCAGCTGCCATGATAACGTCATCTTCATAACCAGGCATGTAGGCCCCAATTGGTTTTACGTGAGCATTAATTGGTGAAGCTGCTTGAATAGCTTGCGCAAACAAGGTCATTTTTTTAGAATCATGAAAAGAGACACTTTGAATTAAATCAGTTCGTTTTGCATCCCAAGAAGGACTAGTTTCGATACCGCATAATGATAGCATGGCCGCTGTAAATCTAGCACCTTTAACAGCCTGAGAAACAACATGTGGAGCTAAAAAGAAACCTTGATACATATCAAGCAAACTATAAAGTGAAGCCCCCGCTTCAAGCCCTATTCCAGGCGTCGTTAAGCGATAACCACATTTTTCCACAAGTGTTTTTTTCCCGGCGATATATCCCCCGATTTTAGCAAGACCCCCGCCCGGGTTTTTTATGAGCGAGCCTGCCATTAAATCTGCGCCAACATCTGTCGGTTCTTCAATTTCAACAAATTCACCATAACAGTTATCGACAAAAACAATGATATCCGGTTTCTTATTTTTAACAAATTGAATCATTTCTTTAATTTGATTAATCGTAAAGGAATCCCGATTTGCGTAACCTTTTGAACGCTGAATCCCAATCATTTTTGTATTTGCCGTTATTTTTTCAGCCACGCTTTCAAAATCAACTTGATTTTCTTTCAAAGGAACGGCTTCATAATCGATATGAAAATCTTTCAATGAGCCATTGCCGCTTCCCCGAACGCCTACAATCTCTTCAAGCGTGTCGTAAGGCTTTCCTGTAATATATAAAAGTTTATCTGATGGACGTAAAACACCAAAAAGAGCCGTACCAATCGCATGCGTTCCTGAAATAAGCTGTGGTCGTACAATCGCTTTTTCACTATGAAAGACATCCGCATAAACAGCTTCCAGCGTATCTCTTCCTTCATCATCATAGCCGTAGCCTGTGGAAGGGTTAAAATGAAAATCGCTCACTTTATTTTTGCGGAACGCTTCTAATACTTTCGCTTGATTTTTTTCCGCGATTTCATCTGTTTCCTGATTTAATTTAATAATCCGTTCTTCTGCTTGCTGTTTTAACTTTTTCACTTTTTCGTTCATAGTCTTTCCTTTCCAGAAAAATAGCCCCGAATTTGATAGGTTTCATTTATTTCATCAAAATCCATTTTTGAAATATAAGTCGCTCGTTTCAAAAAAGCTATTTTAGTCCCTTCACTTGCTTTCACAGTTAAAAAGTAAGGAATCCATATTTTTTTAACTTCCTCTAACAACCGCTCACGCATTTCATCTTGAAAATTCACCTGTAACGCTGAAGTTTCCATGTCATTTGCTTCGGTTGCGATAAAAGTCGGATGTTGTTTATCTTTTTTATTATACAATGTTAAAACTGGAATATCACTTATTTGAAGAGCCTGTAAAATATCTTTTACTGTTTTAATATGCTTCATATAATCCGCATTCGAGCTATCTACAACATGCAAAAGCATATCCATATCCGCACTCTCTTCAAGGGTGGATTTAAAAGCTGCAACAAGCGAAGTCGGTAAATCTTGAATAAAACCAACCGTATCGGTAAGAAGCACTTCAAAGCCATTCACAAGCTTCATTTTTCGCGTTGTCGGATCAAGAGTTGCAAAAAGTTGGTCTTCTTCTAACGTTTCAGCTTTAGTTAGTTGATTAAAAATAGTTGATTTCCCTGCGTTTGTATAGCCGATCAATCCAAAGCGAAAAACCCCGTTTTGTTTGCGCTTTTCGCGAATACGTTCACGATGCTTCTCAACTTGTGCCAACTCTTCTTTAATTTGATGCATTTTAAGCCTCAACAAACGACGATCCATCTCAAGCTTCGTTTCCCCCGGCCCTCTCGTCCCAATACCTCCACCGAGCTTTGAAAGAGAGCTCCCTTGTCCTGAAAGGCGAGGTAATAAATATTCATACTGAGCATAGGCTACTTGTAATTTACCTTCTCGCGATTTTGCACGCATCGCAAAAATATCTAAAATCAGGCTGGTGCGGTCAATAATTTTCGCATCAATCTCCGCTTCAATATTTCGAATTTGCGATGGTGTTAATTCACTATTAAAGATGACCGTATCTGCTTCTGTCTCAAGTACAAGGTTTTTAAGCTCCTCTAGCTTGCCTCGGCCGATATAACTTTCCTTTCGAACGCGTTCCATTTTTTGCACCATCTGGCTAATAACTTCCCCGTTCGCAGTATCCACAAGCCGACCTAATTCTTCCATTGAATAATGAAATGCCACCTCATCCGCATCTTTTAATAAAACACCGACTACAATCACTTGTTCCTTTTCCATTTTGCCCGCACCTCTTCTTTATGTCTACAGCAAAAAAGACAGGAGTTTTCACCTGCCTTTTACGCAATTGAAATGCGATTAATCCTCCGAATTTAGCGCCACATTTTTTTGTGGTGAGAATGTCGAAATCGCATGTTTAAATACTAATTGTTGTTTTCCTTCTACATCAAGAAGAACTGTAAAATTATCAAAGCTAACTACTCTTCCACGTAATTGGAAACCATTTGTTAAGAACACGGTTGCTAAAATCTTTTCTTTTCTTAATTGGTTTAAATATTGATCTTGTAAAGCTTGTCCACCTTTAGTCATGTATACCTCTCCTATCTTTCTAAGAACTCCCCTTTAAAGAGGTTCATCTAAAACAGTTCATAAACTATTCTAAACATCATTACCCTATATTCCGCACCATCAAACCGTTTCTTTGTCTAAAAAACGCTTTATTGTCTCGTCTATTTGCGAAACACTGTCTTCCTCTGCTAAATTAAACCAGTTGACAGACATACGATTTCTAAACCACGTTAATTGGCGTTTTGCAAAGTGCCGTGAGTTCTTTTTAATTAATTCGATAGCCTTTTCTAATGAAATTTGACCATCGAAGTATTGAAATAATTCTTTATAGCCAATGGCCCGTGTAGCCGAATTGTCACCTAAATGTTGTTCGTAAAGCCATTTTGCTTCATCTAGAAGCCCTTCACCAATCATATTATCAACTCGCAAATTAATCCGCTCGTATAAAACCTCTCTAGGTAAATCTAGACCAATAAAAAGTGGTTTAAAACGTTCGTTTAGCGTCTGATGAGTTTGCATGGAGCTAAATGGTCTTTTTGTCACATGCATGACTTCAAGAGCGCGAATCACTCGTCGTTTATTATTCGGATGAATAGTCTCTGCGCTTTTTGGATCAAGCTTTTTTAAACGCTCAAATAAAATTTCCGGATCCAGCTGGTTCATTTCATTACGAAAAACAACATCTTCACCTGATTCACCAAATTTGTAGTCATAAAAAACAGACTGAACATACAAACCTGTTCCCCCAACAACAAAAGGCTGTTTTCCCCTCATGAAAATATCTTCAATTGCTTGAAGAGTATCTTCTTTAAACCGTGATGCTGTATAATTTTCATTTGGAGATGCAATATCAAGTAAATGATGTGGAATATTTTCTTTTTCGTCTTCCGTAATTTTAGCTGTTCCAATATCAAGGTTTTTATAAACTTGAACAGAGTCCCCACTAACGATTTCGCCCTTCCATTTCTTGGCAAGTTGGACACTTAGCGCAGTCTTTCCCACTGCTGTTGGGCCAACAAGGACAATGACAGGAATTTTAGCCAAATAAAGCCCTCCTTGCAACTAATACTAATGTACCATGAAAAGAGCAAGAAGCAAACCTTTTTTTGCAAAATAAAAACTGATGATAGGCATTTTATCACCAGTCTTCATTTTTTTATCTATCGTGCCAGTCCGCAGGTTCTCTTGCATCTTGAATTTCAGCTTCAAGTTCTCTCTTCAATTTGGCTTGAGTCGCTTCATCCCAAGAAAACAGATTTTGCATTTCATCTAACACAGCGTCTTTCCATTCAAGCAAATACGGCATATCAAAAAGTAAGTAACTTGTTCTTCTTAATAAGAAATCGACAGGATGAACAACCGATTCATGGTAGATAGAATAATGTAATTCAGCATATAAACTATTAGGTAGTGTGGTGTTTTCTTTTTCCTTATGGGCCTGAGCATATGTGAATAATTTATCGATATTCGTACCAAATCGTTTCGCTAGTTCTTTTGCGACTGGAAGTGACCATCCAAAACGATTGTTACCTTCTCTTGCCTTTTTATCAATAAACGTATCTAAGTTTTTTGAACCACCAATGTCCCCGCCAGAAATTGGTAAGTGTTTCGTTTGTACGGAAGAATAGGTTTTACCTGTTTCACTACTTAATTGTTTCGTTACCTCATCTAAAAGTTTTTCTGCCATTTTACGATAACCCGTTAGTTTACCACCAGCCATAGTAATGAGGCCACTTTCAGAAAACCATACTTCATCTTTTCGAGAAATTTCAGAAGGATCTTTTCCCTCTTCATAAATAAGCGGTCTAACCCCTGCCCAACTTGATTCAATATCTTTTTCAGTAATCTGCACATCCGGAAACATATAATTGATGGCTTTAATCACATAAGTATGGTCTGACTCAAGCGCTTTTGGGTGAATAGGAAATTCATCATAAAAGGTATCTGTTGTACCGACATACACTTTTTTATCCCGTGGAATCGCAAAAACCATTCGTCCGTCAGGAGTATCGAAATAAACAGCTTGCTCCATTGGAAACTTGCTTTTATCAATAACAAGATGCACCCCTTTGGTTAAACGTAGATGTTTATTATTGTGTGAATAGTCAAGTTTGCGCACGCGATCTACCCAAGGTCCCGCTGCATTAATAACTCGGTGACCGCGAATGTCATATACACGTCCTGACAAACGATCCGTAACGGTTACACCACGAACTTGTTTTTTATCATCATAAATAAGTTCCTCTGCACGCGTATAATTAATCGCAAGCGCTCCAAGTTCAACTGCTTTTTTCATCACCTCAATGGTTAAACGGGCATCATCTGTCCGGTACTCAACATAATAGCCTGAACCTTTTAAACCTTCTTTTTTAACAAATGGATTTTTCGCAAGTGTCTCTTTCACAGAAAGAATTTGACGACGTTCATCTTTTTTAACACCAGCAAGATAATCATATAAACGAATACCCATTGAGGCTGTTGTTTTCCCCATATTACCACCTTTATGGAAAGGTAACATCATCCATTCAGGCGTTGTCACATGTGGTCCATTTTCATATACAATCGCACGCTCCTTACCTAGTTCGGCTACTTCCTTTACTTCAAATTGCTGTAAATACCGCAATCCACCATGTACAAGTTTAGTTGATCGGCTGGAGGTACCGCTTGCAAAATCTCCCATTTCAACTAGCGCAACCGACATCCCACGGCTAACCGCATCTAGAGCTATACCAGCTCCTGTTATCCCACCGCCAATGATGACAAGGTCAAACGTTTCATCTTGTGCTTTTCTTTCAATTGTTTCTCTGTCAAATGCTGAAAATAACTGTACCATTTTGTATATGCCCCCTCAAATTTAGACTATTATCCTGTTAACTACTCGGCTTTTTCCACTTCAAGCAGTTTCTAAACATTTTGATAAAAAAAGAGACTACAAACAAAGCGATTGCGCTCGCCGTTTGTAGTCTCTCTCATCTCAAATAGACAATAATCTCGTATTAACTTAACTTTATTATACCGAACCATTTCACAAATGCAAACATTTAGTTTGTTAAGGTGAACCGAACGCCATTCTTTTTTACTATTCCAAATGACTCAAATTTATTAAAATTAGTTAAAGACGCTGTTTTCTGCGTTACAGTGATATATTTGTGTGGTATTATTGTACTTGACTTCAAGAGACAAACAAAGAAATTACACAAATAATAGGAGATGTTATTTTGAAGAGAACAGCTCGATACAGTAGAAAATATGTTCCGAGTATTGATGGACTTCGTGCACTTGCTGTCCTAGCTGTTATTGCCTATCATTTAAACTTTTCATGGGCACAAGGCGGTTTTATCGGCGTTGATATATTTTTTGTACTATCTGGATATTTAATTACGAATATTTTACTTACACAATATGAAAATGAAAATACGATACACTTAAAAGATTTTTGGTTAAGGCGTTTTAGGCGTTTGATTCCTGCCGCTTACTTAATGATTATTACTGTTGTGATTTTTGCCGTTCTTTTTAATCGTGAATTACTAACAACATTACGTGGTGATGCCATCGCTTCCTTTTTTTATATGAGTAATTGGTGGTTTATCTTTCATAACGTGTCTTATTTTGACTCGTTTGGCCTACCTTCACCACTTAAAAACTTGTGGTCGCTTGCGATTGAAGAACAATTTTACTTAGTATGGCCGCTATTTTTATACGGCTTCTTACGTTGGATAAAAAATCCGAAATGGTTACTACGTATTATAATCATCATCGCACTTTTATCCGCAATTTTAATGGCTGTACTTTATACGCCAGGGGCTGATCCAAGTCGCGTTTATTACGGAACCGATACACGTTTATTTGATTTATTAATCGGTTGCGCCCTAGCGTTTTTATGGCCATTTAATCGATTAAGTCCAAAAATACCGCAACAAAGTAAACTAGCTTTAAATATTACGGGAACTATAAGCGTGGTTTTATTCTGCATACTCGTGTACACCATGAATGAGTACCAACCCTTTTTATATCGCGGCGGACTATTTTTAGTGGCTATTTTAGGGGTTCTCATGATTGCCACAATTGCACACCCTTCGTGTTACTTAAGTCGCCTCTTTAGCTTTAGACCTCTACGGTGGATTGGAACGAGATCTTATGGGATTTATTTGTGGCATTACCCGATTATCACTTTAACCACACCGGTTACTGAAATCGGACAGCCTAGCCTGCTACGTGCTGCCCTTCAAGTTGCGGCTACATTTGTTATTGCCGAGCTTTCTTTCCGCTTTGTTGAAACACCAATTCGAAAAAAAGGATTTATCGCGTATGTTAAAGGATTTAGGCATAGAAATTATGCTGTAATAAAAAATAAACCTATCGGACTTTGGGCGGCTATTTCAGCACTCGTTTTATCCGTCGGAATTTTTGCAACTGGCATGTCTGGCATTCTTCCAATTAAAACAAAAGCCGAACACACCGTAACAGAAGTCAAAACGTCTACAAATAGTGAAAAAACGGAAAGCAAAAAAGAAGAAAAGCAACCCGCTAAACAGCCTAAAACTGAAGGAAAAAAATACAGAACAAAAAGCTATCACACCAAAACCAGCTAAGAAAACATACACCTATACGCAAACACTAGCGTTAGGCGATTCCATTATGATTGATATTGAACCTTTCTTAAAAGAGGCGATTCCAAATGTCACGATTGATGGTAAAATCGGAAGGCAGCTCGTTGATGCGATTGATGTGTCGTATAGTTATAAAAAATTCAATTCAAAAGGTAGCGCCATTTTAATTGAACTTGGCACAAATGGGCCATTTACCGAGAAGCAACTAAATCAGCTTTTGGATCGCTTTGACCAGGCCGATGTTTACCTTGTCAATACTCGTGTTCCGCGGGGCTGGGAATCGGAAGTAAATCAGGCTATCAAAAATGTATCTAATCGCTCCAATGTGACGGTTATTGATTGGTATTCAGTCGCCGTAAATCACAGTAGTTATTTCGCGCCTGATGGTGTGCATCTTACAAAAACCGGCTCGCAAGCTTATGTTAATTTAGCGCTTGATGCTATGAAAAAATAAAGAGGTTCCGAAATCGGAACCTCTTTTTTTATGCAAATACATTTGGCCAAGTTTCTTTTTCGTTTAAAAATTCTCGGGCTAACTGTTTCGCCCCTTCTAAACTATGGCTCGCAGCGAAGCCACATTGTACTTCATTACAAGCCGGAACTTCAGTCGCATCTAAAACGTCGTTTAGTGTTGCTTCTAAAATCCGCAAGACATCCGTGAAGTCATCATGATTGATAAGTGACACATAAAAGCCCGTTTGGCACCCCATTGGGCTAATATCGACAATTTTATCGGTATGGTTGCGTGCTAGTTCCGCCATTAAATGTTCTAATGAATGCAGGGCGGGCATTTCCATGTGCGCTTGATTAGGTTGTTTAAAACGAACATCATACTTATAAATTTCATCACCGTGAAACCCCGTTTTCGTCCCAGCGAGTCTTACGTATGGGGCTTTTACTTTTGTATGATCTAGGTTGAAGCTCTCCACGTTCATTTTATCAGACATTCGATCAGCTCCTTTTATTTATCAAGATTCTGGCGGTTCGCTATCTGTAATTTCCGGGATAACGGTCCACATATCGATTGGTTCTCCTTCTAGTGTTTCATCGAGAACAAACGACCCATTTGAATAACGATCTGTTAAATGAAGATTTTCGGCATCTAGTTCGATAAGTTGTTCTTTGTTCGTTTCGATTATCAATTTATCTGTTTTTCCAATGAGCGAAATGGATACGAAGCGATGTGGATTCGTTTTTAGTTCGCGCAACATTAGCAAGCCTCGTTTGGCACGCGATATAGGTTCAAATTCCGAAAGCTTCATTTGTTTTAGTGAGCCTCGTTGTGTGATTAAAACCATATTTCGAGTTTCATCAGGCGAAATCACAAAACCACCGATGACTGCATCATTTGCTTTTAAATTAATCGCTTTAACGCCTGCGGTACGCGCCCCGGAATCAGGGACTTCACTTAMCATTGATTAACGACMAACCAACTAACCCAAYTTTTTGTCGCTAAAAAGACATCTTCTAGATTGTCGATAAGTGAAACGCTTAGCAGTTCATCTTCACCTTTAAGTTTAATCGCC
>NZ_ALWW01000003.1 GCF_000344175.1 Listeria fleischmannii subsp. fleischmannii LU2006-1 | reverse complement strand
TAAAGGAATTCTGCTTTGTCAACGTTCCCAAAGTTAATTTTAACTACGKMRGACTAAACCCATCATCCATAAATACTTGATAGTATTTTTCAAGTTGCCTTAAAATTTCTTGAAGAAGCTTAGCGCGAGGGAACGAGTGCCCTGCTAAAATAGCGAGCGACGTAGCTTTTTCTTTTATTTCTTCTGGAAATTCAGTTTGATTCACATTAATGCCAATCCCGATTATAATCGCTTCGACAAGCCCTGCTTCTGATCGCATTTCTGTTAATACACCGCAAACTTTTTGTTTCCCGATATAAATATCGTTGGGCCATTTAATTTGCGGTTCTAAATTGGTTACTTCCTCAATGGCTGAAACAACCGCTAGCGAAGCGATAAAGGTGAACTGTGGCACTTTGGCAATTTCAATTTGTGGTTTTAAAATCAAACTCATCCAAATGCCTTTGCCGCTTTGCGAATCCCAAACACGCGCCAGTCTCCCTTTTCCACCCGTTTGAAGTTCACTCACAATGACTGTGCCGCTTTTTGCACCTTCACTAATTTTTTGATGGGCAACAAACTGGGTAGAGTCTACCTCATCATAAAAATAAAGTTTTTGCCCTATAAATTTCGTATGTAAATCAATTAAAATGCTATCTTTTGAGAACGTCTCGCTATTTTTAATTAAACGGTAACCTTTATTTCGGACAGCTTCAATTTCAAAACCTTCTTGTCGTAAATTTTCCATATGTTTCCAAACTGCTGTCCGCGACAAACCAAGCAAATCAGCAATTTGTTGCCCTGATAAAAACTCCCCTTGCTTTTTTGAAAAAAGGGCAAGCAATTTTTCACGATTTCGATTCCCCATGCCGCAACCACCTCCGAATAGCCTCTTCGTTATTTTCTACCTCTTTTAAAAGAACCGCCTCTTCAATTTTTATAAGGAGTTCCTTCAGCCACGCACCGCCAGGCTTATCATAGATTTCCATTAACTGCGTCCCGGAGATTGAAAGCTCCTGCCGTGCTGTTATTGGCAATTTTTCGTAAACCTCTTGAATGACCGTTTGGCACTTCTCTCCTGTAAAAAAGGCACGCCCCGTTTCTACTAAATCTATAATCTCAGGCCCCGCCTGATACGCACTTAACGCATCCCAGTGCACATCTATCTTTATGAGGCGAAACGCTTCACAAACTACTTGGATCGTTTTATTGGGCAATTTCCAAGCTTTTAAAAAGGATTTTGGTTCAGTTGGCTCTACCGCGAGTAGAAGGGCAAGCCAAATTTCTTTTTCAGATGGCACAGCGATGAAATGAAAGTTTAAAAGTGTTTCTAACTCCTTTTTCTTACCCGAAAGCTGGGGTAAATAATCTTCCATATGGGCTTCTAGAAGGATACGTAATGCGTCACTTCGTCCCTTCCCGCGCATCATTTTCACCCATTCTACTGTCTTACGCTCAACAGCCGTATGCGTTAATAAATGGATTTCTGAAAACAACGCCTGTTTAGTTTCCAAGTCCAGCCGAAAACCAAGCTGGCTTACGAACCGAACCGCTCGCATCATACGAAGCGCATCTTCGTGAAATCGCGTTTTGGCATTTCCAACCGCAGAAATCGTTTTGGCTGCAATCGCCTCTTGCCCATGAAACGGGTCATGAAAGTCCCCATTTTTATCCATCGCAATGGCGTTCATTGTAAAATCACGGCGTAGCAAATCTTCCTCCAGTGAACGTACAAAAGTCACTTCTTTAGGGCGACGGAAATCCTCGTACTCCCCGTCTGTTCGAAATGTCGTCACTTCATAAAGTTCTTTTTCATAACGTACTGTAACCGTTCCGTGCGCAATCCCTGTATCGTAGGTCACCGGAAAAAAGTTTTTTTAACTTCTTCTGGAAAGGCGCTTGTCGCAATATCAATATCATCAATTTCTCGGTTCAAGAGTAAATCTCGGACCGATCCACCGACAAAATAAGCTTCGTAACCTGCTTGTTCTAGCTGATTTAGCACGGGAACGGCTTGTTTAAATAATGGTTTCATGTTTGTCTCCCATTTCTTATAATATGTCATTACGACGCAGTTTTCGCCAATCTAAAAAGCCTTTTGAAAGCCCACGCAAAAGAATTTCAGCTGTTCCAATATTTGTTGCCAGTGGGATGGCATACACGTCACAAAGGCGAATAAGGGCCGTAACATCAGGTTCATGCGGTTGTGGGGTTAGTGGGTCACGTAAAAAAATGACCATGTCCATTTTATTTTCAGATATTTTTGCGCCGATTTGTTGATCGCCGCCGTGCGGTCCGGACTTAAAACGGTGAACGTCTAGTCCAGTTTCTTCGATGATTCGCTTCCCTGTTGTTCCGGTTGCAAAAAGCGTATGCGGCTTTAGATAGTTTTTATAACTAAGTGTAAGCTCAATCATTTGTTCCTTTTTTTCATCGTGAGCAATAAGGGCGATATTCATCTTTTTCACTTCCATCATAGAATATTTTCAAGGCCATAAATGAGTGTGTCATATTCAGCTGTTTTGCGAATCGCAAGTGCAACGCCTGACATAAATGAAATACGGTCATAGGAATCATGCCGTATGGTTAAACCTTGTCCCACATCTCCAAAAATCACTTCTTGGTGAGCCACAAGTCCAGGCAAACGCACACTATGAATTCGCATTCCCTCGTAGTCTGCTCCGCGTGCACCTTGTATGCTTTCTACTTCCCCGTTTGCTCCTTGTTTAATCTTTTCACGTGTTTTAGCCATCATTTCGGCTGTTTTAACGGCGGTTCCGCTTGGAGCATCTAATTTTTTATCATGATGAAGTTCAATAATTTCCACGTTTGGAAAATATTCGGCTGCTTTTTCAGCAAATTGCATCATTAAAACGGCTCCGACGGCGAAATTAGGCGCGATGAGGCTTCCTACTTTTTTCTCAGAGGAAAGGGTTTGAAGTTCTTTTATTTGTTCAGATGTAAAGCCTGTAGTTCCAACGACAGCACGTGCGCCGTGTTGAATAATTTGTTTTGTATTGCTATACGCCACGCTTGGCATGGTAAAGTCTACAACAACTTCAGGGTTTATTTCATTTAAAAGCTTATCTAATTCGGCATAGACGGGTACATTTAGTTCACTAAATTCGGTGAGTTCATTTATATTTTTTTCAGTTGGATCTTTATCTAAAACGGCAACAAGTTCTAAGTCAGCTTCTCGTAGGACCGTTTTCACAACCTCATGCCCCATTTTCCCTTTATATCCTGATACTGCTACACGAATCATTTGTCTTCCTCCTTTTTCTTTGTCCAGCGGTTGGCATCACGCGTTTTAAATTTCTGCATCACTTGATCATGCGCTTCTTCTAAATCAACATTTAGAGAATTGGCCATACATGTTAAAACAAACAGGCAATCCCCAATTTCTTCCTGGATTGTTTTTTCTCCCTCAGAAGTTTTTTTCGGTTTTTCTCCGTAATAGTGGTTAATTTCACGCGCAAGCTCACCGGTTTCTTCTGTAATTCTTGCCATCATGGCTAACGGCGAAAAATAGCCTTCTTCAAATTGACCAATAAAAGCATCTACTTCATTTTGCAAATCTCGAATCGTTTTTGTCACGCGCTTTCCCTCCATTTTTTTGGTACACTATTAATGCTATTATAACGTGATTTGAAACAGGTTGAAAGGAGTTCTCATAATGCTTAAAACACTTCGGGTAAAAAATATTCTTTTTATTATGCTTGGAACAGCCATATATGCTTTCGGATTAGTAAATTTCAATATTCAAAACGGACTCGGCGAAGGTGGTTTAACGGGGATTACACTCCTTTTACTACACTTCTTTCAAATTGATCCCGCCTATTCTAATTTAGTCCTAAACATCCCGCTTTTTTTAATTGGTTGGCGTCTCCTAGGTTTTCGTACTTTTTTATATAGCGGCATTGGAACCATTAGTTTATCGCTATTTTTATGGATATTCCAGCGTGTTCCCATTGTTCTTGATTTATCCTCTGACTTACTCCTTGTTGCTCTTTTTGCAGGAAGTTTCACGGGGGTTGGGCTCGGATTAGTCTTTCGTTACGGAGGGACAACAGGTGGAAGTGATATCATCGCCAAACTTCTTCACTTTAAAAAAGGAATTAGTATGGGACGTACGCTTTTCATTTTTGATGCCCTCGTTTTAACGGCCTCCCTTTCTTATCTAGATGTTCGCCAAGTCATGTATACACTCGTTGCGGTCTTCATTGGGGCACGTGTCATCGACTTTGTACAAGAAGGGGCTTATGCTGCTCGAGGTGTCATGATTATTTCAAAAGATAACGGCGCGATTGCTGCAAATGTCATGTTAGCTATGAACCGCGGCGTTACCATTTTAGAAGGTCGCGGCGGCTTTTCAAAACTCGACCAAGACGTTCTGTATATCGTGGTGGCGAAAAATGAAATCATTCAGTTAAAGCAAATTATCGAGTCTGTTGACCCGCATGCTTTTGTTTCCGTTAGCGTCGTACATGACGTGATGGGCGAAGGTTTTACATTAGATGAAAACAAAAATCCACTACATTAAAACTTAGTGATGTAAGGTGCTGGATCAAAACGCGCAATATCCATGGAAGTTTTTTCCGAAGTTACACATTCTGCTAATAATTTCCCGACAAATGGTCCTGTCGTTAAGCCAGATGCCCCAAGACCATTCGCTAAAAAAATCGGCTCATTCCCTATTTGACCGATAAACGGAGCAAAATCAGGCGTATACGGTCGCGTTCCAACAGACATGTCACTTTTTAATGCACTTTCTAAATGAATAAACGCGGAAAGTTCTGTCACAATTTCACGGTAGCCGGCTTCTGTTTTCTCTAAATCGAATTCGGCTTCTTTTTCATGTGTCGCACCAAGCATAATTTCACCGTCATTAAAAGGCACAATGCTTTTCGTTGCCGGCGGTAAAATGACAGGCCAATCATCGGTTTTCTGATCAAACGTCATTGTAATAATTTGTCCTTTTTGCGCCAAGACCTGCACTTTATAACCAAGCGGCTCCATGAGTTTTGGTAAAAAAGCGCCCGCCGAAAGCACTAAACGGTCGTAGGGAACTTCCTTTTCTCCTGCAAAAAGCGCCCCTTCCGCAGTTAGCTTCGCCGTTTCAAATATTTGCGTTATGCCGTTTTGTGCGGCCCCTTGAAGTAACGCATCACGAATTTGTCCGCCGCGAACTCGCCCGCCGCCACTAACAAAGACAGCGCCAAAACCAGGCTTAACAAGCGGAAATCGTTCTTTTACTTCTTCTTCATTTAAAAGTTTAATTTCTCCCATCGTAGGAGCCGTTTTTCGTCTTTCGATTGCTAAATCAAATAAACTTATTAAGGCTTCTTCCCGCGCCCTTAGTGCCAGTGTCCCAACTTGTTTATAGCCAGATTCTATCTTTACCCCCGCCAGTTCTTCGGAGAGTTCGGGATAAAAGGCCACACTATTTTTAGCGAGTTCATACCATACCTTGTTGCGCCGTTTTGAAAGCCACGGGCAAATAATACCTGCCGCGTGCTCTGTTGCTTGTCCACGCTCTTGATTATCAATAACAGTGACCTCATGTCCCCATTTGGCTAGATGATAAGTAGCACTAGCTCCTATAATCCCAGACCCTATAACCGCGATTTTCATTTTGTGACCTCCTTCAACCAGCCAGAAAGATGATCAAAATCCGCCTCAATCAAAGGCAACAACTTGCGATTATAAAAAATACTCGCCGGATGGAATGTTGCCATCATCCGAAACTTCCTTTCCGTCTTTTGAAAAGTATTTAGAGAAAGCGAAGAAAGTTCTAACGCTTCTTCATAAAGACGCATGCCATGCACATCAGAAACAGATATTTTCCCCCCTAGCACACGTCTTAAAGCAATGTTCCCCATTAGTAGTAAGATTTTAGGTTGTACATGCCGCAATTCGTCATCTAAAATCGGGGCATGCGCTAAAATTTCCTTTTGATTCGGCGGTCGGTTATAACGCTTCAATACTTTCTCTCCCGATCTCGCATCCATCTTCCACTCTTCCCTGTAAGGCCTACTACGCACCGCACTAGTCATATAAACATCTTCACGCGTCAATCCTGCGCGTTTTAAAGATTTCATCAATTCCGCCCCTGCTCTTCCGCTAAAAGGGATTAACTGATGAATCTCTGTTTCGCCAGGAGCCTCGCCAATTAGCATGACTTCCGGCTTTACTGGCCCACTTCCTTTGACAAATCCTTCAAGGTGGAATGTTTCACTCCGTTTTTTGACAAGCTCAACAAGTGAATCAGGCGTTTCATAGTAGGTGAGTTCTTGAGACATCATTTCGCCGTCCTTTCTCATATTGACAACAATATCGTAATTTGCAATAATTATGGTTACATATGTTCGAATCATATTTTTGTCATCAGAATGACATCGTGAATCGCCTTCTGAATTAACCGTATCTTTTTATTTTACTGAATTCCCGTATGAATTACAAAAAGGGAGCTTTTTTATGTGGAATATTATTCAATCGTTATGGTCCAGCTTGGCGCTTTTTTTATCTGCCCTATTTTTTCACGGTATGATTTTACGTTCGATTCGCGAAAATAAACCAAATTGGTTCATAAATAATCATCAACACCATATTATCCGTTATTTTATCGGCATGTATTATGGTGTTTTAGGTTTGTATTTTATTTGGCGCGGCCTGCCAGGAGAAGATTTCGGTATCTACACGGACATGCTCATTAATATCATCTTAATGTTAAATGTATTTTCAGGCACCGGACCTGCCACAATCGCTACTAGTATAATTATTATCGGGAAATTACTACTTGGTTATAATCCGCATATGCAACTCATCTATGTATTCTTTCTTCTTTCCTACCACTTCATTTGTATTCAGGTGAATACTTTAAAAATTTCTTTGGTTAGAAAATTTATATTGAGCAAATTAAGTATCACACCTTTTATGTTATACTATTTACACTTTAAAATGGCGATTCCTCTGCAAGTATATGCCATCCCAAAATGGCTATTTATTTTTACAATCTCTTTTATTTGTAGTTTGATATTATATTTAGCCGCTCGCTTTATTGACACAAGTAACAAACAAATTTTTGAACTACGCCAGTCGAGCATACTCGATCCGCTGACAAACCTTGCGAATTACCGGCATTTTGATACTTGTTTACGTGATGAGTATAAAGAAAGCACATTAAAACAGACACCTCTAAGCGTTATTATTTTTGATTATTGATTTTTTTTAAAAATTAATTAATGATACTTATGGCCATCAAACGGGTAATATTATTTTATCACATTTAAGTATCGCTCTAAAAAAAGTATTGTTTCATGAAAATGCACTCATCGCAAGAATTGGCGGCGAGGAATTTGCTGTTTTATTACCTGACACCTCACGTGACGGCGCAACATTTTATGCAGAACAGCTTAGAAAACAAATTGAAAAAACAGACTTTCCATTTAAAGATGAAGAAATTCGACTTACTGTCTCTGTCGGAGCTGCCACAATGGATCATCTCCATCATTTCGAATCAGGTGAAGCACTTTTGAAAGCAGCTGATGCGGCCCTTTATACAGCTAAAGAAAATGGTCGAAACCGCGTGTATACAGCCAATTTAATTGTGCCACTAAAGGAGTAATTGTATGTCCAACCAATTTGATGCGTATATTGATAGTATTTCAACCTTTTTAGCCATTCTTTTTATTCAAGGTATTGTATTTCGAAAATTACGAGAGGTAAAACCTAATTGGTTTTTAAATCACCGAACTGTCCTTCTTTTAAATATTCTCCTCGGAATTTATTATGGACTAATAGGCATTTACTTCATTTGGCGTGGGGAACTCGATTCTGCAACCGTCATTTATACGAATATGCGCATGAACATTTTACTTATTACAGCGATTTTTGGCGGAAGAGTACCTGTTTCCATCGCTTACTCCATCATGGTACTAGGACGGCTTTTACTAGGCGACTCTTCCCCTCACGATATAAAGTTTATTTTACTTCTAACAGGCTTCTTCCTCATTTGCTTTATTGTGACAAACTTTAAACTAAATCTGTTAAAAAAATACGTCATTGTTTTTTCGTGTGCGATTCCTGTTCTCGCCTACTATTATTTTACTGATTTTGGTAGCCGTACCATTTTAAGTTACGGAGAGGCGATTATTTATTACTTTCTTTTTATGGTAACAAGTGCGCTTTTATTTGCCGCCTCCAATTATATTGATAAGAGTAATAAAACCATGTTTCAGCTTCGCAATTCCGCGATGACTGATATGCTGACCAATTTGCCGAATATCCGTTATTTTTTAAACACCTTTGAGAAATATTTCTTGACCTCTTCTAAAAAAAGGCGCCCTCTTAGTTTAATCATCATTGATATTGATCATTTTAAACAAATTAATGATTTACATGGGCATCAGGCGGGTAATACTGTTTTGTCTCAGTTCAGCGCTATCTTAAAAAATCATTTTCTACCAAAACAGGCTCTTATTTCTCGTATTGGTGGCGAAGAATTTTCTATTTTACTTCCTAATATTACACTCTCTGAGAGCACACAAATTGCCGAAATTATTCGGAGTGAAATCGAACGCGCCGTGTTTCCCTATAATCCAAAAAGTGGAAATGTGACTATTTCGCTCGGCGTTTCATGCCATAATGATTTAAATGTTTTTTATAAGACTAAAGAAAACTTATTTGAAGCAGCTGATCAAGCACTTTATAGCGCGAAGCAAGGCGGGCGAAACCAAGTTCAAGCATCCAAAAAGGAGGCCTAACATGTATAAAAAGCTTATCCCTATTCTTGCTGTTTTGCTACTTGTAAGTTGCGGGCAAAGTTCAGGCGGCTTGCCAGCAAAGACAAATCCCAAAAGCCAAACCGTGGAAACACATGTAACTGAAAATTACCTCGCTCAAAACGGCTTAATTGCTGATTATAAAAATTCAAAAGAACCTCAATATTTGTCTGAAAGCATAGGTCTCTATATGAATTATTTAGTGCTAAATCATGATAGCGAAACCTTTCACACCCTTTATAAAGCGACAAAAGAAGAACTCGCTTTTAAAAAAAAATTTTATTAAGTGGAAATGGGGAGATAAAGTGACAACTAATGCCTTTATCGATGACATGCGCTTATATAGTGCACTTCGCTTGGCAAGTAAACAGTTTCATTTTCCCGATTATGACAAATTCGCAAGTCAAATCGCCTCTAATTGGAAAAAATATGGTGTAACGGACGGAGTACCTGTTGATTTTTTTGATTTCAAAACAAAAGAGAAGGCGAAAACTCTCCATTTAAGCTATTATAATAGTAGCGCCATGCGAGAGATTGGCTTTAGCGAAGCCGCCTATGAACCTTTAAAAAAGGTTCAAGCAACCCCTTTCTTTGATGAAATTTTTCAAGACGGGACCTATCAAACAACAGGAAATGAAGTCAATATGATTGACCAAATGCTTATCGCTATAGAGTATAAACGTGTGACACATAAAAAAGAACCCCATTTCGATGCTTTCTTACAAGGGGAGTGGGCAAAAAATAATCGCATCTATGCACGCTATAATCGGGATACGAAAACTGCTACAAACAATGTGGAATCCACAGCCGTTTATGCTCTGCTTGCTCTATATTACGAAGAAACCGGTCAAAAAAAGAACTATCAAAAAGCCATCGATAAGCTACAAATGATGGATACGTCAAATGCTTTGACCACTCATTTCTTTGACTATATGCATAAAGAGCTAGTCTTAATAAAAAAAGGAAGTTAGAATAGATGAATAAAAAACAAATTTTGAAGATGATTGAAACAAATGCTTTTCAAACGATTTACCAGCCTATTGTCAATATCCAAGAAAATCAAATTTATGGCTATGAATCCTTAACACGAATTTCAAGCGAACCTATCAGTGAATTTATTCAGTCCTGCGAAGAAAATCGTTTAACCTCTCAATTTGAGTTGCGCACAATAAAAAACGGGATGAATCATTTTAGTTGGCGTGAAAGTACTCGCCTTTTTCTAAATATTTCATATGGCACCTTTCTGAAATATTACGACGAAATTGAAGAGTGGCTTAAAGATAGTGGCAAAATTACATTTGAATTTTTAGAAACCTCTTATGTAGAAGAAAATCAGCGCTTTGACTTATATGCCAAAATGGCTGCTTTGACCCGACAATTTGACACACAATTTGCGATTGACGATTACGGCAGTGGCTATGCAGACATCGCACGCGTTCTAAGGCAGCCCACCGATTTTGTTAAAACAGATGCGCAGTTAATAAAAGATTTTAAACAGCATCAAGGGAAAAAATTAGTGCTAACCAACTTACACCGTTTTTTAGAAAAAAATCAAAAGAAAATGGTGGTAGAAGGCGTGGAAAATAAAGAACAATTAGAATTCCTTCAACATCTTGGCGTAACCTATGCCCAGGGGTTTTATTTTACGAAAGGAATGAAAAATTAGCGTTTGAAACAAGGGGAAATGACTTTTTGTCAGGAGAACCTTGTTTTTTCTTTAGAAGTCGAGGTAAAATAGAAAAAAGATTGAAAAGGAGCTACCCTATCGTGAAAAATAAGATTTTACAAAATCCGTATTTAAATAAAGGTACAGCCTTCACATATGCTGAACGCCAAAAATATGAACTAGATGGTCTTCTTCCATCAGAAGTTGAGTCTATCGACACTCAAATTTTAAGAGTCAAAGAAATCCTTGATAATATCCCCGAAGCGTTAGAAAAAAATTATTATTTAACCTCGATTTATCGTACAAATCGCACCCTCTATTTTGCTACCATCCAAAAATATCTTACAGAACTTCTGCCCATCATTTATACGCCCACAATTGGAGATGTGGTAATGAATGCGCATAAACATTTTGAACCATCTACCGATGCCGTTTACATTAACGCTTTTCGTCCAGAAACTATGAAACGAAAACTTCAAAATGCGTGTGAAAACCCTGAAAAAAATAAAAAATGCTCGTCATTACAGACGGTGAAGGTATTTTAGGAATTGGTGACTGGGGAGTAAACGGGATTCAAATCGCAATCGGAAAACTAGCGGTTTATACATTAGCAGCCGGTCTAGACCCTGAAACTTGTTTACCCATTGCCCTTGATTGCGGTACAAACAATAAAGAATTGCGAGAACATCCGCTTTATCTTGGCGAACGGAAAGAGCGCTTAACGGGCGTGGAATATGATGCGAGTATAGAATCCTTTATTCAATCCGCAAAAGAAGTTTTCCCAGAAGCAGTATTTCATTTTGAAGATTTTGGACGCGAAAACGCGAGTCGCATTTTAGAGACTTACCGTGACCAAGTTTGTAGTTTTAATGATGATATAGAAGGCACAGGCGCTATGGTAGTGGCTGCAGCACTTGCCACAACACGTGTATCTAAAATCCCACTTGATAAGCAGCGCATTATTATTTTCGGAGCTGGGACAGCAGGTATTGGGATTGCTAATCAAATTAGTCATGAAATGATGCATATCACTCAACAACCATTTGAAACTGCCAAACAAGCCTTTTATTTAGTAGATAAAAATGGCTTAATTACAAATGACATGACTGATTTAACGGACGGGCAACAAAAATACGCTCGAAATGAAGAGGACTTTACCCAACTAGATACCACCTCACTTTTAGAACTCGTTAAAGCCATTAAGCCTACTATGCTAATTGGAGCTAGTGGTGTAGCTGGCGCATTTACAGAAGATGTTGTTCGTGAAATGGCGAATAATACAATTCGTCCCGCCATTTTACCTCTTTCAAACCCAACAAAACTTGCGGAAGCTAAAGCAAGCGATTTAATTACATGGACAAAGGGGAAAGCTTTAATTGTTACTGGAAGCCCTACCTCTCCTGTCGAATATGAAGGACAAACCTATG
Organism: Listeria fleischmannii subsp. fleischmannii LU2006-1; assembly: GCF_000344175.1. Classification (GTDB taxonomy): domain Bacteria; phylum Bacillota; class Bacilli; order Lactobacillales; family Listeriaceae; genus Listeria; species Listeria fleischmannii. Next base: position 108,556 of record NZ_ALWW01000003.1, on the reverse strand, counting down.
AAATCGGGCAAGCAAACAATGCGCTTCTTTATCCGGGACTTGGACTTGGCACAGTCGTTTCGCGTGCACAAAAAATCACTAGTCAAATGTTACGCGAAGCCGCACACGCCGTTTCAAATCAAGTCAATCTAACACATAAAGGCGCCGCTCTGCTTCCACCCGTTTCGACACTACTTGAAACAAGCACACAGGTAGCTTATGCAGTTTGCCAAGCCGCCATCAAAGAAGGTGTTGCCAAAACGGAAAACATCACACAAGAGGATGTGCAAGCCGCCATTTGGACGCCTGTTTATAAAGAGGTGTAGACATATATGTTTCCAAAGACAAAAAAACAAATTGACGAGCTTGTCGGTAACGCAGTCGTTAAAGGAGCGAGCTACCAGTTTTTAACAAAAGACGCCACACAGTCCTACACTCTCGGTTTCAAACAAACAGAGCCTTTTACTGCCCCACTTCTTTCTTCTGAAAAAAACATATACGATATTGCGTCACTCACAAAAGTTGTAGCCACGACTACGCGCTTATTGCAACTTGTAGAAGAAGGAAAACTGGCCCTAGAAGATCCCGTTTCGAAATTTTTGCCGGATTACCATACGCCCGATTTAACACTACTCGACCTTGCAACGCACCGCTCTGGACTGCCCAAAAACATTCCAGGCTTTAAAATTGAAACGCCAGAAGATATTCAGGCCTATATCACTGCGGCGCGTCCAGTCGCCTTAAACCGAACCATTGTAGACTATTCCGATTTAAACTTCATCCTTCTCGGCCAAATTATCGAAGTAGCAGGACAAAAGCCGTTTAAATCCCAAATAACAGACGCCATCTTAAAGCCGCTTCAAATGGAAGACACCACTTTCTACCAAGCAGATAAAGCGCATTCCGTCCCCACGGAAGTAACTGAAAAACGCGGCGTCATTACGGGTGTCGTCCATGACCATAAAGCCTATATCACGGGTGAAAATATCGGTCATGCTGGCCTATTTTCAACCTTGGAGGATCTAAGCCGTTTCGCATCGGCCCTTTTATTCCAAGAAGGCGCCCCGATTTTAACGGCCGAGAGCCTCAAACTCATAGCGCAAAACTACACACCTCAATTAAATCGCGACCGAGGAATCGGCTATGACTTAAAACGAAACAACGACCATTACGCCCTTTATCACACAGGTTTTACAGGTACCTTCATGGTTCTTGACATCCCCCAACAAAAAGGGCTCATCGTACTTACCAATCGTATTCATCCAACACGAAACAATCCCGTATTTTTGGAAGAACGTGAAAAAATCGTCGATACTTTCTTAAAAGAACTAACCCCCACTCCATAGAGTGAGGGTTCAGACTGCTGACAAACGTCCATCTTCGTTGTTAGTGCCTCCGTTCCGGTGCTCACGTACCCGAGTACGCTCCGCTCCAGTACTCGGCACTGCCTAGAATCTCACCATTTATCAGCAGTCTGATTTTGGTGAGAATCGTTTTGTTTTGCGTAAACTTTAAGTTTTTCTACAAGCTGAACCCCCACTCCGTAGAGTGAGGGTTAGTTTTCAGTTCCTTTTAAAGTATTCACCCTTGTTGCCGCCTAAGGCTTGCAAAACGCGCCGCATGTTCACCCGCTGTATGCCCCGTAACAAGCGCACATGTAATATTATATCCGCCCGTATATCCGTTAATATCTAGTACCTCACCACAGAAAAACAAGCCGGGCATCAGCTTAGATTGCATTTCCTTAGGCATAATTTCTTTCGTTTTAACGCCACCACCCGTAACAAATGCTTTTTCAAAATCAAGCGTGCCATTCACAGTAAAAATAAAGCTTTTTAAAAGGGCAGCAAACGCCTCCCATTTTTTAGGACTCTCCTGCTTATAATGGTTTTCCGGATTGATTTCCGCTTTTTCTAATAAAAATAATAATAACTTTTCTTGGAGTAAAGGGGAAAGGGCATTTTTAATCGCCTTTTTCGGATTTTCCTCTAATAACTGAACCACATTTTTTTGGACTTCACTTGCCGAATCATCCGGAAATAAATCTAACTCCATCCAAACCAACTCCTGCTTCCTAAGCGCCTGATTCACAAACATACTACAACGGAGTGCCGCAGGACCAGAAATACCAAAATGGGTAAAAATCATATCCATCCGGTGCGTCACCACCACTTTATTTTTCTTTCCAAGAACCGAAAGTGATACGTCGCGCAGTGAAATCCCTTGAAGAATTCGTTTCGTAATAAAGGGTTCAAGAGAAGTTATCGGCACTTCCGTCGGATAAAGTTCTGTAATTGTATGCCCAGCATCCATGGCAAATTTATACCCATCCCCAGTAGAACCCGTACGCGGAACAGATTTCCCGCCTACCGCCACAATGACACTATATGCTTGTTTTATTTGACCATCCACAAGCTCAATTCCTCTTACCTGCCCATTTTCATATAACACACGTTTAACCGGCGTTTTCATATACACCGTAACACCCAATTTTTCCATCCGCGCTACCATCGCATCAGCCACCGACCTCGCACTGTTTGAAACCGGAAACATCCGACCATGATCTTCTTCTTTTAAAGCTACGCCCAGTTTTTCAAAGAACAAAATAATATCTTCATTATCAAATTGATGAAACGCGCTATACAAAAAACGGCCATTTCCTGGCACATGGCGTATGATTTCTTCTACAGGTAAACGATTCGTGACATTGCACCGACCGCCTCCAGATAAAATCAGTTTGCGCCCAAGCTTAGGCCCCTTTTCAACAAGCAATACCTTTTTATTTTTCTCTGCCGCCTGAATGGCCGCCATCAAACCAGATGGTCCCCCGCCAATAACAATAACATCAAAATCCATATTTTTTCCCTCATTTGTAAAATATTTTCTCAAAATAAAACCTGAGAACAACTCTCAGGTTTTATCATTAGTTACGATTCATATTGGTGAAAATTAACAGTAAGCGAAGTAACTCAAGTACCGCTACAGCCATTGCTGCCACGTAAGTCATAGCCGCTGCACTAAGCACTTTTTTCGCTTGGGGTTGTTCCGTTGACGCGAGGAAACCGCCGTCTTCAAGTTGAACGAGTGCCCGTTTACTTGCATCAAACTCAACAGGGAGTGTAATCACTTGGAATAGTACACCCACTGCCATTAAAACAATTCCGATAAGCATTAAACTTGGAATGGTAGCAAGCATTCCGATAATGAGGAATACCCAAGAAATGTTTGAACTGAACATCGTTACAGGAACAAGAGCAGAACGGAAACGCATAAAAGCATAATCCTCTTTATCTTGAATCGCATGCCCCACTTCATGTGCCGCAACTGCTGCGGCCGCAATGGAAGCTTCGTGATAGTTTGCTTCTGAAAGAAAGACGGCTTTTTTACTTGGATCATAATGATCGCTTAAAACGCCTTTTGTAGCGTGCACTGGAACATTAGATAGACCGTTTCGATCTAAAATCATTCTCGCCACCTCAGCACCTGTCTGTCCGCTTCTAACGCGTACTTTAGAATACTGGGCGTAGGTGCTTTTAACACGAAACTGTGCCCAAAGCGGAATTGCTGCTACGATTAAAAAATAGATAATATATGATCCGAATGACATTTAAATCAACTTCCTCCTAAAATTAGTTTCACTAACCTTGATTAGTTTTAATTATAAAGTATCTTTATACGCTTCTCAATAACTTTTCCTTACTATGAGAAAATTCTAATCTTGAAATAATTCCAATTTAAAGTGATTTTCTTTTAAAGATTTTTGATACACATAGGTAAGCACAAAAATAGTAAGCCAAAATGTCGCATAACCGATATAGGGTAAAAAGCGTTCTAGTCCCATATAAATAGGCATTTGTCCAAATAAGTAATCAATCACATCATTATGTAATACCCAAACAGCCGCAATCATAAAATGCCCTATCCGAAAGCGGTAAAACGGAGCGTACACCATGGCCTGGATAGCCATAAATCCGTGGCTAATCATCAACATGACACCTGTCCAAATAAGAGTTTGTGTATCAATCATTAGAAAAATATTCATGCCGACTGCCCATAAACCGTATTTCATCAAACTGACAAACGCAAGTGCCTCCATAAGTGGCCAGTGTTTTTTTGCCAAAAAAGCGGCAATGACAAAAAAGAAAAATAAAACAGCGGTTGGACTATCTGGAACAAAGAGCCAAAAAACTGGTTTTGTTATTTCAAGTTGCGGGATATACCAAATATAACCATAAATTGCCCCTAAAAAATTAATAATTAAAAGTAGCCGTAAAAATGTACGGTTTTGCAGCCATGCATACACATGATTTCCCCCATTCCTCCAAAAAACAAAACTGGGCATTTTTTTAAGTCATTGGGCGCTAAACGCTCGAACTTAAAACTTACCCAGCTTTTTATTTACTCATTCATTTCTTTTAAAAAAGCAGAAAGTTCTAGAAAACGTTTCTTATCCCCCGCATCAAGTGCGCGGTCAATTTCCTGCTTAATAGACTCTTCCGTAAAATCACTCAATGTTCGCTCTAAAAAGTCACTTGCAAGTTGTTGTTCTTCTTCCCCAATAACTAAGGCTCTATGCGGATTATCTTCACGCACAAGGGCATATTCAGGTGACAAAAGAGCATCACTAAAATGAAGGACAATATATAGTTCCTCATCCCAATTTAAGCGAATGTCATGAAACGCTTTTTCCGGATCACTTGTCGTAATCTTTCCTTTAAAAAAACGGAATGGTTCATGATCAACGCCTTGCGCAGAAAGAACAAGTCCGCGGCGACAACCTTCTAAATCATCAACAAAATGAACATATTGCATGATTTGATCGTGACCCGCAATATAGTTTAATACCCACATTGCCTCCCGCATTTTCATTTGATGTGTATTTAATAGCCAACGAATAAAATCTTTTTTCTCGTCTATAGAAATGGATGCCTTCATCACACTCACTCCTTCCGAATTTTTCATTTAAAAATCAAGTAAATTTCGAATTTCCGAATCCTCAGGTATAAATTCTAAATAACGCGTAAATACAGCATTCGCATTTTGAATATCTCCTTCTTCACGTAAAAACAAACCATATTCACGCAAGAAAGTCGGATTGTTTTCAAAATGAGGATAAGCTTTTTCAAAATTTTCTTTTGCTTTATTATATTGTTCTGTGCCACTGTATGCAACACTTAAGTCCCAAAAAATTTGCGAATCCGTCACCAGTTCATCTGGAAGTGCCTCTACTACTTCAAGCAAACCTTCAAAATCTTCTTTGGCTAAAAGGAGCTTGTTTAGTTCTAAAATCGCCATCACATATTCCTCATCAAGCACTATCGCTTGTCTATAAAACTCCTCAGCCTCCTCTAATTTCCCTAAACGGTCCGCCACTTTCCCGCCTTCAAAAAAGAGTTCTTTGTTAAACTCATCATATTTTAAACCTTCCTTAAGCGCCTCAAGCGCCTTTTCTGGTTCGCCATTTTCTTGGTAGCTTTTTGAAAGATACGGATATAAAGTCGTATAAGCCGGATCGTGCTCTTTTAAATGCGTAAAAGCATGAATCGCTTGTACGTATTCCTTCGCCTGAAACGCCGTCAGACCTAAGCCAAATAAAGTATCAACAGATTCATGTTCTTGCAGTGCTTTTTCATAAAAAGGTAACGCTTCTTCAAACGCGCCACTCGCACTATACGCTTCTGCGATTCGTTCGTAAATGGAAATGGTTCCTTGGGCAAGTTCCGAGACACCAGTATCTAAAACTGTTTGATAATACTGAACCGCTAAAAGAAATCTACCTTGCGATAAATAATACTCCCCTAAAGCAAAATCAATTATCGCTTCATTTGGCACTAATTTTTTAGCCTCAAGCAGTTTTTGCTCGGTTACTTCAAATAATCCTTGCATTTGATATAAATCTGCTAACACGAGTAAGCTCTCAACATAGGCCTCATCTTGTTTATTTACCGATTCTAAGTAATCTTGTGCTGTATCGATATCATCTTTTTCAAGAGCTACTTCGGCCGCCCGGACAAGAAGTGCACCTTCATCTTTATAATTTGCGAGCAGAAGTTCATATAAATCCTCCGCTTCGTCTAAAAAACCTAAACTAAATAACTGTTCCGCTAAAAAAAATTGTTCCTCATCTGATCCATTTTGAATCGCTAAATCAAAATACTTTTTAGCAGCAGCCATATCTTCGTGCTCTAATGCATGTAACATATTTTCTGCATTTTCCATGACGCACCCCCATGTCCTTTAAAATCGTGGATACTATTATATCAATAAATCCCTTAGTAAACTACCCTTTTGCTTAAAAAGACATTTTTAAAATAATAGAAAGCCCTCTTCCTTCTTCGTTTTGAACTAAATGAAAAGAAGCTAAATAGCTTCTTTTCAGCTTGTAGAAAAACTCAAAGTTTACATAAAACAAAACGCTTCACACCAAAATCAGACTGCTGACAAATGGTGAGATTCTAGGCAGGGCCGAGTACCGGAGCGGAGCGTACTCGAGTACGTGAGCACCGGAACGGAGGCCCGAGCGACGAAGATTGCCGTTTGAGAGCAGTCTGAAAGAAGCTAAATAGCTTCTTTTCATTAAATCTACTATATAAAAAGTCCTTCCAAATCCTCAAAAAATTGTGGATAGGAGATAGAAACAGCCTCTGCTTTTTGAAGATCAACTTCCCCGTCTTCCACTAAAAGCGCTGCAATTTGAAGCATCATACCAATACGATGATCGCCGTAACTTGTCACATTTGCACCGTGCAACTTGGTCTTTCCGCGGATAATTAAACCATCTGCTGTAGGCGTAATATCCGCGCCCATTTTTGTAAGTTCCGTTGCCACCGCATCAATTCGGTTCGTTTCTTTCACTTTAAGCTCTTCCGCATCACGGATAATCGTTTCACCTTCTGCTTGAGTAGCTAAAAGCGCAATAATAGGTAATTCGTCGATTAGACGCGGAATTAGTTCACCTGAAATTGTAGTGCCTTTTAGTTGGGAGGCGCGAACAGTGATTTCACCCGCTAGGCCATTTTCTTCTACTGAAATGTCTCCGCCCATCGCGCTTACAACATCAATAATTCCTGTCCGTGTAGGGTTTAATCCCACATTCTTTAAAACAATCTCGCTCTTTTTCGCAATCAAACCCGCTACAATGAAAAAAGCAGCAGAAGAAATATCACCCGGAACCGTTATCGATTGTCCCATAAGCGCCTGATTTCCAGAGACGCGAATCGCTAAACCGTCCACGTCAATATGTCCGCCAAAAGCGGTAATCATTTCTTCTGTATGGTCACGTGTTTTTTCTTTCTCATAAATAACCGTTTCACCTTCTGCCTGAAGGGCCGCAAAAATAATGGCACTTTTTACTTGCGCACTAGCCACTGGCATATGGTAGGTGATTCCGTGTAAGCTTTTTGTGGGCTTAATTTGAATCGGCGCAAATTCGCTTCCATTGTTTCCTGAAATTTGTGCGCCCATTTCTTGAAGTGGTAGCATAACTCTATTCATTGGTCGTTTTTGAATGGAGGCATCCCCAATAAGCGTTGTCGCAAACGGTGCAGAAGCAAGGATTCCCATCATGATGCGAATTGTTGTGCCTGAATTCCCAACATCAAGTGGCTTATTTGCTTGTTTTAATCCATCAAAACCGACACCTTGCACGATAATTTCATCAGGCGTTTCTTCAATTTGCACGCCTAAATCACGGAATGCTTGGATAGTGCTTAAACAGTCATCCGCTCTTAAAAAATGACGAATTCGTGTTTCGCCATTCGCCAGGGCGCCAAACATGATGCTTCGATGCGAAATCGATTTGTCTCCCGGTACTATTAAAGTTCCTACTAACTCTTTTTTTCCTGTCTGTAACTTCATTAGGTCCTCCTCACTCTTCTACATAGCAGGTGTATGCAGCCTTTAATTCAATACTTTTTTTAGCGCGCAAACGATCGGCTTCATTTTGAAATGTAATTTGTAAAATCCCGTTTATATCTTCACGTGTTTCTAAAATTTTCAAATTCGTTAAACTAATTTTTTCTTGTGCTAAAATAGCAGTCACTTCTGAAATCACACCCGGATAGTCTGGAACATCGACAAATAAATCGTAAAAGGCCGGAATAGCCCCTCTGTGAATTGGTAAAGAATCACGAAATTCCTTGGCTCTATCAAAAAAATCAAAAATCGCATCATCATCTGACTGGTCAATCAGTTGAATAGCTTCACTCATTCGGTCGCGCCAAGAGGTGAGTTGCTCTTTTAAAATGTCACGGTTACTAATGGAAATATCCGTCCACATCCTCGGATCACTTGAAGCAACCCTTGTAATATCACGAAAGCCTCCAGCCGCCAAACTAAACGCATCAGGATGTTGCGCCGTAAATCTTTCCGTTTCTTGGACTAGGGCTGCAGCCACAATATGTGGAAGGTGACTAAGCATACCTGTAATTTGGTCGTGTTCTCTAGGCGTTAAAATTAAAAACTTCGCATTTGTCCCGCTAAGCCATTCTTTTAACTCAGGCAGCCTTTTACTTGCGTCATCTGTACCTGCCGTTAATAAATAATAGGCATTTTCAAATAGCAAGCGCTTAGCAGCTGTTACGCCGCTTTTATGCGAGCCTGCCATTGGATGCCCGCCGATAAATGTAATGGATTTTTCCGCCAAACTTTCTGCTGCTCTCATAACGGTTTGCTTTGTACTTCCTGTATCCGTTATGATAACCTGTTTTTTTAAGTTTAATCCTGGTAAATGTTTGACAAGCTCTTCGGTTTCTTTCACTGGGCAGCAAAAAATAAGTAAATCTGCTTTTGGTGCATCAACCACGATACTTTCGCCAATTTCATCAATGATGCCAAGAGCGAGTCCTTTTTCAAGCGTACTGAGCGACACGTCGATTCCAATAATGTGCGCCTCTTTATGTTTCGCTTTAATAGAAAGCGCAATCGAACCGCCAATTAGCCCGAGGCCAACAATCACGACTGTTCCCTTCATATCGGTCGCCTCCTAATCCAAAAACTCTTTTAAAAGCGCAATCACTTGAGCAACATCTTCTTCTGTCCCAACCGTAATACGCACAGCTGTTTTAAAACCGAGAGCAGCCCCTGATCTTGTAATAAAGCCATTTTTCTCTAGAAAAGAAAAAATTTCCGCTGCATCTCTGCCAAGATCGAGCAGTACAAAATTGCCTTGCGACGGGTAGAGCTTAACATTTGGATAAGCTTCGCTAAAGCTTTTAAAAGCCGCAATACCTGCGTGATTTAATGCCCGACACTCCGCAACAAACGCTTGGTCTAATAGCGCTTCTTTCGCTAACATTTGACCAGCCGTCGTAGTATTAAACGGTGGTCTTACAATATTTAAATAATAAACAATTTCCTTAGAGCAAATTCCGTAGCCCACACGCGAACTAGCGAGCCCGTAAATTTTACTAAAAGTTCTTGTAATAATCAAATTAGGAAATTCACGAATCCATTTTTCATGTGCAAGAGGTTGCGGCTCCACATATTCAATATAGGCCTCATCTAAAACGACTAAACAATCCTCTGGAACTTTTTGAATAAAGGCGCGAATATCTTCAAGGGGTAGAAAATTACCGGTTGGATTATTAGGATTGCAAATCCATACAATGGCCGTTTTATCGTCAATCGCTTCAAGCATCTTCTCAAAATCATGATGCCCGTCAGGTTTTAACGCAATTTCTCTCACTTCTGCCCCTTCAATAAGTGCATTTTGTCGGTATTGTACAAACGTTGGTGTAGCCATTACTGTATTTGTTGTGGCATCTAACAAGACGCGTGTCAAAAGCTCAATTAATTCATCTACACCTGCTGTAAAAATTAGTTCCTCTTCCGAAATATCATAGAAATCTGCGACCGTTTTTCTTAAATCACTCGCATGACCATCTGGATAGATTTCAGTTTGAAAAGATAATTCACGCGCAAGTTTCTGTACTTTTTTTGAAGCACCAAGCGGATTTTCATTGGAAGAAAGTTTTGTAATTTTAGTTAAACCCAACTCTTCCATCACCGCTTCTTCCCTTTTTCCCGGCTTATAAGAATGAAGTCCTGCCAAAGACGTTTTCCATTTCATCATGAATCCTTCCTTTCAACAAGGTCTGGTCGCAGGCGAACCGCATCCTTTAAATAAATATGTTCAATCTCGGCAAGTGGTTTATCAATATTCGCTTGTACCATCATCCGAATACAGCGAACTGGTGCGCCTTTTACTGGAATTTCTTGCATTCCCATAACAGGCACAAGTTCAAAACCAGGCGTAACGCGAACAGCACGCGCCGGAAATGCCGCATTAATATCTTCAGTTACCGTAATAATGACCGAAATAAGAGCTTCCGCATCCGCAATTTGATTTTGTTTTAAAATTTCTTGAAAAAGCTCGCTCGTCGCCTCGTAAATTTCACTAGCCGTATTTTGTTCTATAGTCGTTGCACCGCGAATCGCTCTCACATTCATCATTCTCCTTTTTTCATTTGGTTAAAAGTTTGTAAAATCAGTGCCCGGTCACAAGGAACCAGTTTCATCTCACCAATTTGACTTAACAACACCATTTTAATTTCTTCAAATGTCGTTTTCTTGTCATGTAACATATTTTCAAAAATCGCCTCAAATGGCACATCGCTAGGAAGCGCCGTTTCGTATCCTAAACCATCCAACCACGAAATCAATTCATCTAGGTCAAATGCCAAATTTTGCGTCGCCTCACTCATCAAAATAGCGTATAACATCCCATAAATAATAGCTTCGCCGTGAAGAAAACGCGAAAATTGACCGTACGCTTCAAGCGCGTGCCCAAACGTATGTCCGAAATTTAAATACGCCCGCACACCTTGTTCCGTCTCATCTTGCGCCACAATGCCCGCCTTCACCAAAATCCCTTTTTCTAAAAAAGGTGTTAAATCTTTGGAATAAAAGTCATCTGCCGTTTTAAAAGTAGCCATAAGCTCATCTAATAACGCCTGGTCACTGATTAAAGCATGTTTAATGAGCTCCGCAAATCCAGAGCGCATTTCACGTACTGGAAGGGTCTTAAGAAGCGAGGTATCATAAATAACTGCCTCAGGTTGATAAAATTGACCCACTAAATTTTTCCCTAGCGGATGATTAATCGCCACTTTCCCACCAACCGCGCTATCATGAGCTAAAACCGTAGTTGGAATTTGATAAAACGGAATCCCGCGCATATACGTTGAGGCCACAAATCCACCTAAATCGCCAATCACACCGCCGCCAAAAGCCAGTAAAACCGACTTCCGGTCAAGCCCCGTTTCAATAATTTTCGTCATCACATCTTCATAAACTTGAAATGTTTTCGCTTCCTCACCATTTGGCGTTACATAATAAGTCACCTGATCTAAGTCTTGCAGTAGCGTATCAAGCTTTCCTTTATGAAGCGAAAAAACATGCTTATCCGTCAAAACAAAAACTTTTGAAAATCCTTTTAGCTCGTTTAAAAACTCATCACGGAAAATGTGTAACATGTCATGGCCAATTCTCACACTGTACGTCTTACTAGCCGTTTGAACTGTAATCGTAGACATTTAAAAATCCCTCGTTAGTTCGCGATGCTCTTCTACATGTTTCTTTAAAACATCAAAACGATCGCTATCAAATTTATCAAGCACAGCACAAGCCACTTCCCATGCCACAACATTTTCAGCCACAACACTGGCCGCTGGAACAGCAGAACTGTCTGAACGCTCAACGCTAGCCGTGAAAGGCTCTTTCGTATCAATATCCACACTTTGAAGTGGTTTATATAAAGTTGGAATAGGCTTCATCACACCACGTACGACAATTGGCATCCCATTTGTCATTCCGCCTTCAAAGCCACCCAAATTATTGCTTGTACGTGTATAGCCGGAATCTTTGGACCAGACAATTTCATCCATCACTTCGCTACCGTATTTTCTGGCTGCTTCGAAACCGACACCAAATTCTGCTCCTTTAAAAGCATTAATACTAACGATTGCACGTGCAATTTTGGCATCTAATTTTTTATCCCACTGTACGTAGCTACCTAAACCAGCTGGAACACCGCCGACAACAACTTCAACAATTCCGCCGATTGTGTCTCCTTTTTTCTTTGTATCGTCGATTTTATCCATCATCGCCTGTTCTATTTCTTTATCAAGTGTTCGGACAGGGGATTCATTCGCAATGTCAGCAATTTCTGAAACCGTGTAATCACGCGTTAAATTAGCCCGCACACCGCCAATTTCTAACACATGCGCTGCCACTATAATTCCCAGTTCTCGTAAAAGTTGTTTCGCGACAGCCCCCGCTGCTACTCGAACTGTAGTTTCTCTTGCGCTTGAACGCTCTAATACATTACGCATGTCGCGGTGACCATATTTCATGCCCCCCACTAAATCCGCATGTCCAGGGCGAGGTCTCGAAACTTTTCGTGACGCTTCATGTTTCTCATCCACGGGATCGATACTCATAACAGTTTCCCAGTGTTTCCAATCTTTATTTTCCACAAAAATTGCAACAGGTGCCCCAAGCGTTTTCCCGTGGCGAATCCCAGCTGTAATTTGCGCACGGTCTTTTTCAATTTTCATCCGAGCACCTCGACCATGCCCACCTTGTCTTCTTTTTAATTCAACATTAATATCTTCAGATAAAAGCGGCATCCCCGCAGGAAGCCCCTCAATAATTGTCGTTAAACCAGGTCCATGTGATTCTCCAGCCGTTAAGTATCTCATTCGTCATTCTCCTTTACCTTCGATATTTTAGCGCTTTAAAGTGTATGTGTTAAATAATAGCATAACATCCACTAGAAAACAACCGATTATTTTGAAAAAACTGCCTCTATAAGTAAGAGACAGTCTCATTTAAAGCCAAGAATCCGTAGCTTTTTCATAATCAAGCAATTCTTCTTTTTTAAAAAAGAGCCCGATTTCTCGTTCGGCAGATGCCGCGCTATCTGATCCGTGGATAATATTCCGATTGGTGTGCAGGCCGAAATCAAAACGAATCGTCCCAGGAAGAGCTTCGAGGGGGTTTGTTTTGCCCATCATTTGGCGTGCCGTAGTAATTGCTTCATCGCCTTCTAAAACCATAGCAAAAACAGGGCCGGAAGTAATAAAATGAATTAAATCAGGGAAAAAAGGTTTGCCGTCATGTTCCGCATAATGCGTTTTAGCCAAAGAGTCAGAAATCTGCATGAGCTTAGCTGCTTTAATACGCAAGCCTTTTTGCTCAAAACGGGAGATGAGCTGACCAATTAAGCCGCGCTGTACGCCGTCCGGCTTTACCATTACAAAAGTTTTTTCCATATCACATTCCTCCTAATATTCACGTTTATCAAGCATTTTGACAATTTGTTTTAAAGGCTTAATTTCTTTTGATGAAGGAAAAGTATCTAGAATCGCCATTGCTTTTTTTAAATATGCTGTTGCCACTTGTTCAGATTCTTCTATAGCACCGCTCGCTTTAATTGCATCAACTAAATGTGTAATCTCCTCATCCGTAGAATCTTCCGTTACACGGCTAATACGCTTTTTAAGCAAAAGGGTCACGCATCGCAAAAAAAACAGGGAGCGTAATATTGCCTTGACGTAAATCCTCACCAGCAGGCTTTCCAAGTACTCGTTCAGTGGCCATAAAATCCAAAATATCATCCGTAATTTGAAAAGCCATTCCAACATAGTACCCAAATAAATACAACTGGTCATCCATTTTATCTGGAAGGTCAGCTAAAATTCCGCCAAGCCCCGAACTAGCCGCAATTAAAAGAGCCGTCTTCCTTTTAATACGACGCAAATAAGAACGCACACTTTGATTAAAATTAAATTTATCCTTAATCTGCTCAATCTCACCTACCGCAAGCTCAACCGTTACAGCAGACAACATTTGATGCGCCTTAATATTATCAATTTTGGTCATATATTCAAGCGATTTTGCAAATAAAAAATCACCTGTATACATCGCAATATGATTCCCCCAAATCGCCTTAATCGTTTGACGTCCGCGCCTAAGCTCCGCATCATCCACCACATCATCATGTACAATGGACGCCATATGAATCAGTTCAATGGCAACAGCCGCATCGCGCACAAGGGAAAAATCTTTCGGTTCCCCGAGCCTAGCCGTTAGACAAACAAACATCGGACGAATTCGCTTCCCTCCTGCTTCTAGTAAATGAAGCGCAGAAGCCGAAGTCGTCTCAGCATCCGCATTGCTGACAGCCTGTTTTAACTCTACTTCAATCGCTTCAATATCTTTTTGAACAACAGGGTATAAAAAATTAAATTTCATCGATCGTCACCTTTTTATAGCCAAAATGTGTTGCACTTGCCCCACCACTGTGGGAAATGTATCTCACATAGCGGAAGCCCGCCTCATAAAATAAATCAGATAGCGCTCCCATATCCGGAAAAGTCCGTGTTGATTCCTGCAACCAACTATACTCTTCATAACTTTTAGCAAATAATTTACCAAAAAGTGGCATAACATGTCGAAAATATGTATTAAAAAAAGGACGCCAAAGTGGAACGTTTGGCTGACTCGTATCTAAGCAAACCGCTTGACCGCCTGGTTTTAAAACCCGATTCATTTCTTTTAAAACTTGCAAGTAATCAGGGACATTCCGTAAGCCAAAGCCAATCGTAACAAAGTCAAAACTATTATCCTCAAACGGTAATTCCATTGCGTTCCCGTGGATTAACGTGACATTTTGAAGCCCGCTCTCACTTACTTTCTCTTGACCAATTTGGAGCATATTTTCGCTAAAGTCAAGGCCCACAACAGAACCATCCGCACCCACATGTTTAGCGGATAGAATTGTCCAATCAGCCGTACCACAACAAACATCTAGAACTTTTGCACCTTTTTTAACCCGCATCAATTCCATCGTTTGCTTACGCCAAAATAAATGGAGTTTAAAACTAATCAAACTATTCATTCTGTCATAGTCTGGTGATATTTTTTCAAATACTTTATGCACTTTTTCTTCTTTCGTTTCTACCATTTAAAAAGCCCCTTTACTATTAACGCTGCAGCATCTCGTTTAAACGTCCCATTAATGGTTCCGATAAAGGTTCCGAAACTTTAAGTAAAGCATGTATTGCCGCTTTTACGTCTTGCATAATTTGGAGTAGCCATTCTTCAAAAGTTGCCACCGCATCCTTTACGAAAAAGCCATGGTCGTAAGCGCGTTTTAAAGTGGAAATACCGTATTGTTCATAAAAATAAAGTTCTCGTTCTAAACGTTTGAATAAGATAGCTTGGGAAGCTAGTTCAATAAACACTTCATCTTTTTGAAAATATGTCGCAAATTCACTAAAGATGGCAGAAGAAGATGCTCGTAATTCTCGCATATAATCGTCGTCAGTTACCACGTGAAGTTGGTAAATATTCGTTTTAGCGGTATTCGTTTTTTGAACGCCTTTTTGCAGAGCCGCTAAAAGCTGCGTCATACCAAGTTCAGCCATCGTCCGGTAATAAAGGGCGCTATAATAATCCCCCGCAAGAACAGTAAGTTCCCGACCTTTCCTACTCACATTTCGTCCGTCTTTATCTTCATCAATCATTTCATGCGTATCATGCGCTAATATGACATAGAGCGTAGCTGTTATGATGCGATATTTATCCGTTTCAGCAAGTTCTGAGCCACGAATCGATTCATTTAGCCAAAACATTTGATCTTTATCCGTTTCAGGTCCATAAAAGTTATCTTTCAAAAATTCATAGGCTGATTTTTCATGAACCAATCTTTCAACTTCTTTCAATTGGGCCAGACTCCCTTGATAGGTCATTTAAATTTCCCCTTTAAATCGTAATTACATGAAGTATATTATACCATAAAATAATTTATAAACGTAATGGTTCACTTTACGAATGATTTATCAAAGACATGACTTCACTACGCAATTTATCATCCGAGCGGAAAGCCCCTCTTACAGCACTCGTAATCGTTTTCGCACCCGGCTTATTCACACCACGAATCGTCATACACATATGTTCTGCTTCTAAAACGACCATAACGCCTAGTGGATTTAATTTATCCATCATAGTCTCAGCTACAGTTGTTGTAATCCGCTCTTGAAGTTGCGGTCTTTTACTCACATCATCTACAACGCGAGCAAGTTTACTTAAGCCTGCCACACGCCCATTTTGGGGCAAATAAGCTACATGAGCAACACCAAAAAAAGGAACCAAATGATGTTCACACATTGAAGAAAATCGAATGTCACGTACAAGAACTAGCTCCTCATGCTGCTCTTCAAAAACTGTATTAAAATGAATAGAAGGATCTTTTTTTAGTCCTGAAAAAACTTCTTCATACATACGTGCAACACGCATTGGCGTGTCTAATAATCCTTCTCTATCTGGATTTTCACCAACTGCTTCTAAAATTTCTCGAACTGCATTTGCAATCTTTTTTTTATTAATTTCCTCCATGTCAATACCCCTTTTTGATTTATTCTTTTTCATCTTACCATATCAAACTCTTTACGGTAAATGAAACACATTGCAAACTTGCCACATAACTACCTATAAGCTATTTTTTCACAAAATAAAAAAGCTTATCATTTTGATAAGCTTCAAACGGTCCCGACGGGATTTGAACCCGCGATCTCCTGCGTGACAGGCAGGCATGTTAACCCCTACACCACGGAACCAATGACCCGTACGGGATTCGAACCCGTGTTACCGCCGTGAAAGGGCGGTGTCTTAACCGCTTGACCAACGGGCCATGATGTATAATTATACTACTGTATTAATAAAACTGAATCTGTCAGCTTTTTTATTATATCACATTCTTTCTTACTGTCAAATTTTTTAGTAGAATGATAAAAACCGTTTAAATTTCTTCAAACGGCTTTTTGTATTAAGGCGCATCTTGTAAAGTCCATGCAATTTTGCCTTGATAATCTTCATCTGCATATACACTCGCTGTGTTTGCTTCTACAAGGATACCCCTATTTTCTTCCCAATCAACTGGAACTGGTTCTGCGTTTATGGTTTCGTGTTGGAAAACGGGATACGGGGTTTCATCTAAAATGACTTTTTCACCTTTTTCATTTATAAAAATAAAGGCATTTTTTAAAATATGATTTTGATTTTGGATGGATGTGAGTGGCTTTGTAACAGCTGCACTAACGACCCAATTCGCCCCTTTTTCGCGTGTGTCGACTACAGTAATTTTCCACGTTTTTTCGTCTCGTTTTAAAATTTCTTTTTCACCTGTTATTTGAGCTGTCTTAAAATCCATATTCGGGCTCACTTCATCAAATTTCACGCTACGCGAAAACACTTCAATGGTAATCGTTTTTGTGACGCCTCTAAGCTCAAGGGTTGCTGTATATTCGCCTGGTACTTCCTTTAAATCAAAGCTTTCTACTTCGATTTCATCTGAAATATCCGCACCAGCAAAAATATCATAACCGACTGCCCCTGACTTTTCTTTAATCAGTTGTTCCAGTTCTAAGTTAGATTTCCCGTTCACTTCTGTTTCGTTTACGATAAATGAATTGGCTCTAAGCGCTATATTTTTTTGAACCACTGTATCGCTATCTTTTACAAAAACGGGTACTTCTACTTGCGTTTCGTTAAGCGCTAAATCATGCAATGTGACAAAAGCCTTTTTTAATCCAAAAGTGTCCGTATTCGGTATTTGTATAAGTGTCGCCGTCACGCCCTCGCCAAGTGTCCCATCCGATTTGTCTTTAATATCTTGAACATAATCATATGGATCGGTAGATAAAGTATCCCCGATATCTACAACTTGCGGTATGGCGGTTCCAGCTGGCGGACTCACGTCTTCTACGCCGATGATAGTCATTTTAGAAATATAATAATCCGTTGTTGCTGTAATCACAACTTTTGTATATGGTTTAATAAATCCTTTTGGAATTTTAATTTCAAAATTCCCATTGTCATCTGCTGTACCAGACAATTGTATTTCTTCCTCATTCTCTACATAGTTCACTTGAACACTAGCCCCTCTTGCTGTTTGGCCAGTTAAAACATTCTGATTATCATTCATGGAATCTGCCTCTAAAAAAAGATTTCCAATTGATAGCACTTTTAATTGGGACACATTAAATTCTTCCTTTGAAACAGGCACATTTGAGCTGTCAATTGTTGTAGTCGTTCCGTTAGTCGTTAATCCAATCGCTACATTTGTCTCATCATCTCTACTATAGGAATGGGTCGGATTTCCGATTGTATCAGCTTGTCCCGCTTTATTCCAATAATTAATAACCCCTCCTACTAAATTAAATGTCCCAGATCCACTCGAATAGCTAATCGTTTTGGAGGCTGTATCATTATATAAAAGAAAATACGCCGGATCATCCACAACTAAGTTTCCGCCACTTCCAAATTGAATAAGCTGACCACTTCCTCCCTTTTTCATTGCACTAAAACTAGCATCCCGGCTCACTTTTAATGTGCCATTCAGCTGAAGCAGATGGTTTGTGGAATTCGTCTGCGAAAGCGATACATCTGCCCCTCATCAACGAAAAAATCATTTCCCGGATTATTACGATAAATATAGTTCTTCGTTTCTAAATGAAATGTTGCTTTTTTCCCAATCGTTACATTTATAGGATTGGAACCACTTCGATAAAAAACACCGTTCCCATTTGCAGTAATAGAAACCTTCGCCCCGTCCTGAACTGTAAAGAAATTGCGTGTAGACGAATCTTCCCCGTACCAAACGACACTATTTGATGAAGCTGACGTATGATTGATTTGAATATTTCCGCCAAAAGAAATTCCACCCACTTCACCTAGTTCCTCCGCTGAGGCCGAGCCACTTACAAATTGCCCAATTTCAATGGATGTATTCCCAGTGAGTTCAAGCGTTCCCGCTGTATTCCAAATAAGCTGAGGCCCATGATAATTGACATTGTTATACGTGACATTAACACCCTTTGCTACACTACTCACGTACACAGTCCCATAATAATTTTTCCCAACAATACTCATGTCTTCCATAGTAATTTGTTTAGTTGACGAATTATTGGTTAAATAAATGGTCCCAGATGTACTTGTAGACGAGCCCGTCTCAGTTAAAGTGTGGATTTCATTCGTTTCAAGATCCTTACCTGAAACTGTAAAAGGAACCCGACCAGTTGGAATTTGAATCCCACTAGATAAATTTATATCCGCACCAAAGTATATTTTTGTAATACTATTATTTTGAATGGCAGCTTTTAACTCATTATAATCCTTTACAATCGCTTCATTTTGCTCTAAAACAACTGCGGATGCCTTTAGACCTTTCATTTTATCAGTTAGATGATCCGTCGCCCCAGAAAATAGCACAGCCACTAAACTAGTCAAAGTGAAGAAGAAAATGAATATCCATTTCCTCATAAACTCTCACTCCTTTAATCCTCATTATCCTTCTTCTTACGGCGTAAAATAATCCATAGGATAAGGAACAACAGAATAGCTGCTATAGCTCCACCAATTATCCACCACCATAAATAACTTTTTTCAACATCCACCGCTTTTTTGTTTAAATCTTTTGCATTATCACCGATTTTAAATTCTTTTGTAAAATTCCAATCCTGTTCGCCATTACTTGCGTTTAGTTTTAACACATAATCGCCTGGTTCTAAAGGTTGGTTTTCCCAATCAATCGCATAAGGAAAATTAGAATTTGGCGCCATTTTCATCTTACTTTTTGTTGTTTCATGTAAAACTTCTTTTTCGCCTTTCTTATAAACTTTTGCATCCACTGATAAATTATCTAAAATAACGGGTTGAGTATTTTGTAAAACGGCACTTACTGAAGTACGGTAGTTATCTAATCCGGCCTTAACATTTAAAAGTTTCATATTGGGCTCTTATTTTTTTCGTCGTCTCTGAAAGTTGAATGCCGACAATATAGGAATATTCATTTTCGATACTTAATCCCGATTCTTTTTTCTCTTTTGCATCATCAGTCACCTGAGTAAATTCAACAGCACCCAGAATAATCCCGTCAAAACTATCGTTTGGCATTTCTATATCTACCCAAACATCACTTGCACTGCTAGCTGGAATTGTTACAGTATCATCCGAAACTTTTGCAATAGTTGGAAGTGGTACCTTTAAGCTTTTATCTGCCTGACTAAGCGGTTTATTGGAATAATCAATCATACCGCTTCTATTTGTTGACGCATATGTTACGTTTTGTTTAACCGTAATTTCATGATTGGAACTATTAAAAACTTTAATTTGTATGCGCTGTTTCATAAGTGGTTTCATTTTCAAATCAAAATACCCTTGTTTTTTATCAATTTGATTATCCGGAATAATCGCTTGGACCGAATAATCTACATCTTCTGCTAGTGCATTTGTAGTTGGAATAATTAAAAGAGCTAATAATACCGTCGCTATACCCACCAAATATTTTTTCATTTTTCTCCCCCTATAAAAATAATAAGGGCTGCTGCTTATAATAGCAGCAGCCCTTAAAAACAATTAAACTCCGGGTGCGTCTGTTAATTTCCATGTGATTTTCGCTTGATGATCGCCTACAGTCGCAGATCCACCTGGCACTTCAATCGAGACTTTCTCGTTTGTGTCTCCTGTTGCCATCCACCGATTAATCCAAGTTCCCATACCTTGATTACTCGTTGCTTTCATAACAGCTGCACTAGTTGACCCATCAGTTGGAAGTTCTACTTTTTGTTGACTTACTGGCGCAGCGGATGTAGAACTCCCCGTCACAGCTTCACCATTTTCAAAGGTGATTTTCGCTCCACGAAGAGAATCATTCGTACCATCTGTAAATTTACTTGCTGTTGCAGAAACTGACCAACCGGCTCCTGTTCCACGTCTATCTGAAACTTGAATAAATGGTTTTTTAGATGTTGATGAATATACTTCCGATTGACTTGAAACTTCATGTGATCCAAAATCAATAGAAGAAACATAATCAAGTGTTAGTGCACCTGTATCACCTGTAGGTAAATCCGTTGGGTTATCTTTGTCTTCTGTATCTAAAGGATTCGTTGGATTTAATGGATCTACTGGTGCAACCGGGCCTGTCCCGGCAATGAAACTAATATTGGCATTTGAGTCTGATGTTTTTTCTGCCGCAAATGAAGTTATTGGTAGTAATGAAGTTACTAAAAATGTTGTTCCAAGTCCTGCTAATAATGCTGTTGTTTTTTTCATGTGTTGGCTCCTTTGTAGTTGATAACAACATTATAGAACGCTATTTCCGGCCTGACAACAGCGTTTTTGAGCCTAGTCCTCACTTCACACTAAAATTTCATCACCCTGTCATTTTAAAAGAATGATTAACTACATTTTAACGCCATTTCGATAATTTTGAACAAATTGTGTCATGACTTAATTCTAATCTTCTTATGTAATTTTAATATTAATACTCTATACCCCTCTTTAAAGCAATTACAAACATATTAGCACAAAAAAAGCCCCTCTATTACATTAATAGAAGGGGCTTTTTAAATTATTCATTGTCACGATTTTGGATGTCTTTTAGCTTATCGCCAATTAAATCGCCCATTTGAAATCCTGTATTTTCTTCTGGGAGCTCGTAATCTTGTTCTTCTACAGGTTCTTCTTGAAGAGCTTTAATGCTTAAAGATAAACGTTTTTCATCTTCATTCACATCTAAAACTTTTACTTCAACTTCTTCTCCCTCAGAGAGAACTTCATTTGGTGTGCCGATATGTTTATGCGCAATTTGCGAAATATGCACAAGACCTTCCACACCAGGGAAGAGCTCAACAAAGGCACCAAAAGATACTAAGCGCATGACCTTACCTTTAAGAACTGAACCAACTGGAGCTTTTTCAGCAATTTGGTCCCATGGTCCTGGCTCAGTTTCTTTAATAGAAAGAGAAATACGTTCATTGTCTGGGTCAACGCCAATTACTTTTACTTGTACACTTTGTCCTTCAGAAAGAACTTCTCCAGGTGTTGAAATATGTTGATATGAAATTTGTGAAATATGCACTAAACCATCTACTCCACCTAAATCCACAAAAGCACCAAAGTTTGCAAGACGTTCTACTGTACCAGTTAAGACGTCGCCTTCTTTAATACTAGCTAAAATTTCTTTTTTCTTACCTTCTTTTTCCTCTTCTACAATCGCACGGTGACTTAAAATCACACGATTGTTTTCGGGTTCAAATTCCACAACCTTAAAGGAAATTGTTTTTCCTTTGTAGTCAGAAAAATCTTCAACAAAGTGATCTTCTACTAAAGAAGCAGGTACAAATGCACGGACGCCAAGATCAACTACTAAGCCGCCTTTTACAACATCACTAACCACTGCATCAAAAACTTCTCCAGATTCAAATTTAGCTTGAATATCATCGACTGCTTTTAAAGCATCTACTTTTCGTTTAGATAGGACAAGTACATCTTCTTCTACTTTAGTTACAATTAAATCTAGTGTGTCCCCAACTTGAACTACATCAGAAGCTGATTCCACATGTACATTTGAAAGTTCACTGATTGGAACAACACCATCCAGTTTACTGTCAGGAATACCCACGTAGACTTGTTTTTCTTCTACGCTTGTAACTGTACCGGTGACTTTGTCTCCTTCTTCAAAATTTCTAACTTCCACATTGTTTAATTCATCAGACATGTGTAGCCCTCCTCAATTCGTTTGTCGAATTAGGACTTTCTGTATGTGCAAAAGAAGTGAAAATCTTCAAAATCTCCTCATGACATCATTACACGGTAAAAATCGTAAATGACACACGTATCAATCGTTATTTGTAACACTTGATTTTTTGCAAGAAAATCCTAAAAGATTTTTAGAATTTAAAAAATCTCTCTTCTAACATCCTACAATTAAAACAATTTGTCAAGTTTTTTTGTTAATAAAAAAAAGGCACGATTAAAACGGCCTTTTTTTTTAAAAGTTCACTATTTATCTGTCACTTGTTTTTCAAGCATTAAAATTTTCGTTGCCACTTCATTGATGTCCATGCTAGTTGTATCAACGGTTATCGCATCATCCGCTTTTTTCAAAGGAGAATGTTCGCGTGTAGAATCAAGATGGTCACGTTCCTCGATTTCTCGTCTCAACTGTTCCATGTTCACATCAAAACCTTTTTCTTTATTTTCTTTAAAGCGTCTTTCAGCACGTTCTTCTACACTTGCAAGTAAAAAGATTTTAAGTTCGGCATTTGGCAAAACTGCTGTTCCGATATCGCGACCATCCATTACAACCCCGCCTTCTTCAGCTAGCAGTTGTTGGCGTTTTTGGAGCTCTACTCGTATCGAGGGAAGAGCTGCAACAATGGAAACATGGTTGGTGACATCACTTGAACGAATAATTTCAGTCACATTTAAATCATCAATAAATACTTGTTGCACTTCCCCAGGTTCAAACCGAATCACGGTCTTCTTAAGAAGGTCATAAATTTCAACTTCATTTGTATATTCTATATTATTTTTAAATGCAAGATATGTAACGGCTCGGTACATGGCACCTGTATCAATATAAATAAAGCCTAATTTTTTTGCTACTATTTTCGCTACTGTGCTTTTCCCTGCCGCTGCAGGGCCGTCAATTGCAATACAAATCTTTTTCGTCATTTTAAAATCCTTTCAACTCACTAAAATTAATTTGGTTAATCTCTTTTTCTGCTGCTAAAAGAACCATTAGCCGCATGCGCGCTTTTTTACTATCATAATCTCCACCTAAAATAACACCGTGTGTAAAGAGGTCATAAGTACTGCCTAGATAATCATATGTGGTATAGACATTGCCTTCCTCAGCACTTGTTGTAATAATAACTGGGATATTTTTTTCAATCGCACGTTTGATGGCTGGCATCATTTTAGGGGCAACTTGCCCTCTACCAACACCCTCTAATACGATTCCAGCTACCCCGTTTTGAAGAGCTGCATCAATTAAAAACGCATCTGCATCTAAGTAACACTTAATAATCACAACATCCGCTAATGGCTTTTGAAGAGAATAACATTCATGCTCCACAGGTTTTTGATAAATAAAAACTTTATCATTATCAATAATACCTAAATAACCAAACCCAAAAGCACTAAATCCTTGGATGTTAGACGCATGAACTTTTTTGACATAGCGAGCAGCAAAAATGCGTTCGTTAAATACCACAACCGTTCCAGCATTTTGAAGTAATGGCTCACTTGCTGCATAAATCGCATGTCTGATATTAATATAGGAATCTGTTCCCATCTCTTCTGGGCCACGCTGGGAACCTGTTACAACAACTGGTCGATCATCTGTTATTGTTAAATCTAAAAAATAGGAAGTTTCTTCAAGTGAGTCTGTGCCATGCGTTACGACAACGCCATCATAGCTATCATCTTCAAAAATGTTCATGATTAATTGGGATAATTCCACTAAATTTTCTTTTGTAATATGCATGGACGGTAATTGAAAAGTAGAATAAATATCAACTTCAATTTCATGTGGCAATTCACAAAGCATAACAAGCTCTTCGCCAGTTAGCTCTCCAGATGCAAGCTTTCCAGATGCTGCTTTTTTACTTGCAATTGTGCCACCAGTTGTAATTAAAGCAATTTTCGCCATACATAAACCTCCATTTTCTCCATAAAAAGAACGAGCGTCTGTTGGAAAAATTCCGTATCCTGCTCATTCTTTTTTCTTTATTGTGGAATTTTAAGCACTGTCCCAACCGGAACATTGTTACTTGATAATCCATTTGCCTGTTTAATTTTCTCTACACCACTTGCAGCTCCCGCTGAACCATAAGCATTTACAGCAATTCGATAAAGCGTTTCTCCGCTTTGGACGGTATGACTACTTTTAGCTGCTTGTTCTTGTTGTTTCTTCGCTTCTTCGGCCGCTTTCGCATCTGCTGCTGCTTTTTCTTCTGCTGCTTTTCGGTTAGCTTCTTCTTGTGCGGCTTGTTGCTTCGCCTCTTCAGCTTTTCTAGCTTCCTCGGCCTGCTTTTGCTTCTTCAGCCGCTTTCGCATCTGCTATTTTTTTAGCTTCGGCATCTTTTTTTTGCCTTTTCCTCAGCCGCTTTTTTCTCTTCAGCTTCTTTTTTAGCTGCTTCTTTCTTCTCTTTTTCCGCTTTTTCCTTTTCAGCTGCATCTTCTTTTGCTTTTTTATTACTATCTACAGTTACATTATTTTCTTCTTTTACTTGATTATCAGGCGCACCTGCATTTTGAACCGCTAAAAAAACAATGATTGATACAATGGGAATAAGTAGAAAGAATACAATTAAAATATTTAATAGCGGGTATTTGAAAAATCCTTTTTTCTGTTTTTTTCTACTATCCGAACGTGATAACATCGGTGGTTCATTATTAAACTCATCCTCTGTTTGCAAAAAATCATTATTATAATCGTCGGACGGCGTATAATCACGTTTATCGCGCTTTTTTCTAGCCATCTACGTTCCTCCTTCATTCAAAACTTACAAGGGAATTGAAACATCCCTGCAACAATTATACCTATAAACGTAACATTCAACAAGCTTTAGCGTTAATTTCTTTCAAAAATCATTCGATTAATAATTTTTGAAGCGTCTCCACCCAATCGAATACCTCCTGACTCCCCTCTTCTTTTTCTTTTTTATAAAAGGGGAGAAAGTCTAAACCATCTAAATCGCAACACGCATCCTTTATTTTTCGAACCGAATCTGTTTCAGAAAAATAACGCATAATGGCCGTCCTTCGGCAATTTGTATCCTCTATATAACATAAAAATTGATTTAAGTTATCTCGTTTCCATGCCCTTCTGTAATTTAAGCGTTTTATTATCTCATCTTTAGTCAACTTTTGCCTTAAAAAATGATCAAGTACTCTTTTTTCAGTTTCCGGAAGGGTTTGTTGTAATTTTTCAGGCAGTTCTAATAGTGAAACATCCGGTATATCTTTATCTGCCAGTTGTCTTTGCAACATTTCATCTCCGCTCGCATAAAGTAAAATCGCAATACTTGGTTGCCCGTCTCGACCTGCTCGACCCATTTCCTGCACATATGCTTCTAAATCAGCTGGCATGTGAAAATGAATCACGTATCGAATATCCGCCTTATCAATCCCCATACCAAATGCACTTGTGGCACAAATTAAATCTAGTTGCCCATAAACAAATTGTTGTTGAATGACAATTCGGTCAGCCGCTTCCATATCTCCGTGATAATGAGCTACTCGGTAATCGCGCTCACTACGAAGTCTAAAGGCGACTTCTTCCGCCATTCGTTTACTTGAAAAATAAATGATACCGGGTCCAGCAAGTTTCTCCGTCAAGTCCATTAAGGCATCCATTTTTTGCTGCCTGTTAGGGAATTTCTGGACAGAAAGCGCAATGTTAGGTCGGTTCACAGAATAAATAAACGATGTTATTTCTTCCATATGTAATTGTTTTAAAATATCTTTTCGAACAATTTCTGTCGCGGTAGCCGTTAAAACCATTGTGACCGGATTTCCGGAAAGCTTTCTAAACTCGCCTAAATACAAATAATCAGGGCGAAAATCGTGTCCCCACTGGGAAATACAATGAGCTTCATCAATAACAAAAAGAGCTATTTCTTGCTTTAAAATAACCGCACGTATTTCTTCACTCGCAAGCATTTCTGGTGAAAGAAAAAGGAATTTATAAGCATCAATCTGATTTAAAATCATATTTTTTTCACGCATAGACAAAAAACTATTTAAAGCTGTAACACGTTTTTCACCACCAGCACGCATTCTTTCTACCTGATCTTGCATCAAACTAAGAAGTGGCGAAACCACAATCACAAGCCCATCCATCAAGTGCCCAGCTAGTTGATAACAAAGCGTTTTCCCAGTACCAGTTGGCAACATCGCAAACACATCTTGCCCGGAAATAGCCGCTTCAATTATTTCTCTTTGCCCGCTACGAAAAGTCTCAAAACCTAAATATCGTTTTAATTCCTGCTCTAAATTCATAGTTCCACCCCAGAAACCGCCGCTAGCCTAAGTTCAAAATAGCTTAAATCCGGCATAAATTCTTTCATTTCTTTTAGCGATAAAAAGGATTTTTCCTTTAGCTTTAAAAGCACCTCTTCATTCGGGCGAAAAGGAACCGCTAATTCCTGAAACGTCGCCTGAATTTCCACAAAATGATCTTCAATCGTACTTTTCTTTAATTGACGAATCTTTACAATTTGCTCAAATGAATGCCCTTTTTGAAATAAATCATACGTCGCAAAACCTGATTTCGTAAGCAGCGCTACCTTTGAAATCATCAATTCTTGTAAAAGAGGGAATTCATTCGACTTTAGGTGTAACACATGTAAACCTCTTAGCCATTCAAAATACCCATCCCAAATGGAAATCTGAAGCCGCTCACAAATTTGAAGGGCCGTTTCTCCCACTCTATCTCCACCCGAAAACCGTGCCACATATACATCTTTGTACAAAACGGAGGATGAGTCTAACCACTTAGTTAATTCTAAGAATAATTTTTCAGCTAAATGGGAATCATTTTGCCATTTGGAAAACCAACGTTTAACCCATAGTTGAGCTTCTTTATTTCGCACAATGGGTAAATACTGACTCTTTTTATGATGTTTATTACTCACAACCTGAACAGCTAAAAGTAAATGATTAAAAAAATGATGCGGTAAATCTTGCATCGAAAAACCCTTCCAGTCGGGCGATTTAAAATAGGAGGTTTCACTTTGCTCTTTTAATAAAAGAACACCAGATTCATCTATCCGAATATAACCTTTTTTCTTCCAAATCAAGTAATCGCTTTTCAAAAATCTCTTCTTTTAAAAACGGCACTAAGCCAAACTGATTTTCCACTTGGTGAAGATGACTATCAGTGACAGCTTGCCCCGTCCTTTTTCCCGTTAAAATAGCGAATAAGAAATTCTTTTTACGTGGTCTTTTAAAAGTTTGTATAATGAAAAGGAGATATAAATCAAGTTTATCCAACGCTTAGCCCTCCGTTCTCTCGTAATCATACCATAGAAACGTTTGTTCGACATCTATTTTCTTGAAAAATTATGTTATACTTAAGCTATCATTTGGCAGAAAGGGATGGTCAAGTGGCAAAATATACAATTGTTGACCAAGATACGTGTATTGCTTGTGGGGCTTGCGCGCTTCATGCGCCACATCTTTTTGATTATAACACGGAAGGACTAGCCTTTAATCTACAAGATCAAAATACGGGTACAAAACCGGTTGAAGAAAAATATAGGGTAGAAGCAGAAGAAGCAGAGTTTCATTGCCCGTCTTTATCCATTAAAATAGCGGATCACCCGTTTAATGGCAATCCGCATCTATTTGATTAATTAAGCGTTGTGAATCTCACGGCGCTTTTTTTCATATTTCATTCGCTCTTTCGGCGTTTGATTTTTAATAATGAAATTTTTCATAGATCCGTAAAGAAGCAAGAACCCAGCACCCACAATCCCACCTTTTAATAAATTAAATGGAACAATTGTTGTTACAACAAGTCCAAAAACATCAGTAGAGGCTGGAAGACCGCCAAGTTTTATATAAAATGGCAATAGTACAAAGTAATTGAAAATGGATATTACTACTGTCAAACAAATTGTTCCAACAGCTGTTGCAAAAATAAGCCCCTTCGTTTCACGGAAATGACGGAATAAATAATAAATCGGCAAAGTAAAACAAATACCAGATAAGAAATTGGTGATTTCACCAATAGGTACGCCAACTGGGCTTCCCGAAACAATAAATTCCAGAACATTTTTAATTAGTTCGATTAAAATAATCGCCAGTGGTCCAAACATCAAACCGCCGATGAGGGCTGGAATATCACTAAAATCCAGCTTTAAAAATGGTGCACTTGGTAAGATTGGAAATTGCAAAAGCATAATGACAAATGCAAGCGTACCAAGCACTGCAATACTAACAAAAGTTTTCATCGAGTAGTTTCTCATGAGTAACTCTCCTCTTTTGTTCATCCAAAGAAAATACGGTGCCCGCTTTAGCCATCTAACAAAAAAACCTCTCTAATCTTTAACATTAGAGAGGTTTGTGAATATCTAAACAAGCTAGACGTAATAACGTCGAACTTCTAAAAATGTTCATTTGCAGACAAGCCAAAAAAGGCCGCCAACATCCTCTCCCATCCAGACTATACTGTCGGTCCTGGAATTGCACCAGAGTCACCTGTTAAAAACAGATCGTGGACTATTACCACCGGTCGGGAATTACACCCTGCCCCGAAGATGAACGATATTTTATTTTGATTATCATAAAGATGAATCAATTAATATTTTACCATGAAAGTAAAATTTGGCAACCATTTTTTTCTTAAAAAAGCCATGGCACTTCTGTTTTTAAAGAGCTAGCTAATAAGCGACTTGCTTTTAAACGCTCTTTCCTTGCTATTTCACGTGCTTCTCGTCCTTCATGAATCATTTTTTCTTCTTCACTTTCTGGAATAACTTCTGGTACCTCTACTGTTTTACCAGCATCATCAATAGCAACAAAAGTTAAAAAAGAAGTTGCTGCTAAATAGCGTTCCCCTGTTTTTAAGTTTTCGGAAATGACTTTTACAAAAATTTCCATTGAAGAACGTCCAACAGAAGCTACATATGATTCAAGACAAACCGAATGATCATTTTTAATTGGTTGGAGAAAGTCAACAGAATCCGTCGACGCAGTAACAATCCCTACACGACAGTGCCTTGACGCACTAATTGATGCTGTATCATCAATATACGTCATTAATTTTCCTCCAAAAAGTGTATTATGGTTGTTTGTATCTTGCGGGAAAACCCGGCTTGTTTTAATGACAAGTGATTCTTTACAAAATTTTTGTTTACGATTGGACAATGTGATTAACTCCTTTTTTCTTTTAATGGTAGGCTAATGATGAAGGATGAACCTACGCCTACTGTACTTTCTACAGTAATATTCCCATGATGTGCTTCAATGATATTTTTAACAATGGCTAACCCAATACCAGTACCTGCTTTTCCGCGTGTTCTAGCCTTATCAGCTTTATAAAAACGTTCAAATAGATAAGGAATATCCGCTTCTGGGATACCGCTACCGTTATCACTCACAATAATTAATAATTGTCCATTAACATAATCAGCATGCTCTTTCACCGTCACAACACCATGATAACCTTCACGACCAGTATGACGAATCGCATTCATGATTAAGTTAATCAGAACTTGTTCAAGACGATCCACATCAAAGGTGTACATCAAATTATTATCATCAATTTCAAGATTAAGTTCAACAAAATTTTCTTTTGCTAAAACTTCAAAATTTGATACTACTTTTGAAATAAACGGTGCTAATTTCATTTCTTGTTTATCTAATTGAGTAAAACCAGCCTCCATACGAGCCAAATCAAGCATATCATTGACCAGGCGACCAATTCGCAAGGACTCTTCATAAATAATTTGTGCAAATTCACGAACCTCTTCATCCGTTTGGGCAACACCATCAATAATGGCTTCACTATATCCTTGCAACATTGAAATAGGTGTACGAAGTTCGTGCGAAATATTGCTAACAAAATCGCTCTTCATTTTCTCAAGTCGTTTTTCTTCCGTCATATCACGAATAACAGCAACAATACTTCTCACATTTTCTCCGTTATAAAGTAAAGTTAAAATGGCGACATACGTTTGATCACCAAACGTAATTTCTCCAACTTGTTCGTCCCGCGTTTTGAGTATTTCATCTAGCATATCCTCAAGTTTAGAAGGAATTAGTACCTTTTCACTATTTTCATTGGAAAAGAACCAGTTATGTAAAAATTCTTCTGCCGGAGGATTACTTAAAATAATCGTTTTATCAATATTAAATTTAATAACACCATCTGCCATACCAACTAAAATATTCGATAATTGTTCTTTTTCTTGTCGGAGCGCACTAATATTATATTTTAATTGCTGGGCCATATTATTAAAGGCAATACCAAGGTCCCCAATTTCGTCATGTGTATAACTCGGCACCCGATTATCAAAATTCCCTCGTGAGACGGCCACCGCAATTTTTTTCATCTCCCGAAGCGGGAAAGCCATTCGCGAAGAAAAGACAAATGAGAGCAGTGAAGTAATAAGGATAGCGCCTAAGCCAGCAAAAACAAGGGTTCTGGTTGCTTGCTTTGTAACACTTAGAATATCTCGGAATGATTTATAGATATAAAGAACACCCTTTTCACCACTATCTAGCTCAAATTTTTTCACATAAAGCTGAACGGGTGAGTTTGTATCATTTTCTTTAAAATCATATTTCATTTCTAAAGGGGCATTTTTTTCAGCGAGTGCTTCATTTTATTTTTTTTATTTTTCGTTAATTTTTCAACGGATGACTGGGAAACTTTATCTGTTGATTGTCTTACATAAACACTTTCATCATCTTTTGCAATGATGACCCCAATTGTATCATCAAGGAGAGTGAGCGATTCGCTTCCTTCTCCATTTTCAGAAATAAAAGCATCGTTTTTATGCATCACACCAATAATTTTTGAAGCATCTTGGTCAAGTTCAGCTTTAATTTCATTAAAATTATTTTTTTCATAGATTACGGCTACTAAAAAACCGCAAATAACGAGTACACCTATTAGTAATAAAATAATGGTACTCCAGATTTTCCCCACAATGCTGTTCCATAATTTCATTCATCTATGCCTCCCCTTAACCTAAAAATGAACAGGTTACAAAAGGTTGCTCATCACACAACCGATTCAACCTGTCCATTTTCACACAATTTATTCTTCTGGGACTTCGAATTTATAGCCAAGACCCCATACTGTTACAATCATTTTCGCTGCATCTTCTGAAACGTCTAATAATTTCTCCCTTAAACGTTTGACATGCGTATCAATAGTACGCAAATCACCGAAGAATTCATACCGCCAAACTTCTTTTAGAAGGGATTCACGGTCAAAAACTTTATCTGGAGATTTAGCTAGATAGTATAATAAATCATACTCTTTTGGTGTTAAGTTAATTTCCGTCCCATCTACAATCACACGATGTGCTTCATTATCAATACTAAGATGCGGAAAATTAATCATATCTCCTGTTGCAGTTGAAAACAGATTTTTATCTTGTTGTTTAGCTCGACGAAGTACGGCTTTTACGCGAAGTACAACTTCTCTTGGGCTAAAGGGCTTTACAATATAGTCATCAGCACCAACTTCAAATCCCTGCACGCGGTTTGCTTCCTCACCTTTTGCAGTTAACATAACGACTGGTGTTGATTTATATTCTCTTAATTCCCGACAAACTTCAATCCCATCTTTTCCGGGCATCATTAAGTCAAGCAAAATCACTTCGTAGTTATTATTTAAAGCCATGTGAAGCGCTTCGTCTCCATCACTTGCTTCCTCAATACGAAAGTTTTCCCTTTCCAAGTACATTTTTAAAAGCCGACGAATACGATCTTCATCGTCAACAACAAGCACTTTTACTTGATCACTCATAAGTACTCATCCCCCAAATCCTCATTTACATTAAGCTACTCTTTCATTTAAAGAGAATTGTTATGTTACTTGACTCTAAAAAAGCACCCACATACTTTTTAGTCATTAAATCCTTGTAAAATACTTGCCTACTAAATTATACATGTTTTTTATAAAACAAGCTATTAGAAACTATATATCTACAAAAAACGAGCTATCCATTGGATGGTTATTGCCCAAATTTCGCAAGCGCTTTTAGTTGCTTCACTTCATGATGACTTAGTTCCCGTCTTTCTCCAGCATTCATTCCTCTTAAATCTAAGAAGGCATAACCTTCACGTGAAAGTTTTTGAACAGGGTAGCCAATCGCTTCAAACATTTTTCTGACCTGACGATTTCGTCCTTCGTGAATGATGACTTCCACAATCGCTTTATTTTTCCCTTTATCAAATGAACGCATTTTCACTTTTGCCGGCGCTGTCTTTTTACCATCAATAACAACACCACGTTCTAACTGACGAAGGCGAACCTTTTCTGGAATTCCTTTTAAACGGGCGATATACCTTTTTTCCACCTTGAATTTCGGGTGCATTAATAGATTAGCAAATTCTCCGTCATTTGTCATTAGAAGTAACCCTGATGTCTCATAATCTAGCCGTCCAACTGGATAGAGTCGCTCCTCGATATCAGTAAAATAATCAGAAACTACTTTTCTTCCCTTATCATCCGTTACAGCTGAAACAACTGCGCGCGGTTTATAAAAAAGAAAATAACGATGAATCTCCTTTGTGATTTCGATTCCCTCTACTTCAATCCGGTCTGTTTGAGCTACCTTCACTCCAAGCTCCCTAACAACCTTACCGTTCACTTTTACTTTCCCCTCTTGAATCAGTGTTTCCGCCTTTCTACGCGACGTAACACCAGCATTTGCAATTACTTTTTGTAGTCTCTCCACTTATTCTTCCTCCGTCCGATTAAATTTATCAAAAACAGATCCATTTCATCCTGCTCTGGCTCTGTCGAAGGATCACTTAGTTTTGGTAACTCTTCAATAGAACTTAAGCCAAACGCATCTAAAAATTCGCTTGTAGTCACATATAGCTTAGCACGTCCAGCTCCCTCTGCCCGGCCCTTATCTGTAATCAGTCCCTTTGCAACTAGTGTACGAATGGGCCCATCTGTTTTCACACCACGAATTTCATCCACATCGATACGCGTAATCGGTTGGTTATAAGCAATAATCGCAAGTGTTTCTAAAGAGGCTTGCGATAATGAAGTCGTTTGGGGCGTATTCACTAGCTTACGAAGATAGGAGGCGTTTTCTTTTTTTGTTGCAAGCTGAAAAGAACCCGCTAGTTCTAGTAGAATGAGACCTCGAGAAGCATCTTTTTCATACTGCTCTCCTAAGCTCTCTAACAAGTTTAAAGCTTCAATATAAGTAATCTCCATCGTTTCTGTTAATTGCTTTGTAGAAAGCCCTTCATCACCTGCAGCAAATAGCAAGCTCTCTAAAATACCAATTTGTTGCTCTTTATTCACTTAGCTCTCCTCTACCTTCCACATACAAATCTTCAAAACTTCCGCTCTGTTCAACAGAAATTAGTTTGCGTTTCATTAATTCGAGTATGGCTAAAAACGTCACCACAAGCTGTTCCTTCGTTTGCTCCTCAAATAAATCATCAAACTTCATTTTCCCTTTAACAGCACTCACTTTGTTTAAAACTTCCGTCATACGTTCATCAATTGATATTTCTTGTGTTGTAATTCGAGTGTGTAGCGGTTTATTTAATTTCTGCCTTCTAAGCAATTTATTGAATGCACCTAGCATGTCGTTTAGCGTCGCATCAACATCGGTAGACACTTCTCCGTCTCCAAATTCGCCTAGATCCATTGGCGCCTTACTAAAATAAAAACTACGCTCATTTTCTTTATCTTTCAAATCCTTTGCAGCTTCCTTATAGCGCTTATACTCCATTAAACGTTCAATTAATTCGTCACGAGGATCTAATTCTGGATTAAAATCTTCAAAGTCCTCTTCAATTTCTTGTTTTGGCAGAAGCATTTTACTTTTTATAGCTAATAAAGTCGCAGCCATCACTAGATATTCACTGGCCACATCCAATTCTAAAAATTGCATAGTATGAATATATTCCATATACTGTTCGGTAATTTCTGCAACTGGAATATCATAAATATCAACCTCTAGTTTACCAATAAGATGTAAAAGTAAATCGAGGGGGCCTTCAAACGCATCTACCTTAAATTTCATTTCCATCATTTATCCACCTAATTTAGAGATGCAGATCATTCTGCACTAAATTTTCGTATGTTTCGCGTTGCACAACTAATTTTGACTTTCCATTTTCAACAAAAACAACAGGCGGTCTTGGAATTCGATTATAATTACTCGCCATCGAATAGCCGTAAGCACCCGTACAAAATACAGCTAGTACATCGCCTGCATTTGATTTTGGAAGCGGCAAGTCCCAAATGAGCATATCGCCGGATTCACAGCACTTTCCAGCAATCGCTACAGTTTCCTCTGCCTTATCAAGCGGTGAACTAGCAAGAACAGCTTCATAATGGGCCTCATAAAGCGCGGGGCGAATATTATCACTCATTCCCCCATCAACCGCAACGTAATCTCTCACACCTGGAACTTCTTTTCTTGAACCAATTTTATAAAGCGTTGTTCCTGCTTCCCCAACTAAAGAACGACCTGGTTCAATCCAAATTTCTGGTACAGATAATTGATTATCTTTTGCCATTTTTTTCACTTCATGAATAATTTCTTTTACATATTCCGCTGGTTCAAGCGGTTTATCCTCTGCAGTGTAGCGAACGCCGAAGCCTCCACCTAAATTTAATACTTTTGAATCAAACGCTAAAGTTTTGTGCCACTCCACTAATTTTTCCATAATCCGGTGTGCAGCCATAATAAACCCTGTTGTTTCAAAAATTTGAGATCCAATGTGACAATGAAGCCCGATTAAATCGAATTCATCTGAGGCCGCCAGAATACGTCTTATCGCTTCTTCTGCTTGGCCGTTTGTTAAACCAAAGCCAAATTTCGAATCATCTTGACCGGTTAATATATAATCATGCGTATGAGCCTCAATACCAGGCGTTACGCGGACTAAAACGGACATTTTAGCCTTTTTCTTTTTAAGAATTTTTTGTAACAATTCAATTTCATAATAATTATCAACAACCATACAGCCAATGCCATAATCAATCGCCATTTCAATTTCTTCTACTGTTTTATTATTTCCATGAAAATGAATACGTTCTTTTGGGAAATTCGCTTTTATCGCCGTGTAAAGTTCTCCGCCTGAAACAACATCAAGAGATAAGCCCTCTTCATGCATAAGTTCGTAAATCGCAACTGAAGAAAAAGCTTTACTTGCATAGGCAACTTGGGCTACAACGCCTAATTCTTCAAATGTTTTTTTAAACCCTCTAGCACGTTCACGAATTAATGCGACATCATAGACATATAAAGGTGTCCCGTATTCTTCGACCAAACGTAGTGCGTCTACTCCTCCAATTTCTAAATGTCCCGCTTTATTCACATCCATTGTTCCAAAACGCTCAAATGCCACGCGTATTCCCACCTTTATTTGCGAAATTTTAAAATTCTCTTATGTTCTTTTCTATAGTAGCACAAAGAACTTGTACGAGACAATAACAATCGCATAAGTATACTAAAATCCCCTTACAAACGCAAGGGGATTCATCATTTTTCTATATAATACTACATACTGCTCTCAAACGGCAATCTTCGCCTTCCGCTCTGGAGCGGAGGCTCTGCCTAGAAACTCACCGTTTGAGAGCAATCAGATTTTGGTGAGAATCGTTTTGTTTGGCGTAAGCTTTGCGTTTTTCTACAAGCTGCTATTTTTGTTGCGTTTAATGAAGTTCCTTTACAATGGCTTTCACATAAGTTAGAAACGTACTTCTTACTTGGTCAGTCGTTTCGATAACTTCCTCGTGAGATAACGGTTGGTCTAAAATCCCAGCTGCCATATTTGTAATACAAGAAATACCTAAAACACGCATACCCGCATGATTTGCAATAATCACTTCTGGTACAGTCGACATACCAACTGCATCCGCACCAAGTGTACGCATCATACGAATTTCAGCAGGTGTTTCATAAGTAGGGCCACTAAATCCTGCATAGACCCCTTCTTGAATTGGTATATTTAACTGGCTAGCAATTTTTCTAGCCGTTTCACGTAAGGAAAGTTGGTACGCATCTGACATATCTGGAAAACGCGGGCCAAAATGATTGTCATTTTTTCCAATTAAAGGACTAGTCCCAGTGAAATTAATATGATCCGAAATCAGCATTAAATCCCCAGCTTTATAAAGTTCATTCACGCCACCAGCTGCATTTGTTACGACTAGAATTTCTACACCAAGTTCTTTCATAACGCGCACAGGAAATGTCACGTCTTGCATGGAATATCCTTCGTAAAAATGAAAACGGCCTTGCATCGCTACAGCTTGTTTATTTTGAAGTTCCCCAAAAACAAATTGCCCTGCATGGCCTTCTACTGTTGAAACAGGAAAATGGGGCACTTTATCATAAGATAATTTCACAGGGTTTACAATTTCATCCGCTAAAACGCCTAACCCTGAACCGAGAATTAAACCAATTGTTGGCTGTTCCTTGTAACTTTCTCTAATCTTAGCTACAGCTTCATTTACTTTTTCAATACTCATACGTTTGCTCCTTTTTCCCTCATTATTTTAAGTCACTTAAAAAGCTTTTTCCATACTCAGGCATTTTTACATCAAAATTCTCAGCAACGGTAGCACCTAAATCCGCAAATGTTTCTCTAAGCGGAAGCTTCTGACCATCATTTTCGAATTTTTTAGAGTAGACAAGAAGTGGAACAAATTCACGCGTATGGTCGGTTCCCCGGTAAGTTGGATCATTTCCGTGGTCGGCTGTGATAATAAGTAAATCATCCTCTTGCATTTTTTCAAAAACCTCAGGAAGTCTTGCATCGAATTCTTCAAGCGCAGCCCCGTAGCCTTCCGGATCGCGGCGATGACCAAAAAGGGCATCAAAATCTACTAAGTTTAAAAAGCTCATTCCTTCAAACGGTTTGTCTAAAACTTGAATAAGTTTGTCCATTCCATCCATATTTGAAGTAGTTCGAATCGATTCTGTTACACCTTCACCGTCAAAAATATCAGAAATTTTTCCAATTGCAATAACGTCTTTTCCGCCATCTTTTAGCGCATTCATCACAGTAGGCTTAAATGGTTTTAATGCATAATCATGTCGGTTAGCTGTGCGTTTAAATGCTCCCGGCTCCCCTATATACGGGCGTGCGATAATACGGCCCAACATATATGGATCATCGAGTGTGATTTCTCTACAAAACTCACAAATTTCATATAATTCCTCGAGTGGAATTATATCTTCATGGGCTGCAATCTGAAGAACAGAATCAGCAGACGTATATACAATCAGCGCCCCAGTTTTCATTTGCTCTTCACCAAGTTCATCTAAAATTTCAGTTCCACTCGCAGGTTTATTTCCGATTACTTTGCGGCCCGTTTTTTTCTCAATTTGTTCTATGAGCTCATCTGGAAAACCGTTAGGGAAAACTCGAAATGGCGTATCAATGTATAGCCCCATAATTTCCCAGTGACCCGTCATGGTATCTTTACCACGCGAAGCTTCTTGCATTTTGGTATAGTAAGCAAGAGGTTTTTCCGCTTTTTCTACACCTAAAACGGGTTCAATGTTGGATAAACCCAATTTCCCCATTTCAGGCATATGAAGTCCGTTCATTTTTTCAGCTATATGACCAAATGTATCTACTCCAAAATCATCAAATTCAGCTGCATCTGGAGCTTCACCAATCCCAACTGAATCCATTACGATTACATGAATACGTTTAAATTTCATAACCATCTTCTCATCACCCTTCTAAAATTTAAGCACGCGGATGAAATTCTTTATAAACATCTTTCAAACGCGCTTTTGTAACATGTGTATAAATTTGTGTTGTTGAAATATCTGAATGACCAAGTAATTCTTGCACTGAGCGCAAATCAGCACCATTTTCAAGTAAATGAGTGGCGAAAGAATGACGTAACGTATGTGGCGTGATTTGTTTTTCTATGCCCGTTTTTGTAGCAAGTTGTTTTAAAATTTTCCAAAATCCTTGGCGTGTTAAGCCTCTTCCGTGATGATTCAAAAAAACAAAATCATTTCGGTCTGTAGGCTTTCTTAATTTCGGTCTACCATTTCGCAAGTACTCTTCTAAAACGCTTGTCGCTATTTTCCCAAGTGGAATGATGCGTTCCTTATTCCCTTTTCCTATTGTTTGAATAAAGCCCATATGTAAATGAAGGTCGTCCATTTTAAGTTGAACAAGTTCCGTAACCCGAAGACCTGTTGCATAAAGCACTTCTAGCATAGCCTGATCACGCAAACCTAGCGGCGTATTGGCATCAGGTGCATCAAGTAATTTTTCAACTTCATCTAGACTAAGTACTTTTGGTAAACTTTTAGCTTGTTTCGGTGTCTCAATTTGAATCATCGGATCACCCTTTATTTGCCCATCATGAAGTAAAAAATGGAAAAAAGAACGGAGTGAGGCAATGTAGCGTGCGATTGTTCGTGGGGATTTTCCTTCACTTCTTGCTTCATTAATGAATGTTACAATATCCTCGCGCTTTACGTTTTCAAAATGTGCATCATCGGTTGTTTTTTTATAGGAATTAGCAAAATAAAGCAAATCACGTTTGTAAGCTGCTAATGTATTTAACGACAAGCCACGTTCAACGGATAAAAAGTGTAGAAAATCTTCAATTAAGTCGTTCATTTCCTCGCCTCCTGCCCATTCATTTTAACACGAAACCTTTTTCTGGTGAACTTTTATCCCTCTAGATAGAAATAGTTCTTTTTTTCATACAATTAAAAAGAACAACTGTAAAATCCAGCTGTTCCAACTTATTTTTTAGTTTTTTTCTTGCAATCTGCGCATATACCTTGGAAAGTAAGCCGGTGGTCCTTAATCATAAAATGCCACCGATCTTCAATAATTTTTTCTACATCTTCCAGTAAATCTTCTTGAATTTCTTCTACTGAACCGCACTCTAGGCAAACGAGATGGTGATGGAAGTGTTTCGCTCCTTCTTTACGTAGGTCATAGCGAGAAACCCCGTCTCCAAAATTAATTTTATCTACAACTCGAAGTTCCGTAAGCAGTTCTAACGTCCGATAAACGGTTGCAAGTCCAGTATCAGGCGCAAGATTTTTCACACGTAAAAAAACTTCTTCAGCACTTAAATGGTCTTTTTCATTTTCTAGCAAAACACGAACGGTTGCTTCACGCTGTGGCGTCAATTTGTAGCTAGCATCATGTAACTGAGCCTTAATTCGTTTAATGCGAGCTTCCATAACTCTGCCTCCCTTATTAAAATGGCTATTCTCAATCAATAATCACAGTTTATAATTATTATTATTTAGAAATGACTATCTCAAATGATTTTTTTGTAATAAAAACCTATTTTTTCGTTCTGATTACTATGTTTATAAAGATAACACAAATCACAAAAGCTGTCTATAGTGATTATCAATTACATAATAATTTTACTTAATTTAAAATTATTATTATATGTAAAAAGAGTGTAGAACAACTTTATCTTGAAAGTTATGTCTAAAGCCGCTATACTAGTATCATTGAGAATCATTATCACTATAATAGATGGAGTGATGTTATGCAAAACTTATACACAGAAGATTTACAAATTGCTTACGATAAACGAATTATTGTTGATTCATTAAATATATCCATACCGCAAGGAAAAATAACAGCCCTTGTTGGTGCAAACGGTTCTGGAAAATCTACCATTTTAAAAACGATGTCCCGTCTTTTAAAACCAAGCAAAGGACATGTTATTTTAGATGGAAAAAAAATCCATCAAGTTTCTACTAAACAAATCGCCAAAGAATTAGCAATTTTACCACAAAATCCAACAGCTCCAGGTGGCTTAACGGTTATGGAATTAATTGCTTATGGACGTAGCCCACATCAATCCGGCTTTAAAGTAGGAAATAAAGAAGATCAAGATATGATTAATTGGGCTCTTAAAATGACTAATTTAGAAGAGTTTAAAAATCGTCCGATTGAAAATCTGTCGGGTGGACAAAGACAACGCGCCTGGATTGCCATGGCTCTCGCGCAAGATACTTCTATTTTATTTTTAGATGAACCTACTACATTTTTAGATATGACACACCAACTTGATGTTATGAATATTTTAAAACAATTAAATGAAACAGAAAATCGCACCATTGTGATGGTCGTCCATGACTTAAACCATGCATCTCGTTATGCGGAACATATGATTGCAATCAAAAACGGTCAAGTTCGAGCAAGTGGTGCCCCTAAAGACGTTATGACCTGTGAGATTTTAGAAGATGTATTTAACATTAAAGCAGATATTTTAATCGATCCACGAAGCGGTGTGCCACTTTGCTTGCCATATGAAACATGTAATGGCTGTGAAATTAAAGATGTAGTAAGGGAGCTTGATCATATTGAAGCCATCTCTATTTGATGTTACGATTATCGGCGGCGGTCCAGTTGGACTATACGCCGCGTTTTATAGCGGTTTACGTGCGATGAAAACAAAAATTATTGACGCAGAACCAGATGTTGGAGGTAAAATTCGCTACTTCTATCCAGAAAAACTAATCCATGACATTGGTGGTATCCCTGAAATTCTAGGCGCCGATTTGGTGGCTGATTTTAAAAAACAGGCGGAAACCTTCGACCCAACTTTTGTCTTAAACACTCGCGTAACGTCTGTCGTAAAACAAAATGATGGCACCTTTTATATCGAGACGGAAAATGGGGAAGTTCATTTAAGCAAAACTATTGTAATTGCAGTTGGTAGTGGCACTTATAAAATGAATCCACTAAAGGCGCGTTTTGCAGAGGACTATACGAGTGCGCTTCATTACCATTTACGTGATTTAAAGAAGTTAAGAAATAAGAAAGTCGTCATTTCTGGTGGCGGGGATGCGGCGCTTGATGCAGCACTCATGCTTTTACCTATCGCGAAAAATGTGGAACTTATTTACCGTGGGGATGATTTTAAAGGATATGAGGAGCGTGCTAAAACTGTACTAGATTCAGGAATTTCTACCCATCTCCATCACGAAATTACAAGTTTATACGGCGATAAAACCTTAAAAGAAATTGAATTCACTTGCACTCATTCTGGGGAAAATAAAAGAATCGCTTGCGATGCTATTTTTGTGAATCACGGTGTTGAAGTGGATATTGGCAACATGCGCGATTGGGGTTTTGAAACCGAAGAATGGGGCATTTCTGTGAACCATGAAATGGAAACGACAATGCCTGGAATTTATGCGTGTGGTGATGTCGCTTGCTATCCAAGAAAAATCCGTATTATTCAAGCAGGCCTTCACGAGGGACCTATTGCGATTAATAGCGCAAAAAAATACTTAGATCCAAAAGCGGCTCCAGAAGCTATGGTCAGTACGCATCATGAACATTTTATGAATTAAAAAGGTTGAGGAGATCTCCTCAACCTTTTTTTAATTACTTTCTTCCTTTAAGTGCTGTAATTCTAAATATTGAATAGCATACATCGTTTTGGCATCACAAATGGATTCTTCCTCAATTAATTGCTTCGCTTCTTCAAGTGTCACTTCAATCACATTGATAAATTCATCCTCATCTAAGGCAAGAGAATTTTTTTGTTGACGTAGCCCTTTTGCCACAAAAATATGTAAAATTTCATCCGCAAAACCTGGCGCTGTATAAAATGAGGTGAGTAAATCTAATCCGCTTGCTTTATATCCGGTCTCTTCTTCTAGTTCACGAAGCGCTGTCTTTTCTCTTTGTTCCCCTTGCTCCATTTTACCTGCAGGGATTTCCACAACTGTTTTTTCTAAAGGCTTACGATACTGCTCTACCATCACAATTTTACCATCATGTGTTAGTGGGATAATCGCTACCGCTCCGGGATGTCTTACAAGTTCTCTTTTTCCGGTTTCGCCATTTGGAAGGCGTACATCTGCTACCGCAAGACTGACTACACGCCCTTTAAAGATAGTTTCTTCACGTATTGTTTTTTCTTCCAAATTCTTCACTTAGAGCACCTTCTTTCTATTATTCTAGTTTAACATAAAATTTGGTCCGAGATGAATTTACATCGCACGACGGATAACAACGTTTCTTTAACTATGGTATGATGTAATCAAATCAAACATCCTTTCTAAAAAGAAAAAATCGGGTATAATGAAACTAGGTAATCCCTTGTGGTTACATAAATTTATTTTTTAGAATAGGTATCTGAAGGAGAAGATAAACAATGACTACATTTAAAAAGATTATGGCGTTTACAGGTTCTATTTTTATCGTCATCGTGTTATTCGGAATTCTTTCAGCCATCTTAAAAAGCAGCTGGCTTCTCATCGGTTTAATTACCATCGCCGTAGCTTCTATTCTGTTTTTCTTTTCTGCAAAAGCAGGCGATCAGGCTCTAACCGAAAAGACAGGCTTAACAAAAAAAGAATTCAAATATATTCGTACAAACTTAGAGGAAGCACGACTTAAAATTATGCGTCTTCAAAAAATTATGGCCACAAACAAAGGTTTATACTCTTTTCAAGAACGCAATAAAACACTTCAACTGGCAAAAAGAATTTACGGCATTGTAAAAGATGAACCGAAGCGTTTTTATGAAGCAGAAGATTTCTTCTTTTCTCATCTTGATTCACTTGTGGAACTTACAGAGAAATACGCTTTTCTTGAAAGCCAACCTGTTAAAGATAAAAAAATCTATCAAACGTTATCTGATACACGCTCACTCTTAAATGATTTGAGTCGTGTCATTGAAAAGGATTTGTTTACACTCCTTAACCAAGATGTTAACAGTCTTGATTTTGAGCTTGAAGTTGCTAAAAATTCAATTTCAAAGCAAAAACAAAAGTTCGAAAGGAGCTCGAAACATGAGTGAGAACAATGAGAAAAAAGAGTTAAATCAAACCGATTTACTTGAAAAAGAAATGAACCATACATTAGACGATTTACTTAGCAATCCATTTGGAATGGATGACTCCAAAAATACAAATATTGTAAACAGTGAAAGCGATGCGGCACCCCGCCTTGTAGATATGCTTCCTGAAAGTAACAAACGCCAAGCTGTTGAATTAAGTAAGCAAATTGATGCGGGAAACCAGGCGGCTATTCTTGGCTACGGCGCACCTGCTCAAGCAAAACTTCATGATTTTTCCCACTCTATGCTCGCTCATGTTCAAAAACAAGATGTTGGTCCAATTGGGGATATCATTAGCGACTTAATGTATCGCCTGCAAGAAGCAGACCCAGACGAGCTTGCTGCGCGTAATAAAAATATTTTCACGAAAATGTTTCACCGCGTCAAACAGTCAATTAACGAGATTACATCAAAATATCAAAAAATCGGTACACAAATCGACCGTATTGCTTTAAAATTAGAGCATTCGAAAAAAAGATTAATGGAAGATAATACTTTCCTTGAACAACTTTATGATAAAAATAAAGATTATTTTCAAGCTTTAAATATTTATATCGCTGCTGGCGAATTGAAGCTTGAGGAAATTAATGATAAATTGTTACCGGAACTTCGTAAAAAAGCGGAACAAACCGGTGATCAAATGGATTTCCAAGAGGTAAATGACTTGACGCAATTTGCGGATCGTCTTGAAAAACGGGTCCATGATTTAAAACTAAGCCGTCAAATTACCATTCAACAAGCACCGCAAATTCGCCTTATCCAAAATACAAACCAAGCTTTAGCTGAAAAAATTCAGTCGTCCATTATGACGGCTATCCCCCTTTGGAAAAATCAAGTTGCCAT
Source organism: Listeria fleischmannii subsp. fleischmannii LU2006-1 (assembly GCF_000344175.1). GTDB lineage: Bacteria > Bacillota > Bacilli > Lactobacillales > Listeriaceae > Listeria > Listeria fleischmannii. The sequence continues at coordinate 64,347 of NZ_ALWW01000003.1, read as the reverse complement.
TGCCCTTACCTTGTTAAGGCAACAACAAGCGGTTGAAGCCCAACGCCAAGTTTCCGAAACGACAAATGAATTACTTAAACGAAATGCGGACATGCTTAAAACCAACGCGATTGAAACAGCACGCGAAAATGAAAGAGGGATTGTAGATATCGAAACGTTAAAACATACACAGTCAAGCTTAATTGAGACTTTACAAGAGACGCTTAAAATTCAACAAGAAGGCCGCGCAAAACGGGCTGCAGCCGAGAAAGAACTTGTCACAATGGAACAAGAATTAAAAGATCGTTTAATTGAATTACGTTAAAAAACTAGGCTTTGGGGACAAAGCCTAGTTTTTTAATATGCGGTACATAAATGTTACGGCGAATAATTTATCTTGGACGCGAAAATAGTCGGGGTATTCTCCTGCCACGACAAACCCCATTTTTTTATACAGATGAAAAGCAGCTTGGTTTTCACTGACGACTTCTAGTGTTAGCATATGCAAACCTGATTTTTTGGCGGAAAGAATGAGTTTTTCAAGCATCTTAGAACCGATTCCTTGTCCCCAAAAATCCTTTTTGACAGAAATGGCAATGTTCCCACGGTGCGCCATTCGTTCCTTTGCTGGCACAATGACTTGACCGACGCTGACCAGTTCATCTTCTTCAAAAGCGAGATACATACATGCTTTTTCATGATTTAAAAATTGTTGGATGATAACTTCTTCATCTGAACGAGAAACTAGAAACTCATTTTCCCCAAATGTTAAAAAGGCCGTTTCTCCCCCTACTTTATTTAAATAGCGAATAACATCTTCCGCATCCTTCATTTCTGCTTCACGAATTGTAAGCATAATATCCCCCTTTATAAGCCTTCTAAACGCATATTTTCAAAATGAATTGGTTTTAGATTCGTCACAGTTAATCCAATAAGACGAATGGCTTCTGAACCATTATACACTTCACTTAATAAGGCTACACCCGCTCCGTAAATCATTTGCCGGTCATGCACATAATTAGTAAGTGTCATGCGCTTCGTAATCGTTGTAAAATCACTATAACGTAATTTTAAAACTACCGTTTTACCGTGCTTTTGAATTTTTAAAAGTCTCGTTTCAATTTTTTCAGCAAAACGCATTAAACTTTTTTCAAGTACAAGCTCATCTACAACATTTCGTTCAAATGTAGTCTCTTTACCAACTGATTTTCGGTCCCGGTGAGGGTTTACGATATTATTAGAGCGTCCTCTGACATGACGATATAAATAGTAACCGTGCTTATGGAATTCACGAATGAGATCCCATTCACTCCAAGCTTTTAAATCCTTTCCCGTTTTGATTCCAAGCCGGTGCATTTTTTCAGAAGTTACTTTGCCGACACCATAAAATTTATCAATGGGAATGCTTTCAAGGAAAGATTCTGCTTTTTCAGGTGGGATAACCGTTAAACCAGCTGGCTTTTTATAATCAGAGGCAATTTTAGCAATAAACTTATTATAGGATACGCCAGCTGAAGAAGTAAGACCTAGCTCGTGATATATGGCGTATTGAATTTCGCGTGCAATAAGTGTGGCCGAAGCCATTCCCTTTTTATTTTCTGTTACATCCAAATAAGCTTCATCAAGTGAAAGCGGCTCTACGATATCTGTATAACGCTTAAAAATTTCACGGATTTGTGTTGAAACTGTTACATAGTGCTCCATATTCCCATGAATAAAAATCCCTTCTGGACAAAGTTTGGCAGCTTGTTTAGTGGGCATGGCAGAATGGACGCCAAATTGACGTGCTTCATAGGAACAAGTAGATACCACTCCGCGTTTATTAGGATCTCCTCCAATAATGAGTGGCTTTCCGCGATATTCTGGATGGTCTCGTTGCTCAACTGAAGCAAAAAACGCATCCATATCAATATGAATTATTTTTCGACTCACATCCACACAAAACGCCTCCCTCTAAAAAACGAACACTAGTTCTATTTCATTATACCTGAAACTCCTTTTTTTTCAAGAAAAAAACGCCTAAATTGGCGTTATTTTTTCATAAATGCGCTTCGTCCAAAAAACTCCACAACGCTAGGAATGACTTGATAGATTCTCGTACCAATATTCATTAAAAACGGAAGGTTCACTTCTCGACGATTTTTCCCGATAATTCGGATGGTTTTTTCTGCGACCTTTTCTGGTTTTAAAACAAGGAACCCTACACTTTTTAAATACTCGCCAGATTCATCGGCGATATCAAAAAAATGAGTTGCAATGGGGCCTGGGTTAACCGTCGTCACCTTAATATTATCCCCTTTTAATTCCATTCGAAGTGCATTTGAATACCCTAAAACAGCAAATTTTGTCGCTGCATACGCACTTGATTTTGGTGTCGCAATCTTAGCTGCTTGGGAGGCAATTTGAATAATATGACCACTCTTTTTTTGCTTAAAGTACGGAATAAAAAGTTGCGTAAAACGTATTAGTCCTAAAACATTGGTATCAAACATCGCTTCCACTGTCTCAAATGGGGTATTTTCTGCCGTTTCAAATAAACCGAAGCCCGCACAGTTGATCAAAGCGTCTATTTCATGGCGCACTAAAATAGTGTTAGCTACTTGCTCCAGCTCTTTAAAATCGGTTATGTCCAGATGGTAATAATCGGCTTTAACTTGAAAGCTTTTTTTAATTTGCTCACTAATTTGAGCGAGTTTCGCTTCATTTCTAGCGAGTAAAATGACATTTGCGTCTGATTGCGCTGCATAAAAAGCAAGTTTTTCCCCAAGTCCACTCGAAGCGCCTGTAATTAATACCGTTTTCCCTTTCAAATAAGCATTCATTGGAACCTCCTAAATGTCAAAAACAGAAAAATCTTCTGCAATATCTGTATTCGGAAAAATTTGACGTGCCTCATCCCGTAAGGCTAAGCTTGCTTCTTTATCATAGCGCGAACTAATATGCGTTAAAATAAGATGTTTGGCATTCGCTTCTTTTGCAAGACCTGCCGCCTCCGTAGTCGTTGAATGCATATACTCTTTTGCCATCTCCACTTTAGATGCTTCAAAGGTGGCTTCATGGACAATAATATCCGCATTTCTAGCAAGCGGAAGTTCATTTTTATGTTGCCTTGTGTCCCCAAAAATAGCAATGATTCGCCCCTTCTGTTCTGGCCCAATAAACGCCTGCCCATCAATCATTCGACCGTCAGGAAGTATAACGGTTTTTCCTTCCTTTAATTCCTGATAAAGAGGTCCAGCCGGCACACCTTCTGCTTTTAACTTGGCTGCGTCGAGTGAGCCAGGTTTCGCACTTTCCATCAGGCGGTAGCCAAAGCTTTGAATGCCGTGATCAAGTTCATCGCAAACGATTTTCCACTGTTTGTCAGAAAAAATTTCGCCTGGTTCAACTTCTACGATTTGAAGCGGATAGGTCAAATGAGAGCCACTAAGTTCGAGTGAGTCCTTTATATAAAGCGCAATACCCGGAGGTCCGTAAATGGTAAGTTCTGTTTCTCCGCCTTGAAAAGAACGGCTACTTAAAAGACCTGGTAAACCAAAAATATGGTCTCCATGTAAATGGGTTATAAAAATTTTTTCGAGTTTACTTAATCGAATGGGACTACGTAAAATTTGATGCTGTGTACCTTCTCCGCAATCAAATAGCCAAATCGCGTTTCGCTCATTTAACATGGAGATGGCAATTGAAGTTACATTTCGATTTTTTGAGGGTACTCCTGCACCCGTTCCAAGAAAAATCAGTTCCACTTTACTCCCAACTTTCTAAATCAATATGTTTCATTTTATCATACTCAAAAAAAAATGGAATGGATACTTGCAATAAAACGCTTTCAAATAAACTTTGATTTCTTTTCTGGTTCAAACAGTTGCACAATCATATTTTAATGGATAAAATAGTATGGAGCTATAGAGCTTTTTGTGCTCGAGTTACTTATAAAAGGTAATCCTTGTGAAAGCAGAAACGAGAAAGAGGGTAAGTACGTATGACAGACAATTTAGAACAAAAAGCTTTGATTACAATTTTTGGCGGTACGGGAGATTTAGCAAATCGAAAACTTTACCCTTCGCTATATCATTTATTTAGCAAAGGCTATCTCAAGAAAAATTTCGCTGTTATTGGTACCGCGCGCCGAGAATGGAGTAATGATTTTTTCCGCGATAAAGTGAAAGAATCTATTCAAGATATTGCAACTTCCAGTGCTGAAGCCGATGAATTTGCAAGCCATTTTTACTATCAATCACATGATGTCACTAATAAAGAATCTTACGTTTCGCTTAAAACGTTGTCCGATAGTCTTGATCAAAAGTATGATTTAGCTGGTAACCGTATTTTTTATCTCGCGATGGCGCCAAATTTCTTTGGTATTATCGCAAGTCGCATTAAATCTGAAGGTTTTGTAGATACGAAAGGTTTCCACCGTCTTATTATTGAAAAACCATTCGGCCATGATTTAGAGAGCGCTAAAGAATTAAATGATTCGCTTCGTGAAGCTTTTCATGAAGATGAAATTTATCGTATCGACCATTATCTAGGTAAAGAAATGATTCAAAATATTTCCGTTATCCGCTTCGCTAATTCTATCATTGAATCGCTTTGGAATAATCGTTATATTGATAATATTCAAGTAACACTAAGTGAAACTTTAGGTGTTGAAGACCGCGGGCGCTATTATGATGAGAGCGGCGCACTTCGTGATATGGTTCAAAATCATATATTACAAATCGTTTCTTTACTTGCTATGGAACCCCCTATTAAACTTTCGACAAAAGAAATTCGCCACGAAAAAGTACGTGCACTCCGCTCGCTTCGTGTTTATGAAGGCGAAGAAGTGTTAAAAAACTTTATTCGTGGGCAATACAGTGCAGGTCACGCTTTTGGTAAAGAGTTAAAAGGGTACCGCGAGGAAGATAATGTCAACCCTGAATCTAACACAGAAACCTTTGTAGCAGCTAAACTCCTTATTGATAATTTCCGCTGGACGGGTGTACCTTTTTATATTCGAACAGGTAAACGCCTTGCTGGTAAAGCGACACAAATCGCTATTCGTTTTAAAGATGTACCGATGAATTTATTTTCTGGTGATATGGCGGCACTAGGCGGCAATGTGCTTGTTATTCATATTCAGCCTAATGAAGGGATTACCTTACATTTAAACGTTAAAAAACCTGGCCAAGGAATGGAAACGATGCCGGTTAATTTAAACTACGCACACTCGTCTCCGGACGGAATGAATACACCAGAAGCATACGAAAAACTCATTTTAGACTGCTTACGCGGGGATGCAACGTACTTCTCCCACTGGGATGAAGTGAGCTTATCGTGGAATTTCATTGATCATGTAGCTGATGTTTGGAAAGGCACCGATACCCATTTTCCAAACTACAAGCCTGGCACTATGGGACCAGACGAAGCTGACGAATTACTTACTAAAGACGGATTTAGTTGGTTTAAGGTACACGAAGAAGAATAAAATAAAGCCCCAAAGCGTTTGCTTTCGGGGCTTTTTAGATGTTGATTTTGAGAAAACTTGAAATAATAACACCACATGCTAAAATGGAAGAGAATAATCTTAAAGGAGTTTTCTTAAAATGGCTGATAATGTGCAAGATTACATCGAAAATGGAATGTATGGTCCTAAAGAATTGAATCCAGCAGAAAAAAAGAAATATTTAGGTACTTACCGAGAACGCGTCATTGTGGCTTTAGATAAAAGCGAAGTGCTTGCAAAAAAAATGTTACCCGAGCTTGAGCAAAAAATCATCGCTTACAAAGATTCGAAACTACTTTTAAATGGCGCACTTGGCTATAGTATGCTCCGTCCTTACATCCAAATTGCCGAGCGAACCAAACATGAATTTTCTATCGTATCGCGTGGTGAAGATGACACCGATATTTACCTTGTCTTAGCGGACACTAAAGAAGTGAATATTCCAGATATTCACTTACATGAGGAGCAAAAAGAGGTTGAAAAAAAAGAGAAACGCTCCCTTTTAGACAAAATCAAAGAAATTTTGAATTAATAACAGGAGGTTCCATTCATGTTACACACAATCGCTATCGCCCTTTGTATACTCATGCTTCTTCAATCACTTTACTTTTTTATTCGCAAAAATATAAATATGGGCGTACTCTTTTTACTTATTACTGCTGCATTATTTATGCTCACGCGCATCTAGTTCTTTATTTGTTAAAATGGCTTGTTTCAAATGAGCCTGCATCACGCCAATCCCCGAATAGCCAATGAGTGGCTGCGTGAAAGATTGCTTTCCCCCACTAATTTCTTCCAAGAGCGGACCGTATTTTTTGCCACCTAAAAGGATAACCTCTTCCTGATTTTTAAGTTGAAGCATTTGCCACTGGGCTCTTAAAGCGTCTAGTTGAATGGTATCTTTTGTGACACCTTTTTGATTAAAGCGTACGTCGTAGGTGGCTCCTAGGATATCATTTGGGTGCAGAAAACCGTATTTGGGGGATAAAATAACATATTCATCCGCGAATTGTTCTGCATAACGCTGGCAAAGCTTATGAAAGGTTCCGGTATATGCTTTTCTTGCCTCACAAGAACCCAATTTCGGATTTTTATCCCATATCTTAGGTTTTCCAGAAGGAATAATCATCATTTGTTTTCTAGCTCCCAAAGTGTAATTTTCCCGCCAAGTTGCATCTCATCATGCCCTTCTTGATAAATAAAGCCTGTTCCTTTTAAAACTTGTATGGAAGCTGTATTTTGTTCAAATGAGCGAGCAAAAATGCGTTTTATCTTTTTTTGTTTTAAAAGCCACTCAATCATGCCTGATAAAGCTTCTTTCATGTATCCGTGACCTTGATAGTCTGTTACAATACTATATCCAAGTTCAATTTCACCTGTTTCATCAGGATTTCCTTGGCCGCCAATTTCTCCAATTACAATCCCTTCTTCTTTTAAAACAACAAGCCTTGTCCACTTTGTCATTTCAGGTTTATTTTTAACATTTTCAAGCACATAAGGTAAATAGAAAAAGAAATCAATCCCTGGCCAATCTTCTGAAACATCATAACCAGTAACCTTTTCAAGTTCAGAAATACCTTTTATGGTTGCTTCAATCATTTCAAACGTATACTCAATTAAAAGTAAGCGCTTGGTTTCTAATGGTTTCATTCCCTTCCCTTACTTTCCTCATCAAATTTGCTACTTTAAATTTATCAAAAAAAAACTATAATTGTACAATTATGGTGTTTATCCTCATAAAAATAAAACAATCCTGATTAAAAAAATAAAAATTTTCTGTCTTTTCTATTCGCGAACTCGAATGAATCCGCTTTCTTTATTGTTATTAGCCGATTGTTATACCTGGTACTAATTAATCATTTTAATCTTTTGTAATCATTGAATTGTCTAAACTGACGGAAAATTTACAAATAACTGTTGACTTCCGCCTGGAACACGTTTATATTTAATAATAACATTACATCACTTGCTAGATTTAAAGCTTTGGTGTAGTAAATTATGAATGATTCTATCCCATTTTATTAAAAGGAGTTAATGACCATGAAACAAGTAAATTTTAATGCCGTCATTACAATTTTATTACTCTAGCAGGACTTTGAATTCGCGTTTTAACGGCGGTTTCGAGTCCTGTTTAGGTTACTTAAATGGGATTCTTTCAAAGCATCCCATTTTGTTTGGAACAAAATTGGGGTGCTTTTTCTATTGCTAGGATTTTACGTATTTCCTTATAATTAGTAAATTCATAAAATTCTGCTTAGATTATTAATGAAGTGAAAAGGGGTAGGAATATGCGAAGTGATAAAATAAAAAAAGGTGTGGAACAAGCACCTGCAAGAAGTTTACTACATGCAACAGGCCAACTCAAAAGTCCCGGTGATATGAACAAACCATTTATCGCCATTTGTAACTCTTATATTGATATCGTTCCCGGCCATGTTCACCTTCGCGAACTTGCGGATGTGGCGAAAGAAGCTATTCGAGAAGCTGGCGGAATTCCGTTTGAGTTTAATACAATCGGAGTTGATGATGGTATCGCAATGGGTCACATCGGAATGCGCTATTCTCTTCCTAGCCGCGAAATTATTGCGGATGCAGCTGAAACGGTTATTAATGCTCACTGGTTCGATGGCGTGTTTTATATTCCGAATTGCGACAAAATTACACCTGGCATGTTGCTTGCCTCAGTTCGGACAAACGTTCCAGCTATCTTCTGCTCGGGCGGGCCAATGAAAGCCGGTCTCTCTGCTGAAGGAAAGGCGCTCACACTCTCATCTGTTTTTGAAGCTGTAGGAGCTTTTAAAGAGGGCTCTATGTCTAAAGAGGAGTTTTTAGATATGGAAGCAAACGCGTGTCCAACTTGCGGCTCTTGCGCAGGGATGTTCACTGCCAACTCAATGAATTGTCTGATGGAAATTCTAGGTCTTGCTCTTCCGGGAAACGGGACGACATTAGCTGTATCAGATGACCGGCGCGAACTTATTCGTAAATCTGCATTTCACTTAATGGATTTAGTTAAAAAAGATATTCGCCCGAAAGACATTGTAACGAAAGACGCGATTGATGATGCCTTTGCGCTTGATATGGCGATGGGGGGCTCAACCAATACGGTTCTTCACACGCTTGCGCTTGCTAGTGAAGCGGGCATTGATTATGAGCTTGAGCGAATTAACGATATTGCTGCTCGTGTTCCCTACCTTTCTAAAATCGCCCCTTCTTCTGCCTATTCGATGCACGATGTTCATGAGGCGGGTGGCGTTTCAGCTATCATCAAAGAACTTGTGGAACTTGAAAATGCCATTCACCCCGATAGAATCACGGTAACAGGAAAAACGCTTCGTGAAAATGTGGCGGATGCAGCAATCCATAATGAAAAAGTCATTCATCCGAAAGAAGATCCTTATAGCCCTGTTGGTGGCTTATCGATATTATTTGGCAATATTGCACCAAAAGGAGCCGCAATTAAAGTGGGCGGTGTCGATCCTTCTGTTCAAGTGTTTAAAGGAGAAGCCATTTGCTTTAGCTCTCACGATGAAGCGGTTAGCGCGATTGATGACCATACTGTAAAAGAAGGTCATGTCGTTGTGATTCGCTATGAGGGACCAAAAGGCGGACCAGGAATGCCAGAAATGCTTGCACCAACCTCTTCTATCGTTGGTCGTGGTCTTGGTAAAGATGTTGCCCTTATTACAGATGGCCGATTCTCCGGGGCAACGCGAGGCATCGCGGTTGGTCATATTTCACCCGAAGCGGCAGCTGGTGGACCGATTGCACTCGTTCGTGACGGGGATCAAATTATTATTGATTTACCAAATCGTACGCTAAATGTTGATGTGTCTGATGAAGAACTAGAAGCGCGTAAACAAGAACTCGCTCCTTTTAAAGCCAAAGTAAAAACCGGGTATTTGGCGCGTTACACAGCGCTTGTTACGTCTGCACATACGGGCGGCGTTATGAAAATCCCTGAAGACTTATTAGATTAAAACGAGGTGATGGCAATGCTAAAAAATGAAACGAGCAGTACAGCACTAAAAACAGGATCCGAACTCCTCATTGATGCCCTAAATAACCAACAAGTGGAAATGATTTTCGGCTACCCTGGCGGTGCAGTTTTACCCTTATATGATGCGTTTTATGACTCGCCAATTCCACATATTTTGGCGAGACATGAACAAGGAGCCATTCATGCCGCTGAAGGTTATGCAAAAGTAACTGGTAAACCTGGCGTTGTCGTTGTCACGAGCGGACCTGGTGCAACAAATGTCTTGACCGGCATTGCAGATGCGATGAGTGATTCTATTCCACTTGTTGTATTTACAGGGCAAGTTCACACACCAGGAATTGGTAAAGATGCGTTTCAGGAAGCCGACATGATTGGCCTTACCATTCCAATTACAAAATACAATTATCAAGTTCGCGATGTGTGTGATTTACCAAGAATTGTGAATGAAGCGTTTCATATTGCAAACACCGGTAGAAAAGGACCTGTTGTGATTGACATTCCAAAAGATATTGGGATTAGTCAAACGGATACGGTTCATCCTGACACCATTGATTTACCTGGCTACCAGCCTACTTATTTGCCGAATCCGCTTCAAATTGATAAGTTAATGCGCGCTCTTGAAAAAGCGAATAAACCTCTTATTTTAGCGGGCGCTGGGGTCAATCATTCGCGAGCAACAGCAGAACTTTTAGAATTTGCAGAACGTTATGAAATACCTGTTGTAAATACATTACTTGGTCTTGGAAGCTTTCCCACATCGCATGAACTTTTCCTTGGAATGGGAGGCATGCATGGTTCCTATGCGGCGAATATGGCGCTCACGGACTGTGATTTGTTAATCAACTTCGGATCAAGATTTGATGACCGATTAGCAAGCGCACCAAAAGAATTCGCTAAACATGCGGTGATTGCACATATTGATATTGATCCTGCTGAAATTGGAAAAATCATTCCTACACAAATTCCAATCGTAGCAGATATTAATGAAACCTTACAACACATTTTAAAAATCACTTTGCCTGAAAAAGAGGATATCTCACACTGGCATAAATTGAATATGACGCGAAAATCACGTCATCCCTATTCCTATGACCGCGAACAAAACGCTGAAATTAAACCCCAAAAAGTCATTGAATTAATTGGTGAACTTACAAATGGCGAGGCGCTTGTCGCAACGGATGTTGGGCAACATCAAATGTGGGTAGCACAATTTTATCCTTTCCAGTTCGACCATCAAATTATTACAAGTGGCGGACTTGGCACGATGGGATTTGGTATTCCTGCTGGAATTGGGGCCAAGCTTGCTTTTCCAAATAAAACGGTCGTCGCCTTTGTTGGCGATGGTGGATTTCAAATGACTTCACAGGAACTGGCGATTTTAAATGATTATGGTATCGCGCTTAAAACGGTTATTTTAAACAATGGTTCTCTTGGGATGGTCAGACAGTGGCAAGAAAAATTCCATAACGAGCGTTTTTCACACTCCATTTTCCAAAGTCAGCCTGATTTTGTGAAACTTGGTGAGGCATATGGTGTAAAGAGTGTACGTATCACAGAACCTGATGCGCTTTATGAAAAATTACACGAAGCTTTTTCATACGATGGTCCTGTTGTTATTGATGTGCATATTGCAAAGGATGAGCTTGTGCTACCTATGGTGCCAAGTGGAAAACCGAATCACCAGATGGAGGGAGTCGAGTGAGATGCGTAGAATTATTACGGCAACGGTGAATAATGCCTCTGGTGTTTTAAACCGGATAACAGGTGTTATTTCAAGGCGACAATACAATATTGATAGCATTTCTGTCGGCTGGACGGAGACACCGAATGTTTCACGAATTACAATTGTTGTTCATGTGGACTCACTTTATGAGATTGAACAAGTGACTAAGCAATTAAATAAACAAATTGATGTATTAAAGGTCAGTGATATTACAGATGACCCACATATTGAGCGGGAATTAGCTTTAGTGAAAATTAACGCCCCCGCCCCTGTTCGAGCTGAACTTACGGCTGTTATTGAACCTTTTCGTGCAACGGTCATAGATGTAGGTACGAAAAATGTTGTCATTCAAGTAACGGGGACGAGTGAAAAAGTGGATGCATTTGTTGATATTGTCAGGCCATATGGCATCAAGCAAATGGCGCGTACTGGTGTAACTGGGTTTACACGTAGCCCAAAAAAACTTTAGGTAAGTGAATTACCATATAGAAAAAATTTGGAGGTTAGGAAAATGACAAAAGTTTATTATGAAGATGCTGTAAAAGAAAATGCTTTAGAAGGAAAAACAGTGGCGGTAATCGGTTATGGTTCACAAGGCCACGCCCATTCACAAAATTTACGTGACAACGGGAATAGCGTTATTATCGGGATTCGCGAAGGAAAATCAGCTGAATCAGCAAGAAACGATGGTTTTGATGTTTATTCTGTTGAAGAGGCAGCTAAAAAAGCGGATGTTGTCATGATTCTTCTTCCAGATGAAACGCAAGGTGAAGCCTATGAAAATGAAATCAAGCCTGGTTTAGAAGCCGGAAATGCTCTTGTTTTTGCACACGGTTTTAACATCCATTTTGATGTAATTCAACCACCAAGTGATGTAGATGTCTTTTTAGTAGCCCCTAAAGGTCCAGGGCATCTTGTTCGCCGTACGTTTGTCGAAGGTGGCGCAGTCCCGGCACTATTTGCCGTTTATCAAGACGCAACAGGCGCTGCGCGTGACGTGGCCTTATCTTATGCTAAAGGAATCGGCGCAACTCGTGCAGGTGTGATTGAAACGAGCTTTAAAGAAGAAACCGAAACCGATTTATTCGGAGAACAAGCTGTACTTTGTGGCGGGGCTACCCACTTAATCCAAGCTGGTTTTGAAACACTCGTTGAAGCTGGATACCAACCGGAACTAGCTTATTTTGAAGTTCTGCATGAAATGAAACTTATTGTAGATTTAATGTATGAAGGTGGTATGGAAAAAATGCGTCACTCCATCTCCAATACTGCGGAATACGGGGATTATGTTTCTGGTCCGCGCGTTGTTACTGCTGATACGAAAAAAGCGATGAAAGAAGTTTTAACGGATATTCAAAACGGAAATTTTGCCAAAGCCTTTATTGATGATAATAAAAATGGCTTCAAAGAGTTCCACCGTTTACGCAAAGAACAAAAAGGGCATCAAATTGAGCAAGTAGGTGCGGAACTACGCCAAATGATGCCATTTGTAAATCCAAAGCAAGTTGAACAAGTTTAATTCTAAAAAAATCTAATGAGGTGAAATCGAATGAAAAAAATCCAGTTTTTTGATACTACACTTCGCGACGGCGAACAGACCCCTGGAGTAAATTTTGATGTAAAGGAGAAAGTCAGAATCGCCTTACAACTGGAGAAACTTGGTGTGGATGTCATCGAAGCCGGTTTTCCGATTTCATCTTCAGGCGATTTTGAATGTGTAAAAGCGATTAGTGAGGCCATGACAACTACTAGTGTGACTGGCCTCGCACGTTGCCGCGAACAAGATATTCTCCGGGCACATGAAGCGCTAAAACATGCGAAACATCCGCAACTGCATATTTTCCTGGCAACAAGCGACGTTCATATGCAGTACAAACTCAAAATGACCAAAGACGAAGTTTTAGCTTCTATTAAACATCACGTTACTTTTGCTAGAAAATTATTTGACATTGTTCAATTTTCACCAGAAGATGCGACACGTACAGATCGTGCTTTTCTAATTGAGGCCGTTCAAACTGCCATTCTTGCTGGCGCTAAAGTGATTAATATTCCGGATACCGTTGGCTACACAAACCCAAGCGAATTTGGTCAACTTTTCCGCGATTTAAAAGCCAATATCCCGCAATTTGATGAGGTTATTTTTTCGTCTCATTGTCATGATGATCTTGGTATGGCGGTTGCCAATTCACTTGCAGCGATTGAAAACGGTGCAAGACGCGTTGAAGGTGCCATTAATGGTATTGGAGAACGGGCAGGTAATACAGCGCTTGAAGAAGTGGCTGTTGCCCTTCATATTCGAAAAGATTTCTACCAAACCGAAACAAATATCACATTAAATCAAATTAAAGCAACAAGCGACCTAGTGAGTCGCCTTTCTGGAATGCCTGTTCCCAGAAACAAAGCGGTTATTGGTGGCAACGCCTATGCACATGAATCGGGCATCCATCAAGACGGGGTTCTTAAAAATCCGGATACGTATGAAATTATTACGCCTGCTCTTGTTGGGGTTCAAAAAAATTCACTTCCTCTTGGAAAACTTTCTGGACGTCATGCGTTTAACACGCGTATGGAAGAACTAGGCTACTCGCTTTCAGAAGAAGAGCAAAACGAGGCTTTTAAACGTTTTAAAAATCTGGCAGATGTGAAAAAGGAAATTTCAGAAGCGGATTTGCATGCGTTAGTTGTGGGCCAAGCTTCTGAAACGGCTGAAGATGAAACACTCGCCCACTTGCAGGTGCAATATGTGACGGGTGGTGTTCAGGCGGCAGTGGTTCGAACGGAAGGCAAACAAGGCGTGCGTGAGGATGCTGCAACGGGTGCCGGTAGTATTGAAGCCATTTATAATACAATCAACCGTTTACTTAACCAAAATGTGACGCTTGTCAATTATCATATTCAGGCCATCACACCAGGCCAAGATGCTCAAGCAGAAGTTCATGTTGTGATTCAAAACGAGGCGCATGAAGAGATACACGGAATTGGCATTGATCATGACGTTCTAGCGGCCAGTGCCAAGGCCTATTTAAATGCTAGTACGAAGCAAATACCTGCAGGCAAACAGTCATTTGAGGAGGCACATTAAATGAAATACACGATTACTGCTCTTCCTGGTGACGGGATTGGTCCAGAAATTATGGATGCAGGCCTTTCTGCACTAAAGGAAATTGAAAAACAATTTGGGCATGATTTTCAAATTACAACTTGTGCGTTTGGTGGTGCTGCCATCGATTTAACTGGCCAGCCGCTTCCAGAAGAGACACTTATCAGTTGCCAAAAATCAGATGCCATTTTACTTGCGGCTATTGGCGGTCCAAAGTGGGATGATGCAAAAATCCGGCCGGAACAAGGTTTACTTGCTCTACGGAAATCACTCGGTTTGTTTGCAAATATTCGTCCTGTACAGGTGCCTGAAAGTATTAGCCACCTCTCCCCTTTAAAACAAGAGATTGTGAGTGGTTCTGATTTTGTTATCGTTCGGGAGCTGACGGGCGGGCTCTATTTTGGGGAGCCGAAACATTTTGATGATAGTGGTGCGGTGGATACGCTCGTTTATTCGGCGGAAGAAATTAGACGGATTATCGTTCAAGCGTTTGAAATTGCTGAAAAACGAAGAAAAAGAGTCACTTCTGTCGATAAAGCAAACGTTCTTGCGTCGAGTAAATTATGGCGTCAAATAGCAAATGATGTGGCAAAAGAGTATCCGGATGTGACGCTTAATCACCAATACGTGGATGCTTGTGCCATGCATTTAATTCAAAATCCGACCCAGTTTGATGTTTTGGTTACGGAAAATATGTTTGGTGACATTTTAAGTGATGAGGCTTCCGTTTTATCTGGCTCGCTTGGAATGCTACCATCGGCGAGTTTTGCCAAAGATGGCCCATCCCTTTACGAACCCATCCACGGTTCTGCACCTGATATTGCAGGGGAAAATGTGGCGAATCCGATTTCCATGATTTTATCGGTGGTGATGATGCTCCGCGAGTCTTTCCACTTGGAAGCTGAGGCGCGCGCACTTGAAACAGCGGTTAGTGAGACACTATCAGCCGGGTTTTTTACAAAAGATTTAAAAGGTCAGGCGACAACGACTGATTTTACAAAAGAAGTTCAAAAACGGATTAAAGGAGGCGTTACAAATGGGTAAAACACTTTTTGATAAACTTTGGGACCGTCATGTGATATACGGAGAAGTAGGTGAACCTCAGTTATTATATGTGGATTTGCATCTTATTCATGAAGTGACCTCTCCTCAAGCGTTTGAAGGACTCAGGATGGAAGGTCGGCAAGTTCGCAGGCCAGATAAGACGTTTGCAACTATGGATCATAATGTGCCAACAGAAGATATTTTTAACATTCAAGATCTCGTTTCGAAAAAGCAAATTGAAGCTTTGCAAAAAAATTGCCGCGATTTTGGTGTCACGCTTGCAGATGTAGGCTCAGAGCGGCAAGGTATTGTTCACATGGTTGGTCCAGAAACTGGCCTCACCCAACCCGGTAAAGTGATTGTGTGTGGTGATTCGCATACTGCCACTCATGGCGCGTTTGGTGCGATTGGCTTTGGAATTGGATCCAGTGAAGTGGAACATGTATTTGCCACTCAAACGATTTGGCAACAAAAGCCAAAATCAATGGGTATTGAAATTAATGGCAAACTACAACCTGGCGTTTATGCAAAAGATATTATTTTGCATCTAATTGCGACTTACGGCGTTAGTTTTGGTACTGGGTACGCCATCGAATATTTTGGGGATACTATAGCAAACCTCACCATGGAAGAACGGATGACCATTTGTAATATGGCGATTGAAGGTGGTGCAAA
The DNA here is from genome assembly GCF_000344175.1 of Listeria fleischmannii subsp. fleischmannii LU2006-1. Lineage (GTDB taxonomy): Bacteria > Bacillota > Bacilli > Lactobacillales > Listeriaceae > Listeria > Listeria fleischmannii. The sequence continues at coordinate 48,338 of NZ_ALWW01000003.1, read as the reverse complement.
AATGGGCATGATGGCGCCAGATCAAACGACATTTGATTATGTCCGTGGGCGCGAATATGCTCCGCAAGACATGGAGGCCGCAATTTCAGACTGGCAAACTTTGAAGACCGATCAAGATGCGACTTATGACTTGCATATTCAAGTCGACGTTTCAACACTTGAACCGTATGTTACTTGGGGCACGAATCCTGAAATGGGCGTTCCTATCTCACAGCCCTTTCCCCCTACACAAAATTTAAATGATGAACGTGCCTACTCTTATATGGGACTAAATCCCGGCGAACGTGCCGAGGACATCGAACTTGGATATGTTTTTATTGGTTCTTGCACAAATGCCCGTCTTTCAGATCTTGAAGAAGCTGCTAAAATCATTGCGGGAAAAAAAGTGAGGCCGGGTATTCGCGCACTAGTCGTCCCAGGTTCGCGCAAAGTCCGTTTTGAAGCCGAAAAAAGAGGGCTGGACCAAATATTTAAAGAAGCTGGTTTTGAATGGCGTGAGCCCGGTTGCTCGATGTGTCTTGGTATGAATCCAGACCAAGTGCCAGACGGGGTGCACTGTGCCTCTACGTCAAATCGAAATTTTGAAGGCCGGCAAGGTAAAGGTGCAAGAACACATCTTGTCTCCCCTGCCATGGCCGCTGTTGCTGCGATTCACGGAAGATTTGTTGACGTTAGAAAGGAGGCGGTGATTAGTGGAAGCCATTCAAATTCATAAAGGGCAAACCGTTGCACTAATGAACGACAATATAGATACGGATCAAATTATTCCAAAAACATTTTTAAAACGTATTGAAAAAACAGGATTTGGCGAATTTTTATTTGATGAGTGGCGCTACTTGCCTAATCGTAAACCTAATCCGGACTTTCCTCTCAATGCCCCTAGTCGTAAAAATGCGACCATTTTAGTCACAGGTGAGAATTTTGGTTGTGGCTCATCGCGTGAACATGCTGCTTGGGCACTACTTGATTACGGTTTTCGCGTTATTATTGCAGGTGGCTATAGCGACATTTTTTATATGAATTGCACCAAAAACGGGGTCCTCCCGATTGTTTTACCGAAAGAAGCGCGCACAAAGCTCGCCGAAATTTCAGCCGATGAACAAATTGTCATTGATTTACCCCATCAATATGTTGAAAGTTCAGTGGGACGTTTCGAGTTTTCAATTGACCCGACTTGGAAAGAAAAATTTCTAAATGGGCTCGATGATATTGCGATTACACTGGAACATTTAGATGCCATAATGGCGTATGAAACAAAAATCGAATCAAAATAGAAAGGTTGTGAAAAAATGGAACTGGCTGATGTACTCGTCTCAAAATCCGATGTTTTAAAAGCGCATGAGGTGTTGAAATCGATTGTCAAACACACGCCGCTCGAATTGGATCCATACCTCTCGCACAAATATGACTGTCAAGTTTTCTTAAAGCGCGAAGATTTACAATGGGTCCGCTCCTTTAAACTCCGCGGCGCCTATTACGCTATCCACTGCCTAACAGAAGACGAACGCGCACAAGGCGTCACGTGTGCAAGCGCTGGCAACCACGCACAAGGCGTTGCTTATACATGTCAAAAATTGGGGGTAAAAGCAGCCATTTTCATGCCCACAACAACGCCAAATCAAAAGGTATCGCAAGTGAAATTTTTCGGTGGCGAGTTCGTCGATGTCATTTTAACTGGCGACACATTCGATGCTTCTGCTGATTCTGCTAAAATTTACTCAAAAGAAAATGGCACAACCTTCATCGCGCCATTTGATGATTTAAATATTATCGCGGGCCAAGGAACAGTTGCTGCTGAAGTACAAGAAGACCTTCTGGCCGCCAATTTAAACGCTGATTTTATGTTTGCAGCCATTGGCGGAGGCGGTTTGATTAGCGGTATCGCAAGTTTTATGAAGGAAGCGAGCCCAAACACGCAACTTATTGGCGTCGAGCCAAGCGGTGCTCCCTCGATGGCAGCGGCCCTTAGTGCCGGTCAAACGGTAAACCTACCTAAAATCGACAAGTTTGTAGATGGGGCTGCTGTGAAGCAGGTCGGCGAACTCACCTTTAAACATGCAGAGAAGTTTATGGATGATTGTATTTCGGTTCCTGAGGGCGAGGTGTGTCAGACTATTCTTGAGATGTATTCCAAACAAGCGATTGTGGCGGAACCTGCTGGTGCTTTGTCTGTTGCGGCATTAGAGCATTATAAGGATAAAATTAAAGGGAAAACTGTGGTTTGCGTTGTGAGTGGTGGAAATAATGATATTAATCGTATGCAAGAAATTGAAGAGCGTTCTCTTCTTTTCCAAGGCTTAAAGCATTATTTTATTGTTAATTTCCCGCAACGCCCTGGCGCACTGAAAGAATTTGTGGGTGAAGTGCTTGGACCTCGTGATGATATTACTAAATTCGAGTATACGAAAAAAGTCAATCGTGGCAATGGCCCAGTTATTATTGGTGTACTTTTAAGCGATAAGGATGACTACAATTCACTTTTAGAGCGGCTTGAAGTTTTTGATCCAAGTTTTATTCCTATTAATGATAACCAGACGCTGTATACACTATTAGTTTAAAAAATCGCGAGCAACTATTATGTTGCTCGCGATTTTAAATTTAGCGCTGCTTGGATACATCAAAAAAAGAATATATATCTACTTTAGAGAATTCCATCTTCATTTTCATTGCTTCTGTATGATAAATAACCAAAGTATTTGTATGTTCACCTTCTAAACCAACTGTAGCATGCGTTCCCTCAATACTTTTATCAACTTGTTTAACCCCATTATTGTCGTAAATAGTTACTCTTGCATATTCTTTTCCAGTAAACTAACTATGCGGTGTTTCCCTTTAAAGCTTCAAAAACTCCCACCTATTCTATCTCTATGTTTCCAAATGAAAGTGAAATTAGTCATATTCAACAACTATTGAAATAAACTTTTTACACATTTAAAGTAAAGGAGATAAATCATTACATTACACATCACTTTATAAAAAAAGACGCTCTTTCTCATTTGAAAGAGCGTCTTTCCTTGACTTAATTTTAGATATCCAATCTATGATTTGCGATTTAGTTAGTCACTGTAACAGATTTTGTATCCATCACAAGTCCGTTTTTATCAAGTAATTCGATTTTCACGTCATCTGATGTGGCTTTAACTTTATTTTTTAATCCAACATAGTAACTAAAGTTTCCGCCTGATACACTTCCACCTGCTGGTAGAACTGTCCCATTTACGTTTAAACGAACGGATTTTGCTTCCCCTGTATAAGATCCTGTTACAGAACTCGTTTTCAGAGAGAAAGTAGCTGGTGTAACTGTACCTACAGCAGGTGTAGCGGCAACCAATTGAACAGCTTTCGAATCTAATTCACGACCAGTTCGGTCGAGTGCCGCAATTGTCACTGTATCCGAAGCTGATTTAATTTTATCACCAATCCAGAAGTTGAAACGACCTTCCGAAATCATACCACCTGTATAAACTGTACCATTAATGGTCACTTTAAAGGATTTGACATCCTCCGTATAGTTCCCTGTCATAAATTTATCTTCTCCAACTGTAAATACATCAGCTGTTACATTTCCTTTTGTAAGAGGTGCACTTGCTTTTGTTACACGGATAGATGTTGTGCTAATACGGTTACCATTTTTATCAAGTCCATACATCACAACCGGATCAGTTGTATTTTTGATTTTATCCCATGCATAGAAAGAAAATGTTCCATCTGAATTCAGTGTGCCACCGCGATATTCCACGCCTCCGACTGTTACACTAAAGGACTTCACATCGCCTGTATATTGTCCAGTAATAGTCTTATCCCGGTCAATAACAAAAGGATTTGCCGCAACGGTTCCTGTACCTATATCATGTGCATCACGCAAAGTCAGTGTGGAAGTTGCAATACGGTTGCCAAAACGGTCATATCCGTACATAACGGCAGATTTCGTTTTATCTGTGATTGTATTTAAAGCATAAAAGGAGTAAGTCCCGTTACTATTCAATGTCCCACCGCGATATTCCTTTCCATCATATACTAAACCAAGGGATTTGACATCACCCGTTACTGTTCCTGTAACTGTTATATCACGGTGAATCGTAAAGGCATTTGCTGCAACGGTTCCTGTTCCAGGTGTGCTAACAATCGTCCCTGTTTTGGTATTTAATACTTTCCCGCTGGCATCTAAACCTTCAATCGTGAATGTGCCTGTTTTAGAAATTTTATCTAACGCATAGAAAGCATAGGTTTTGTTAGATGCATTAATAGTTCCTCCTCGATAGGTTGTTCCATCAATCGTCACGCGGAAGGATTTCACATCCCCTGTGTATGTTCCTTCAATATTTCTATCTTTTCCGAGTGTGAAGTCTTTTGTTGTAATCGTTCCGGCTGTTACAACTGCTGTTACATTAACGGTAGAAGCTGGACTCGCTTTGCCATTTGCACCAGTTTGAGTCGCAGTAAAGCTATCCCCTGCTTTTGCTGGATTAATTGTAAAGCTTGCTTTTCCTGTCGCATCTGCCGTTCTCGTTATGCTCTCTCCACTAGGAGTTGTTAAACTCACAGTAGCACCTGGTTCCCCTGTCACCATAACCGTTGTATCGCCTGCTTTAATGGAAGCAATACTAGGTTCAGCTAAAGTCGTATCGCGCACAGATACTTCCGTAGGAGTACTTCTATTCTGATTGTTTGAGTTGACTTCGACTACACTAATAGTAGTACCACCTGGTATTTTAGGAACAACAATTGAGAAATTACCTGCTGCATCAATGGTGCCTGTATATGTTTGACCGCCAATTGTAATTTGAATTCTATCACCAGGGGTTCCTGTGCCCGAAATGCTTGTATCATGATCGGTTACTGGATTTAGCGAAGGCTTACTTGGTGTTGTGGTATCTTGTACCTTTGCACTTGCTGTTGAAGTTTGCCCTTCGAAAGTGGCTGTTACTGTAATAGTATCATCAAATTCTTGTCGTGCAATAGGGAAACTATATGCCCCGCTAGCATTTGCTTGCCCAGACGCAATCAGCGTACCTTCACTGTTTCTTACCTCCACATTGGCATTTGGCTCTGCTTTCCCACTAATAACAGTGCTTGTCGCTTCTAGATGATCGATAGTGGTTTGACTGATCCCTTGTGCCACTGTTGTTGTCTTTGATAGCTTGCTTGTGTCATCTTTCGCTGTGATGACTGTATCTTTAGCTTGCTGAGGGATAGAAATGGTATACTCACCTGCTTCGTTTGTTGTACCAGATCCAATTTTTTCTTCACCTGCAAAAACATCTATTTTCGCATTTGGCGTAGCCGAACCAGTTACGGCTGTACTCTTAGTATTGATAGCACCAATCGAGATATCTGTCGCATCTAAGTCCACTATTGATACATTACTAAAGTTAACAGTCCCTTCTACTCCAATCGCATCATTAAAGCCAATTACCTTGAGTTCTACTCTCAACGAATTAGATGACGCAGTAACCGTCGATGTATACGTTTTAGCAACCGGATTATCAGCTGAAAGCCAACTACTGTCCGAAAGTGCAGCATTAGTTCTCCTATCAATTGTACGGAATTGAACCTTTTCCAATGCTGCTCCTGAAACATACTTGTAATCGATAGACAAAGCATATCGATGTCCAGGAATGACATTTATATTTTGTCTAAGATAAGCGATATGACCATTATCTGTAACTCGTTTATGGGTAAGATCCAGACTTTGATCACTTTGAGGAGTCACATAATTCTCTAAATACTGACCAGACATATCATAGAATTTATAATCCTTCAAATAAGCAGTTTGTCGTTCATCTGCAGTCCAACTAACATTCCAACCAGGAAGAGTACCTTCACTTCCAACAAAACCATGGTTGTTAAACAAATTACCAGAAGTTACTCCTTCTGATGAAGTATTAACACTTTCTTCTACCGCCTTTGCTGTTAAAACATTAAATGGCATACTTGTTGTAATGGCTGAAGCAATAATAGTGGCAGTTAAAACACCGCTCGCAATTTTTTTTAAATTTTTTATTTGACACTTGAATTTCTCCTTTTAATTAAATTTGAGTTTTTTCGTTCCCTATTTCAAAATCTAGAGCCTTCTTTTTATAAAATTTCTAAATGATTTTCTTGAATTAACTTGTCTAACTCCTCTCATTTTATAGCTAAGTGATATGACTATTTGGCTTTAGCATCATACAACATTTCTCCACTAACTTTCGGGAGTTCAAACAGTTGGTTAAATAAGCATTTCAATGGTTATATTAATCCAAAATACACCAACTGATTTTTCGAAATCTTTAGATTAATCAGATTTAAGGTTGCCTTTTTATTCTCTCAAGAGATATGAAATTACCCTTAAAGCAACTATTCTTAAAATTTCAAGTATCTTCAGTTTTGATTGTTTTGTCTCAATAACCAAAACTTATTTTAGAGCATCTCGGTATTATTTTAAATAGCGATAACGAAATGTTTATCTAAAAATCCACCTTTTTTATGAACTTTTTGTTACTTTTTTTTAATTTTTTATATATAGTTTAGTATAATTGAATACAAATTTCACCGTATATTCCTATTTTTAAATGTTTCAACTAGAAATTGGCAACCTTATTTTTGTTCAAAATAGACAGAATTTTTTCTACTAAATAACGTTGATGATAAGTATGACAAGCCAAAAAACGTACTTTTCCACGTAGAAAGGTACGTTTTTATTTATTTTTAAGGCTAATTATTCCGTTATAATTTTATGCACCAGTGTTGGTGTTTTTGCTTCGTCTGATATACGGATATTTTCATAAATTTTTGTTTTGACAGCTTCTACATCTTCCCGATTACTAAAAATAGTAACAAGTGGCTCTCCAATTTTTACAGCATCGCCCACTTTTTTGCGCAACATAAGTCCAACGGCTAAATCAATTTCATCTTCTTTTGTAGCTCGTCCAGCACCGAGAATCATTGCGGCAATGCCAATTTCATCTGCAACAATTTCGCTTACGAAACCCTCATCTTTAGCAGGGACTTCAATTTGATACTTTGCTTGCGGTAATTTTTCTGGTGCGTCTACAATGCTTCCATCGCCACCTTGATTTTCTAAAAACTGCTTGAATTTTTGAAGGGCCTTGCCGTTTTTCATGACAGCGATTAATTTTTCACGTGCCTCTTCAAGATTTTCTGCTTGATTGGCTAAAACTACCATCTGACTTCCTAGAACTAATACGAGCTCTGTTAAATCTTCTGGACCTTCTCCTTTTAACGTGTCAATGGCTTCTTTTACTTCTAGTGCATTGCCGATTGCATATCCGAGTGGTTGTGACATATCCGATATAACGGCCATCGTTTTTCTGCCCACATTATGGCCGATTCGAACCATTGCTTTTGCTAAATTTTCGGCCTCTTCATCCGTTTTCATAAATGCACCTGCACCAGTTTTTACATCTAAACAGATGGCATCAGCGCCTGCAGCGATTTTTTTACTCATAATCGAGCTTGCAATGAGTGGTATGGAATCAACAGTTCCGGTCACGTCACGAAGGGCATAAAGTTTTTTATCAGCAGGTGTTAAATTGCCAGACTGACCGATTACAGCCACTTTATCACGATTGACAAGTTCTACAAAATCATCTTTTGTTAGTTCAACATGGAAGCCTTTTACAGCTTCTAGTTTATCAATCGTCCCCCCTGTGTGGCCTAACCCTCGTCCAGACATTTTGGCGACGGGAACATCAAGGGCAGCAACGAGTGGTGCTAATACAAGTGTTGTTGTATCACCCACGCCCCCTGTAGAATGTTTATCTACTTTTATCCCATGAATAGCAGATAAATCGATGGTTTCGCCTGAATTTACCATAGCCATTGTCATAGCCGCCCGTTCTTGATCTGTCATGTCTTCAAAATAAATCGCCATTAGTAGCGCACTCACTTGGTAATCGGGAATGTTCCCTACTGTATATTCTTTGATAAAAAAATTAATTTCCTCGGTAGTAAGTTCGTGTCCGTCTCTTTTTTTTGAAATAATATCGACCATTCTCACACTGACCACTCCTTTATTGATATCGGTTACATTTTTAGTAAACCGTTTTACTTTTGATTAAAATCAATTCGATATTTTCACTATACTGGAAGCCTCCGATGTCTGTCAAATCTTTGTTGTACTTCCGCGTTCAATTAATGTAAGATCGAGCAAGCGATTATTCATTTTTTCTTCGGGGTATGCAATTTTACGGAGTAGAAATTCGGCGGCAACGGCACCAATTTCATAGATTGGCTGACGAACTGTTGTTAGTGGTGGTACCATAAATTCCGAAAGTTCGATATCATCAAAACCTATGACAGATAAATCTTCTGGAATTTTTACCCCTTTATCAAAAAGAAAACGATATAGTCCTACTGCCATTAAATCATTGGTCGCAAAAACGGCCGTGACGCCACTTTCAAGCAACTTTTCTCCCGCCAGAAAGCCACCTTGCATGGTTTGATTCCCACTCACAATCCAATCTTTCGAGACCGTTATCCCCGCTTCTTTCATACAAGCTAAATAACCTTCATAGCGCTCAAAAACATTGTAAAAAGAGTTATCTGAAATAATAATACCAATTTTCGTATGTCCTAATTTATGTAAATGTTTGGTCGCCATATAGCCACCTTCAAAGTCATCTACTGCTATTCTACCTTCTTTTTGCTCATTTCGCTGTCTATCCAGTAAAATATATGGCTTCTTTTTCTCTTGCAATCGCTCAAAAACTTCTGACGCTAATATGTTAGGACTCGCGATAATAAGTCCGTCTACTGCCCGGTGTAAAAGTTCTTCTACATACCTGTCTTCGCGCTCTTTATCGTTGGATGAATTACAGAGCATGATCATGTAGTCATGCCGATTTAAATAGTCTTCTGCCCCTTTTACCATTTGTGAGAAAAAAGCATCTGTCACTTCTGGTACTACCATACCAATTGTATTGGTATGATTGGTAATCATATTTTTGGCAAAAAAATTAGGTTTATATGCCATATCTTTTGCTGCTTTTAAGACACGATTTTTTGTTGTTTCGCTGAATCTTTCCCCTTTTCCATTTAAAATTTGCGAAATAGCTGTAATGGAAACACCTGTTTTTTCCGCAATTTCTCGAATCGTTACACTCATACTTTCCCCCACTTTACAAAAACCCTCATTTTATCATACACTAAAGCCTAAAGCCTTGCAATGCCTATGATGTAAACGCATACCATTTCAGTTCCAAAAAAGATACTCACCTAGGCAAGTATCTTCTGTTACGAACAAAAATGTCATTTTTAATAATCAGAGGTGCTTTCTCCGCCAGAAACAATAGCGACTCCAGCACTTGCACCAATTCGAGTTGCACCAGCTTCTATCATTTTGAGCACATCTTCTTTTGTACGAACACCGCCAGATGCTTTCACGCCAATATTTGGTCCAACCGTTTTACGCATTAAAGCTATGTCTGTAGCTGTTGCGCCCCCAGTTGAAAATCCAGTTGAGGTTTTAACAAAATCTGCTCCCGCCTCTACAGCTAATTGACAAGCACGAACTTTTTCATCATCTGTTAATAAACAAGTCTCAATAATAACTTTTACAAGTGTCCCTTTTGCGGCTTCTACGACAGCTTTAATATCAGAAAGTACCACATCATCATTTTTATCTTTTAATTCTCCGATATTGATGACCATATCTACTTCCGTTGCACCGTTTTGAATGGCATCACTCGTTTCAAAAGCCTTTACCGCTGTAGTATTCGCACCTAGCGGAAAGCCAATCACTGTACAAACATCCACTCCTGTACCAGCTAGCTCTGTACTAGCAAGTTTTACCCATGTTGGGTTGACACAAACAGAAGCAAAGCGATACTCTTTCGCTTCAGCCGTTAACTTTAAAATATCTCCCTTAGTAGTTTCTGGTTTTAAAGCGGTATGATCAATCATTTTCGCAATATCCATTATTCAAAACTCCTTCGACACGTGATAGTTGTATCTTAACCTAGTTTTCTTTTAAATTCAAACTTATCCTTTTTTTGCATAAAAAAATCTAGCAAATGTTAATTTGCTAGATAATTTTACGTGGTACGTTTGGTCAAACTGAAATTATAATTTAGTTACGTTTTCAGCTTGTGGGCCACGTTGGCCTTCAACAACTTCGAATTCTACTTCTTGACCTTCGTCTAAAGTTTTGAATCCGTCGCCTTGGATAGCGCTGAAGTGTACGAATACGTCGTCTCCGCCTTCAACTTCGATAAATCCAAAACCTTTTTCACTGTTGAACCATTTTACTTTACCTGTTTGCATATTTCACAAACCTCCAAAAATTTACTAATATGGCCTTTCTCAAAAAAAACAAACTGGTTCGAGCTAAACAACAAACAACCGAGTGCTTTTTTAAAAAAAATTCACATATTATAAAAAGTATTCATATGATAAGGTGAATACCCTTTATAACATGTGAATAGTTCTCTTTTACTTCAAAAAATCTACATACTTATTTTCTTATCAATATACTTATATTACATCGTTCTTGCATAAAAAGCAAGTAAAAAAGTTGGGCGTTTACATGTTTGAAAATTCTCACCTTTTTCATTTTACTTTAAAAAGAAAGTGAAGATTTTAGCTTAAAAAGAAGCCAATCTTCACTTTCGTATTGTCATTCCTACTCGGTAATACTTTTATCGTTAATACGCCACTTTTTAAGTAAATCATGCAATGGTTTACGTACTAAGAAATACACACCTGTTGAAAGGAAAATGGAGGCCATTCCAAATAGGAAACCACCGAATACATCCGTTGGGAAATGCACGCCTAGATAAACGCGTGAATACATGATGTAACAAATAATAAATAAACCGACTACCCCTACAACAATTTTAAGCCACATTTGTCGTACAGTAAAAATTAAAAATAGTGCAGCTAAACCATAAAATACGCTTGTCGCTGTAGCATGACCACTTGGGTAGCTGTAGCCTGTTTCTGAAATTAACCAATTAGCAGCATTTGGACGTGCGCGTTCCACCGTATGTTTAAATACTAAATTGAGGACAACCCCGCAAAGCAAGACTGTTCCGCCGAACCAAAGTCCCACTACAAATTTACGTAAAATGAATAGAACAAGAACCACGATAATTGTCATCACAATGATATATTCGGCAGAGCCAAAGTGAGTTAAAAATTCAACCATTCGAGTTGTACTAGGTGTGATATGACCATCCCGAATGCGTTCAATCCACATTAAATCAAATTTTGCGACCCATCTTTGTTCAGAAGCCACACTAATTAGTTCGATTAAAAAAAGTAATAAGGCAAATCCACCAATAACTAACAGTGGCAAAGCTTTTTTTCGATTTGTATTCATAAATTCTCTCCTTATTTCGTTTCCTCTAGAAATTGTTCCACTTCACGGACCATCTTCAAATAGTTTTTTTGTTCCTCTGTTTCAGAAAAGTCAACTACATGAAAACCATCTTCATGAAGCTCAAAAGTTCCAAATGCAGTAAAAGTAGCATTCCCTATTAGCTGAATAGACGTTTCATCAGCGGTTACACGAACGCGTCCGCCGTCATTATAAACATCTAGCACCTCATCCAGTTTATCATGGTCAATACGCTTTTTAATCAGACTAGAGGCCGACATTGCAGTCCCGCAAGCATTTGTAAATCCAACGCCACGTTCATAAGTTCGAACAAAAATTTGCGCGGGACCTAATTTACGAACAAAACTAACATTTACACCATCTGAAAAATAAGGATTCGGACCGTTTAAATAATGCGCCAGCTTCTCCTGTTTGTCTGAATCTAAAACATCCTGACTCGTAAACGTAATTAAGTGCGGATTAGGCACAGCTAGCGCAGAAAACGTAAGCGTATCATCAAATTCAGGTATTTTTTCATCCAAAAGCTCTTTTTTATCGTAATGAAAAGGGAGGCTCTCTAGTTCATACAAAACGGGTGAAATTTCGACTTGATACGTTGGAATGTTGTAGCCGAGCGATTCACTTTTTTGAACATGCAAATCTGCCTTCATCGTCTCAATTTTAGCTTCATCCAGTTGATTTTTCTCAAGCAAATAACGCGCGACGGTTCGTAGTCCATTTCCGCACATAGAAGCCTCAGATCCATCCGCATTAAAAACCCGCATTTTTCCAACCGTATCAGCGTGTCCTTGGCTAACAAATAAAATCCCGTCAGCTCCGCCAAGACTTTCGTCTCGCGAACAAATCAAGCATGTAAGCTCACTCCGCATCTCATCTGTCCAGTTTGCCATATTATGGTCCCGTTCATCGATAATAAAAAAATCGTTTTGGGAGCCATGTACTTTTATAAAGTTTATTTTCACAGGAACGAACACTCCTTGCACAATTTTTTTCATTGTACCATATTTGGAAGAAAAAGGGAGCGAAGTAATCCTTCTCCCCCGTTTTCCTCTTAATAATTTTCAGTTACAATTGTCGCACAACGTTTACAAAGGGTTGGATGATTCGGATCCGTACCGACGTCTTTTTTCACGACACGGCAACGCTCGCATGTTTCCCCTTCGGCAACCGTTACTTCGACCGCCACATGTTCCCCTTTTACTGCATTTTCGTTTGCTTTTTCTAAACCTGGAATCAGTTCGAAGTCAGAAACAATGAATAGTTGGGCAAAATCACCTTGCAAGGAATTAAATAATTTTTCACCTTCAGCGTCAACATAAAGCGTGACTTTTGCAAGCATTGATTTCCCAATTAATTTTTCATTTCTTGCTTCTTCAAGCGCTTTTTGTACGTCATCGCGTACATCTAGGAAAGCGTCCCACGTCTGAACTAAATCAGCCATATCATCATAATTTTCCACTTCAGGAAGATCTTCTAAGTGAATGCTCGTTGCCTCGTCTCCTTTTAAATTTAGCCATACCTCATCTACTGTATGTGGAAGAATAGGTGCTAATAATTTAGAAAGAGAAGTTGCCGCCGCATAAAAGACGGTTTGCATCGCACGGCGATCTTTACTATTTGCTGCTTCAATATAAACAACGTCTTTCGCAAAATCCATATAAAACTGGCTGAGCATCACGGTACAGAAATTATTGATTTGGTGATAAATCGTTGAAAACTCAAATTTTTCATAGCTATTACGCACATTTTGAACAAGTTCATTTAATTTCACAAGCATAAATTGATCTACTTCACGAAGTTCACCAAAAGCTACTCTATCTGTTTCAGGATTAAAGTCACTCACATTTCCAAGTAAGAAACGCATCGTATTACGGATTTTACGATACACTTCAGATACTTGTTTTAAAATGTCATCACTAATGCGTACATCAGCTTGATAATCAACGGAAGAAACCCATAAGCGAACTATATCCGCACCCAATTGATTGATTACTTTACCTGGTAAAATCGTATTTCCTAGGGATTTACTCATTTTCCGACCTTCACCATCAAGCGCAAATCCGTGGCTAAGCACGTTGCGATACGGTGCTTCACCAGTCATCGCCACCGCCGTTGTTAATGAAGAGTTAAACCAACCACGATATTGGTCCGAACCTTCCATATATAGGTCAGCTGGACGCGACAGCTCTTTCCGACTCGCTAAAACAGCCTGATGACTTGAACCAGAATCAAACCATACATCCATAATATCCGTTTCTTTCGTAAATTCGCCATTTGGACTAGACGGATGCGTAAAGCCTTCTGGCAACAAATCTTTAGCTTCCCGCTCAAACCAAACATTAGAACCATGCTCACGGAATAAATCTGAGATATGCGCAATCGTTTCATCTGTAATAATGGGTTCCCCGTTTTCACCATAGAAAATTGGTAGCGGAACGCCCCATGCACGTTGACGCGAAATAACCCAGTCTCCGCGGTCACGAACCATATTATAAAGGCGCGTTTCCCCCCAAGAAGGTGTCCATGTCACATTTTGAACAGCCTCTAGTAGTTCACCTCGGAATTTATTAATCGAAGCAAACCACTGCGGTGTAGCACGGAAAATAACAGGCTTTTTCGTACGCCAATCATGCGGATAACTATGTGTAATGAAATCCATTTTTAAAAGAGCGCCCACTTCTTTTAGTTTTTCAGTCACTAATTTGTTGGCATCGTCATAAAATAATCCTTCAAATCCGGGTGCCTCATCTGTAAACACCCCGCGCGAATCAAGTGGAGCTAACACCTCAAGCTCATATTTTTGACCAACAATAAAGTCATCTTCCCCGTGGCCTGGCGCTGTATGAACAGCTCCGGTACCAGCATCAGCTGTTGCATGTTCTCCGTTAATTACGAGTGAGTCGCGGTCATAGAATGGGTGTTTTGCGACAACGCGGTCCAGTTCTTTCCCGCGAACCGTTTTGATAACCTCAGCATCTGCCCATTCAAGGATTTCTTTTAAAGAATCTACAAGAGCACTTGCGACAACATATTGTTGACCATTTGTTTTGACGATAGCATAATCTAACTCTGGGTTCACCGTAATGGCCATATTTGCAGGAATCGTCCAAGGTGTAGTCGTCCAGATGACGATTTTTGTGCCATTTTCTAAAACGCCTTTCCCGTCCGTCACATCAAAAGCAACATAGATAGAAGCGGATGTTTTATCTTGATATTCAATTTCTGCTTCTGCTAATGCGGATTCACTTGAAGGAGACCAATAAACAGGTTTTTTTCCTTTATAAATATAGCCTTTTTTAGCCATTTCGCCAAAAACTTTAATTTGCTCTGCTTCGTATTCCGGTTTTAGTGTAATATAAGGATTATCAAAATCACCGCTAATACCAAGACGTTTAAAGCCCGTGCGCTGGATATCCACCTGCTTATATGCATATTCCTCACAAAGTTTACGGAACTCAGCAACCGTCATTTCTTTACGCTTAACACCTTTTTTGGTTAAAGCTTGTTCAATCGGCAAGCCATGTGTATCCCAACCAGGTACGTATGGTGAGCGGTAGCCAGCCATAGATTTGTAGCGCACAATGATATCCTTAATTGTTTTATTCATTGCGTGACCCATATGAAGTTCCCCGTTCGCATACGGCGGCCCATCATGCAAAATATAAGTTGGACGTCCAGCGTTTTTTTCCTGAATTTTATGGTACAAATCCATACTCTCCCATTTTGCTTGCCACTCAGGTTCCTTATTAGGTAAGTTTCCTCGCATTGGAAAAGCTGTTTTTGGCATTAATAATGTATCTTTATACTCCATGTTATTTAGCTCCTTTTACTTTTTAATGTATATAAAATTGCGTTTATTCCTCTAATTTCATGCACGTCTCTTGTCAACAAACTAATGCACCAAAAAATGCTAACAAAAAATCCCCTCCCTAGAAAAAGGGACGAGATTATCGCGTTACCACCCTTGTTGACAGAAAATAAAATTCTTGTCCACTCGTTCCAATAACGCTTGGCGGCGCCAATTCTTACTTTATTCAGAACTGGAGACTCCAGAGTGATTTCCATTTTCCGTCCAATTTCAGTCTCACACCATCACTGAATCGCTTTTATTGGATTAGAAAAATATACTTGTCTCTTTCCACATCTATTTAATCAATATTTTCTTCTGATTCTGCATCTTGAACTTCTTTAATGGATGTTAATTCAGTGGCATCCACGTCATACTCCATCATTTGTTGCCAATCGTCACTTTGAATTAAATCCATTTGGGCTTCTACTAGTAAACGTAATCGTTCACGGAATACTTTAGATTGACGTTTTAAATCTTCAATTTCAATCGCAATTTTACGTGCTTTTGATAGAGAGTCAGCTAAAATTCGATCCGCGTTTTTTTCAGCTTCGCGAACAATCAGTTTCGCTTCTTTTTCAGCTGATTGTTTCACTTCTTCGGCCGCTGTTTGAGCAACAATAAGCGATTTATTTAAAGTTTCTTCAATATTGGTAAAATGCCCTAGTCGCTCCTCATTATTGTTAAGCGAATCCTCAAGACGTTTCTTTTCTTTAATGACTTGTTCATAATCTTTGATGATTTGGTCAAGGAAATCATTGACCTCATCTTCATCATAACCTCTAAAACCACGGGTAAATTCTTTATTATGTATGTCCAGTGGTGATAATGGCATAGCTAACACCTCCATGCAAATTATAGAAAACAACATTGCGTTTTCCGCTTCAAGATGGCTTTTCTATCAAAATAGCCTAATATAAATTACATTTTACCATAAAGACTACGGTTTTCATAGTTTTGTGTAAAATTTATTGCACAAGTATGCCAAGACGGTTGAGTGCTTCTATCGCATTATCAAGTTGTTCTTCTGTGTCCGCCTCAATTGTATGCAGATGAATACCATTTGTAAGCCCGGATAACATCATCGCATTTGTCGCTCCAAGCCTTCTTATAAACTTCTCCACATCAAAGCGGTTATTTAAATGAAGCGAGCCTGTTATTTCACCATAAATAGGATGTTCTACAATTACATCCAGTACTGAAACACCATAATCTACAAGTGTATTAAGTTCTTTTTCTGCATCGCGTTTTGTATGTTGACAAGCAATCACACGTCTAGGTCGCCCCGCCGT
This sequence comes from Listeria fleischmannii subsp. fleischmannii LU2006-1, assembly GCF_000344175.1. Lineage (GTDB taxonomy): Bacteria > Bacillota > Bacilli > Lactobacillales > Listeriaceae > Listeria > Listeria fleischmannii. The sequence continues at coordinate 31,858 of NZ_ALWW01000003.1, read as the reverse complement.
ATTTTCAGGGACATATAAATAACCTTGCGGCGTTGAAATAATAGGTGCATTTGTTGCGCGAAGCAGTGATACATCTTGGACAATGACTTGACGGCTAACATTGGTACGTTTAGCTAGTTCACTTCCAGAAATGGGCTCCTCTGATGCCTTTAAAAAGCTTAAAATCGATTTGCGACGTTCATCGCCTAACATTTTTTTCATTCGCACACCTCTTTTTATTTATTTTAAAAAGCCAATATCCATTCTTATTTTATCTTTTTTCGTGCGCCCGTGAATTTGCATAAGCTTCATTCGGCCATACCCGCGCACAGAAAGGATATCTTCTTCTTCGCATTCAAAATCGGGATTTTCTATTACTTTCCAATTTACTTTAACCAGTTTGGCTTGAATCATTTGTTTTACTTTTTGGCGCGACAAATGTAGTGCATTTGCGATGATGCTATCTAAACGGAGGCTAGATGCGGTAATCATTTCGCCTGTCCAAACTTGTTCCACTTGTAGCGCCTCATCAAGCGGCCATTTTTCTAGCATAATATTGACTTTTCCAATTTTGTCTAGCTGATTTAAAATATAGTTTTCCATTTCAGCATCTGCAAAAAACTGCCACTCGTCTCCTAAATTCACAATATCACCGAAAATATCCCTTTTTATCCCGAGTGACATAAGTGTTCCTAAGATTTTTTGATGTGAGAGGGTAGTAAATTTTACGGGGTAGCGTATGTGAAAGAGGGTAAGGTTAAAATCTTCATCCTCTGGTGTATAGTAGTCGGGGTAAATGAGTGCTCGCTTTCTTTCTGTAAAAGGCGTTCCCCCTGAAAATGCCACTTCAATATTATCGTATCCTCCAATTATGGTCTGAACGATAAAGCGTTGCCGTGGATCTAAAAAATCGGTTAATTTGGGTGTATATTCATCGGTGACTTGCATTGTAATTTCGAGTATTTGGTCGATAAAAGGATATTCTTCCTCTCGAAAATGCTGGTAAATCCCTTCCATTTTTGTTCTCTCCTCTTTTTGAAGCTGTATATGTTTTTATTATACCATGGAATGAAATGGAACAAAAAAAGCCATGCCTAGGCATAGCTTCAAAATAATAGTGGTAATACATACGTATAAATTAAATTCGTTAGTACCGACATTGCAAATTGGAAAGCAATAAATGCAATTAGTGATGAGATATCAAAAATACCAATTGGTGGTATTATCCTTCTGAAGGGCTCTAAAATAGGTTCAAAAATCTTACCTAATAAACGGCCAATTTTTGATTCACGCGCCCCGGGGAACCAACTCATCAAGAAGTAAACAAACATTAAAGTTGGCAAATAGCGGATAATGAATAAAAGCACTTGCACAACTTGATATAAAAACATTTCCAAAAAAGGATCCACCTCTCTAGTTCGTTACATAAAATCTTGTTCTTCTAGCATTTCTGAAATAGAGCCATCTACATCCACATTTTCAGGTGTGCATAGGAAAATGTTGTTTCCGATGCGCTGGATATCTCCACCAAGAGCATAGACAGTTCCACTAAGAAAATCAACAATACGAATCGCTTGGTCATGACTAATACGTTGCAAGTTGACAACAAGCGTTTTATATTCTTTTAAGTAATCCGCAAGCTCTTGTGCCTCAGCATAAACACGCGGTTCTGCTAATACCACTTGGCTAGAAAATTGTGCTCCTTGCATACTTACCACCTTATTATTCTCTGTTTCTTCTACTGCCCGAAATTTATTTTTTGCTGCCTTTTTTTGCACCATTGGTTCAGGCTCCTGTACTTTTTTTGTTGTTGGTTCTTCGTAGTATTCTTCCCCTTCTTCATCTAAGAAGAAAAAGGATTTGAATTTGTTTGAAAGTCCCATGATTTTGCACCTCCGTTATTATTCGTTCACCAAAGCTCTACCTACTCGAATATGTGTAGCACCTTCTTCTATCGCTATCATGTAGTCATTAGTCATTCCCATCGATAGTTCCTTGCACGGTACACGGTTTAAACCGAGCTTTTGAATGTCTAGCTGCAACTGCTTTAATTCGTGAAATACTTGATGTAACTCACCCACATTTTCTGTAAGTGGTGCCATAGTCATTAAACCAATCATTTCAATATTCTTAAAATCCGCTTCTTTTAAAAAACGAATAGCTGATTCTTTCGTAAAGCCATGTTTCGATTCTTCGCCTGAAATATTAATTTGTAAAAAACACGGGGTCAACTTTGTAGCGCGTTTTTCAATTTCTTTTGCTAAACTAGGGCGATCTACGGAATGAATGGCGTCCACTTTATCCACAATATCACGAACTTTCCGTGTTTGCAGTGACCCGATAAAATGCCAGACAATATCAGACAAACCTTTTAGAGCTTCATATTTTTCTAAAAAAACATCCGCCCGGTTTTCACCAAAATTCCGTAAACCTAAATCGTATAATTCGCGAATGCCATCTGCATCAATCGTCTTTGTGACGGCAATGAGGTGAACATCGTTGTTACGACCGGCTTTTTCACATGCATTAGCTATATTATTTTCAATTTGAATAAGATTATCTTTTTTCGTCATAATTCCCTACACCTTTATAAGTGAGTTCCCGCTTTGTGCGGATATAAAACAGAATTAGCTTCTACGGTTTCTATTACGAATGAATGCAGGAACGTCCACATCGCCATTATTTGTTTCAGCATGTTGTTGTGGCTCCGCGTGTTGCGGTTCTTGTTTTGGTTCTTGCGTTTCATTTGCTGCGTAGTTTGGACGATTCACTTGGATTTGTTGATTTGTTGGACGTCTGTTTGCTTTTAGTTCCGCTTGTTTCGATTCGTCAAAACCAGTTGCAATGACTGTTACAATTAATTCATCTTTTAATTCATCGTTAATCACTGAACCGAAAATCATATTGACTTCTGGATCAGAAGCACTGGAAACAATTTCTGCAGCTTCTTGAACTTCATATAAACTTAAATTAGAACCACCTGTGATATTCATCAATACACCTTTTGCTCCGTCGATCGATGTTTCAAGTAGTGGCGATGAAATGGCTTTTTTAGCCGCATCTGCTGCACGGTTTTCACCTGTCGCAATACCAATTCCCATTAATGCAGAACCGCGGTTGGTCATAATTGTTTTAACATCTGCAAAGTCCAAATTGATTAATCCAGGGACCGCAATTAAATCCGAAATACCTTGAACCCCTTGTCGTAAAACATTATCAGCTTCACGGAAAGCTTCAAGCATTGGTGTATTTTTATCCACAATTTGTAGCAAGCGATCATTTGGGATGACGATAAGTGTGTCTACCGCCTCTTTCATTGCTTCTGTTCCAGCCACAGCTTGTTTAGAACGTTTTGGTCCTTCAAAACCAAACGGTCGAGTCACAACACCAACTGTAAGAGCGCCCATTTCTTTTGCAATTTGTGCAATGACGGGTGCCGCCCCAGTTCCTGTTCCGCCTCCCATTCCGGCAGTTACAAATACCATATCTGAGCCTTTTAGTGCTTCTTCGATCATTTCGCGACTTTCTTCTGCCGCTTTTTTACCGATATCTGGAACAGCTCCTGCTCCTAGGCCACGCGTTAATTTTGTACCAATTTGTAATTTAATTTCTGATTTTGCTAAATTAAGTGCTTGAGCATCTGTGTTAACGGCAATAAATTCAACGCCTTGAACACCGTGTTCAATCATGCGATTTACAGCATTATTACCGCCACCGCCAACACCAATCACTTTAATTGTTGCTAAGCTCTCAGAATTTGTATCAAACTCTAACATATTTTTGCCTCCTAGTTTCACGATTTTCCATATCTTATATTCTTACTCAAAAAATGCTCCAAAAAAAGTTTTTTCATTTTTGTCGTTACTTTTTCATTTTCTGATTTTTTAGGTTTAGATTGCTTAACAGTTCTAGTTTGTGACACACTCTCGTCACCCTGAGGTTCTAAATCATTGCTTAAATCTCTTTCATCGAACTCTGCAAGATTATATGCATACTGGATTAAACCGACAGAAGTCGCATAAGCAGGATCACGTACCCCGATATAGTCCGGCATAGCAAGTCGAACATGTCCACCAAGCGTTTTAGCAGCAAGTTCCAATGCACCAGGAATCCCACTAGCTCCACCTGTTAAAATAAAACCGCCTGGTAACTGATTAAATCCAGCTTGTTTTAAGCCATCTAAAGCTAGAAGAAAAATTTCTTCCATTCGAGCTTCAATCATATCGGCAATTTCAACTTGTGTGAAATGCTGTGGTTGATCCGAACCAATCACATCAATCGCAAAAATTTCATCAGCAGACGCTTCATCATAAAACGCATACCCATGCTCTAATTTTACTTTTTCCGCATTTGCTGTAGAAGTGTTCAGTCCTAATGAAAGATCTTTCGTGACGTTATCGCCGCCAACAGGAAGGGTGAAAGTATAAATTAATTTCCCTTGTTCAAACACACTCACAGTGGTTGTCCCTGCACCGATATTAATTAATGTTGTACCAAATTCTTTGTCATCATCCGTTAAGGAAATAGCAGCTTCAGCTAGCGGTTGCAAGACAATTTCTGTGATTTCAAGGCCTGCGCGTTCTACACATCGCAAGGTATTATGTAAGATTGTTTTGGAACCAGTAACTAGAGTTCCTTCCATTTCAAGACGAATGCCACTCATACCACGTGGGTCAGTTATGCCATCAAAACCGTCTACTACAAATTGATTAGGTATTAAACTAATAATTTCACGTTCCGCACTTAACGGGACAACTTGTGCTGCATCCATTACATTCCAGACATCTTCCGCTGTTATTTCAGGCTTATCACTATTAACAGCTACGATGCCTCTTGTTTCTAAAAGTGAGACTTGATTAGCGACAACACCAACAATCACTTGTGAAATTTCAACACCAACCATTCGCTCTGCCTGACTAATTGCTTTTTTAATTGGATTCTACTGCCTTGTCAATATCAATAATAATTCCTTTTTTGATTCCCTGAGCAGGGACATCGCCCACACCGATAATGTTGAGACGATTATTAGCCATTTCAGCTATAATAACTTTGATTTTGGATGAACCAATGTCAAGGCTCACATAAATTTCATTTTCTCCCACTTATCGGCACCTCCTTTTAATGATGCATATATTTTTTCCCTTATGGGGTTGTTTTCTCTATCTTGCATATATATCTGGTTTTGCTTTCACTTATTTACAGTCTACACTAACAAAAGGCTGAATTAAAGCACAAAGGATATTTTTTAACCTTTTTTTTGATTTTATATTAAAAAAAACAATAAACACGAACAAACGCTCGTAAACAAACCTACATTTATTGCTTTTTCTTCTCTTCTGCGGCTTTTACATCTTCATTTTGTTTATAATAACTTTCGAAATACGAACCTACTTCCAAATTGATAACACCTTTTTGTCCCTCTTGAAGTTGAGCAACTAAAGATGGATAAAAACTCATTTTTTCAGCAAAAGTAGGAATCGTTGCCGAAACTTGATTTCCGTCATTCATATAAAGAGTTACATGTTCTGCATCACTTTTTTTAGGCTCCAAATGAATTTCTGAGATAGCTCTGGCCACTTCTTCTGGTAGTTGATTAATTTGTTCGACCATATCATGAAGCGTTTCATCATTTTTAAATCCAACATAAAGAGCGCGATTTCCAATTGGGAACTTTTGCGCATTATCGTTTAAAATCTTACCACTCTCTAAAACATCATAATACATGCCTTTTTTTTCAACATAACCAACTGTTTGATATTCAGCAATCTTAATTTTTAAGTTTTGAAGTCCTTTTTTTTTCAACGGTTGCTTTTTTAATGAGTTCTTGCTTTTCTAGCTTTTTCTTAATTTTTTGATTGTTCACCGCTACTATAAAATCTGTGTTGTCTAGTCCTGTTGCCTGTCTAACTTCATTTTCTGTTAACTGCCTATTTCCAGAAACATAGATTTCATTCACTTTACTAAAAGGGGATAAGAAATAAAGTGTTACTAGAATTAAAACTGCAAAAAATCCAACTAAAATGGTAAGGTGGCGAATAAGTTTTTTCTTGCGATAACGTTTCAGCTCTGGGATTTTGTCTTCGATTGAAACAATTTTTTTGTTTTCTGCCATATCCGCCTCTCCTTTCGAAACTTTCTATTCCTGTCTAGCGAATAAGTTGTTCAACTAGTTTTACAAATCGATCCGCTGCATCTTTAACGCCTAATTCTTTTGCCGCATAAGCCATTTTATTTAATTTTGCTTCATCAGACATAATCGCATCAATTTTAGCCATCAAGTCTACTTCCACTAATTCTGTTTGGGTAATCACAACACTCGCGCCATTTCTTTCTAAAGAACGAGCATTGTTTTCCTGATGATTGGCTGTAACATAAGGACTTGGAATTAAAATACTTGGTAATCCAAGTGCTGTGATTTCAGCTAGCGTCGTGGCACCTGCTCTTGAAATGACCAAATTGACATGATTTAAAACAGCGGGCATATCATAAATAAAAGGCTGAATACTAATATTTTCAGTTAAATTCATGTCTTTAAGCTGATCTTTTATTTTATCGTAGTGTACTTCGCCTGTTACATATAGAAGCTGATAGTCTTTGTTACACCACTCGGGTAAAATTTTCCAAACAGCCTCATTAATTGCTTTTGCCCCACGGCTGCCACCAAAGGCAAGAACCGTTTTTTTAGCGGGATCTAAATTATATTCTTTTAAAACATCTGGTTGATCTGTACGAATAACTTCTGAGGCGCGAGGATTTCCTGTAAATACAATTTTTTCAGAGGCAAAGGAATCACTCACCTCTTCAAAACAAATCGCGACTTTATCCGCATAACGACTTAAAAATTTATTAGTTAGGCCTGCAATACTATTTTGTTCATGAATTATAGTTGGAATATCTAGCTTTGCTGCGGCATAAACAACGGGGCCACATACATAACCACCAGTGCCAATGACACAATCTGGCTGATAGTCACGCAGTATCTCTTTTGATCGCTTAACGCCTTTTAAAAAGCGGGTAATAGTCTTCACATTTTCAAAAGAGAGTGAACGTTTAAAACCAGTTATCTCAATGGCTTCAAACGGGATACCTGCATGCTTAACAATATCGGATTCTAAACCTTTTTCGGTTCCAATATATAAAAACTCAGCATCTGGATGTTGTCTTTTACATTCTCTTAAAAAGGCAAGTGCGGGATAGACATGTCCACCCGTTCCGCCTCCACTTAATACGATTTTCATTGTTCCACCTCATCTGTCAACTCTTGAATGGCGTTCATATAAGCATTTCCGCGGACTTCAAATGTTCGGTATTGATCCCAGCTCGCACATGCAGGAGAAAGTAAAATAATATCACCCGGTTTAGAAACTTTAAACGCGACTGGCACAGCTCTTTCAACATCTTGAACATAATGCACCTCTACCTCAACTTCTTTCGCAACACGAGCAATTTTTTCCGCTGTTTCCCCAAAGACCACAACTGCTTTAACGTTTCTAAAAAATGGTTTTAGCTCGTCAAATTCATTTCCGCGATCGAGCCCTCCAGCAAGTAAAACTACCGGCTGCTTAAATCCTTTCAGTGCACTTTGGGTCGCCAAAATATTCGTCGCTTTAGAATCGTTATAAAACTTCCGTCCAAGTAGCTCCCCTACAAATTGCGTCCGATGCTCTACACCTTTGAACGTTTCTAAAACATGCATAATGGCTTCGTTTGAAACACCCAGCGTTTTCGAGACAGCAATAGAAGCAAGAATATTTTCTAAGTTATGTTCTCCTGGAAGCAAAATATCCTCTACAGAGCCAATTTCTTCGTCGTTAAACATTAATTTGCCGTTTTGGACGTAAGCCCCTTTCATAAGCCTTTGTGTGGTTGAAAAAGGAATGACCTTAGCCGCCGTTTTTTCCGCCAGATGAATGAGTTCTTCCTGGTCCCAATTGATGACCAAAAAATCATCCGCCGTTTGGTTCTTTTGAATTTGCCATTTGGCTGCTACATATTCCTCGCGCGTTTTATGATAGTCAAGATGCGCTTCATAGATATTCGTTATAACCGAAATTTGCGGACGAAACGTCTTAACCCCCATCAATTGGAAGGAAGAAAGTTCCATTGTAATGTACTGCTCACTCGTCGCCTTTTCAGCAACTTCTGAAGCGGGGAAGCCAATATTTCCGGCCAGTAAAGATGTATTTTTTTTCATTTCATTTAACATGTTATGAATAATGGTCGTAGTCGTGGTTTTTCCATTTGTTCCGGTAATGCCAATAATTGGCGCTTCCGAAATTTGATATGCTAATTCTACTTCTGTAATAATGGGTAGTTTTAAACGTTCTGCTTTCGCTATCATTGGATTGTTATACGGAATCCCTGGATTTTTTACAACAAGTTCGAAGCCTTCATCGAGTAATTCAGTTGGATGGCTTCCACAAATCACTTTAATGCCTTGTTCAAGCAAACCTTGTGCTTCTGGATTTTCACTAAAAGGAAGTTTATCGTTAACCGTAACAAAAGCCCCTAATTTATGTAGCATGCTTGCTGCACTCACACCACTTCGGGCTAATCCAAGTACAAGAACTTTCTTATGATAGTACATATTAATATTTTTCATGATAATCCCCCACTTTTTAAAAATGCATAAAACGACTGAAAGCGTCAACTAAAACAAGTTTTTCAACTGTTTAGAGACGCCTAACGCCGCAAATTGCGGCCAATTATTTAAATTACTAACAAAACGGCTACTAATCCAGCAAGTAAACCTACTGCCCAAAAAGTTAAAACCACTCGCCATTCCTTCCATCCACCAAGTTCAAAATGGTGATGAATCGGTGTCATGCGAAAAATTCGTTTCCCTCCTGTAGCTTTAAAATAAGCGACTTGTAACATGACCGATGCGGTTTCAATAACAAAAACAATCCCAATTAATAGGAGTAACCATTCGTGTTTCAGGAGAATCGATACGGCTGCAAGTGCCCCACCTAGCGCAAGGGAACCTGTATCCCCCATAAAGATTTTCGCTGGGTTTTTATTAAAAATAAGAAAACCTAACATGCCTCCAACGACGGCGAAACAAAAAAGGGCAACTTCCGTCTGATTTTCATAAATCGCAATGACACCAAAAGCAAGGAATGCGATGCTTGAAAGTCCTGATACGAGTCCGTCTAGCCCGTCTGTTAAGTTGACGGCGTTTGAGAACCCTACTAGCCAGAATAAAACAAATATAAGGAAAAACCAGCCAATATTCACTTCTGTACTCGTAAACGGAATGGTTAATGTGTCAGGATAGCCGCTAAAATGATAAACCAGATAGAACAAAATCGAAATCGCGATTTGCCCAAAAAACTTTTGCTTAGATGTAAGTCCTAAATTACGTTTTTGCACAACTTTAATGTAATCATCAAGAAAACCTAGTGCCCCAAACAATAGTGTAGCAATTAAAATAAGCCATGTTGCTGAAGTAAAATCGTCACTAATAAGAGACATTAGCACGAAGCTAATAATAATCGCTGACAAAAAGACAACGGCTCCCATAGTTGGTGTTCCCGATTTTTTCGCGTGAAGCTTCGGTCCTTCTTCGCGAATACTTTGACCGAATTTCAACTTAACTAAAAACGGGATAAATACTGGAACGAAGGCTACGGTTATGATAAAAGCCACCGCTAATGTTGTAATTAAAAAATATAAAGACACAATTTTTTCTCTCCAATCTTTTTTCCACTAAACTGTTATTTATTGTATTAAAGTTTTTTGTTTTTTTTTCAATAGCTTCATGCGCAACTAGACGGTCATCAAAATCATATTTTTCAGTACCGATAATTTGATAATCTTCATGCCCTTTTCCGGCAATTAAAATGACATCGCCTTTTTCCGCAGAATTTACAGCAAGCTCAATCGCTTCTTTTCGGTTGACGCGTACTTCATAGGACTTCCCTTGGACCCCTTCTAACATATCATTAATAATCGCAGCCGGTTCTTCTGTCCGCGGATTATCTGATGTGAAAATTGGATTTGTAGCATATTCTGCCGCAATTTTAGCCATTTTAGGACGTTTCCCTTTGTCTCTATCGCCCCCGCAACCAACCACGACAAAAATACGTTTTTCGGCAAATTCGGAAATCGTTTCTAGAACGTTAAGTAATCCGTCAGGCGTATGCGCATAATCGACAATAACAGGAAAATCCTGTCCCGCGTGCACTAATTCAAAACGTCCACTAACTCCTTTTATCCCGCTCAAGGTTTTCATTGTCTCCTCAAGCGGAACCCCACAAACATAACAAGTTGCAATTGCGGCTAAAACATTATAGACGCTAAACTTGCCAATCATTTGAATATGAACCGTTTCAGTTCCTTCTGGTGAAACCAGTTCAAACGTTGTCCCTTTACTTGTAATTTCCATTTTTTGTGCTCTAAAATCCGCTTTTCGATCAATTCCATATGTAATAATGTGGGCGGCTGTTGCTCTTTTCATCGTTTTAGAAGCTTTATCATCTACATTTAAAATCGCCATTTTTGGATGATTTTTAGAATATCGATTTCCAAGTTGAGCAAATAATAAGCTTTTCGCATATGCGTATTCTTCCATCGTTTTATGATAATCAAGATGATCTTGCGATAAATTTGTAAATACAGCAACATCATAATCTGTTCCGTAAACACGGCCCTGAACAAGCGCATGGCTCGATACTTCCATCACGGCAGTTGTCACTTCTTTTTCATTCATTTTGGAAAAAACCCGCTGTAAAGTTAGGCTATCCGGCGTTGTATTTTTCGTCTCTATCGTTTCATCTGCAATGCGCATATACATCGTGCCAACCAAACCCGTAGTTTCGCCTTGATTTCTCAGTACTTGTTCAATTAAATGACTTACTGTTGTTTTTCCATTTGTGCCCGTAATTCCAATCATGCGCATTTTTTGACTTGGAGAGGAATAAAAATGATCGGCAAGAATCGCCATCCCCCGTTTAGTATCGCGAATTAAAATGACGGGTATCGAAACATCCACAGGTCTTTCAGCAAGAATCACTGAAGCCCCGTTTTCCTCCGCCACCTGAGCAAATTTATGTCCATCCACGATTTCCCCGTCAATACAAATGAAAAGCGTGCCCGCTGTGACCTCACGACTGTCTTGAGCAATTTTTTTAATATCCATATCTAAATCCGCATTCGTATGACAAAGCGGCAATACGCGTAATAACTCTTTTAATTTCAAAATGTGCATCTCCTTTAGTAACATTTCCACGCACTTTGCTAAGATAAAAAATATCCTTCTCTATCTTAGCAAAAAGCAAGGTGCATTTCCATAGGGATAAATGAACACGTGTCTATCGAATGAGATTTCGTTCCATAGACACGGTTCAATATCATTATTGTGTTAATAAATCGCCTACTCCTGCGTTCTCTTCTATATTTGTATCTTGTCTGATTTTATCTTGGTTTGTCTGGTCCTTGTTTTGATTAAAAGCACTGATTTCATTCGGTTTTTTCATTGTCAGCACAACATTTGAATCTTCATTTAAAATTGTTCCAGCCGAAACACTTTGATTCGTAACGTAACCCGTTCCTTTAAAGCTAAATGAAATTCCTGTGATTTCTGAGACTTTTTGCGCATCATCCCGCGACCAATTTGTCATATCTGGTATTGTCATATCGCCATCAGTCATGATGATGACTCGCTCTCCTTCCATGAGCTTGTTCGCTTGTTGAGGAATTTGTTGCACGACTTTTTTGCCATTTCCCACCACAACAGGAATTAGTTTACTTTCTGAAATTGCTTTTTTTTGCATCTTGAACAGATTTTCCTGAATAATTAGGAACAGCTACTTTAGCCATTTTCTCTTCTTCAGCAGGTTTAATGTTCATATATTGCAAACTATTTTTCATAACAGGATTAAACACTTCCGAAACTGCTGCCCCGCCAGTTTCACTACCTTCAAGTTGCGGTTGTTGCATAGTCACATACATGATTAGCTCCGGATCATCTGCTGGAGCCATTCCCATGAAGGAAAAGATATAATTATTACTACCCGTCATATATTTTCCTGTTTTAGGATCGGCAATTTGCGATGTCCCCGTTTTACCTGCCACTGTATAACCTGGGATAGCATATAGTTTCCCTGTCCCATGTTCCCCGCTCACAACTTCTTTTAATTCATTACGCGTTTTCTTCGCTGTTTCTGCACTGATTGGGGCACCTGTTATTTTCGTTTCTGTTTTGACTTCTTTATTCGTGTTTGGATCTGTTGTTTTTGAAACCACATAAGGTAGTTTCATTTTACCATCACTCGCGATAGCTGAAGCGCCTTGAAGCATTTGCATCATGGATACCGTTGTTCCTTGTCCAAATACTGTGGTTACTTTTTCAACTGGATAATGGTATAAAATTTTTCCGCTGGCTTCATTTGGTAGCTGAATACCTGTTTTTTGGCCAAAGCCGAATTTTGTTAAATATTTTTCGAACGTATCCGTCCCCATTTTATCCAAAAGAGTGGCAAAAGCGACATTACTGGAACGCTCAACGCCTTCGCGGTAAGTGATTGTCCCCCAGCCCGCTCCGCCATTATGGTCATGGATTGGGATATCTCCCACGCGGTAAATCCCTGATTGGTAGTAGCCGTTTGGATTATATACTCCAGTATCAATAGCAGAGGCTAGTGAGAAAATTTTCATAACAGAACCTGGTTCATACGCATACTCAACAGGTAAATCTTGCCAAACACCTGCGTTTTCTGAGCTTAAACCTGCTCGTGTTGTCGGATTAAAAGAGGGTCTTTGGCTCATGGCTAAAATTTCGCCTGTTTTTGGATTCATAACAACCGCCATCATATTTGTCGGCTTATATTTAGCGTTTACGGTCGTCAGTGTATCTTCTAAAAACGTTTGAATTTTCTTATCTAAGGTTAAGGTAATATCATTTCCGTCTTTTGCTTCTGTTACATTTTTTTTCGCATTTGGTAAAATATAACCTAGTTTATCTGTACTATAATTAATTTCACCATCTTTTCCCGTTAAAATGGAGTTATAACTTTTTTCAAGACCCATCTTACCAGTTAAAGAAGATTCTCCGCTCTCACCTTCCGTTTGCTGTGCAAAACCAATGAGTTGCGAGGCAAAAGTTCCGTTAGGGTAAAAGCGAGAGGCTTGACGTGTGAAATTAATACCTGGCAGTTTTTCTTTTTCAATTTTATTTTTCAGTTCAACGGATAAATTTTTACCCGCTTTTCCAAATTCGACTTGATAAACCTCTTTTTTATCTAAACGGTCTAAAATGTCTGCTTTTGAAATTGAAATGTATTTCGCAAGCACTTCAGCAGTTTTATCTTTATCTACAACGTAATTCGGTTCTTTTGATGTTTTTGAAAACTTATCTGAAACGACAGCAAAAAGTGTATAGGTTGAACTGTCTTCTGCAATGACTTCACCTTTTTGGTCTAATATTGATCCACGTTTTGCTTCAATTTTCTCCGTTTTCAGATGCTGTTTCGCCGCTTCGGCTGCTAGCGGTTCTCCGTTTGCCTCACCGGTAATTTGCAAATAAAGAAAACGGCCAGTAAGAATAAGGAAGAGCGTCGCGAAAAAGACAAAAAGTACCAGTGCGCCCCTCCTCATATTCCCTCTGCGCCGTTTCATTTACCATCCACTACCTTTACGTTATCTCCGTTTAAACTTAAGCCTTTTTCTTTTGCCAATTTCAAGATACGTTCATAGCGTCCTAAATCATTCACTTGAACTTTCAAATCATCGTTCGTTTTTTGCTGACTAAGTAGCTTTTCCTCGCTCGCTTCAATACTTTTATTGACACTGTAGATAGATGTCTGAATACTAATGATAGAAAATGCGAAAATAGCAATCGCTACAACAGCAATTAGTGCAATTAGCTTTTCTCCAAGCGTTATTCGACCACGCTTTAAAATTTCTTTTTTCGGTTGTTCAACTTCTCTATGTACGCGCTTTGGTTCCAAATTGGATTTGTAGGCAACATTACTCACATTTTTCAACTCCCACTCACTTCTTAATTTTTTCAATGACACGCAGTTTAGCTGATCGTGCCCGATTATTCGTTTCTACTTCTTCTTCACTAGGTAAAATTGGTTTTCGTGACACTAATTTAAAGTCAGGCTCATATTCTTTCGGAATAACAGGTAAGCCTTTCGGTATTTCGGGTCCCTTTGCCGCCTCTTGGAAAATATGTTTTGTGATACGATCCTCTAAAGAGTGAAAGGTAATGACACTAATTCGACCGCCAGTATTTAACAGTGTTAATGCGTCGTTTAATGAATCTTCAACAGCACCAAGTTCATCATTTACCGCAATTCGAATCGCCTGAAAAATTCGTTTCCCAGGGTGTCCCCCCTTGCGTCTTGCCGGCGCAGGAATAACATCTTTAATAATGTCAACAAGTTCCTGTGTCGTCTCAATTTTCTTCACTTTCCTCTTGCGCTCAATCTCACGCGCTATTTGTTTAGAGAATTTTTCTTCCCCGTATCTGAAAAATATTCGAATTAAATCTTCATATGGCCACTCATTTACAACAATTTGAGCTGTCAGTTCTTGTGATTGATCCATACGCATATCTAAAGGGGCATCTTGATGATAGCTAAAACCTCTTTCACGAACATCAAGTTGTGGTGACGAAACGCCTAAGTCATATAAAATGCCATCCACTTTAGTAATCCCATTTTCTAACAATGCTGTTTTAATCAATCTGAAATTCGATTTTATAAAGGTCACTCGTGCATCCTGTAACTTCTCTTTCGCGTTATCTATCGCTGTTACATCTTGGTCAAATGCAATCAAACGCCCTTTTCCCCCTAGTTGACTGAGCAAATAAGTGGAATGTCCCGCACCACCTAATGTGCAATCAACATAAATACCATCTTTTTTTATATTTAACATGTCCACAGTTTCATGTAGTAAGACCGTTTCGTGTTTAAACATTGTAGCCCTCCTTTTAAATATCGAATCCAATCATATTTTCTGCAATTTCGGAGAAGGATTCTTCTGATTCCTCGAAAACAGCATCCCATTCCGGTTTGCTCCAAATTTCAATACGATTTGAAACGCCGATAATAACCGTTTCTTTTTCAAGTCCCGCATAACCAACTAAGTTTTGCGGAATATTAATTCTCCCTTGTTTATCAAGTTCACATTCAGAAGCGCCTGAAAAGAAGAAACGTGTAAAAGAACGAGCATCTTTTTTAGTTAATGGAAGTGTTTGAAGTTTTTCCTCGAGTTTTGACCATTCCGTCCTAGGATAGGCAAATAAGCATTTATCCAGTCCACGGGTAATGACAAAATCGTCCCCAAGTAGTTCACGGAACTTAGCTGGCACGATTAAACGGCCCTTTATATCAATGTTGTGTTGATATTCTCCCATGAACATTAGACTTCCCCCACTTTCATACATACAACTTTACCACATCTCCCCACTTTGTACCACCCAAAACCTAAAAAAAGACAAAAAAATCATCTCTTTTAAAAACAAGAGATGATTAAACCTTGATATTAAGCCATTTCCTCTTTGAAATTCGAAGTGGTGCCAAAGTGGGGGATAAAACCACTAGTCCCCACTTTTGATTAAATTAGCTTCATTTTTTCCTAATAAAGCTTGTTTTTTAGAAAGTAATTCAAAAAAATGCGTTGTAAAAAAACAATCACCAATAATAATCCCTGTCATTTGGCTTGATGAAGAACCAGGCGCTGACCTTGAACTTGGCTATTTTGAATTCTTCACTAACCCTAATTTAATCCCAAGAAGGTTTTTAAGTGAAGCTATACTTCTTACTGTCGCTGATTTTATGGAAGAAATCCGTTTTGGCGAAACTCATTTTGACCGCGAAAAAAGCCGCATGTCGCTTGACACGTGGCTTACGGAAAACTTTTTTCTGTTTTATGTGGCCTATAGCTATAAAATGCACCATATTGACCCTCAAATTCGCGGCCTTGAGGATATGATGTATGGTTATTATAATCTACGTAAAATTTGGGTTCCTCTATCCGAGCATTTGAGCAATCCCCATAATAAGACCAATTAAAAAAAGGATGATATAAAGTAAACTAAAAACAAAGAAGCAAATTCGCCAGTAAACGCGTATCGTTCTTTTTATATGTATCTCGCCATCTCGTTTCGCGAACATAAAAATAATCGCAATGCCAATTATAAATAAGAAAAGCAAGATGTATAACAAAAAGGATTTTCCAAATAGCAATTTCATGAAAAAATGTACGGCTATGATAAGAAAAATCGTTGAGAAGTCGCAAGCTATTTTAAAAGCGTATCGCGGTCTTTTGAATACGTAAGTCATAAAACAGGCGACTACTGTGAAGACAGCTATAGGTAGTACGATGAAAATGGATGTTATGTCCGTTAACCAATTAAACATTTTGCTGCTCCTTTCCTTTTATAATGTCATAAAGAAGTCGCAACTTTGACGCGCTTTGGTTGCATGCTTCTAGCCGTTCAATGACAGGTAAAACGATGCTATCAATTTCCGTTTGGCGTCCCATTTTTATATCCATAGCCATCGATGATATATTTTCATTTGTAGCCTTTAGCACACTTTCCACTTTTGAAACGGCCTCTTCTACATTAAGCACCTGATTAGCTTCGTGAATAATTTGAATAAGCGCATTGTGCCAGTGTTCATTTTGAAGAATTTGTCCGTTTGCTACACCTAGAGCGGCAGTCAGTGGATTAACAGCTACGTTAATCAATAATTTTTCATATAGCGCTTTTTCGATATCTGTAGAAAATTGGAACGAAAAATCAGGTAGTTGTTGTAAGAAATTCAGTTGCGCAGAAGTGACCTCCCCTTTTGCAACTCCAAAAACAGTTTTTCCAGCTCCTTTTTGCTCTACAGTAAAATCATTTAGGCGCATCGCCCCGTAGGTTGTTGTCGCTAGCCAAATATGGTTTGCCGTCAGTTTTTCTAAAATAGATAAATGACTTAGACCATTTTGGATAAATAAAAGCGGGATATCGCTTGGAATTTGATTTAACATACTCACTAAATGTTCGAGCTCATAACTTTTCACAGCAATTAAAATCAAATCTTGTTCCCTAACGTGTTCCAGTGAGCTACTTAAAAAAGACTTAACTAAAAAAACCTGCTTGTCGTCTATTAGTCCGTTTTTATGTAAATCCTCCATCTGGGCTCTTCTTCTTACATACAGCGTGACATTCGCTTCTTCAGCAAAACGAGCCGCATAAAGTAAACCAATTGAGCCGCCACCGATGATTCCAATATTTCGCATCTACCTTCACCTACACTTTTTTCAAGTTACATGCTTTATTTTACACTATTTCTTCTTTTATGTATGCAAAAAAACGACAAGATCCATGGCATCTTGTCGTTTTTTTAGTAAACAAGTGTACGTCTCACTTGCTATGATTAGTTGTTCACTACTTCTTTACCATCGTAATGACCACATTCAGGGCATACACGGTGAGAAAGTTTCATTTCACCACAGTTTGAACATTCGTTCATACCAGGCACTTGTAATTTGAAATGAGTGCGACGTTTGCGTTTTTTGGTTTTAGAAGTTCTTCTAAAAGGTACTGCCATTTCCATACACCTCCTTAGAGATTAAAACTAGTCTTAAGGTTTCCCTTAGATATATTCCAGCTTTACCAAAACTAATCTTCTTTTTTTTCATTAAAAAAATCGGCTAGTCCAGCAAGACGAGGATCCGTTTTTGGTTCGTTTTTTGCTTTTTCACGAGCAAATGTTTCTTCTGTTTGAAGTTCCCAGTCATTTCCTTTAGGAAGAGCACTTTCCTCATCTGTTTCTTCACTAAACACTTGCATAGGAATTTCAACAAGCAAAAGCTCACAAAGCACAGGAACTAAATCCACTGTATCTTGATCCATTAAATGCCAAGATTCATCTTGAACTTGATCCTTATTTTTCACAAAAGTTTCTATCGTTTTAATTTCATACGGATAGATAACGTCTTTAAGCGTCCTTGCACACGGCAACGTCCACTCGCCTGTAATTGTTAAATGAGCAATTACTTCGTCGCGCTTTATTTCGAATGTTCCGGTAACGTGAACAGGTGAAGCTTCTCTGACGTCATGATTATTTTCTTTTAAAAACTCGGTTAAGTCGATTGTTTCATCGATTTCAAACTCGCCATCACGATATTTTTTTAACTGACTTAAAGACCATTTCATCATTCATCACCTCGGGCGCAACAAAAATCATTATAGCTTTTCTATGCGCGTTTGTCAATCCTTTTTAAGAAAAGGAAACCCCACCAAACCTTACATTTTTATGCTAAAATAAAAAGAAAAAAGGAAAAGGTGATTTCATGCGCGCTACCGGAATTGTGGTAGAATATAATCCGTTTCATAACGGACATCTTTATCATTTAAATGAAGCTAGAAAACAAACAAATGCGGACTGTATTATCGCCATTATGAGCGGCTCCTTTGTACAACGCGGCGAGCCCGCCATACTAGATAAATGGATGCGAACAAAAATGGCATTACTTGGCGGAGCCGATTTAGTATTTGAGCTTCCTGTTCGATTTGTCATGCAACAAGCCGATATTTTTGCAACAGAAGCAGTTCGCATGCTCGCAGATTTAAAAGCTGAAACCATCTTTTTTGGAAGTGAAGACGGGAGTAAAGAAGCCTTTATAGAGGCCGCTAAACTAGCTAATCAAGACGATTTTGAGCTTCTTATTAAAGAAAAACTTGAGAATAAAACCTTAAGTTACGGGGCAGCACTAACCGAAGCCTTACATGAAAAAATTGGGGATCGTTTAGATATTACACTTCCTAACAATATTCTTGGTTTTCATTATACACTCGCAAACGAGAAAATGAATGCCCCTCTTCAAATCGAAACATTAAAACGTACCACACAGTACGCGGAAACAATCCCTAAAAAACCGGCTGTTACAAGTGCAACGGCGATTCGTAAAATGCTTTTACAGGGACATATTACGCAGGCAAAAAAATATATGCCTTCTTTTGCTTATAAGGAAATCATTAATAGTTCTGCAAATTTAATGACGTTTGCTGAAATCTATCCGTTTTTACGTTACCGATTACTTACAGATAGCCCGGGAACTATTTCAAAAATTAACAGCGTAACAGAAGGAATTGAAAATCGTTTCGTGAAAGCAGCGAGACATGAGGAGGTTGAAGATTTTTTAAATGAAATTGTGACAAAACGCTATAGTCGCGCTCGTGTTCAGCGGACAGCCATGCAAATCTTACTTCATTTTGAAAAACAAGACGCTGTGTCGCCATATCTCCGCCTCCTAGGCATGAACCAAACTGGGCAGGCTTATTTATCCAAAGTAAAAAAAGACCTTGAACTTCCGCTTGTCACGACGATTTCAAAAGCTAAAGAGGAACTTATCGCATATGATGTTCGCGCGACAAAGCTATATAGCCTAATGGAAGGCAGTAGAGTTCAGCCAGACAGTGATTACTTAAAGCGACCACTCATTTACTGGTGAAACATGTTCAAGATGCACGCCTTGGCCCGTTTTAATTTCCGGAGCTATACCTCGGTAACAAATGTGGGCAAGATCCACATAACGAGCCCGATACTGAATCGCAATAACTGGCGTTTCACTTTGACTTACCGTACAAAAATGGTGAATGGCCACCTTTTGATAGGCCGACACAACAAGCGCGCGCGGCACACTCTCCTCATAAAGAGGCGTATTTTGCGGCTCCTCAGCAACTAAAAAAGTGGCGCGAATACCAATGGCAGTTAAGGTATTCGTGTCATTTTCTTTGTGATGTCCGATGTGGCGAAAATTATAAGCGCGATTATCACGCTTGGAATAATGCCCAATAATTTGTGTATCATAAGCCGCTGAGCTCGTTTCATGCGCTTTAATTTCCACCCCGCCAAAACAATTTTCTGTATAATTATTATGCAAAACAACATGCCGCGAACCATCATCCACCTCGATGCCATTTGAATTTGAAAAGCCTGTTTGATGCGCCCGTCCACTCGGATCATGCAAAAAAGAGTGTGTGATATAAACGTAATCGCTATGATGCGTTGTAATTCCGTCATCGCCAAAACCATATGCCTCCACATCATCAATCCACACATAGCGGCTCCTAAAACGTGAAGTCGTTCCGTCACCCGCATAACTATAATAAGCCGAAGTCACATCAACACCGTGGAGTCCCGCATTTCGCACACAAATATTGCGCACAAGACCAAACTTGACGTTGCAAAGCGTAATCCCACTCGAACGAATACCTCGAACCGAACTTTTTTCTTTTTCAGGAAAACGCTCCGCGCGCCAATCGAGCGTAAAGCCTTCTAATCGAATGCTCCTGTTCCCCAAGTAGCGATTCCGATTTCGAATCCCCTGGCGCGATTTAGGCGCAAAATCATGCATGCGTAAAAACGTTTTAGTTGTCCCTGCACCAATTAATTCCGTATTGGACGGGATTTTAAGACCAGAAATAATAAATTCCCCTTCCGGAATACTCACGCTCCGACCGCCTTGCCCCATCGCTCTAAGAAAAGCTTTCGTGCTATCCGTTTTCCCGTCTGCGACCGCGCCAAAATCCATCACCGAAACTTGAAGCGCCTCACTTCTCAATCGACCTAGTTCAGCAAAAAGAAGCGGCTGCCAGTCCACCTCAAGAAGCGGCCTTTTTTTAATCAGCGCCGGACGCATAAACGTATTATCTAATTTTCCAGTCGTATGCCATTTATACGTCTTCACCCGATTGATTTGCCGCTTATAGGAAAGAGCTGAAAAAGCGTTTTCCGTCTCCAAAATCCCCGCATCAAGCCCTTCCGCATCAATATAATTCGGAAAATAACGTCCAATTTTATTTTTCGTACTGTTTTTAAATTTCATATCCCTCACCTATTTCTACTCTTACCTATATGTTCCCGTTTCTCAAACAAAAAAACAGTAGGGCGATAGACGACACAACTAGTCATTTATCTCCCTACTTATTTTTCACTTTTATTTTTTAGGCTGCAATTTTTCCAAATAAGAAACGGCATCTTGGAAAGTTTTAACAGGAATAATTTTCATGTCCGTATCAATGTCTTTGGCCGTTTCGACCGCTTCTTTGTAATTCGATTTTATGGTTGGATCTGCCTTTTTCATCTCATCTGTCACTTTATCATCAGGAGCAAAGAAGAATTTAGCACCGCTCTTATCTGCCGCAACAACCTTTTGATTAATACCACCAATGCGGCCTACGTTGCCTTTTGGATCAATCGTTCCAGTTCCAGCAATAGGATAACCTTTTGTTAAGTCGTCCTTTTGGAAGCGACTATAGATTTCCAAGCTAAACATAAGACCTGCAGATGGCCCACCTATTTGTTCGGAGTCAATTTTAATTTTCGGATCTGTTGTCACTTTTTCATCATCTACAAGCGTAATGCCAATACCAACCGTTCCTTTTTTATCAATCGTTGTTAGCTCAATTTGAGCCGTTTCTGCTTTTTTGTCATGAACATAGTCAATCGTCACCACATCATGCACCTTTTTGCTCTTCACATATTGAATGAATTCCGCACTTGATTCAAAGGCATGACCATCAATTTTTGTGATTAAATCCCCTGCGTGTAAATACTTTGCAGCTGGTACATTATCGAGTACGCTCAGAACATATATCCCGTCATACTTCACCGTCACCTTTTGATTAGCCGCTTTATAGGCCACTTGAATCGCATTATTTTTAGACTCATTCATCATATACATTTGACGGACATTGTATTCTTCATTCGACTCATTTTCATAGCGCACATCACTTTCTTTTTCAATTTCTTGGTAAGGAAGTAGTTTGGCTAATCCGTATGTATAAATATTAGCATTCGCCATCGCAATGGTCACAAGACTTAACGAGCCTTTTAATTCACTTTTATGCCCCTCAATTTCAACAAGCGGTTCTAATTTTTCCGTAGAACCAGGTTTTGTGATGTAATAAGGCATTGGGATAAAGAAACCCGCTATCACAACTAATAAAACAATTATCGCAACTATTTTTTTCCACTGCGTTCGCATGAATGTCTACACCTCTATTTTTTATATTTAGCTAGCAATGCCTCGTTCACATTTTTTGGTACTAAATTCGCCACGTCTCCATTGTAACTGGCCACTTCACGTATCATACTGGAACTTAAAAACGAATATTTCGGATTGGTCATCACAAAGAAAGTTTCAAGTTCCGCATCAAGTGTTCGGTTCATCGCCGCAATTTGAAGTTCATATTCAAAGTCCGTAACAGCACGCAAACCTCGAATGACAACCGTTGCCCGTTTTTTCTTTGCATAATCAACAAGAAGGCCTTCTGAGCTCTCTACACGTACATTTGGTAAATGTTTTGTTGCCTCTTCGATTAATTGTATTCGCTCGGACAAACTAAATAGCGGCTTTTTACTCGCATTTTTTAAAACCGATACAAAAATGACATCAAATGTTTTGGCCGCACGCTCAATAATATCCAAATGGCCATTTGTAATAGGGTCAAAAGTTCCCGGACAAACTGCAATTTTTTCTTTCACTTTACTCACCCCTCGAATTCAAAAATAGACAAAACCGTTATTCCGTAATGGGCTTCTTTTATTTTTTTAAACCGACCACAAACATCCGGTAAAAAGTCTCCCTTTTCATATTCGCATACCACACGCGCACCGTCAGCCACTAAGCCTGCGCCGTCTAAAAACAATAAAATTTTCTCAAGCTGTTGCTTTTTATACGGCGGATCTAAAAAGATCAAATCAAAAATAGCTTCATTTTTTTGTAAAATTTTGAGTGCCCGCATCGCATCGTTCCGATAAACGGACGCCTGATCTTCTAGATGGCAAGCCGCCAAATTATCCTTAATCGTCTTAATCGCAACACTCGCCTGATCAATAAACACCGCTTCGCCTGCTCCTCGACTTAGCGACTCAATACCAAGACCGCCGCTTCCTGCAAATAAATCGAGTACTTTTTCCCCATCAAAAAAAGGGCCGATAATCGAGAAGAGCGATTCTTTAATTTTATCTGTTGTCGGTCGCGTGCTTTTTCCTGGAACAGCCTTTAAAGCATGTCCTTTTTTACTTCCCGCAATCACTCTCATCTTAAACATCCTTTTCGTTTCTATTTGACACATAAGGCAGTGCCCGTCTTGAGCACTGCCTCACCATTAAATACTAATTTGAACATCCTCATTTTTCCGTTCATACATCATGTCTTTCTTCGACTCATATTCCGTTTTTAAAAACGGTCTAAAAGAAGGTTCAACACGTTTCACATAATTAAAACGCGCAATTTTAGTGGAAATCGCTTCTAATTCATTCATATCACAATATAAAACCGCATATTTCAATTTCCGCGATACATAATGCACATTTCCAAAGCGTTTTAATGAACGTACTTGCTTCAAATGATTCATCCAAACGATGACAGCTTGTCTATCATTTTCCATCTATATAGCTCCTTTAGCATGTCACACGTTAAGCTGAGCAGCCGCATCCACCGCCACTACCACAACCTGAACTGCATGCAGATTTTTGTTCGAAAAATGGATTCCCTGTTGGAACCTTTATATGACTCGATACGGCACTTGCTAGCATGAAACTAATTTCATCAAGCAAAGACTGAAAATCCATTTCTGCTTGGCGAAAGGCTGCAATTGATGCATCCATATCTAATTCGCGTTTTAAATGACGCGTTTTACGAGTCACTTCTTTATAATCAGGATGATACCTGCCAAAACGTTCGACTTCTTCAAACTGTTCTTTTATTTTTGCAAAAGCTTTAATTTTGCTTTGTGTTTCTATGTTTTGTAACGCTTGTTTTTTAGCGATATAATTGTGTCTTTCCTCTGATTCTAAAATCATGGCAGATAGTTCATCTGACAAATCAAGGAGCGCTAAACTTTCCATTGTGGCAAACAAACTGATTCCCCCTTACTTCAAGCATCGATTTGATTTAACAATGATTTTATTATAACACGTAAAAGTTCGTTACGTCTTTTATTTTGTTATGAAATTTTGTGTATAGTATTTCTGGAAAGTCCCCTCGCCCATATACGTATAACTTTTATCCAATAAATTTTTGCGGTGCCCAGGCGAATTTAGCCAACCTTCAACAGCGGCCGCCGCATCCAAATAATTATACGCAATATTTTCGCCCGCTTTTACATATTGAACAGAAGCGTTTTTCATCCGATCCGAAAGCGTTCCCTCAGTCGGCGAATCATGGTCAAAATAATTATTATTCGCCATATCAACACTATGACCATAGGCCACTTTAGCCACTTCATTATCATACGCAACCGGCTCAGCCCCGTATCTTTCACGGAACACATTGGTGATTTCTAGCACTTGCTTATCACTCGCCGCATCAATTTCTTTCCACAAGTTCGCCGAAACGTCTTCCTCATAAATGTCTCCTTGATAATTGAGTTCATAAGGATGCATTTTTATGAATGAAAGTTTGTTCAAATACCGAACGCTTATCAGCTTCCCATCTATCTTATCGAAATTCAGTTGCGCATACACACCACTTCCTAAATTAGCAATAGGGCGCACATTTAAATCATTTTCCGATAGTTCAAAACGATAAAAGTTATTTTGATAATTAAATGAAATTTCCGATTGTAACTTCGCATTTGTAAATACTTTTTCCACAGACATACCGATTTTATACGGGGCTAAATTTAAATCTTGCCCGAGCGCATAAATCGTCTGTACTTTATTGTCACGAACACCAACAAGCATGTAGCTTGAATTAGGTTGGTTATATACATAATTATCAAAGCCATAAGGCGTTTTATCAATACGAATAGGATTGCCGAATTTTTCTTTTATTTTACTCACATCTTGGTCCACAAAACTTGCCATACTATCATTATCGGCCAGTTTTTCCGTTGATTCACTCGCTTTTTTGCTTTCAGGAAAAATAGTCCCTTGTCTTACCTTTTCAGAAGCCTCATTTTTCTCAGCAGGTGGTTGAAAAAACAAGTCTGTATTATAAAAAATAAAGAGGCCGATTACAAGAAGAACTACTACTCTTAAAATAAATTTCACGCTTTAGCCTCCTGCCATTCTTTTCTCTATTGTAGCGGTTTTCCGGATTAAATACTAGCCTAAAAACGAAAAAGAAGAATGCTTTTTGCACCTTCTTTACTGATTCAACTCGGTATATTTTCCGTCCGCAACAATGTGCGGCATCATGCCTTCCATAGCGAGTTTTTCTTTCGTATCAGTCGTCCATGTATTTCCGTAAATGTGACTAATTTTGCCCGCTTTAAATAAGATAATTAAATCAAACTGATTATTTTCCTGCGTTAAATAAGCTTTCTCACTCGAATCTAAGTTTAACATTTGATAAAATCTAGCATTCATCAACTTGTCGTAGTTACTGGCATCTTTTATTTTTTGTTTAAAAGTAGGTAAATATGAACTTGCTACATATTTTTCAAGCACAGCATCATTTTGTTCCCCTGCTCGAACGAGAGCGCGAAGATTAACTAACTTGTTATAATCCGCGTTAAAATGGTGATTTTCTACCGTAGTCGCTACCCGAGTTGGTGTTTTATCATGTTGCACATGGTAAACTTCATTTGGTTCGCTCACTTGTTTTTGGACCGTGATTTGTTCCTTTAACGTATCCGAGGCAAGACTTACCACTTGTATACCAGCTGGAATAAAAAGAGCCAGTAAGGTGATAATGGCAATGGGTAGGCGAACATAACGATTTTGTTTTGCCTGAACCGTCTTCGCTTCCCCTGCTCCTGCCTGAACTAAAAATGCTACAATTAAAATGCTAAGCGGGATAATCCACATGACAATGGCCAAATAGCCAACTGTTACAAGCCCCCAAATAAAGAACAGGGTATACGCGAGCAAAATGGTGATGGTGGTCCAAGCAGGAAAGTAATGTGTGTATAAACGGGCTTTTTCATAGGTGCCGAAAAAAGGATTTTGGACCAGTTTCATCTCTTGATAGAACTCTTGGTAGCGGATTTCATTTGGCGCAAGGCACACTGCACGTTCCGCTAGCTGAAAGGCTTTTTCAAAATCACAACGGGCATAACTCATTTTGGCAAAGCGAAATAAATTGGGAATGTCGTCTGGTTTAGTGGCGAATGCTAAATTTTGGAGTTCAAGCGCTCGTTTGTCACGCGGGTTTTGTTTAAAAAGAAGCTCACTCAAAATGCCCATATAGGAAACTTGGTTCGGGCTATAAAGTAGGGCCTTCTCGTATAAGGCAATCTTTTCGGCTAAATTAAAGTTCCCATTTTTAGCCAAAGCTTCGTAAAATTTGGCTTGTGTATAATCTAATGTCAGGCCAAATCTTGCTAGTTCGAGTATGCGTTTTGTTTTATGTAATTGTTCGTATATGGAAATCGCGACTAAGTAGTTTTCAACAATAGTTTGATTGTAAAGTAAAGCCTGCTCGATATAACTGGCGGCTAAATCAAGTTTTCGCCTTGTTTTAGAATAAACGTAAGCTAAACATAAATAACCGGCATAGTGCGAAGGATTTTCATCAATCATATTTTGACTTTCTTTTTCTGCTTCAAGCTCTTTTCCACTTGCAATAAGCTGTGTCATTCGTTCAAAACTTGCTATCTTCATAACACTCACTCCGATTTCTTCATTCTACTTTTGACTATACCACCCAAAATGGAGAAAACGATGAGGAGAATTCAAAGATTTTTTAAAGAAAAAAGCCCGTAAAAATACGGGCTAAAAATACGTGATTTATTTTATTATAAGAAAATGGAAATGACAATCATAGAAACAAATAAAATCGTCATATAGTTTAATGAATATACAAACATCAGGCGAGACCATTTTAAGCTGTCTTTCATTTTAAATCCGTAGAAACTTAAAACAAGCCAGCCGATATTAAGTGCCGTTGCCAAAATGACATACACCATACCAAGCTCCGTCATGAAAAATGGTAGGACACTTAGTAAAACAACCCAAAATACCATACTGATTTTTGTACGTTCAATTCCTTTTACAACCGGTAACATTGGAATTCCTGCTGCACGGTACTCCTCTTTCCGCTTAATGGCAATTGCATAAAAATGCGGCGGTTGCCAGCAAAACATCACAAGAAATAACATCACTGGGATTAAACTAAACGAAGGATCTACCGCAAACCACCCAATCAGTGGCGGTACAGCGCCTGAAAAACTACCAATAACCGTATTGCTTACTAGTTTTCGTTTCGCGTACATGGAATAAACCACAACATATAAAAATACGCCTAAAATCCCAAGAACTCCAGCCTGCCAAGTTGTCATAAAGAGCATACCAACACCTATTATGAGCAGCAAAGAAGCTAAAATAAGGGCCTTTTTCCCCGAAATTTTTCCTGTCATGGTTGGCCGATTTTTTGTCCGTTCCATTTTTCCGTCGATGTCGCGGTCAATCACATTATTAAAGGCGCCCGATGCTGCAACGATGAGCGCTGATCCTACTATTGTAAAAAACATGATATCTAGGTTTTGAATAAACGAAATCCCATTTAGTTGAAATGCGAGCCACATTCCAGTAAATGCTGTAATCGTATTAGAATTCACTATGCCTACTTTAATGAGTTCGGTGAAATCACGAACCGTAAACTTACTGGTTACATCTGCTAATTCGCCAGTATTTTCTATTCTGCCCAAAATGTCTCCCCCCTTAGACGTGCTACTTCGCGCGTAAATAATCTACTCCTCTATTATGTGAAATAATGGCATACTTTGTCAATCAATCGGCTTCACACATTTAAAAAAACATTAGATAAATAAAACATTTTTATAGATATTTCCATGTGAATTAATTATCAAAGATTCCAGAAAAGTTTGTGAAACAGCGCCAAATCACGAATTCTTTACTTCTGATTTAAAATTCGCTACAATAAAATTAATGTGTAAAAGCTCGCATTTTTGATAGATTCATCTAAAAGGAGAGAATAAGAAATCATGAATAAATTTCTTAAAATTTGGTCCGTCTTAACAATTATTTTCATGACTTTTGTTGTTTTTGGTGGCGCCTTAGTAACTAAAACGGGGTCAGCAGATGGTTGTGGAAATTCGTGGCCACTATGTAACGGGCAACTTGTTCGCCTGACGGACATCACACCAGAGAAACTCATTGAAGTCGCCCATAGAATGACAACAGGTCTTGCTTCTATTTTCGTTATCATCCTAGCTATTTTAGCTTGGCGCACCATTAAAGATCGTCGTGAAACGAAGCCACTTGCCATTATCGCTGTTTTATTTTTAATCTTACAAGCTTTCATGGGCGCTGCAGCTGTTATGTGGGGACAAAATCCTTATATTATGGCATTACATTTTGGTATTTCCATTATTTGTTACGCGGCAATCATCTTACTAGCGCTACTTATTTTCGAATTTGACCGTAAATTCGATGCCAGAAATCTCGTGATGGGCGCTAAACTTCGCTTTAATCTTTATTTTTTAACCATTTATACATACTTTGCAGTTTATACAGGGGCACTCGTTCGACATGAACGTGCTAGTTTAGCTGTTCCTGTTTGGCCGTTTCAAGATGGGCGTTTTATTTGGCCTGACTCGATTCAAGATTATGTTCAGTACGGGCACCGACTCGCGGCCTTTATACTGGTCGTTTGGATACTTTATGTTACTTGGCTTGTATTCCGTGATTACAGGCATTACCGCGTTCTTACATATGGAATGGTTTTAGCGCTTATTCTTGTGGCTCTTCAGGCGCTGACGGGTATTTTATCGGTTTACACTGGCGTAAACTTGTATGTTGCTCTTTTCCATAGCTTGATTATTACGATTTTATTCGCGCTTTTCTGCTACCTCTGCATGCTTGGTGCAAGGAGCAAAAAAAATCGTTTACGCAATTCGTTAAAACGAACCTTTTCGGGTTCGTTTTTTTTTTACCAAAATATGCTATGATAAAAAAGACGAGAGCAAACGAGTAAAGGAGAGCGACATGGACAAACAAATTATTTTTATTGATGTGGACGGGACACTTTGCAATGACTACGGACAAGTTCCGGAATCGGCAGGAATCGCGATTCATAAGGCGCGGCAAAATGGCCACAAAGTGTATCTTTGTACAGGAAGGTCAAAAGCTGAACTAACAGATGATATTAAGAAAATAGAATTTGATGGTTTCATCGGGGCTGGCGGGGGCTATATTGAAGAACAGGGCAAGCTTCTTTTGCATAAAAAATTCGACATGATAGACCTTTCAAGCATCGTTCACTTTTTTAAAAAAGAAGGCATCGGCTACTATTTGGAATCAAATGATGGTCTATTTGCAAGTGATACTTGTATCCCTGAAATTCGCAAACAAATTTTTAAAGGTCTCACTAAAACGGATGACGAATATCAAAAACGCGACCGCGAGTTACAATTCTTTTTTGACTTACTTTTACCTGAAAAGCCTATTTCAGAACTCACATCGGTCAATAAAATTTCATTTATGAGCGAATATGTGCCTTTTGAAAAAGTAAAAAAAGCCTACGAAGATAAATTTACGATTTTACATACAACTGTCCCGCTTTTCGGGGAAAATAGTGGCGAAATTGTTTTGCGTGGCATTAATAAAGAAACGGCGATTCGCTTTTTACTCGAGCATCTTCAAATGGATAAGACGCATACCATCGCAATTGGAGATGGAATGAATGACTATGAAATGTTACAATTTGTTCATTACGGAGTGGCTATGCGAAATGCTAAGCCTGAACTAAAAGAAGTAGCGGATTACATAACAGGCAGTCCTGATGAAGACGGCCTTTTACACTTTTTTACCCAACATGGTTTAACTTAATTTAGAAAGGATGATCATTGTGAAAATCCCAAGAAAAGCACTCATCTACGAATTATTTATGCTCGTACTCATTTTATTATCATTTGCCTTAATTCCCTATCATAATTTTTGGACGATCCTATTAAATTGGGTCATTTGGGCGATTTTCACGTTAGATTATGTGGCTCGCCTAGTTCGGGCAGAGGATAAGAAAAAATATATTAAAACTCATCCATTCCAACTAATCGCGATTATTCCAGCATATGGCCTTTTCAGGGCTGCGCGTATCGTTAGTTTATTTCACCTATTACGTCTAACTGCAATGGGAAATCGTTATTTAACACCCCTTTATAATTTTCTCAAAACGAACGGATTAAATCGCTTTATTTTGATCTTCTTGTTACTTGTGATTTTTATCCCCGTTCCGATGGTGCTTATTGAACCTGAAATACATGATTATCCCGATGCCCTTTGGTGGGCGATTGTGACAGCGACAACGGTGGGTTATGGCGATATTATACCCGTCACGCCGATTGGACGTATTTTAGCAAGCATTATGATGTTAGTGGGGATTGGTTTTATTGGTATGATTACGAGTACAATTATGAGCTACGCAAGTGGTAAGAAGAAACGTTTTTCAAGTTCTGATAAAATCGCTCATATTACAAAAGCAATTGATCAAATCGAAGAACTGGATGAAAAAGAAATCGCTGTTTTAGAAAGTTATCTAGCCATGAAGAAAAAAGACGAATGAAAAATTTTTCATTCGTCTTTTTTTGCTTGCTCTGAAATGCATTACAGAATGTATACTGTATGTGTATAAAAAAGGAGGCATTTTAGTAATGAAATTAATTGTCGAACAAGATTATGCGGCGATGAGCCGTGTAGCAGCAAATGTATTACTTGGTAAAATGTATCAACAAAACCGGGTGAATTTAGCGATTACGGCTGGAAACACGCCCATCAAAATGTATGAGTATTTAGTGCAAGAGGTAAAAAACAAGCCCTATTTAGACCACGTTCATTATTATAATTTTGATGAAATTCCTTATGCGGGTGAGGAGGGTTTTGGTGTAACGATGACGCATTTAAATCAACTCTTCTTCCATCCTGCTGCTATTTCCGAAAAACAAATTCATGTATTGGATGAGAAAAATTATACGGAGCAAGATGCGCGGATTCTAGCGGATGGCGGTCTTGATTTAATTTTACTTGGCATTGGAGAAGATGGCCATTTTTGCGGAAACCTTCCGGGTACTACAGAGTTTACGGACATGACTACGCGTGTCTCGGCGGACGCGCTGCCTGGCATGTGTGAGGTACTTATTCAGGAAGTGGGCGGTGCTTCCTCAAAATGCCCTGATTTTTATGTAACAATGGGACCTAAAAGCGTGATGGCGGCGAAATCAATTGTTCTTATTGCAAATGGCAGGAAGAAGGCCGCAATTATAAAAAAAGCCTTTTTTGGGCCAGTAGATAGCCACGTTCCCGCATCGATTCTTCAGCTTCATCCGCAACTAACGGTGATTTTAGATGCCGAAGCCGCAAGTGAATTAGACATTTTGTAGAAAAACTCAAAGTTTACGCAAAACAAAACGTCGCACGCCAAAATCAGACTGCTCTCAAGAAGATTGCCGTTAGAGAGATGACAAAATAGACATTGTCATCTCTCTTAATTTTTTTTGCAGGGCCGCGTAGTAGCGTTCAGATAAAGCTTTGACTGCCATAATTTTCTCAAAATCAGCTTTTTCCCCTTTTCTGTGTAAAACCATATCGTGACAATAAGAAACCGTCACATGGCGCGAGTCCGCTTCAAGCAACGTGACTTCATCCCATTTTTTTATGGTCCCTTCCTGAATCGTGCGACATAAATAGCCTGTAAAACCTGTTCGCTGCACTTCTTTATAAAGTTCGGGCATATGATTATATTTAGCAATGGTCGAGCACGGGTTACGTGCTTCGGTCACTTGAATGACAGCCTCCCCAATTTGAAAAATATCGCCAATCGAAACATCTTTTTCTAGCATACCTGAAACCATTAAATTTTCCCCAAAAGCGCTTTTTGGTAATGTTTTTTGAAATTTTTCTTCAAAATACGCATAATGTTCAATAGGGAAAATGCMAACGGTTCGGTCTGGCCCTCCGTG
>NZ_ALWW01000002.1 GCF_000344175.1 Listeria fleischmannii subsp. fleischmannii LU2006-1 | reverse complement strand
GTTAATCTTTTGAATTAAATTCCGTTTTCCAATTTTTTTCTTAAAAATTTCAAATATCTAATTGCGTTTGCTTAGGTGCAATTTTCTCCGTTACACTGTCCTTCTCCAGCTCTGGATTGACGCGTTCCATCTCACCATCAACCTCAACATGAATCGGCTCTGAAAAAATCTGCTTTGTAAAACTTCCATCATGATTGTCGTAAACAATCTCCGTTTCTGTTCGTTCATCCTTTACCTCAGTTCGTTTTTCCTCTACCTTATCCGTGTCTTTTTGCGAAGCTCCCTCTTCTTCTGCAAAACCCGTGTACGGTGGAATAAGTGACAAAACAAGACTTGCCGACATTAAACTGAGCAGTCCCTTTTTCCATATTTTTTTCATGTCCAAACCCCTTTTTCTTTTTTTTAAAATCCCTTTTTAGGAAAACGCCTCCATTTCGTTCTCGTAACAAAAATGTAACAAAAAGATTTCAAGTTGTCAATCAAAATATACATCCGAAATGCTTAGAGCCAGAATGAATTCACTCGATTTAAGCAGTAAATAAATTACAAAATTTGAACCAGAAATCGTATTTTTCTATCCTTTGAACAAAAATTCACTTTCTTCAAAAAACCTATTTACAAGTTAAAGGTTTAATGCTAGTATTTATTTGTAAAGAATGCGCTTTCTTTTTATTATTTTAAATTAAACGTTTAACTAGGAGGTTATAACATGACTCAAATCCCATTAATTATTGACACTGACCCTGGCATTGATGATGCAGTTGCCCTTTCATTTGCTCTTTTCCATCCGGATGTTGATTTAAGGCTCATTACAACGGTGGCAGGAAATGTAAGCGTTTCTAAAACGACAGCGAATGCGCTAAAACTCGTTCAATATTTCGACCAAGATGTACCGGTTGCAAGAGGATGTTCGGAGCCGCTCATTAAAGCCTTTGAGGATTGTGCGGATATTCACGGCGAATCTGGCATGGACGGATTTGATTTTGGGGAGATAAAAAAGGACGCGCTACCTATTCATGCTGTAGAAGCACTCCGCGAGACCATTTTAGCCAGTGAAAAAAAGGTAACGCTTATGCCGATTGCGGCTCTTACGAACATTGCTTTGCTGTTTAAAATGTACCCGGAGGTAAAAGAAAATATCGCTGAAATTATTTTGATGGGGGGCAGTCTTGCTCGCGGAAATACGACAACCGCCGCGGAATTCAATATTTTCACTGATCCGGAAGCTGCGGATATTGTGTTTAAAGCAGGTATCCCGCTCAGAATGATTGGTCTTGATGTGACAAGTACCGCCGTTCTAATGAAGGAGCAAATCGATCAGATCAAAACCTTAAATCGCGCGGGCGAAATGTTTGGCAAGCTGTTCAGCCATTACCGCGGCGGCAGCATGAAAACAGGCTTAAAGATGCATGATGTATGTGCATTTGCAGCGCTTGTGGAACCGGAAATTTTTACATTTCAAAAAACACATGTAGCGATTGAAACAGGCGATGGACCAGCAAATGGCATGACGGTTGCTGATTTAAAAATGAAATATCATCAAAACACCAATGCTTCGGTTGCTCTCACAGTTGATGTCACTCGGTTTAGAGAATGGTTTTTAGAAACGCTAGCACGCGTAAAATAGGGAGGATTTACTAACATGATTGAAATTATTCTCGCATTACTTATCATCGTTTTCGTTTTTTATCTTATCATTAAAAAATATCAACCAGCTATCGTTTTACTCATCGCCGGACTCGTTTTACTTACCATGGCACTCCTACTCGGGAAGCCACTCCTTGAAAGTGCTGATGCGACGGGGTTCGCCGTATTAGACATCTTTAAAAAACTTGAACTCGTTTTTATTAATCAACTCGGCATGGTCGGCATCACCATTATGACTCTTTTCGGCTTTGCCTCCTATATGAATTACCTCGGCGCAAACGATGTCGCCGTCACATTACTTACAAAACCGCTCGGTCGGATTAAAGCTAAGTATGTCTTAGTCCCTATTGTTTTCATCATCGGAAACATCCTCAGCCTATTCGTACCAAGCGCTTCAAGCCTTGCCGTTATTTTAATGGCTATTTTATATCCCGTTTTAAAGAAAATCGGTTTAAGCGCCTTAACCGCCGGTGGTGTTATTGCAACTGTTGCGACCATTATGCCAACGCCACTTGGGGCAGATAATGTCATTGCCGCTAAGACGCTCGGCTACGACTTATTTGATTATGTCTTTTTAAACCACGCGATAATTTCCATTCCAACGCTTATTGTCATGGCTTTCGCGCATTATTTCTGGCAAAAATATATGGATAAACGCCAAGGTGAAAAGGCATTTGTTGATATTGACGAAGAAAAAGTTCAACAAGAAGAAAAAATATTACCACCTAAATATTATGCGATTTTTCCAATGCTACCCCTTATTTTTATCGTAGTTATCGGCATCTTCTTCCGTGACATTAAAGCCGATGTGGTCATCTTAACACTTATTTCATTCTTTATTACTATTTTCGTAGAGATGCTTCGGAACAAGGCCTTCAAAAAGCCCCTTGATGACTCATTTGAATTTTTCAAAGGAATGGGCCAAGGTTTTACCCAAGTGGTGGTGTTAGTCGTTGGTGGGGTTATGTTTGCTGAGGGGATGTCCGCGATTGGTATTATTGACATGCTCACAACGTCCGTCCAACATGTGGAAAGTGCCGGAACCATGCTAACCTTTATCTTTAGTGGCGCCACATTTTTACTTGGGCTTGTCAGCGGCGGTGGACTTGCAATGTTTTATGCCACTGTCGACCTGCTACCGAATATTGCAGCAAGTGCGAATATTGATGGCATATTGCTTGCCCTACCGATGCAACTTATCGCCAATCTTGTTCGTTCGATTTCACCGGTTGCAGCTGTTATTATGGTTGTAGCAAGTATTATTAAAGTAAGCCCAATGGAAATTATTAAACGGACGAGCGTACCTGTTATCGTGGGGATTATCATGGTAATGATACTATCACTTATTATTTTGTAAAAGTTGAGGGAGAATTATGACTAGAATTTGTATTGTAGGCAGCTTAAACACAGACACAACCATGTCTTTACCCGAGTTGCCAAAAATCGGTGAAACATTAGAAGGACAAAAACTAAGCTTTTCTGCTGGAGGAAAAGGATTTAACCAAGCAATCACCGCACGGCGCCTTGGAAGTGATGTCGCGTTTATTGGCGCAGTCGGCAAAGACGACGGCGGCGCACATCTAAATCAGGTGTTACAAGACGAAAAAATCGATGCGCGTCATGTGCAAATCCTTGATTCCCCTACTGGAATGGCGTGGATTTTAATTGATGCGGCGGGAAAAAATATGATTTTAACCTATGGTGGTGCCAACTTAGAACTCACAGCGGCGCATATTAAAGCGGCTGGACATACCATCCAGGAAAGTGATGTCGTCGTCTCGCAATTTGAAGTCCAAGAAGAAGCGATTCTTGAGGCGTTTCGGATTGCGAGACGACACGGGAAAATCACCATTTTAAATCCTGCTCCAGCCAAAACGTGTAGTGATGAACTGCTTAATTTGACGGATTATTTTATTCCGAATGAAACGGAGTTTGAGGTGATGACCGGGGAAATATTTCGCTCCGCGGAACAAAATGCGATGCGGGAACTGTTTCAAAAAGGCTGTCAAAACGTGATTGTGACTTGTGGCGCGGAAGGCTCGGTGATTGTAACGAAAGAGCATGCTTGGAAGATTCCGGCCGTAAAAACGACAGCTGTAGATTCGACTGCCGCTGGGGATAGCTTTATTGGCACGCTTGCCCATTTTATTGCCCAAAAAAGAAGTGTGGAAGAAGCGGCACAAATTGCGTCTAAAGTGGCGGCTCGGGTCGTTGAAAAATACGGTGCCTACACCTCGATCCCGTCTTCTAAAGAAATGGAACGTTATGATTAGGCGACTTACTTTAGCGGATTATGACGAGGCCATCTCTCTACTTCAAGAAGTTAAAAAGTCACTTTCTGACCATCAGTGGACAAAAGATTATCCGAACAACACTCACATCAGTGCTGATTTGCATGAACAAGCCCTTTTTGGTTTATTTGAGGAAAATGAATTGGTCGCGGTCGCCACACTCTCGATTATTTTAGACGGCACCTTCACTGCGTTTGATGAGCTATTTCGACCTAAAACCCTTTTTATTAAACGGATGATGACCGCTCCTTATAAACAAAATCGTGGTTTGGCTGAAAAATTGCTTGATTTTAGCTTTCAATTTGCGGCAGAAAATGGTTTTCATCATATTGGTATAACGACTGAAACGCATAATGCGGCGATGAAACACTTACTTTTCAAAAAAAAATTTAATTTCCTTATGCAAAAAGAAATTCAAAATCGTATTCCTTATGGTTTATTTTTAGCTTTTAGTAAAGATATTAGCGTCCCTTCCCCTTTTTTGCTAAAATCAAGGTATTAAGTTAATTTTCGGAGGGAACTATTTTGGGAGTAACCATTAAGGATGTTGCGAAAAAAGCAGGTGTCTCTATTGCGACTGTTTCAATGGTCGTCAATGATAAAGCGGGGCACATCACACCAAAAACAAAACGAAAAGTTTTAGATGCCATAAAAGAGCTTGATTATCGGCCCAATTTCACAGCGAGAAGCCTTGTTAGAAAAGCAAGTAACACAATTGGTCTCCTCGTTCCAGATATTACCAATCCTTATTTTGCCGAACTGGCTAAATCACTTGAAACAGCATTAAATCAGGCAGGTTATATTACTTTTTTATGTAATACATTTGAAGAATCAGAACGTGAGAAGCGTTACGTGAATGAGCTCATTTCACGTGCTGTTGATGGCCTTATTATTTGTGGTTTAACGAGTCTTGAAACAACCATTTTTGCATCACTCAAAGAACGCCGGATTCCGTATCTAATTTTAGATAATCGCTTTTCGGCGGAGAACTTTTCGATTCATGCTGATGATTTTGCAGGCGGAGAGCTTGCGGCCAAACATCTGATTGAAAACGGGCATACCAAAACACTTTTTGTCGGCAGCCAAAATCATTATATTAATATCGAACAGCGCTACCAAGGCTTTAAAAGTATCATGGATAAGCATAAGCTCGAAACGAATTACTTGGATACAGAGCTTACAAGAGTTGGTGGGCAAAAAATTGCCGAAACCGTTTTTAAAATGGACATCACCGCGGTTTTTTGTAGTAATGATTTAATCGCCATTGGCCTATACGATGCGGCAGCCAAACAAAAACTTACAATTCCCGGAGACTTATCGATTATCGGTTATGACAATATTACATTCACAAGCATCGTCAAACCGCATTTAACAACCATTCAACAGCCCATTCACATGCTAGCTGAAAAGGCTTGTTATCACCTGCTTCAAATGATTCACACACCGGATTACTTTTTCTACAAAGAAATCTTACCTGTTTCGCTCGTCTCGCGGGACAGTGTGGCGGCGCAATAAAAAGAAGCTCTCAAAATGAGAGCTTCTTTTTGGTTATTCTGCCTCTTTAGCGATAACTAAATTGCCTGCGTACACTTCTTCCAGTGCTTTTCCAACATATTTATGAGACTCATAGGTTGGAAGGGTTCCCGGATCATTTTCTGCTTGCATAGCGCGCGCACGAGCCGCCGCCACTGTGACTAAAGAATATTTTGAATCAATTTTTAAAAGTAAATTATCGATTGATGGATATAACATCATAATTAAATCTCCTCCAACATATTTTGATAGCGGTGAATTACACGCTCCGTTTTTAAATGTTCCGTTTCTACGATGCCTTTAATTTTACGAACAGCATCAAGAACTACATCATTTACAACCGCATAATCATAAGAAGCCATCATTTCGATTTCTTCTTTCGCCGTTTTCATTCGCGCCTCCACAACATCAAGCGTTTCTGTTCCACGGCCGATTAGGCGACTTTTGAGTTCCGCAAGGTCTGGCGGTGTTAGGAAAATAAAAACACCTTCTGGCATCCGCTTTTTCACCTGCATCGCACCTTGAATTTCAATCTCTAAAAAGATGTCAACGCCGCTATTTAAGCGTTCTTCCACATAATCGAGCGGTGTTCCGTAGTAATTTCCTACGTATTCAGCGTACTCTAACATTTTACCATCTGAAATCGCTTTTTCAAACTCTTCCCGACTTCTAAAATAATAATCTACACCGTCTACCTCGCCTTCGCGTGGTTTTCGCGTTGTCATCGAAATCGAATATTCGAATTTTGTTTCAGGATCTTTAAATACCGCTTCCCTTACCGTCCCTTTTCCGACCCCACTAGGCCCAGAAAGAACGATTAAAAGGCCTCTTTCCGTCATTCCCTTACCTCATTTCTTTCATCATTCCACATTTTGAACTTGTTCCCGAATTTTTTCAAGCGTCGTCTTCATCTCCACCACATTTTCTGTGATGGTGAGCGACATCGCTTTCGAACCGATTGTATTCACTTCACGGTTCATCTCTTGAATAAGAAAATCAAGCTTTCGCCCAATCGCTCCCTCATCGGTAAGTATACTATAAAACTGCTTAAAATGGCTATCTAATCGTTCAATTTCTTCATTAATATCGGCTTTTTCTAGGAATAAAGCGAGTTCCGTAAGTACGACTCTTTCGTCAAATTTAGCGCCCGCAAGTTTTGTCATCCGACTTTCCAGGCGTTTTCGGTAGGCTTCTTCCATTTCAGGGACAGCCTGCTTCACCTCTTTTAAACACGCTTCTAATGTCTCTAAATGCGTTTTAAAATAAAGGGCTAATTCAGCACCTTCCAAAAGACGCATGTCATCTAACCGTTTAGTGGCCGAAAGAACCGTCTCCACAACAAGCGTTTCAAGTGTACTATCTGCTTCCACACTTTCACGAACTTCCAAAAAAACAGGATCTACTAAAAAATTTTGCATCGTCAGTTCTTCAGAAAAATCATAACGTTTTTGTGCTTGCTTTAAAAAGCGAAAATAATGATCCGCAAGCTCCCAGTCCACCGTTAAGTTATGCTTGGCAATTTGTGCGCCTTCAAATGAAATAAAACATTCAATGCGGCCGCGCTTTAATATGGTCGCCATATTTTTTTTAAGTTTTGTCTCGAGGTATGCAAATTGTCTTGGCATGCGAAATAGCGTCTCAAAATAACGATGGTTGATTGCTTTTAGCTCAACAGTCACTTTAAAGTCTTCTTTTTCTTTCGTTTTGCGTCCGAAACCTGTCATGCTTTTCACCATGAGATTATTCACCTCTACCCTCGTTTCATCTAAATATTATAGCAAAGCATGGGCTACTTGCATAGTTAAACTTGAAATTATGATACAATGGTACATAACAAACGAGTAAAGGAAGAATAAAAATGGCTTTTGACGCAATGTTTTTAAAATCGATGACCGAAGAAATTAAAGAAGGTGCGGAAAGTGGGCGCATCATGAAGATTCATCAACCGTTCCCGCACGAACTTATCCTTTTTATCCGAAAGAATCGTGAAAATAAACGGCTACTCATTTCGGCGCATCCAAGCTACGCGCGTGTGCAGTGGACAACCGATGTGCCTGAAAATCCGGCCAATCCGCCGATGTTCTGCATGCTTTTACGCAAACATTTGGAAGGGGCTATTATTGAAGAAGTGAGGCAGGAGCCTAATGAGCGTATTCTCGTTTTAGGCATTCGCGGGAAGGATGACATTGGTGAAAATCGCTTTTTAGACCTATATATCGAAATTATGGGGCGCCACAGTAATTTAACGCTTGTGGACCGTGCAAAAGGTACGATTATTGACTGCATTAAGCATATTAGTCCAGCGCAAAATAGTTACCGCACACTACTTCCTGGTGCCACGTACATTTTACCGCCTAAAGCGGATAAACAAGATCCTTTTTCTATTTCTGCATCTGATTTCGAGCGCCTTTTTCTGGATGAGGAAAATCCGGCGAAACGTCTTGTGAAAGAATTTGCTGGCTTCAGTCCGCTTCTTGCTGCCGAAATTGTTGGCCGAGCAAATGAAACAGATACAAGCTCCTTACAAAACGCCTTTTTTGATTGTTTACATGAAATTCCAAGTTTTTTAGGTGAAAAGGCCGTGCCACATACTTTCACGCGCGCAGATAAGGAAGATTATTATTTTATGCCACTGATATTTCGGGACAACTTTAAGACCTATTCGTCGTTGAGTGAGCTCCTTGATGCTTTTTATATTGGGAAAGCTAGGCGTGACCGTGTCCATCAGATGGGGCATGACTTAGAAAGACAACTCGCAA
This sequence comes from Listeria fleischmannii subsp. fleischmannii LU2006-1, assembly GCF_000344175.1. Lineage (GTDB taxonomy): Bacteria > Bacillota > Bacilli > Lactobacillales > Listeriaceae > Listeria > Listeria fleischmannii. The sequence continues at coordinate 130,698 of NZ_ALWW01000002.1, read as the reverse complement.
CGGAACGAACGCGTAATGTGTTAAAAATCGAAAAACTTGAACATACTCTTTTAGAAACTGAAAAGGCCGATGAATTCCGCACAAAAGGTGAATTATTAACGGCAAATTTATATAAAATGGAAAAAGGCATGGAAAGTGTGACCGTGCAAGATTTTTATGACGAGGCTTTGCCAGACATCACGATTCCACTTGATACACGAAAAACGCCGTCTCAAAATGCGCAGTATTACTTTACGCGCTATCAAAAACTGCGGAATGCTGTGGCTTACGTAAACGAACAAATCGCACTGACGCAGGAAGAAATTACCTATTTAGATGGTATTCTTGCCCAGCTTGAAACCGCCAGTCCAAGCGATGTAGAAGAAATTCGGCAGGAACTCGCGGAACAAGGTTACATTCGTTACAAGAAACCTAAAAATGGCCGTCAAAAAAACGCTCAGCCTAAACTTGAAAAATACACCTCAACAAGTGGCCTACCGATTTTAGTCGGGAAAAATAATAAACAAAACGAATATTTGACGAATAAACTAGCCAAAAACAACGAATTGTGGTTCCACGTCAAGGATTTACCTGGTTCGCATGTTGTCATCCAAGATCCGAATCCAGACGAGGTTTCGATTACGGAAGCGGCCATGATTGCGGCCTACTTCTCAAAGGCGCGTTTATCAAGTACCGTTCCAGTCGACGCCACACTGATTAAACATGTGAAAAAGCCAAATGGCGCTAAGCTGGCTACGTCATCTACGATAATCAAACCACCTATTTCGTCACCCCAGATGAAGAAAAAGTGCAGGCATTAAAAAATTAAAGGCTAATCCCCCGCTTATAAACTTTTTTAGCGCGGGGGATCAGCCTTTATTTTACGGAAATTTAGTGTGGTCATAACTAAGAGAATGATACTCGCAACTAAAGCGAGATAAAAGGGCCATTGGATGAATTTTTTAAGAACTACTTTGAAAAAAGTCATATTGGTAAATAATTCAAAGTTGAAACGTTGAATGGGTATTAAAAAAAGTGTGATAACTAAAAGCGCTGTAAAAATCAGCGTGATAAGCTTAGCTTTTTGACTTATTAAAGAAAAAATCAGCGTAGCAAGTGCTAGTAAAATGAGCATTAAAAATAAAAGGATTTTCGAATAACCACATCCATCCCGTCTGCTCTTTTGTTTCTATCACAAACCAGTCCAAAAAAAGTGTCACAAATAAAATTATTACTAAACTCCATGTTGTTTTTCGATATGCCATAATAATCCCTCTCTTTTTGTGATTAATTTCACATATTGTGTCTAAATTTTTTTTATCCTTCTGCCCCTAAATTATATACAAAAACTCGCCAACTCGCAATCAAAAATCCCAACCGATTAGATAAATCAGTTGGGATTTTTTCTCATACAAAGGAACGTAATTCATCGTTTCTTGCAAATTTATAACTCGCGATACTAGCGAATAGAAGTGTATAGCCGAGTAAAATTGCAATATTTAAGCCTAAGCTCTCGATGGAACCATTTTGCTGCAATTTTGAAACAGCGTCCATCACCCAATATTGTGGCATAAAAGCAGCTATTTTTTGCATAAGTGCAGGCATGATAGTGGTTGGAATGAGCGCACCTGAAAGTAGCGTAGAAATCGTAAAAATTGTCGTTTGCAAGGCAGATATACTTTTTCTGCTGCTTGCCATAAAGCCGAATGCAAGTGACAACACCACTGCCATAAGCGAGAAAATCGCAAGGATGATAAATAAATCAAAATAGGCGACCCCTGGATTGATATGGAAGGCAAAACGCATCGCAAAGAGGCAAATCAACACTTCCACAAGTACAACGACGTAGGCGAACAAGGCGTTTCCAAGCAAATATTTTTTGCTCGAGAGCGGCGTTGACATCAAGCGGTAAAACGTCCCCTCCTCCTTTTCTTTTAAAATGAGCTCCCCAAGACTGCCAGCTGCATAGAGCAGCATCATGCATAAGAAGCCAAGAATTTGGGCGGACATCATCTGTTCAATGTTCGAATGGTCTTTTAAATCCGTATTTTCAACCTGCAACTTAGAAGACTCGTACGTATTGACAGTTTGATTTAGCTTATCCACACCGCCTAATTTTTCCAATTTCAATAGTTTATTAATATCATTTGAAAGCAACATTTTAACAGTATTAATGGTATTTTCACCTTGAATGGATTCAATTTTAAAATGGGCGGCTGTTTGATTTGCTAAGCTATCATTCGCCCCTTTTTCCATCCTAATAAGCGCGTCTAGCTGACCGCCAGTAAGTTCTGCCTTCCCTTTTTTATATTGAAATTTCTTTTACAGAGGCATTATCTTCTTTTAAAAAAGTCACAAGCTGATTCGTATAGGTGCCGCTGTCTTCATTTACAACGCCTAATTTTAATGCACTTGAGTCATTCATTCCAGCTCCGTATGAAAAGAAGTAAATTAAAATACTCAAAATTGGGAGGCCGATAATCATAAAAATACGTACTTTTGATTTTTTTAACACATCCCAATTGTGTTTGAAAATCCAACCCATTTGTGCCATTTTAATACACTTCCTTTCGTTTTTGAACAACCGCCATGAGGAGAATAAATAAAAGCGCAAAGCCAATATTAATCATAAGTGGCATAACTGCTGAAGCTAGTTGTCCGTTATAAAGAATATCGCGGATACCTATATTGGCCCAACCAATGGGGGATAATTTTTGAACGAGTGGGCTGACCCCCGGAAAATAAGCGCCGCCTAAAAAGGCAAATATTTGGACTAGAATACTTGAAACGGCTCCACCGGCAGCATTTCCATTCGTGAAAACATCAATTGCCATACCAAATGAGACGGAAAAAATGGCGAGGCTAAAATAGATGGCCGCAATAAGAAGCGTGGCACTACCCCAATTAACACCAAAGAAAAATTGCGAAACAGCCATCAGTATGATAAGCGAAATCGCCTGAACTACCAGTTCGCCAATGAAATTCCCCGTAATAGCTACTTCTTTTCGAATGGGGGCAATTAAAAGTCGTAAGTCCGTATGCTTTAATTTTTCAATTCGAAAAGTATTAACACCTGACATCATGCCAAACATCATCGTCATACCAATAAGTGCAATCGCATAATATTGAAAGGATGATACATTATCACCGGTTTGAAGTTTTTGAACCGAAATCGCATTTTCGGGTACTGCATTTTCTGCCATGATGGTATTCACTTGCGTAGGATTAATTTTTGCGGCAGTCATAGCGAGTTGATATTGTCCGGCGAAAGCATTGATATAGCCGTCTACACGCGCCTTTTCAACCGTCCCGGGGCTATTGGTTATAACCTTCAAATCATTTGTTTTCACCACAATAAGCGCTGTCGCATCACCGTTTTTCACTTTCTCCTGACCCGCTTTAACCCCATCTACTTGTTTAAAACTAACGCTCTTATCGCTTGCTTCATTCGCAAATGTGTCAAAAGCTTTATTCATGTTTGCGTCTGCCTGAAGTGTATACACAATGTCCATCTTGCCTAAATCGGCATCATCTGTAAAAGCATTTTGAAGCACACTGCCAAGTACGAAAATGAGGGCAATTGGAAAAATAATCATAAAGATAAAGAAGGTTTTATCACGCAGGAAAAGTTTCACTTGCTTTTTAATAATATGGAATAACATCTGCTGACCTCCTTTTAATCTCGTAATTTTCGTCCTGTTAAATTTAAGAAGACGGTTTCTAAATTGAGTTTTTCTTGATTAACTTCTAAAACACCTATTTTATGCTCTAGTAAAATGGCCAAAATCGCGTTTAACGTATTGACTTCACTACTTGAGGTGATATGAAGTGAGTTTGTTCCGTTCCACGTCACATCCTGAACGCCAGATACATTTGTAATAAGCTCTTTTACGGAACTTGCGTCTTCACTTACGATAATTTCCATTTCTAAAACGTCTGTCACTAGGCTGATAAGCTGATCTTCTGTGCCTTCTGCAATGACTTTTCCGTTGTCAATAATGGCGATGTAATCACAAATTTCTTCGACTTCTTCCATATAGTGACTTGTATAAATGATTGTGGCACCATTTTCGTTTAATTGTTTAATAGAACGTAAAATATAGTTTCTAGATTGTGGATCGATTCCTACAGTCGGTTCGTCCATGATAATAAGTTCCGGGCGATGCGCAATAGCACAAGCGATATTTAAGCGCCGTTTCATCCCGCCTGAAAACGTTTCTGGACGTGCTCTTTTTTTATCAGCCAAGCCAACAAAAGAGAGAGCCTCATTTGCAGCTCGATCTAATTCCGCACCACGTAATCCATATAGTCCCGCGAAAAATTTCACATTTTCTACTGCCGAAAGTTCATTGTAAAGCGCTATTTCTTGGGGAACAAGGCCTATTTTACTTTTAATCATTAGCCCACCTGATTCGCTCGTTTCACCAAAAATGGAAATATCGCCGCTTGTTTTTTTGATTAAGCCACATAAAATACTAATCGCTGTACTCTTTCCCGCGCCGTTTGGACCGAGCAAGCCAAAAATCTGTCCTTTTTCAATTGAAAGAGTTAGCCGATCAACAGCGATGGTTTTATCAAATTTTTTTGTTACTTCTTTCATTTCAACGATTTTCATAACGTACCTCCTATTTTTCTTTATTATAAAAAAGAAGTGAGGACTTTGCCTAGTGCAATTCCTCACTTCTTCGCATGAGATTCTCACGAAATTCCGATTAAAGTAATAATAGAAAAGCCATCCTCCCCTTGAAAAATGACATTTCCGCCTAGTTTAGCGGCTCTTTCCTCCATACCAAGTAAACCAAGATTTTTAGAGAATTTCTCCGCCCCAATCCCGTTATCACGGATGATAAAGCGTGCAACTTTATTTAATACGACAAGTTCGACTTCAATTCGTGTAGCCTCGCTATACTTTAAGCTATTCGTTAACGCTTCTGTTAAATTTTGCAAAAAGACATACCACATCGGTTGGGAAATTTTATCAAGTGTTCCCTTTGTATAAAAATGCGTTTTAACAGCATATTTGCTTTCGAATTGGGATAACTCACTTTTAATCCGCGTTACACCTAAACTTTCTTGCGGCGGCTTCGTTTCTTTTAATGTTTTTCGAATTTCTTCAATACCCGCCTGACTAATTTCGATAGCATTTTGAAGAAGCACCGCCGCCTTATCAATATCTTGATATAAAATCGATTTGCACGCCTCAAGCTGAATGAGCCCGCCAGAAAGCGAGTGCCCGAGCTCATCGTGAATTCGGTGCGAAAGCGCATTTCTCTCCTCTAATTTCGCCAAACTCGTCTCTTTCATGTAATGCGATTCTAATTGATCCATTTTCACTCTCACATTTTCCAACTGAATCCGAAGCTTCTCATTCGTTTCCTCTTTTCGCTCTAATGTGTAGGTTTGTTGATTTAAAATAATATAAAAAATCAAAGCAAAAATCGCCACCCATACATACAGAGCAGCGGAATTAAAATCGCGGAGCACAAATAACGGAGGCAGTGCGACTACCGCAAATAAAGCGTAGACAGCAAAACTCAACTTTTCCCCCGTTAAAAAAAGAGAAAACAAGGCAAACGGAAATAAATACAAAAGAAAAGGCATTGTCCATAGTCCAAAAATCAAAATACTAAGGCTAAGTCCTATAATGAGCACCATCCGCGCGCGTTTAATAATCAAACTGAGTAACGTAAAAGATATATAAAGGAGCACAGCAATTAAGTAACAGGCATTCATAAAATAGCCTAAATCCTTCGATAAGACAAATAAAAGCAAGAAAAGGGAAAAAACAACGTCCATCTGAATTTTATACGTATTCATTCCGCATCCCCGTTTCCACTACCCGTGAAGTACAAAATCGCAATTTGCGTTCGGTGTGAAAGCCCAAGCTTCCCAAGTAAAGCCGAAATGTTGTTTGCCACCGTCCCTTCTGAAATAAAAAGGAGTTTCGCAATTTCACGATTAGACAGCCCCTTTGCTACCGCCTTTACAATATCCTTCTCGCGTTCTGTTAACTCAAGCGCATCAAGGTCCGCATACAGCCCCACTTTCGCCTGGTTCACAGCACGCAATTTGTCCCAAATTTCCGCCTGGATAATACTTTGCTCCTGCATCACGCTATGAATCGCATTTACAATTTTCTTCGGGTCATTATTTTTAAGCAAATAGCCCTTCGCCCCGTTTTGAATGGCCTCTAAAATAAACGCATCATCATCAAAAGTCGTTAAAATAATCACTTTCGTATCTGTTTCCTGCGTAATTTTCTTCGTCGCCAGCACCCCATCTAAAACCGGCATTCGAATATCCACAAGCGCCACATCAACCGCATGTTCTAAGCAAAATTGAAAGGCCTCTTCCCCATTTTCCGCAGTGCCAACAACCTCCAAATTTTCCTCCATATTTAAAATAATTTCAAGTCCGCCCGTAATAAACGAATTATCATCTGCTAAAAGTATACGTATCATAAGAAAAACCCCTTATTTTTCAGCTAAAAACTTCGTCAAAACAGAAATGGCAAACGGAATCGATTCTTCTTGTGGATTTAACTTCGCATGGTGCAACCCGTACGGTGAATCCACCCCGAGCCAGAACATACAACCTGGAATTTCTTCCAGAAAGTAGCCAAAATCCTCACCTGTCATAGCAGCCGGTGCTTCTACAAAGGCGCCGCTAAATTCGCTTTCTAAAAAGGAAACTAGTTGCTTTGTTTCTTCCGCATGATTATACACTTGGCAGTAATCGGACCCTTTTGTAAAGGTAATTTCACACTGAAACGCCTCTTCCATTCCGCGTGCAAGCTGCTTCAAGCGTGTCCAAATCAGTTCCATCGTTTCTTTTTTTGCCGTCCGAATAGTGCCATCTAAATGCGCCACTTCGGCAATAATATTTTGCGCATCGCCGCCAGAAACTTGGCCGATCGTTATAACCGCTGCATCCATCGGGTCAATATTTCGACTCACAATCGTCTGCATTTGCGTCACAAAATGGCTTGCACAAACGACCATATCATTTGCAAGATGCGGATAAGCCGCATGTCCCGCGCGCCCTTTAAACGTAATAAACAATTCAGATGTGTTCGCAAAAAGAAGGCCTTCTCTTGTTGCAATTTGTCCCACCTTATACTCCGGTGCAATATGTAAAGCATAAATTTCATCTGGCCAAAATGCCTTAAATTCTTCACTTTCTAAAATGGGCAGAGCCCCGCCAGGCCCTTCCTCGGCCGGTTGAAAAATAAAAACAAGATTTTGTGCCGGCTGTTCTGTCGAAAAATACGTTAAACATCCAAGCGCGATGCTCATATGTACATCGTGACCGCATGCATGCATGGCACCTGTATGTGTAGAAGCAAACGGCAGACCCGTTTTTTCATTTAGCGGCAAGGCATCCATGTCCGTCCGGTACCCAATTGTTTTCGCCCCAATACGTCCTTCGACTCGAACAAAAATCCCTGTTCGCCAAGTTTGAATCGTTAAAAATTCCTGATTTAATTGCGCGATATAATCAAGTAAATATTTCTGCGTTTTAAACTCTTTAAAACCAAGTTCCGGAATCTGGTGTAATTCCCGTCTCACCTTAATAAATTGATCCACGAAAGACCCTCCTTTTATAAAAGAAGAAGACGTGCCAAATGAACACGCCTCCTTTTTCATTTGATTTAAAGTTGTCGTAAGCCTTGCATAATTTCTGTTTTAGAGGCTGTTTTAGCATCAAGCTCTTTTAAGACACGAGCCGGAATTCCCGCGACAACCGTTCCAGGTTCAACATCTTTTGTCACAATTGCGCCAGCCGCAACAACGGCTCCAGCCCCAATTCGAACGCCTTCAAGAACGACCACGTTAGCTCCGATCACTACATCATCTTCTACAATAACTGGTGTTGCAGAAGGTGGTTCAACGACGCCCGCTAAAACGGAACCAGCTCCAATGTGACAATTTTTCCCAACGGTGGCACGTCCGCCGAGTACAACATTCATATCAATCATTGTCCCGTCACCAATCACAGAGCCAATATTAATACTTGCCCCCATCATAATGACTGCGTTGTCGCCGATGGTTACTTGATCGCGAATAATAGCACCTGGCTCAATACGCGCATTAATATTTTTTAAATCAAGCATTGGAATAGCGGAATTACGACGATCATTTTCAATCACATAATCCTTGATATGGGTCGCATTTTCACTAAGAAGTGGCTCAATATCAGCCCATTCCCCAAAAATAGTACCCGCATTTCCACTAATAAAGGTTTGGATCCCCTCATTAAATAATATTTTGTCTAAATCACCTTTCAAATAAACTTTGACCGGTGTTGATTTTTTACTGTTTTGAATAAAAGAAATAATTTGATGTGCATCCATTTGTTCCATATTGAAACGCCCCTTCTTACTAGACTTTAGTTTAAATTTTAGTTTGCCATACCTACTCACTTGTTTCAAGAAATTCGTTTATCACTTCTAAAAAGGCAGCAACTTGTGGTAATTCAAGCGATTGCTCATATGTAAGTAAATTTGTATCTCGTCCGAGTTCTGTGCCGTCTTTTTCCGTTAGCGGAATCCGGTTGACTAATGTATTTACATCCTGACTCAGTGTCACTTCAGGTAAAATAGCAAAACCAATGCCATTTATCGCCATTTGTCTCGATGTCTCAATTTGATCCATTAGCATGACTTGTTTGGGTAACTTCGAAAAATTTCGTTGCCAATAATCCTGAATCACTTGATAATAGTTGGAATCACTACGAAATTGAATAAACGGGCGCTCTGTTTTAAAAACGTCTTCAATATGTTGAATTTCTTGATCGACTAAAATTAATCGTTCGGTAAATAAATGACGTTTTACACTTTTCCAAGGTGTATTCCCGCGTACGATGCCTAAATGAACAGAACCAGCAGCAAGCAGTTCGTGCACCTCACTACTCCATCCCGTTTGAAGAGAAATGGTTACATTCGGATATTTCTCCGTAAACATTTTTAACACACGCGGTAACCACATTTGAGCCACTACACTAGCGCAAGCGATACGAAGCGTCCCGCGAACCACACCTTCCATAGCTTCTAAACGCTCCTGAATCTCATGTTCGCGCGCAATCACACTAAAAGCATGTTTTACGATGGCTTCCCCCTCTGGTGTCAAAAGCAAGCCTTTTTGCGTTCGAATAAAAATTTTCGTATTCCATCTACTTTCGATAGTTTGCAGGCGCTGCGATAAAGCAGGTTGACTTAAAAAAAGTTTTTCTGCACTTTTTCGCATATTCAGCTCATCCGCTAGACAAACCAGTAATTCATATTCTGTGACAATCATTTTTCGTCCTCCACTGGTGCATGAATAAAGCGATTCACCTGTTTTAAAATAATTCTTCGCGTAATAATTCCTTGGAATTCATTTTCCATATTTACAACACATAAAAACGGATTATCAACAAGAAGTCTAACGACACGTTCCGGATTAATATCTCCTTTAATCACAGGAAATTCCGTTTGCATCGCATCTTCTACTTTTAAAGTTTCAAGCTTTTCATATTCGATTCGTTCCAGTCCTAAAATTGAATCGGTGATACGAGCTGCGCTAATTAGCCCATGTAATTTAAATTCAAAATCTAGGACTGGAATAACTGAATAGCCACATTTTGTAAGCACTAAAAGCGCATGTTCTAAATTATTACCTAATTGTACATGTGCCACTTTCTCAGCAGAAATCATACTTTCTTCAAGTTTATCCTTAAAAAAATAACCTAATCTATTTGAAATCACGTGGAACCCTCTTCTCAATCATATTCACGCTTCATATACCAAATTTTAAGACAAATGAAACATCACTATATTTATCTATAGACCGCTCTACTTATTATTTTATCATAGAAAAAAAAGAAATTTCCTCTTTCCAACAAGCATTTTGCGCAAAAAAATAACTAGAACAGATAAATCCACTCTAGTTACCCACGTTTATCACTTTAGCAATTAGTTTTCTTGAAGTGCTTCAAAAATTTCAATTGCTGTCATATCAATATCATCAAATTGATATTTGCTGTTTAATTCATAAATTTCGACTTCAAACGAATTAGATGCTCGAAAATATTTTACTTCGCAGACTACCTTACCATCTTTTTCAAAACGGCGTGCTTGCGTTTCAGCAGCTTCATCCTCCTGCATCGCGTTTAAACGTTGAATAATTCCTAATAACTGAGACATAGCTTATTCTCCTCTCAAAAATCCACCTATGCGAAACAAACTCGCAAGACCACTATTAATTAATACTATCAAATTTTAGCGCATATCGCACCTATTAAGCAAGTCATCTGTAAAAATTCAGAAAAAGCAATTTTCTTTCCATAAACTTTACCCAAATTTACGTGAATAAATCCAACTTTTAAACATATCCGTTAAAAATAAAAAACCTAGCTCAAAAAGCTAGGTTTAACTTAAATCATTATTTTGATTTTCTGCCATATCCAGTTTTGTCTTCACAGCGCGCATAATCGTCTTATGCCGATTAAATCCTTTGACACAAATCGTATCATCGTTTAATGTCGCGTAGACTTCACCCCATGAACCAGTTGGGTTAAACCCGTAAGCATGTATTTTCAAAAGACCTTCTTTTGTTGGAAAAAAGAACGCCTCATATTTACCAGCCTTTGTCATGTGCGCTACCCCTTTCAATCACTCGCAATTGAAAATGATTATCATTATTAAATCCATTTTACGGCATAAAAGTAAAATTTGCAATAAAAATTAAAAATATTATCAGATTTTTTCAACTTTTCATTGGCGTTCATCCATTGTTTCGCTATAATAGGTTTAGTGTATTCAGGAACAAATTTGAAATTTTCAGATTAAACAAAAAAGGAGGCATTCATTTGGACAAGATAAAACAAATTGCAGAAGCCATTTTTATCGTCAATCGGCATAGCAAAACCGCACTCGATCCAACTTATTTATATCAATTAAAACAAGCCGCCATCCAACAATTAATTCAGGAAGGTCATGCTAAAAAAATCGGTTTACAATACACAAATCGCCCCAAAAACTGCCGGCAACATTCGCTTGTGCTCGTTCAGTGCAGTGACCTCCTCTTTCATATTCCGCCCACAAAAACAGATTTAAAAGCGCTGCCTCATCTTGGAAAGCAAGTGCCCATAAAGCGAACTACTAAAATCTCTCTTTCTTTAAAACGTGCCAAGTACTACCTTGAAACTTACACCCACATCGTGCCCGCTAAAAATTCAAGCTCGTCTGGTTTTGAAAGCAGCAGTCCCTATTTTAGATAAAATATGGTATGATGAAGCAGAAAAAGAGAGAAAGGGTGATTCGATGCGTAAACCTATACGCCCCGAACTTAGTGCCATAAAAATTAGCGGAATTCGCCGTTTTAATAGTGAAATTTCGGATATTGATGGCATTTTAAAATTAACATTAGGCGAACCGGATTTTGATACACCAGAACATGTCAAACAAGCCGCGATTAACGCGATTAACGATAACTTTACCAACTATACAAACAATGCCGGCACACCCGAACTTGTTTCTGCTGCTGCCAATTACTTTAATGAAAAATATCAATTAGGTTTCACAAGTGAGGAAGTCATTGTCACAATTGGCGCCACAGAGGCCATTGCAATTGCCCTTGAAACCATTTTAAATCCTGGCGATGAAGTTATCTTACCGGACCCGATTTATCCGGGATATGAACCGCTTATTCATTTGATGGGCGCCATCCCCGTGAAGGTTGATACGACTGAATCGGCGTTTAAGCTAACCCCCGCGCAGTTGAAAAGTGCGCTTTCCAAAAAAACAAAAGCACTGATTTTACCCTACCCCTCCAATCCGACCGGCGTAACGCTATCTGAGGCTGAACTTCGTGAGCTTGCGCACGTTTTAGAAGGGACGGGCATCTACGTTTTGGCGGATGAAATTTATAGTGAACTTACATATGACAAGCCGCATACCTCCATTCGGCCTATGCTTAAAGAACAAACCATCGTCATAAACGGACTCTCCAAGTCTCACGCCATGATAGGCTTCCGCATTGGCTTTTTGATGGCGCCAAAACCACTACTTCAAGAAATGCTTAAAATTCATCAATACACCGTGACATGCGCTTCTTCGATTAGTCAAAAAGCTGCGTTTCAAGCCGTGACAAAGGGGAAAAATGATGCTTTCCAAATGCGCTCAGAATACAAGACCCGCGCCGGATTCGTCCACGATCGACTTGTCAAAATGGGCTTCCACGTAATCCCACCTGACGGCGCCTTTTATTTTTTCGTCAAACTACCTGATTTCGTGACCGAAAGCGCGTATGATTTCGCCTTAAAACTCGCCAAAGTAGCCAAAGTGGCCGTAGTGCCCGGGGACGCCTTTTCAGAAAAGGAGACCGCTACTTCCGCCTATCCTACGCCGCTTCACTCAATACACTAACAGCGGCCACAGAAAGCATGGCCAAGTTTATGTCTGAAGAGTATGGCGAAAACGTTTGATGACCATAAAAAAAGCCCCCAGCGTGCGCTGGGGGCTTTTATTTAGCGGTAATATTGAATCAGCGCCTGCGTCCCCGATTCACTTAACCCACGCTCAGCAAGCGTTTGATACATCTGTTCCGCTAACGCTAGGCCGGGTAAGTCAATTTGCATTTTTTTAGCTTCATCTAAAGCAATTCGCATATCTTTAATAAAATGCTTAATGAAAAATCCTGGCGTGAAGTCATCTTTTAAAACGCGGGGGATTAAATTGCTAAGCGACCAACTGCCTGCAGCCCCGCCTGCAATGGATTTTAAAACGCGTTCCGGGTCCAGTCCTGCCTTTTCCGCATAAAAAATCGCCTCTGTGACGCCAATCATATTGGATGCAATGGCGATTTGATTGACCATTTTCGTGTGCTGACCAGAACCAGCCTCTCCTTGCAAGATAATACTTTCTCCAAGCGCCTCAAAAATTGGCTTAGCGCGCAAAAACGCCGCCTCACTTCCACCGACCATAATGCTAAGTGTGCCATTTTTGGCACCAATGTCACCACCTGAAACAGGCGCGTCTAATACTTCAACGCCACTAGAAGCTCCTTCCAGCGCAATTTGTGCAGCTAAGCCCGGGGAAGATGTAGTCATATCAATCGCTAGCGTACCAGAGCGCATCGTTTCTAAAAAGCCACCCTCGGATAGATATAATTCCTCAACATCGCTCGGATAACCGACCATGGTCATTAAAACGTCAACTTGACTAGCTAATTCTGCTGGGTTTTCATGCCAAGTTGCCCCCTCGCGGATAAGTTCGTCTGCTTTTGATTTTGTACGCGTATAAATATGTAAGTCAAAACCGGCGTTCATTAAATTTCGAATCATACTTTTTCCCATGACACCAGTACCAATAAAACCAATTTTTTCCATCAAAAATTCCTCCTTATAAGAATGAAATTAAAAACAGTCCTAAGAACATCAGTAAAATGAGCCCGACGATAACTAAATTTAATTTTTTATGCATCATGACAATCGCTATAAATTCCCGCATGAGAGCGCTTGGCATATAATAAAAGGCCGTCTTCGAACCAATGCCCTGGCTCTTTAAACCCGCTTTTTTCGCATAAAGTCCTGCTCGAAATAAATGAAAATTATTTGTTGTAAAAATACTCTTATATTTAGGTAAGATCGCGTCCATTTTCGCCTTTGAAAAACGCATATTTTGCAGCGTATTTACAGACTGGTCTTCCATTAAAATATAATCTTCCGGAATCCCTTTTTCAAGCAAATAAAGCCGCATAGCGTTCGCCTCAGACGTCAGCTCATTCTCACCCTGCCCGCCTGACACTATAATCGTCGCCTGCTTCCCCGTTTTTAAAAGCTGTTTTGTATAAAAGGAAATCGCTTTGTCTAGTCTGCTCGCAAGAAGTGGCGGTACTTTGTCACCGATAAGTCCGCTTCCGAGCACAATGATAAAATCTTGGTTGTAACGCGGAAAATTATATTGATACACGAAACTCGAAATTAAGAAGGTCACAAAGAAAAAAATGAAATACGTTAAAATCATAATAATCGCGGCAAAAATAGCCGCAAGTGGCGGACTAGAAATGAATGACCCTTGCGCAATCCCCCAAATAAATAGTCCTAAAAGTCCTAAACCAGCGAACATCGGCAATAAATTCGCAAGCCGCTTCCCTTCTTTTTTCATCATCGTACGACCATTCATAATGAGTCCAAAAATAAGCCCAAAAGAAAAAAAAACGGAATTAATAAAATTAGAATAATAGCAAGTCCCGTGACGATGACACGCACAACATCATGCCTATCCGAAACCGTTAGCACAACATAAAGAATCGTTAATAAAACGAAAAATAAGCCTATCGTTAAAAATATTCCATTGCTAATTCTACGTCTATCCCATACATAAAGTCCTACAAAAACCATTAGAAAAATGGCCGCTATAACAGCAAAATACATCGTTTCAACCCCTTTTTAGTGTACCCATTCATTATAACTTTTCAAACTCTATTTCGCTACACAAAGCTATTTTTTTATGTCAGAAAACTAGCTTTTAAAAAAAACATTCGCTATACTAATGAAAAGCGTACAAAAGGAGAATTGACATGAATCTTACCGCAATCATGACCGAGCTTTCTGAACTTGGCACGGAGCAAACAAAGAAAACGTTACTACGCCATGACGTAAACGAACCACTTTTCGGCGTAAAAATTGGGGATATGAAAAAGCAACTTGTTAAAAAAGTCAAAGCGGCGGATCTATCTTTAGAGCTATTTGAAACCGGTAACTACGACGCCCAATATTTAGCAGGGCTTACGGCCGACCCGAAAAAAATCACCAAAAGCGAGCTACTTCACTGGGCCGAAATTGCCAATTCAAAAAGCATTCGCGAAGCTATTGTCGCTAGCCTCGCAGCAGAAACACCTTACGCAATAGAACTCGCTAATTTTTGGATACATGAAAGAAACGAAAAGTTTGAGAGCACTGGCTGGAGCTGCTACGCAAATTATCTTTCCATTGCACCAAACGAAGAAATTAATCAAGACGAAGTACTTCTTTTGTTAGAAAAAGTCGAACAAACCATCCACAACGCCAAAAACGGCGTCAGATACACCATGAACAATTTCGTCATCGCCACCGGAACCTACTATCCCCCACTACTTCAAAAAGCAGAAGCTGTTGCTAAAAAAATAGGCACTGTCTACGTGGACATGGGTGACACGGCGTGTAAAGTCCCCGTTGCATCCAGCTACATTGAAAAAGCTGTTCAAATGGACCGTGTCGGAAAAAAACGCAAACGCGCAATTTGTTAATCTACCACAAAACCTAGCCAGATTTGGCTAGGTTTTGTGGTTATGTAGCTATTTTTATCTTTCCGGTGCCCTGTATCCTGCCTTTTCTGCTTCTTCCACAGTATTAAACCACTCTTTTACATTCTTCGTGCGGTCATAATAGGTACTTCCTGGAACATGATAAATCCCATTATAGCTACCTTTAATTTACCCTTGACTCTGCTCTGGTTCAGATTGCGGCTGTTCTTCCTGTGCTTGTCTTCGTTCTTCCGCCGCACGTTCTTCGGCTGCACGCTCCTTCTCACGTTTAGCTGCTTCCTCTTTTTTTCTTTTTTTTCTGCTTCTTCAGCTACCTTTTTTTTCCTTAGCCGCCTTCTCCTCAGCTACTTTTTTAGCCTCTTCTTCTGCTTGCTTTGCCTTTTCTGCTTTCTCTTCCGCCTCAATTTCAGAGTCACTCTTCACAAGAGATGAGGAAACTTGTACATTTTCAGTAAATTTCACAACTTTTTTCTTGTTAACTAAATCACCTTTTAAATTACCACCCTTTTCCCCTATAATTTCCCTCATTTTGCTTGTTTGTTTTTTCGGTTGATAGGATTGATAAAGTATTTTATATGAACCATTTGGCAACTTTTTCACAGTTTTCTTTAACTTGCCATCTTTTTTTACTTTTAATTTCACCTTTTTTTCAAAACCATCTGACCCTGTAATTTTTACAAAAAATTTCATTTTCTTAGGTAAATTTGTTTGCGCATGCAATTTTAGCTTATCTTTTTCAATTGTACTAACTGCTATAGCCCCAACATATACTTTATCTGAAGCTGCATGTGCCATATTTCCTAGTGGGGTTAAAGTTAAGAAAACCGCCATTAGGATAAAAAACAGATTTTTCAATTTCAAGTTTAATAACTTTCGCATACCTTTTTCGCTCCCTTTTTATGTCTTAATCATCCGACTATTTATCTATAGATATTGGATATAATTATTATAACATAAAATGTTAGGGACAAACTTCTCTTTCTATTTTAAACACAAAAAAAGCTAGGATTTTATTCCTAGCTTTTTTAACTTTATTCAGCTGTATACTTCTCAACAAGTTCAACAACTTCTTCAGCTGTTGCTTTGTTTAAAGCTTCATCAGCAAGTTTAACCATTTCAGTTTGATCTAGACGTTTGATAAGGGAACGAGATTTCAAAATACTTGAAGCACTCATTGAGAACTCATCAAGACCTAAGCCAAGTAATAATGGAATCGCTGTTTGGTCTCCAGCCATCTCGCCGCACATGCCTGTCCATTTACCTTCTTTATGAGATGCGTCAATTACATTTTTAACTAAACGCAAGATAGATGGATTGTATGGTTGGTAAAGATATGAAACGCGTTCGTTCATGCGGTCCGCAGCCATTGTGTACTGAATTAAATCATTTGTACCGATGGAGAAGAAATCAACTTCTTTAGCGAATTGATCCGCAAGCACTGCTGCTGCTGGAATTTCAATCATGATACCTAATTCGATGTTTTCATTCACATCAGTTCCAGCTGCTACTAGTTTTTGTTTTTCATCAAGTAAAATCGCTTTTGCTTGACGGAACTCGCCAACTGTTGCAATCATTGGGAACATAATTTTAAGCTTACCATGTACACTCGCACGAAGTAACGCGCGAAGTTGTGTACGGAACAAGTCTTCATTTGCAAAGCAAAGACGAATTGCACGGAAACCTAAGAACGGATTCATCTCTTCAGGTAATTCTAAATAAGGTAATGTTTTATCGCCACCAATATCAAGTGTACGAACAACAACGGATTTTCCGTCCATACCTTCAAGAACTGCTTTATAAGCTTCATACTGTTCTTCCTCAGTTGGGAAGTTGTCACGACCCATGTATAAGAATTCAGTACGATATAAGCCGATTGCTTCGCCGCCGTTTGCTACAACACCTTCTAAATCATTCGGTGTTCCAATATTAGCCGCTAGTTCCACATGTTTACCATCTTTAGAAACAGTTTCTTCATTTTTAAGTTTTTCCCATTCTGCTTTTTGAGCCGCAAAATCAGATTGAACTTTTTTGTAATGAGCTACTTGTTCTTCAGTTGGATTAATAATAACGTTACCTTCTAAACCATCAATGATGATTAGTTCGCCTTCTGCTGTACCGCTCGTTACTTCTTTTGTTCCAACAACTGCTGGAATTTCAAGAGACCGCGCCATAATTGCAGAGTGAGATGTACGTCCACCAATATCCGTTACAAAGCCTTTTACAAAATTACGGTCTAGCTGAGCCGTATCAGAAGGTGTTAAATCGCTAGCTACGACAACCACTTCCTCATTGATTAAAGCAGGATTTGGAATTGTTACGCCTAGTAAGTGAGACAAAACACGTTTTCTCACATCACGAATATCTGCCGCACGTTCACGCATATATTCATTGTCCATCGATTCAAACATCGAAATAAACATATCCGTAGTCTCTTGTAAAGCAGCTTCTGCGTTTGTTTTCGTTGATTTAATACTTTCCTCAATAGGTCCAACAAGTTCTGGGTCATTAAGAACAAGTAGATGTGCGTCAAAGATTTGTGCTTTATCTTCGCCTAAGCTTTTCGCTGCTTGCTCGCGAATTTTTGAAAGTTCAGCTTTAGAAACATCTACTGCGCTTTGAAAACGTTTAACTTCGCTTTCTGCGTCAGCCACTTCAGATTTTCCGAAAGAAAGATCCGGTTCAACGAGCAGATAAGCTTTCGCAATGGCAATCCCATCAGATGCTGCGATCCCTTTCAACTCTTTTAACATTATTCAGCCAAGCCTTCTTTCTTAAGTACCTCAGTTAAACCTTCAATAGCTTCTTTTTCGTCGCTACCTTCAGCATGGATAGTAATGTCAGCACCTTTGCCAATACCTAGAGACATAACACCCATAATAGATTTAAGGTTTACTTTTTTGCCTGTGTATTCAATTTGAATATCAGAGCTGTATTTGCTTGCAGCCTGCACCAATAAAGTTGCCGGACGTGCGTGAATTCCTGTTTCATCAATTACTACAAAACTTGCTTGTTCCATAATTACATTCTCCTTTGTAAAGAAATTTATTGTGACCTTTTTCACCAAAAAGATTTCTCAGCAAAAAGGCTATCCCTCAATTAAAAAGAGTACCATGTTTTCGCATTGGTTACAACCATTTCTTGAGAATTTTGGCGTAAAAAAATCGTTACCCTTTCATTTTAGCTGAATTGATACCAAAACGCAATTTATCTATGGTTTCCGGGCTACAATCCGTCCCGATTTAATACATTTTTCTACCACCATAATGTGAATTTTTCCACATCAAATCTAAAAAACGCGCTTATAAAACCGTATTGTTTGCAATTATTGTGAAATTAGTGCAGACTGGAATTGAGTTTAATGTGATACTTTTTCCACCTCAAATGTATGGGAGTGATGATAAATGGCTAAAGCACATGTTGGTGACATTATTGAATTCAAAGACGGTCTAACAGGAATCGTCGAAAAAATTAATGAAAACTCAGTGATTGTCGATTTAACGTATATGGAAAATTTTAATGAACTGGGAATTGAAGAAAAAACGGTTGTCAATCATAAAAATTATAAAATCATTCATTCTTCTAAAGAAGATTAAAAATAGCGCAATAAACCGTAGAGTTATTTGCTTTTGCGGTATGCGCTTTTTTGATGCAAAAAAAGACTGGAGCTGATTTAATATGACAAAAGAAAAAGTTGCAATCATCGGCGCCGGACCGGGAGGACTAGCTGCTGGAATGCGCCTTTCTTCTGCCGGGTACGAAGTTGATATTTATGAAAAAAACGCCTATATAGGCGGGCGCACTAGCCTTTTAGAGCTTGGGGATTATCGTTTTGATATCGGTCCTTCTGCTATAACAATGCCTCATGCGCTAACCTCTCTCTTCATGGATTGCAATCGTGACCTACAAGATTATGTAACACTCGTTCCTCTTGCACCACTTTATCAGCTTTTTTTTCGTAATAATAAAACATTCTCACCCTATCATGATCAAGACCAAACGATAGAAGAATTAAAAAAACACTTTCCAGATAATGAAGAAAATTATTTACAATACATGGAAGAAAGCGCAAAAAAATCGCTATACTTAGCCCCTCTCATGAATTATAGTCTTTCTTCACTCCTTGATTATGTAAGGCCAGCTATGTTACGAGCGTTGCCGAGCCTCTCTTTAGGTCGAAATTTAAATGATGAAACATCTCGTTTTTTTACAGACCCCGATTTACGTCTTGCCTTTTCTTTTCAAGTGCGTAATATGGGAATGAGCCCGTATACAACGCCCGGCATTTATAGTATTATTCCTTTTTCAGAATTTTACTATGGCCTTTATCATCCTGTTGGCGGCCATAACCAAATACTTAAAGCAATGGCCGAGGTTCTCCAAGAAAACGGTGGTCGTATTCATTTAAACACCGAGGTCGACCATTTCACCTTTCAAAAAAATCGCATTCAAAACTTTACGCTAAAAAACGGAGAAACCATTTCTGCAGATCATTATGTAATTAACACCGATTTTGCTTATACGATTACCGAATTAATGCAAGAAAAAAAATCACTGCGCACAAAAAGTCTAACCAAAAAAGAATTTTCTTCCAGCACATTTATGATGTATATTGGGTTAGATAAAAGCTATCCCACTGCACATCAATCGGTTATTTTCCCTAAAAATGCGAAAAAGTACTCTGATGAACTACTTTCAAAAAAAATATTATCCGATGATTTTGCCGTTTATATCATTAACCCTTCTACGACTGATACCACTATGGCGCCGATTGGACATTCGGCCATACGCCTCATGGTACCCGTTCCAAATAATCAAAGCCACATTGATTGGGAGAAAGAAAAACCTTCTTTTGAGAAAAAAGTGCTTGAGCTTGTTAAAACGTTTTTAAAAATGGATGACCTAGAGGAACATATTGTGGAGAAAAAAATTATTACCCCAAAAGAATGGGAAGAAGATTTTCATTTATATCAAGGTGCTGTTCACGGGATGACCCGAAGTATTCGTCAAACTGGGATTCAAAACCCCGTTTATCGGCTAAATAAAAAATTCCCTAATTTATACGTCGTGGGCACGAACGCACACCCCGGTACAACATTGCCTTATATTATTGAAAGTGCCAATTTTGTCGCCGAACAAATTCACAAAAAAGAACCGAAAACCTAAATTGTTAGGTTTTCGGTTTTTTTAAACGTATCCGCGGTTTCGAATCTAAACTTAAATAGTAACAAATTGTAAAAATAAGGTTGGCCGTTAAACCTACTGTAATCGTTGCCCAAACATCTACATATAAGGATAAGAATATGAAGAAAGCTAAGATAATCCAATACACCACGACAATTTCAGATTTTAAATCAGGATATTTCAGATGCTCCCAGCGGTTTGTTAAGCTTAAAATAAAATAAATCATCAGATGCAAAATTAATCCTAAAAGAAACCAATTAGCGACATCGGAAAATTGTAAAATCGTTAAGCCATTTCCTAAAAACGGCAATTGTTTCGCTTGAATTGAAATCGGTTCTACAATAATTTCAAAAATCATGACCATTGTGGCAGCAATAACAGCATACATACCACCGCGTAGCCAATCAATATTCACTTTAAGTGTAATTTCCCTTGCGATAACGTGTGTCCCTGCGATAAGCCCTATCCAAATAAAACCAAATGTGACAGGAACACCTTTTATCATAAAGCCATAACTTGCCGTATAAACATCTTCTGCAAAACTAAGTTGCATCCATTCAATACAAGTTGTCACAGCAAAAATTAAAATGGTAATGGCTGATCCTAATCCTTTTCCGTATTGAACGATAAAAAATACAGTAGCAAACACACCTGTAAAGATGAGGAAAACGGAATGTACACCGGTTATTCTAGAGGGCAATATGCCTAATGAGATTAATATAATACTTCCTAAAAACCAAAAAATATAAAGCCATAGTAGGATTTTATAGTTTCTTTCTAACATGTTACCCTTCCTTCCGCTCGTAAAAAACAAAATTCTTGTTTTATTATAACAAAAATTGTGTATAAAAGTCGTTTAAAATGTGTTTTGTTGCCAAATAAGCTATTTTCGATTAAAGTAATGAATAGATAAGAATTTTTTAAGAGGTGTTTTTGTATTGAGAAGCAACAGGATAGATTTTAAGCTGATTATAGGGCTTCTGTTAGCTGCCGTACTGATTTTTCTTACCTACCAATTCACAAAAAGTTTTTGGTATATGTACGGGGCGAGCATGTTATTTTTACTTAGTTTTTGTATTTTCAACGTTGATTTAAAGAAGAAATTTTCATTTTTTAAAGGTATATTGCCTGCTGTTTTTTCAGCAATTATTTTATATCTTATTTTTTATGTTGGTGCGTTTATCTTCAAATTTATGCCATTTGGTTTAAATGCTTCCGTACATAGTGCGTTTAACAAATATGCAACAGATAACTGGCTAGTTTGGATTTTACTTATCGTAGCCATTGTTCCCGGAGAAGAAATTTTCTGGCGCGGTTTTGTTTTACAGCGATTACTAGATGCCTACACCACTTGGTTTGCTGTCTTACTCTCTGCCTTTCTCGCAGCTTTATTTGTTTCAGTTAGTGGAAACATGGCGATGGTGATTGGTATTTTCACAGCCTCCCTATTTTGGGGCTTCTTATATGTTTGGCGAAGTAGTTTACTCATGCTTTATCTCTCGCATTTGATATTTGCTTTTCTACTTCTCGCTGCCCTCCCTATTTATTAATTATGACGCGTAGATTTATAAAATTTAAATCTATGCGTTTTTTTTTATAAAAAAATAGGAGCAAAAAACTTGAAAGTCAAAAAAAGGTCAGTGTATACTATAAACATAAGGTCAAATATAGTCAAAGTCGAATTGACCTGAAATTGATTCTTATATTTAAAGGAGGAAATCAATTTATGTTATGTCAAAACTGTAAACAAAACGATGCAAGAATCCAATTATATATGAATGTGAATGGAAATCGCGTAGAGATGCCACTTTGTGAGTCTTGTTATGCGACACTTAAAAATAATCAATCCAACTTTATGCAAAATAATGGCTCACCATTTGATGATATTTTCCGTCAAATTAGTGGTGGCATGAACCAAAATCAAGGCCAAGCAAGACAACAAAGCCAAGTGCAAACTGAAACTACAGGAGGCAGTGGCCTCTTAGATGAATTTGGAACAAACCTTTCTAAAATGGCACAAGAAGGTAAATTAGATCCGGTCATCGGTCGTGATGATGAAATCAAACGGACAATTGAGATTTTAAACCGTCGGAATAAAAATAATCCCGTTTTAATCGGGGAGCCGGGG
The DNA here is from genome assembly GCF_000344175.1 of Listeria fleischmannii subsp. fleischmannii LU2006-1. Classification (GTDB taxonomy): domain Bacteria; phylum Bacillota; class Bacilli; order Lactobacillales; family Listeriaceae; genus Listeria; species Listeria fleischmannii. The sequence goes on along the minus strand of NZ_ALWW01000002.1, from coordinate 108,123 downwards.
GTCGGTAAAACAGCTGTCGTTGAAGGATTGGCGCGAGCTATTGCGGAAGGAAATGTTCCAAACAAGCTTTTAAACAAAGAAGTGATTTTACTTGATGTTGCTTCGCTCGTTTCTGGAACAGGTATTCGCGGTCAATTTGAAGAGCGTATGAAACAACTTATTTCGGAATTAACGGCACGTGAGGATACTATTTTGTTCATCGATGAAGTGCACACGATTGTCGGTGCTGGTTCTGCTGAAGGGTCTATGGATGCTGGGAACATTTTAAAACCAGCACTTGCTCGTGGTGAACTGCAAATGATTGGTGCAACTACTTTAAGCGAATATCGCAAAATTGAAAAAGATGCAGCGCTTGAACGTCGTTTCCAACCCGTTATCGTTAATGAGCCAAGTCTTTCAGCCACACTAACCATTTTAGAAGGCTTAAAAGAAAACTACGAAAACTTCCATGAGGTCGTTTTTTCAAAAGAAAGCTTAGATGCAGCGGTGTCACTAAGTGCGCGCTATATCCAAGACCGGCACTTGCCGGACAAAGCTATCGACTTAATGGATGAAGTGGGCTCCAAATACAATTTAACCATTGAAAAATTAGATGAAAAAACCGTTACAGAACGACTAAATCGTTTGGAAGCTGAAAAAGATGCGGCCCTTCAAAAAGAAGATTATGAAAGAGCTGCTAAAATTCGCGATGAAATTACACGACTCACAGAAAATAAATCGCAAGTTGGTATTTCCGAGCGACCTGTCATTCAAGCCTCTGATATTCAGGCGCTTATTGAAGAAAAAACAGGTATTCCAGTCGGTCGTCTCGAACAAGACGAGCAATCGAAGTTGAAAGACTTGGAAGCTCATTTAAACGAAAAAGTTATCGGTCAAAAAGAAGCCGTTAAAAAAATTACAAAAGCGATTCGTCGCGGCCGGGTTGGCTTAAAACAAAAAAATCGTCCAATCGGCTCCTTCCTCTTTGTTGGTCCAACAGGGGTTGGTAAAACCGAACTAGGTAGAACGCTTGCGAATGAACTTTTCGGCTCTGAAGATGCAATGATTCGCCTCGATATGTCTGAGTTCATGGAACAACATAGTGTTTCAAAACTTATCGGTTCGCCTCCTGGCTACGTCGGTCATGAGGAAGCTGGTCAACTTACCGAAAAAATCCGTCGTAATCCTTACAGCATTTTACTTCTTGATGAGATGGAAAAAGCGCACCCTGATGTTCAGCATATGTTCCTCCAAATTTTGGAAGACGGCCGTTTGACGGACTCACAAGGAAGAACCGTAAGCTTTAAAGATACTGTCATCATTATGACAAGTAATGCCGGAACTGGCACAAAAGAAGCTTACGTAGGTTTTAATCACGGAAATGACAAATTGGAAAGCGGTAGCGATTTACTTGATCGTTTAGGCTACTACTTTAAACCAGAATTCCTTAACCGTCTTGATAGCGTGATTGAATTTAACAGCCTAGAAAAAGAAGACTTAATGCAAATTGTCGATTTAATGTTGCAAGATTTAAATACTATGTTACACGCACAAAATATGGAAATTGAAGTTTCAGATGCAGTCAAAGAAAAATTAATCGATTTAGGTTACGATGCTAAATTCGGTGCACGACCACTGCGCAGAACGATTCAAGAACACCTAGAAGATGCTATCGCAGACGTGCTAATTGATAAACCAGAGCTTAGCGAAGTGTCAGCTAGCTTAAATGACGAAGGAAAAATCGTTGTTGGCACAAAAGTAACCGCCTAAATACAAAGAGGTTCGTAAAAGGTATTTACCTTTTGCGAACCTCTTTTTTTATGTCCAAAAATCGTTTTTATGATTCATTTCAAGTTCAAGTAAAGCTACTTTTGTTTGAAAATCTGCCCCATTATACCCGCCTAGTTTACCATTTTCTTGAACAACTCGGTGACACGGAACAAGAATTGGAAGTGGATTTTTCCGATTCGCTTGCCCTACCGCCCGAACAGAAGATTCATTTTGTATCGCCCTAGCCACTTCTTTATAGGACCAAAATTCACCATAAGGAATGGTTAACAACGTTTGATACACAGACTGTTCAAACGGTGTCCCGCTTATTTGAAAATCTATTTGAAATTGTTGTAACTCACCTGAAAAATAGGCCGTGAGCTCCTCTTTAAGCTGATTCATGACCCGTTTTTCTTCCTGCGAACCCGTTTCATGTAAACCCTTGGCACCATATGAAATCCTCGTCACATAGCTATTTTGGACAACTAAATCAAGTTTTCCTAATGGACTTTCAAGCGAACTAATTTCCATTCCAGACCCTCCTTTGTAATATTAAACAATTAATTTGTTAAGGTTTTGTCGGTTTATTGTCACAGCATTATGGGAAAATAGGGATAGATTTATGTAGAAAGGACCGTGTGGTGAAATTTATGGAGACAATAAATCAAAGTAAGCCACGGGATCACTATTTCGACAATGCAAAATTTATTTTAATTTTCTTAGTTGTTTTTGGTCACCTCTTACAAACATTTGTTGCTGAATATGCAAGTGTACGTGTATTATACATCTTTATTTACACTTTTCATATGCCAGCCTTTATTTTAATATCAGGTTATTTTGCAAAAGGATTTAAAAAGCCAGGTTATCTCATGCGCACCATGAAAAAACTTATTTTACCTTATGTTTTTTTCCAACTTATTTATTCGATTTTTTATTATTATTTACTAGGTCAAAGTAGCATTTCGCTAACGCTGCTTGACCCAGAATGGTCACTTTGGTTTTTACTTAGTCTTTTCTTTTGGAACATTTTACTCTATGGTTTTGCAAAATTAAAGCCAGGCTTAAGTATTTCAATTGCGGTTACAATAGGACTTTTAGCTGGCTATTTTGACATGATTGATGGTTATTTAAGTTTATCAAGAACCTTTGTCTTTTTCCCCTTCTTTTTAGTTGGCTTTTTCATGCAGAAAGAACATTTTAAATGGTTACAAACGCGTATGGCTCGAATTTTAGGAAGTGTCATTATGCTTGCGATTCTAATTTTCATTATTTCGAGCCCTGACTTAAATGAAAACTGGTTTTTAGGCTCTAAGCCATATGGGAATTTTGTTGATGTTAAAACATTTGGACTTGTGATTCGCGGCATTATCTATTTCATAAGTTTCCTATCCATTGCCTCATTCCTTACTTTTGTTCCTAAAAAGAGATTATTCTTTACAAAATGGGGTAAAAATACTTTATACGTGTATCTACTTCATGGCTTTTTCATCAAAATGTTTCGCGAGGGAAGTATGTCTGATTTCAGCTACACGTTAAATACATTTATTCTCTTGTTAGCAATTTCCTTTGGTTTAACGGTTATTTTGTCCAGTTCGGTTGTGAATACGTTTGTTCAGCCGATTATTGAACTTAAAATAAACCGTTTAAAAGCGGCTTTTGTCAGATTAAAAGAAAAGATATTGCCGAATGAAGGATACTAACAAGCGAAGCGTCTAAGGAGGAATAGACATGGCCAGTCGCAAACCTGAAATCATTCTTGGTCTTATTGGATCAATAATTGGACTCGGTGTAGGCATTTGGATTGTCAATTACGGGGAAGAACTCACAGCTTATATTCAAACATTTACGTATTTTTCAGGAGCATTAGGGGATAATGTGACACAACTAGGTTGGATTACATTTTTCGCTTCTGCTATCGCACTTATTGGAACCTTACTTATTGGAAAAGCACCACGCACGTGGGGTGTTATCATTTTCCTAATTGGGCTAATTTTATTTTTCGTAATCGGAACAGCTTGGATTGTTTCTGGTATTCTACTTGTTTTAACAGGTCTTATGGGAATATTTAGACGTCCAGTTCCAAAATCTTGGAATGCCAAGTAAAATGATTTAAAATGAGTTTGTTGCATTTTGCAGCAAACTCATTTTTTAAGGGGGACATGATGTCTTATTTCGTTCCAATTCAAGTTGCACTACTATTATTTCCATTTTTAAGTATTCTTCTTACTATTCCATTCGCCATTTATTCCTACCGAAAATTTGGCAGTATCACCTTTATGCGAATTTTTGTCTTATTTACGTTCATTTTTTATTTAATGACCGCTTTTTTCATGACCGTTTTACCACTACCTGATATGGATCTTGTAGCTAATTCCAAAGCACCGGATCCACAACTCATTCCTTTTCATTTTGTAGCTGACTTTATAAACCAAACCAAACTTGTATTAAGTGACCCGTCTACATATTTACCAGCGCTTACTCAAAACGTTGTAATTCAACCGCTGTTTAACATTTTCTTACTCCTCCCACTAGGCGTTTATTTGCGTTATTATTTCCGGCTTTCAATGGGTAAGACCACACTGATTGCTTTTTTTCTATCTCTTTTTTTTGAGATCACTCAACTCACCGGACTCTTTTTCCTTTACCCCCATGCTTACCGCTTATTTGATGTAGATGATTTGATGTTAAACACGCTCGGCGGCTTTATCGGGTACGTGCTTGCTCCGCTCTTTACGTTCTTTTTACCTTCGCGGGAAAGAATGGACCAAACAAGTCATGAGCGTAGTGAACGCGTCAGTTTCGTGAGACGCTTTTTGGCTACCGTCATCGATTGGTTTCTACTAAACGTGACAACAGGCCTATTAACCTGGCTCCATCTCCTACCGTTCTCTGAAATTGGTTCCTCTGGTTCCGACTATTATAAAAAAATCATTTGGCAAATCCTACTTATTTTCTTATATTTCATCGTACTACCAAGCCTTACAAACGGCTTAACTTTAGGAAAGTGGATTGTGCATATCCGCATTGTTCGCATCGGTGAAAGCCGTGTCAAATTCAAGCATCTGCTCGTGCGTTATGGTTTACTTTATTATCTCATCGGTGGTTTAATTCTTATCCCACTTAATGAACAAATACCTAAAATCACCACGCCAGAACTCACACTCATTTTATTCGCCATTTCCGCGACTATCGCATTCTTATTTGCCATTCACATTAGCATCAACTTTTTCGCAAAAGACAAACGCTTGTTTTATGAGAAGATGAGTCGCACAACGGAAGTAAGTACGTATCAATTAAAAAAAAGAACAACCTTAAAAAAAACCGTTTTGCGATATGCAAAACGGTTTTTTCCGTTAACAACTTAACCTGTAATAATCTTCTCTTTTGGCAAGCGAATCGCATTTTTAGGTTCGCTTTTCTTACGTAAACTTAACATCGAATACATAATGCCCACACGGCCAATAAACATTAAGATAATAATAATAATTTTCCCTGCCACACTTAAATTTGGCGTGAGGCCAAGCGATAAGCCACAAGTTCCAAATGCTGAAAAGACTTCAAATATAATTTCAATGAGCGTAGCATTTTCTGTTTGTGCCAAAATGATGATTGACGTTAAACATAAAATACTCGCAAAGATGATAACCGCAAGCGATTTTCTAACATCTTCTTGATGAAGTTCACGACCAAAAATATAAATATGATTGCGCCCACGAATGACCGAATATAAAAATAAAATCGTAACCGCAAACGTAGTCGTTCGAATACCACCGCCAACCGAACTCGGCGAAGCACCAATAAACATAAGAAATGAAACCACTAAAAGCGTAGGAATCGTCAGCGCCCCACTATCAATCGTCTGCAGACCCGCACTTCTAGACGTTGCCGAGAGAAACATCGAATTGAAGAAGCCCTCATCCAAACTGGCACTTTTAAAGAAATGATTGAACTCCATGCCCCAAATCAGCAACCCCCCACCAATTAAAAGCACCAAATACGTGAGCGTCGTAACCTTGACAAAGAGCGAAAAACGGAACGGATAGAGCGTATTCTTTTCAAATAAAAAACGTCGCGTTTCAAGTAGCACAGGGAAGCCAATTCCACCTGCGACAATCAGCAAGATGGCAATAAACTGCACAAAATAATCGTTTACAAATGGCATTAATGAAGTGCCCGTTATGTCCACCCCGGCGTTTGTAACTAGCGAAACCGAATTATAAATCCCTTGAAACATCGCCTCACCCACCGTTGGATAAAACGGGATGAAATACAGTCCTAAAATGACGGCACCGATAATTTCAATCCCGAAAATGAGAAGTAAAATCTCACGTAGCATCCGAACCATGCCACTCATCGTATATTGGTTTGTATCCGTCATAATAAGTTGCCGTTGCTTAAGCCCGATTTTCCGCCGTAAAATTAAGTAGAAAAAAGTGCTAAGCATCATCACGCCGAGGCCACCGAGCTGGAAAATTCCCATCAGGACCCAAATGCCTGCCGTACTATAAGAATCCCCCACATCAATCGTCGCAAGCCCCGTTACACTAACCGAACTAGCCGCAATAAAAAGCGTATCTAAAAAAGGCACATGCACACCCGGTTTTTGCGTAAAAGGGAGACTAAGTAGAATCGTTGAAATCGTCACCGCGAAAAAATAATACGCGATAATAATTTGAACTGGTGTCATGCGCGACAAAATAATTCTAATTTTACTTTTGATCGTCTGATTTTGAAGATAAAGTTTCTTTTTGCTGGTCTTTTTTCTTTTTTTTCTAGCAATGATATAACCACCTATACCGATTATTAGCATGACGGCCCAAAATGTCAGCTTCCATGCTGTCGAATCTGGAAAATCTTCTGGTAATATTCCCACTGAAGGATGTGCAAGCGTATATACACCTAATTTTACACCAACCCAGCCTACGATTAAAAAGGCTGCTGTTTCGAGCGTTGGATAGCGTTCTAGCAGTTTCACAACTTGTGTAGCCGCAAAACGGATGACGATTAATCCCGCTAGCCCGCCTAAAAACATCACAATAAATTGTCCGCCGTTCATACCTCCAATATTAAAATCGCCTAAATCTGGAAGTGTCATGGCAAGTGCTGCAGCTGCAAGCATGGAATCTAAGGCAAACGCAATATCCGTTAATTCCACACGCATGACAGTACCCCAAAATGAGACCGGCTTTTCATTTTCTGCTAAATTTTTATGTTCTTCATTTTTACCGCGTTTCAAGTCCACCATATGTTTAATTGCTAAATAGAGTAAATAAATTGCGCCGATTGCTTGTATTTCCCATATTTTCACTAAAAAAGAAATTAAGAAAAGAGCAATAAATCGAAACACGAAAGCACCGACTAAGCCGTAAAATAGAGCTTTTCTTTGTTTATCATGAGGTAATTTTTGCACGATAACCGCCATTACAACGGCATTATCAGCGGATAATATCCCTTCCAGTGCAACCAGTACAAAAAAGACCCATATGTACTCGGCTAAAATTGAAACATCCATTTTCTTCACCTCATTTTTCTATGTACACACAAGAAGGCTGCACCATACACGTACATACCTTCTCATTTTATACCCTTATTCAAAAATTGTTAAGCCTTTTATTCATTAGATTGCGTTTTTTTCTTTTGTTTGACGGAAATAAGCCATCCCCAGATGATAATTAAAATCATAACGCCCCAGAAAATAAGTTTCCATGTTGTAGACTCTGGGAATTCATGCGGAATAACGCCTAAGCTTTCATGCGCCAACGTATACACAACTAATTTTACACCAACCCAGCCTACGATTAAAAAGGCCGCCGTCTCAAGTGACGGATAATTTTTTAGTAACTTCACAAATTGTGTTGCGGCAAAACGGATGATAATCAGTCCGACTAAACCGCCCAAAAACATAACAGCAAATTGTCCGGTATCAATACCCCCAATTTGTCCCCAACCAGTTTTTGGAAGTGTAATCGCTAAGGCAACGGCTGCAAGCATGGAGTCAATCGCAAAGGCAATATCTGCAATCTCTACTTTAAGCACAGTCATCCAGAAACCGGAGCCTGATTTTTTCGCTTCTTTTTCATTATGATCGGTTCCTTTTATGTGTTTCACAATATGGCTAATGGCGATGTATAAAAGATATAATGCGCCAAGTGCCTGAACTTGCCAAACATTTGCAAGAAAAGAAATTAAGAATAGGGCTGCAAAACGAAAGACGAAAGCTCCCATGAGGCCGTAAAAAAGCGCCTTTTTTTGTTGTTTTTCTGGTAAATGTTTTACCATTACTGCCATAACGACAGCATTATCTGCGGCAAGTATGCCTTCAAGTCCGATTAGAACAAGTAGTACCCAGCCATATTCCAAAAGCATTGCAGTGTCCACTAAAATTCCTCCTTCGATTTTGTGCCTTTTGACAAAGCCGAGTAAATAAAAAACGAGACCTCACCCACTACGGGCAAAGGTCTCGCTGACATGTTACATGTTAATAAAACCGATGAATGATCCATTCATGTAATGACGATTTTATCCTGGTCCGAAAACCAGCGCTACTCCCCTTTGACTATTGTCAAAAAGATATATAATTGAACTCTACAATTTGACTATACCATGTTTTTAAAAATAAAGTCAATTGTTTTATTTTAAAGTAAAGAAGTTAGTTCGATGTCTGGATTTTTATCTTTAAACCAATTAATCGCAAACTCATTTTCAAACAAGAACAGCGGGGCATCGAAACGGTCTTTGACAAGCATACTTCTTGCAGTCGAAAGCTTCTCGTCCACATCTTCTTCGCGAATCCAGCGTGCAATTTTCTTCCCAATTGGTTCCATAATGATTTCCGAATTATATTCATTCCGCATCCGGTGCTCAAATACTTCAAATTGAAGTTGTCCCACAGCGCCAATAATATAATCTTCCATTCTCCACGTTTTAAATAATTGGATAGCGCCTTCCTGAACGAGCTGCTCCACCCCTTTATGGAAGTGTTTTTGTTTCATGACATTTTTAGCCGATACACGCATAAAAAGTTCAGGCGTAAATTGAGGCAGTTTTGGAAATTCTATCGTTTTACTTCCACTAGAAATGGTATCACCAATTTGATAATTTCCCGTGTCGTATAATCCAATAATATCCCCGGCCACAGCGCGTGATACATTTTCACGGTCATCTGCCATAAATTGCGTAGAGTTGGCAAGCTTCATTTGTTTCCCTGTACGCGTTAAAGTTACGCCAATACCGCGCTCAAATTCACCCGAGCAAATACGCACAAAAGCAATACGGTCGCGGTGAGCAGGATTCATATTGGCTTGGATTTTAAAAATAAAGCCAGTAAAATTTTTATCATCCGCCGCAATGTCCCCTTCATTCGTCTCATGGGCACTTGGCGACGGCGCAAATTCAACAAACGTTTTTAAGAACGTCTCTACCCCAAAGTTCGTTAAAGCACTTCCGAAGAAAACTGGCGTCAGTTCACCTTTTGCAATTTTTTCGCGACTAAATTCGTTTCCCGCCTCATCTAAAAGCATAATTTCTTCCAAAGCTTGGGTGTAATAACTTGATTTTTGAATGTCGTGTGCCTCTTTTAAGTCGCCTTCATCGTTTAGTGGCAAAAAGGTCTCATCATCATTTGCGCGGTAGCGCTCTACAACGTTATGGTAACGGTCATATAATCCCATAAGTTCTTTCCCCATACCAATTGGCCAGTTCATCGGGTAAGATTCAATGCCGAGCACTTCTTCTAATTCAGATAAAAGTTCAAGTGGCATTTTCCCTTCACGGTCCATCTTATTCATAAAGGTAAAAATCGGAATACCACGCATTCGACAAACTTTAAATAATTTAATGGTTTGGGCTTCAATCCCTTTTGCGGAATCGATTACCATCACAGCTGCATCAACCGCCATAAGTGTCCGGTACGTATCTTCACTAAAATCGGAGTGCCCAGGCGTGTCTAGAATATTAATTCGACAATCGTGGTAATCAAATTGCATCACAGAACTTGTGACCGAGATACCACGTTGCTTTTCAATTTCCATCCAGTCACTTGTGGCATATTTCCCTGTTTTTTTCCCCTTAACGGTTCCCGCAGAACGAATGGCCCCTCCGAAAAGAAGTAACTGTTCCGTAATCGTTGTTTTCCCTGCATCCGGGTGGGAAATAATCGCAAACGTTTTACGCGTCGCTACTTCTTTTTGTAAATCCTGATTCATGATTTCATTTCCTCCTCGACTTATTCACATTTTTATAGTATATCATAGGAATTCCAAAAAAAATACCTGCTAAACCGCAATCATCTGTGTTTACTGACATAATTGTGCAAAAAAATGAGCCCTAGCTGAAACATAGGACTCGGAAAATTCAAATGATGCTAAACATAAGACTAACAAGTAAAAATATAAGAATGCTACACATAATAGCAGCAAACCAAAATCGTCTACCTTTTATATGATAAGCTATTAAAATCCCTACAGAAAGTACTAATAAAATTTCTAACCAGAGCGGGAAGCCTAATGTTACTTTTGTAGATAAAACGATAACCATAAGGTAAATATACCAGACGGCATATACAAGTAAAAATACGCCTCCCATCTTTTTTTCAAAGTTTTATTCATGTGCCTCATCCTCTATGCTTAGTATGGTTTCGAATTAAAAAACCATTCACCCACACTTTTTAGTTGTCTATCTATCAAATAAAACGATGTTACAAAAACTCATCCATTAAGGATGGCTAAACGCGCAATCACTCTATGATTTTCCCAAAGCCGCGCGAATATTTTCTTCAATATTTTCTGGTTTTGTTTTGGAAGAAAAACGCTCAATAATATTGCCGTTTCCATCAATTAGAAACTTCGCGAAATTCCATTCGATTTTCTTTCCACCTGTTTCTGAAACGAGGTATTTATAAAGCGGATTGGCATCGCGACCTTTGACTTTCGTTTTTTCAAACATTTGAAATGTCACGCCGTAATTCAGCTTACAAAATTCCATAATTTCTTCGTTTGTACCGGGATCTTGGCGTAAAAATTGATTGCAAGGAAAACCTAAAATTTCAAATCCGTCTTTTTGGTAGGTTTTATATAAGGATTCAAGTCCCTCTAATTGTGGTGTCAAGCCACATTTACTAGCTGTATTCACAATTAACAGTGTTTTTCCTTCATAAGCCGAAAGCGGGATATTCTCTCCGTTCATCGCTACTTCCGTAAAATCATGTACATTCATCTTTTTACACCTCCAAATTTACTCCACCATCGCACTTAAAAGATAGTGGTAAAGCAACTTTTCCGTATGATAAAGCGAGTCACGATGGGTACGCTCATAGGCATGGCTAGAATCAATTCCAGCCCCGATTAACCCGTGGACAATATCATTACCTGCATGAATTGCCGCACTAGCATCAGAAGCATAATACGGATAAATATCCACTTTATAGTGAATATCATGCTGTTTGGCAAGCGCCACTAAATTTCTCCGTAATTCATAGTGATACGGACCACTACCATCTTTCGCACAAATCGAGACCGTAAACTCATCAGAAGCCTGCCCGTCACCAAGCGCCCCCATGTCAACCGCCAAATATTCTACAACCTCCGCCGGAATATTCGAATTACCTCCGTAGCCTATCTCCTCATTATTTGAGATTAAAATATGGGTTGTATATGGCAGTTTAACCCCAGTTTTATGAATATGCCTGATGAGACGAAGAAGCATTGCCACACTCGCTTTATCATCCAAATGGCGCGACTTAATAAATTCATCGTTTATAATTTCGGTCCGCGGATCAAAAGAAACAAAATCGCCAACTTCAATGCCTAATTCGCGTACATCTTCTTTTGAAAAAACACGGGCATCCACACGCACTTCCATATTACGTTCATTTCGTTCTGCCGTACCCGCATCTTTATAAACATGCACAGACGTTTGATGCATTAAAATGGTACCTGTAATTTTTTTCCCGTCTGAAGTTTCAATTGTGCAATATTCCCCTTCAATAGCATTAAAACGGAATCCTCCAATTAAAGAAAGTAATAGACGTCCATCTGCTTTGATTTCTTTGACCATCGCGCCTAGTGTATCCACATGCGCTGTAAGCATTCGGTGTTTATCTGTATTTTCACCAGATAACGTAACAAGTAAGCCACCCTTATTGTTAAAACGATAACTTAAACCTAAATCTTCTAAATCTTCTCCAATTTTCGCCATAATTTCACGTGTATTTCCTGTTGGACTTGCTATTTCAGTGAGTTCTTTAATTTTCAACATCGTTTCCGTTGTATTCGGTTCGTAAGACAATTTAATTCCTCCTTTACTCTCTTATATTATAGACTTTTATTCAAAAAAAGGCACAAATGATGAATTTCTTTGACAAAAAGCTATTTTTCTATGCTATAATTCAGCTTGATAGAAAAGGGAGGTAGGTTTTGTGGAAGAAACAAAAGTAAAAGCTGTCACAGTCGCTGTGTTTGTGGCAACTTTTATGGCCGCCATTGAGGGAACGATTGTCAGCACAGCCATTCCAACAATCGTTAGCCAACTTGATGGCATTGAACTGATGAATTGGATTTTTTCAATTTATTTATTAACATCTGCCGTTACCGTTCCCATTTACGGGAAATTATCGGATTTATATGGAAGAAAAATGATTTTTATCGTCGCAACACTCATCTTTTTAGTTGGTTCCACACTTTGCGGGTTTGCAACCAACATGGAACAACTCATTATTTTTCGCGCCATACAAGGTATTGGGGCTGGTGGGATTTTACCGCTAACGATGACAATTATTGCCGATATTTATCCTTTTGAAAAGCGCGCCAGAGTTCTTGGTTTCATGGGTTCAGCATGGGGAATCGCCGGCGTTTTCGGCCCACTTTTAGGTGGTTTTTTAGTGGATCAATTGTCATGGCACTGGATTTTCTTTATCAATGTTCCTGTTGGGATTTTGACGATTATCTTAGTCTTTCTTTATTTAAAAGAGAATGTTTCAAAAGAGAACTTGCCTATTGATTTTCTTGGAACGACACTGTTTACGGTGGCACTTCTCGCACTCCTATTCGCCTTACAACGCGCGGGTGAAACGCTAAACTGGGGTGAGCCGCTCGTTTTAATTTTATTTGCACTAGCTATTTTACTTTTTGTAGGCTTTTATTTTGCCGAAAAACGGGCGAAAGATCCAATTATGCCTTTTATTTTGTTTAAAAATCCAGTTGTCCTTATCGGTAATTTAATCGGCTTTTTCATTAGCGCCTTTTTTAATTGGCATTAATGTTTATATTCCGATGTGGGCGCAAGGTATGCTTGGCCACGGTGCGACAATTGCTGGTTTAATGATTGCCCCGCTTTCTATTACTTGGATTATTGGCTCCTTTATCGGCGGCCGACTACTCATGAAAATTGGGAATCGCCATACTGTTGGTGCGGGCATTTTAATTACCGTTTTAAGTGGGCTTATTTTAGCTATTTTCCCATCCAATACGCTAGATATCTACTTCTATTTAAATAGCGCTTTAATGGGCTTGGGTTTTGGTATTATTTTTACAACAACGATGGTCACCGTTCAAGACGCTGTGCCTCGCTATCAAACGGGGATCGCCACAGCTTCTAACACTTTATTTCGAACGGTTGGGCAAACGATTGGAGTTGCGATTTTTGGTACTATTTTTAACTCCGTACTTGCTGCTCAATTTGCCGCAAGCGAGATTTCGGGCGTAGATAGAAAACACTTAAATCTACTTATCAGTCCAAAAACATCTACCCAAGTGGGGGAAAACTTGATTGAACCATTACGTGACATTTTATATCAAGGTTTGCATTATGTGTTTTGGGCCATGTTTTTACTGGCTGTTGTAAGCTTTTTCTTACATTTTATCTTACCGAAAAAACATGTATCCGGCGAAAAATAACCAGAGAGCGCTTGCGCTCTCTGGTTATTTTTTTCGTAAAAGCGGTTGTGTCGTACAACGAAACGAACCGCCAAAACTTCTGGAAATTTGATAGTCCACATATTCCACTAAAATCCCTTTTTCTTCCAATTGCTTGCCGATTTTTGTAAAAGCAGGATCCATAACATAGGTTGATTCATTAATTGGAAGTCCATTTGTAATCAATTTTTGTGCCTCATGAAGTGTCACATTTATTTTTCCAAAAGACTTAAAGCGCTCCGGCACCCCATCTAAGAAAGCCTCTTCACATAAAATAAGCAGCTGCTCATTTACAAAACTAAGCGCACAATCAAGATGTAAAATGTGCGGATGTAATGGAATTTCTGTCACCGTATAACCGTCAAAACTAAGCAAGTTTCGAAGCCACTTAATCCCTGCATGATTCGATGCAAGACCAGAATTCCCAACAAAAACCTCTTTTCCAAGAACCAGAACGTCTCCTCCTTCTAAAAAGGGACCTTCCATTTGGTCAAACAAACCAATTCGTTTAGCGGTAGGTAAACCCACATAATAAACCTGATTTTGATACGCTTCTTTTTGCAGAAGAGCTTGGATAGGAAAAATTTCGTTTATACGGTGAGTCAGTTTCATATTCGCCTCAATCATTTTATCCCCGACAACAAAAAACGGATCCCGACAGAAAAAATTAGCATATCCTGCCGCTTTGTTTATTTCTTTTTCTTCCTTTGTCAAAAGACGCGGACGTAAAACCTCTACGCCATGTTTTTTTAAAATACGCCTAAATTCTATCTTCTCTTTTTCCCAAGCAGCTTGTAAATCCGGACGAAACTCTTTTAATTCCACCCCGAAAGCCCCATCATAAGCGGCCATACTATCTTCCGTTAAAAACCGTTCACTAGCCTCATCAAAGCCGGCTTCCGGGAAACAAAATTCAGATTGTGCCAACACCACGCGTTTTAATGGCGCAAATTCACTTTCTACATAAATTTTTAAATCTTTCATGCCTAACACCCCTTACCTAACGTTCATTAGTTATAGTGTAACGTACTCCTTTTTTACTTGCAACAAAAAACCATTACGCCTAGTTTTAAAAAACGTAATGGTTCATTTACTATTTTACTTTGACAATCCAGTCTTCCGGTGCTTCTTTATCACCAAATTGAATGCCACAAAGTTCATCATATAATTGTCTTGTGACAGGACCCACTTCTGTTTCACTATGGAATACATGGAAATCATCCCCATTTTGTATACCGCCAATTGGTGTAATAACCGCTGCCGTACCGCAAGCACCAGCTTCTTTATAATCATTTAATTGATCGATATAAACATCCCCTTCTTCTACTTCAAGGCCAAGACGATGTTCAGCAAGATAGAGGAGAGAGTATTTCGTAATACTTGGTAAAATGGAAGGAGAAAACGGTGTAATAAAGCGATTGTCTTTTGTAATTGCAAAAAAGTTAGCCGCGCCTACTTCTTCAATCTTAGTATGTGTAGCCGGATCAAGGTAAATGGCATCCGCAAAGTTCCTTTTTTGTGCTTCTTTTCCTGGTAAAAGACTAGAAGCATAGTTTCCGCCTACTTTAGCCGCTCCTGTTCCTTTTGGTGCAGCACGGTCATAATCCGATACAATAAAATTAGCAGGTTGAAGCCCACCTTTAAAATAGGCGCCAACTGGTGTACAGAAAATCGAAAAAATATACTCAGGTGCAGCATGAACACCCACATTATCACCAACACCAATTACAAATGGACGAAGATAAAGCGTTCCGCCAGTTCCATATGGCGGCACAAATTCTTCATTGGCCGAAACTACTTGGCGACAAGCTTCAATAAATTTTTCAGTTGGAATAGTTGGCATTAAAAGTCGCTCACAACTTCTTTGCATACGCTGTGCATTTTGATCTGGACGGAATAAATTAATAGATCCGTCTTTTGCACGGTAAGCTTTTAAACCTTCGAAACATTGTTGTCCGTAATGAAGAGCAGTCGAACCTTCACTTATATGCAACACATTATCTTCCGTAAGAGTTCCTTTATCCCACTCGCCGTCTTTCCAATGTGAAATATAGCGTTTATCCGTTTTAATATAACCAAAACCTAAATTAGCCCAATCAATATCTTTTGCCATGTTTTCCCCTACTTTCTTTGTTACTATGTAGATAACTTGTTACCAGTATAGCACAACTTGATTAGCCTTACAGTATTTTTCTCCGCCATTTATCATCAAATAAACTAAATAGAAAGTATTTTCTAACTTTTTTATTAAAAATAAGCAAATTATACTTCCATTTTCTTAAAATCATGATAAAATGGAGACATTCTTTAAAAATTAAAAATTTGTGAGAGGAGAGATTTACGATGGCAGAAGGAAAAATGCTTGAAGAGAAATTGTTTAGTAAACATTTAAATGAGGAAATGGACATCATTATTTACTTACCACCGGAATACTCCCCTCTTTATAAATATCCACTTTTTATCGTACAAGACGGGAAAGATTACGTGAGTTTTGGAAAATTACCTAAATATGTAGATGAACTTACCAATCAAAATCAAATCCAAAAAGCGAATTTTTATTTGCTTACCTTATAAAACGGTGGAAGATAGACGCAAAAAATATCATCCGGATGGCGAACAAAATGAAGCGTATATGCGTTTTCTAGCCCATGAACTTGTTCCGTATCTGGAAGATGCCTATCCGTCATTCCAAATGGCACGAAGCCGATTTTTAATGGGGGATTCATTAGGTGCAAGCGTATCTTTAAAGGCTGCTCTTAAATATCCATTTACCTTTGGAAATGCTATTTTACACTCCCCTTTTGTAAATGATGAGCTACTAGATCTTGTAAGTAAAGCAAATCCGGCCTCACTTAAGGTGTTCCATATTGTGGGTGATGCGGAAACTGAAGTGGAAACAACAGATAACAAAGTCGCTAATTTTTTAGAGCCTAATGAAAAACTGCATGCTTTAATTGAGCAAAAAGGGTTTGAATCCGAATTCCATCTTTTTAATGGCGGACACCGCTGGAAATACTGGCAGCCCTTTATAAAAACAAGCTTAACCTTTATGCTTCCTACGCATACATTTGATTTAGAGAGCATGGGTGTTTAATGGAAGGAGAAAGAATGTCTACAGTAAAGAAAGTAACAGATGAACAAATGAAAAAAGACTCGCTTCAAATTCGCTTTGATGTTTTTGTAACAGAGCAACATGTTGATCCAGCACTAGAGTGGGATGAATTTGATAATTCGCCGTCAACGATAATGTTTGTGGACTATGCGGAAGATGGCACCCCGCTTGCAACGGGCCGTCTTAGAATACTAGCTGATTACGGCAAGGTGGAACGTATTTGTTCCCAAAAAGCAGCTCGTGGCAAAGGTTCAGGACGAAAAATCATGGAAGCAATCGAACAAGAAGCCAAAAAACAAGGTGCAAATAAATTAAAATTAGGTGCTCAAGTAAGCGCCATTCCCTTTTATGAAAAACTCGGTTACGTGGTTTGTTCAGAAATATTTATGGATGCAGGTATCGAACATAAGGAAATGGAAAAAAACATTTAGGAAAGTAGCCGTAATGGCTACTTTCAGCTTGTAGAAAAACTCAAAGTTTAAGCAAAACAAAACGCTTCTCTCCAAAATCAGACTGCTGACAAATGGTGAGATTCTAGGCAGAGCCGAGTACCGGAGCGGAGCGTACTCGAGTACGTGAGCACCGGAACGGAGGCACTAACAACGAAGATTGCCGTTTGTCAGCAGTCTGAAAGTAGCCGTAATGGCTACTTTTTTTATAAATATTTGTTAAAGAACGAACAAAATCATGTATAATAAGTTTTGTTGAAAGGAGTGGTTACATGAACAAACTAATTTGGAGTTGTCGGATTTTTTACTTAGGCGCTATGCTACTCCTTTTCTTTGTACTTGATTATTACCATTTTTTAATTTTAAATATCACATTAGCTTATATTCCCTTTGAAATTGCTGTTTTTCTACATAATAAAAAGCGACCGGCCGTCCTTTTTTGGATTTTGGCAGTCGCTTGGCTTGTATTTTTCCCAAATGCGTTTTACTTAGTTACGGATTTTTTCCATTTAAAGCAATTTAAAATATATGATTATAATGGTATTCTTCAAAAAGATAGTCTGCTTTGGCAAAGTTTCACAGTTATGGCAGGAGCTGTATTTTTCGGTCTTTTCGTAGGGAATGTATCTCTTCGCTTTATTCTGGATGCTATAAAAGAACGTACGAATTGGCGCGAAGCTATCCTTGTTCCTATCATTTTGCTTTTATCAAGCTATGGCATTTATTTAGGGCGTTTCGACCGTTTACATACTGTCCATATTTTGACAGAACCCGGTACTGTTATTCGTAGCATTTTAGATATTTCCAGCTTTCAATTTGAATTTATTATCTATTTCTTTATTTTACAACTGATGCTTTACCTGATGTTCCGCTATTTTCCGAGTTCAAAACATTAATGTAATATTTCAATCGTGCCATCTTTTTTCCCAACAATGACCTGATTAGCAATATTTAAAAAGAGACCGTGCTCCACAATTCCTGACAAACTGTCTAATTCGTTAGACAGTTTTTTCGCATCTACAAGTGGATAAACCTCTAAATCTAAAATCATATTTTCATTATTCGTGATAAATATCTCGCCGTCTGCTTGATAACGAATATGAGCTTTGATTCCTCGCTCTAGAAGCTCTCTTTCCACATATTTATAACTAAAAGGCAAGACTTCTACTGGCAAATGAAATTTCCCAAGCACATCCACCACTTTCGACTCATCCACCACCCAAATATTTTGTTTTGAACTAAGCGCCACTAGTTTTTCACGTAATAAAGCTCCACCGCCGCCTTTAATCCCTTCAAAAGCATGGTTTACTTCATCAGCACCGTCAATTGTCACATCAATTTCTGTTACTTCGTTAAAAGAAAGTAAAGGAATATGCCACTTCTTCGCCAATTCTTCTGTTTCAATTGACGTCGCCACACCTTTTATTTCTAAACCATTTTTCACTAACATGCCCAATCTTTCAATCGTATAAAAAACTGTACTCCCCGTTCCAAGTCCTACCGTCATGCCATCTTTAATAGCTTCACAAGCTTTTTCACCTGCAATACGTTTTGATTCCACTAGCTACACTCCTTTTATTTAACCTTACATTTTTTAAAGGGTTGTCTCACTTAAAAAATCCTTTTTCTAAGTAAAAAGGCAGATTTTCAGTGATTTCTTATAAATTTCTTTATATCTTCGCTATTCACAAGCAATGAAAGCGCTTCAACCTTACAAAAATGTAATTAGACAATTCAATACAGATGCGTTACATTATATGAGAGTTAAGTGTTTAATTTTAACATTTGTAACAAAAACGAAACAAACGGGGTGGACAGATGCAAAAAGTCAAGTTGTTTTTTCATAAGCCGAGCACTATTTTCATATTAAAAACTATTTTTTACTTAGCTATTTTACTTGGACTTTTATGGTTTTATGGCTTTAAAAACCCAAATAGCACAAACTTTATTTATAACGAATTTTAAAAAGAAAGGATGATTACGCATGGGCTTACAAACGATGACCACGTCACTCACCGATCGCATTGATGAATGGGCGATAAAAACGCCGCAAAAGGTTTGCTACGAATATAATGGTACCATACTTTCCTATCTGGAACTAAAAAAACAATCTGATTCTCTTGCATTTTTTCTAGAAGGACAAGCTCTGCCAAAAGGCACTCCAATTGTCGTTTACGGGCATATGTCCGCACACATATTAGTTGCTTTTATGGCTTGCTTAAAAAGTGGACATGCGTATGTTCCTGTTGATACTTCCATGCCAAAAGACCGCATTACTCAAATTGTATCCGCCTCAAAACCAGCATGCTTAATTGCTATCGAAGAATTACCAATCGAAACAGAGAAAACGATTATCACAGCAAGTCAGATTACTGAAATTATTTGCGAAAATAAAGATAAGATGCCGCGCGAGGCAAGTCAAATAAAAGGTGACGATACGCATTATATTATCTACACATCTGGAAGTACGGGTCTTCCTAAAGGTGTTCAAATTAGCCAAAATAATTTAATTAGTTTTTCCAACTGGTTATTACAAGATTTTTCATTATCAGAAGGTTTACGCATTTTAAATCAGGCACCCTATTCTTTTGACCTCTCTGTTATGGATTTATACCCAAGTTTACTCTCTGGAAGTACTCTCGTTCCAATTGATAAGACTTGTAGCGCTAACTTAAAAGATTTATATGCCACAATTCCAAAGTTACAACTTGATGTATGGGTTTCAACCCCATCGTTTATTGATATTTGTCTACTTGACACTCATTTTAACGAAGAAAATAATCCATCATTAACTAAATTTATTTTTTGTGGTGAAGTATTAACTAAAGAAACCGCACGTGAATTAATCGCACGTTTTCCGAGTGCAAAAATTTATAACACATACGGTCCAACCGAAGCAACTGTCGCGGTTACTAAAATTGAAATTACAAATGAAATCATTGAGGCTTATCCAAGTCTCCCACTTGGCAAGGTAAAACCAGATACTCATCTCGTTATTATGGATCCGGACACTAACGAACTACTTCCAGACGGAGAAAAAGGTGAAATTGTTCTGATTGGACCAAGCGTTTCCAAAGGCTATTTCAATAATGAAGAAAAGACCATCGAAGCTTTCTCAAAAGTAGGAGATTTCATGGCCTACCATACAGGCGATTGCGGAATTATAAAAGATAATCAACTTTTTTTCCAAGGCCGCCTAGATTTTCAAGTGAAACTTCATGGTTACCGCATCGAACTAGAAGATATCGAAAATAATTTAAAAGAAGTGAGCTACGTACGAAATGCTGTTGTTGTACCAAAACTAGTAGAAGGAAAAGTGGATTCACTTGTAGCGTTTGTTATTCCTTTTGAAAATGATTTTGCTAAGCCATTTCAATTGTCAAAAGCGATAAAGCAAGAGCTCATGACTAAAATGCCTAGCTATATGATTCCACGCAAATGGGTGTATAAGACAGATTTTCTTTTAACCAATAATGGAAAGATTGATCGGAAAATTTTATCAAATGAGGTGAACGAATGACAACCCCCTATGGCTCAATTTTTTACTTTGTAATCTTGGCTCTTTTTATCGCGCCTATCGTGATTGCAAATTTAATGGGGAAAAGACTTCCAGTTTATAACGCTTTTGTTACCTTACTTTTCATTTTCTTCATGTTTTCAAGCAATTTAGTGCAAGGTGTCGCCTTTATCGTTTTTATCTTTTGGCAGCTCATTGTTGTACGACTCTATTTTTATTATCGTCGTGTACAAAATAAAAATCACGGCGGCATCTTTACTCTTTTTGTTATCATGTCTATTTTGCCGCTTATTATTGTCAAAGTGCAACCACTACTTGCTGATAATACAACGCTTGTTGGTTTTCTAGGGATTTCTTATTTAACCTTTAAAGCAACTACAATGGTCATGGAAATCCGAGATGGGCTAATTAAAGAGTATAATTCTGTGGAATTTGTTAATTTTCTTTTGTTCTTTCCAACCATCTCCTCAGGTCCAATTGACCGTTTTCGAAGATTTCAAAAGGATGTTAAAAATCCGCTTGATCCAGCAAAATACGTTGAGCTATTAAATCGAGGCATTTTTTATATTTTTCTTGGCTTTCTTTATAAATTCATCATTGCCTATTTAATTGACATTCACTGGAAGACCCCACTTGAAGGGCTTTTAATTCAACACATTGATTTTAATACAAGTTTAATCGGTTATATGTATGCGTATAGTATGTACTTATTTTTCGATTTTGCGGGTTATAGTTTATTCGCGGTCGGCGTTTCATATCTTTTAGGTATAAAAACGCCTATGAATTTCAACAAACCATTTTTAGCACGTAATATTAAAGATTTCTGGAACAGGTGGCATATGACGCTTTCCTTCTGGTTCCGAGACTTCATTTTTATGCGACTCGTCTTCTTTTTAACCAAAAAGAAATGGTTTAAAAATAAATTTACTATTGCTTACATCGCTTACTTTGTCAATTTTTTCATCATGGGAATTTGGCACGGGTTACACTGGTACTACATCGTTTATGGCTTATATCAGGCTACTATTATCGTTTTATTCGATATTTTTGAACGTATCAACAAAAAATATAAGTTTTATCCCAAAAATAAAATTACGTATGTCATTGGAATGATTATAACGTTCAACTTTGTTTGTTTCGGTTTCCTCATTTTCTCTGGCATATTTGATAAAATAACATTCTAAGGTGGTAATAATAATGAGTTTTCGTGATCAAGTTTTAGATATTTTAGAAGAAATTACAGAATCAGAAGAAGTAAAAGAAAATACGAATGTTCGCTTATTTGATGAAGGTCTACTTGACTCTATGGCGACTGTTCAACTTTTAGTAGAAATTGAAAGCAATCTTGATATTACAGTTCCTGTATCCGAATTTGAACGCGATGAATGGGCGACGCCAGAACTAATCATTAAACAACTAGAGGCCCTTCAGTCATGAGAAAAAAACTATGGATGACATTCGGACCCATTTTAGTGGCCTGCGGTGTCTTCTTGTTTATTCTTTTTGGACCAAGCGCGATATTTGGCAGTGTTTCTAACAAGTCCATTCAAAATGCAGCCACATCTATGAGTGAAAACGTAGTGGGCGGGGAAGCTCTTCAACGAGCCGCAATGGATCAAAACTATATGCCTATTTTCGGCTCCTCTGAATTATCACGTATCGACCCCTTTCACCCAAGTGTTATGGCGAATAAATACGCGACAAGCTACACTCCTTTTCTTATCGGACGACCAGGCACGCAATCTCTTTATCATTATTTAGATATTAATATGCTTTCAGATAAGCTCAAAGGAAAAAAAGTGGTCTTTATTTTATCACCGCAGTGGTTTCAACCAAAGGGTGTTGATAATGCTCATTTTGGGGCTACATTCTCACCTATTCAGGCGTATGCGTTTGCGCTTCAGGAAGGGAAAGATACCTCGGCGCGTAGGTTTGCTGCAAGAAGGCTTTTAAGTTATAAAGTGGTTCAAAATGATTCAACGCTTACTAAAATGCTTGAAAATATCGCTACTCCTGGCCCAAATAAGCCGCACGACTCCTTTTTAACACGGACAGCAGCAGAAGTAGAGTACCGGATTTTAGTCCGTAAAGATGAACTCGAATCGAAATTTGTCACTGGCTCCAAAGAACATCTAGTGAAAAAGGGCGTACGAACCCTTCCCAAAAATTTAAATTTCGAAGAGCTAGACAAAATGGCCGCTTCGCTTGGCGAAAAAAGTACAGGCGACAACCCATTTCATGTTAAACAAAAATATTTTGATAAGAAAATTGCGCCTATTATAGATAAACTTCAGGATAGTCGTAAGAATTTAAGTTATGCAAACTCTCCTGAATACGATGATTTACAGCTCGTGATGGATGCCTTCAAACAAGCTGGTGCCGATGTTTTATTTGTTAATCCGCCTGTTAATGGGGAGTGGTTACGCTTTATCGGCATGAGTCAAGATGGACTTAATGATTATTATAAAAAAACAGAAGAACAAGTGAAACGTAACGGTTTCCGCTATGTGTCGCTTGAAAAATATCAAGATTCTCCTTACTATTTAGAAGACCCCATTCATTTAAGTTGGCGCGGTTGGGTGCAAATTGATGCCGCTATTGCTGACTTCAATAAACAACCTATCCCAACTAGTTACCCTAAAACGCCACGTGACTTTTACTATCATAAAGGGCAATTGCCAAAAGGACTTAAGAAAGATTTGGAAACCAAAAACTGAAAAACACACTTTTCCATAATGAAAAGTGTGTTTCAGACTGCTGACAAACGGCAATCTTCGTCGTTAAACCTTCCGTTCCGGTGCTCACGTACTCGAGTACGCTCCGCTCCGGTACTCGGATTTGCCTAGAATCTCACCATTTGTCAGCAGTCTAATTTTGGCGTGCGCCGTTTTATTTTGCGTAAACTTTGAGTTTTTCTACAAACGAAAACACACTTTTCCATAATGAAAAGTGTGTTTTCGTTTTGGTCTCAAAATTATTTAAAATCCAATAATATGATAGCCGCTATCTACATGAATTAATTCACCTGTAATTCCTCTTGAAAGTGGGCTAAATAAGAATAATGCAGTATCGCCAACTTCCTCAGGTTGTGTCGAGCGTTTAAGTGGCGCTTTTTCTTCTACAATAGCAAGGGATTTAGTAAAACTACTTACACCACGTGCTGATAACGTCCGAATAGGGCCTGCGGAAATGGCATTAACACGTACGCCAATTTTACCAAGGTCCATGGCCATATATTTAACAGTCGCATCAAGAGAAGCTTTCGCTACCCCCATAATATTGTAGTTTTCAACAACGCGCTCACCGCCAAGATAAGTCAGTGTAAGTAAGCTTGCATCTTCTGTTAGCATATCTAAATGTTTCAAAGTTCGCGCAACCGCCGTGAATGAATAGGAACTAATTTCATGCGCTTGTAAGAAACTTTCTCTATCAACTTCTAAATAATCGCCAGAAAGAAATTCTTTATTAGCAAACGCTATACAATGCGCTAATCCACTAATTTTACTAGCATGCCCTTTAATGGTTTCAAAAGCTGCTCGAATGCCCTCTTCACTTGTCACATCACACTGAACAACTGGAGCAGCATGATTTTTTTCTGAAAGCGAACCAGAAAGCTCATGAATACTTTTTTTCGCGCGTTCATCTGCATATGTAAAAACGAGGCTTGCTCCTGCATCATTTAAAGATTTTGCAATGGACCAAGCGATACTTCGTTTATTCGCCACACCCATCACCACATACGTTTTTCCCTCTAATGTTAAATTCATTACTAATTCCTCCTCAATTTGCATTGCCATTTTCTATTTTACATCATTTTAAAACTATTTTTCCACATTTTTCTAAAGAAGTGCTTGTAAATCTTCCGGTAAAGGAATTTCAAACTCCATATACTCCTCGGTTAAAGGATGCACCAAGTGTAGATGGTACGAATGCAGGGCATGGCGTGCTAACAATTCATTTGGCCCTCCGTACATCGTATCGCCAATGAGCGGGTGACCAATATATGAAAAGTGAACCCGAATTTGATGCGTCCTTCCTGTTTCAAGCTCAATTTGAAGATGATCAAATGCCGCGTAGCTCCCTAATCGCTTATAGTTTGTTTTAGCATATTTCCCGTCTTGCGTCACCATACGTTCCATAATGCTAATATTACTATTACGTCCAATTGGCGCCTCAATGGAACCTTCATCATTTAGCAAGTTACCTGCAACAAATGCCTGATAGCGCCTTTTTAAAAGTCCTTTTTGAAGAGTCTTACTTAATCGTGCATGTGCAAAACGATTTTTAGCAATCAGCATCAGGCCTGAGGTTTCGCGGTCTAAACGCGTCACAATATGAATCGCCGAATCAAGGCCAATTGTCTCGTAGTAACCCTTTAAATGATTCGCAACAGACCCGCTAGGATGAAATTGCGCCGGAATACTCGCCATACCAGCCTTTTTATTTAAAACTAAAATAAAATCATCTTCATACACAATATCAAGCGGGCTAAACTCCGCTACTAAACGCGTGTTTTCCTTTTCAGGTGGAAAATGGATACGAATTAGATCCCCCGCCTGCACCTTATAAAGGACGTTTTGTTCCACCCCGTTTACTTCAATCTTTCCTTCTTCATTATATTTCACAGATGCAAGTAGCTGTTTGGAAATATGATGGTGTCGTAAAAACGTTCTAAGTAAAATTCCAGCTTCTTGTTCACTTGCTTGCCATTCTAAAAACAAAACCTTTCTTCCTCCTAGTCTTCAATAAAGGAATCATGCACTCGTTTCCAGAACGGGAACGAACGAAAACGTGCAAATTGAATCTCTACATCTGCCACTTCATATATGATTTCACGCACATCGCGGTGTAAAATACTTAAATGGTCCACCGAAATTTGAAAATCTTTATCATTCACAGGTTTTAACTTCACTTGGTGGTGTTCCGGAAAGACAAGAGGACTACCTATTGTCCGGTAAACTCGATTATTAATAGAGGCCATTTCGGTTAGTTGCATCGCTTTAACGGACGGATGCATAAGCGCACCGCCAAGCGACTTATTATAAGCCGTTGTGCCACTAGGCGTTGACATACAAAGTCCGTCCCCGCGGAAGCGTTCAAAATGACTTTCATTAATCATCACATCCACAACAAAGGGACCCCCGGAACTTTTTATCGTGGATTCATTTAGTGCTAAATAAACCGCTTCTTTTTTCCCCAACTCGTAGTATACAGTTGTTTTTAAAAGTGGATAACGTACTTTTTCATATTTACCATTTGCAATATACTTCACTAGCTTTTCAGCCTCATTTGGCCGCCAATCTGCATAAAAGCCAAGATGCCCTGTGTGAATCCCTACAAATGCTGTCTCATTCAAACGGTGCTCATACTCATGGAAAGCAGCTAAGAGTGTGCCGTCGCCTCCAATTGAAATTACAATTTCTGGACTCAGCGCGTCATACTCCATCTCATACTCACCAAAAGCAGCAATCATCGTAAGCCTAAGTAAATTGGATTTTTCATCCCCTTTTGATGTAATCACATACTTCACTGTGCATTCTCCTTTTACTAGTCGCTATTTTTTTGGTAGGTCATGATGATTCAACGTTTTATTTTTAGGCACATCCTTATTTTTTGAAAAATAAACTTGCGCTTCTTGAATTTCTTCGCGAATTTGGCTCATCTCTTCATCTAACTGAAAAGCCGCCTCGGCCGCACGTTTTAACCGCGTATTAATCGCCTCAGGAAATTCCCCTTGATACTTATAGTTCACAGAATGCTCAATGGTTGCCCAAAAATTCATTGCCAGTGTCCGAATCTGGATTTCAACAAGAATTTTTTCTTCCCCACTAATGGTTTCGACCGGATACTCAATCACAACATGATACGAGCGGTAACCACTCGGCTTTTTATTCGCAATATAATCACGTTCCTCAACAATGCGAAAATCTTTTCTTTGCCTCAGAAGATGAACAACCGTTTCAATATCATCAACAAACTGGCACATCATGCGAAGCCCCGCAATATCTTGCATCTCATCCGCCAAATGGTCCAGCGCAATATTTTTTTGATTCGCTTTATCTAAAATACTCGCAATCGGTTTTACCCGCCCCGTAACAAACTCAATCGGTGAATGGTTATTTTCAAGCTGAAACTGTGCGCGCATCCCCTTCAGTTTCACCTTTAATTCATCGACAGCCTGTTTATACGGCGCCAAAAAATCTTCCCAATGGTTCAAAAAACTCACCTCATAGACTGAACTTTATTCATACCCTTTTATTTTACCATATTTTCCGCGATGCTACAGTTATCACTATTCACTATTTTTTGTTACTATAGAAGAAAAGCATAAAGAGAGGAAGACGACAATGGAAGAGCTAGAGATTGAGTTCCGTAACCTTTTAAATGAAAATGAGTACGCGTCTCTTTGCGATTTATTTCGCTTAAAAGAAACCGATTATTTTGAGCAGACAAATTATTATTTCGATACAAAAGACTTTGCCTTGAAAGCACGCTTAAGCGCCCTTCGCATCCGAAAAAAAGGAAGCCATTTTGAAATGACACTTAAAACCCCGCAAGGAGACGGCCTTTTAGAAACCACACAATATTTAGGTGGTGACCAGGCTGAAGCCATTTTTGATGGCGCCAATATTCCAACTGGGCCAATTCGAGATAAATTGGCTACGCTAAGCGTATCTTATGAAGACTTACACTATTTTGGTTCCCTAAAAACCATTCGGGCTGAAGTGGAGTATAAAAAAGGACTTTTAGTCTTCGATAAAAATTTTTACGGCGATAAAATTGATTTTGATGTGGAATATGAAGTATCCGATTTTAAAAAAGGACAAGAAATCTTTAACCGCTTCTTAGAACGAAATGAAATTACTATACAACCTGCACCGAACAAAATTGAACGTTTTTATGAACATGTCTACAAAAAGTGATATAAATTAACACATTCTAGTGTTAAATGTGACTATTTTTTAAACTTCTTCCTTAGAGCTCTATTTCTCAGGTACAATTATTTGTTAATTTTGGATGTGACTGATAAAATAAATATAGATAAAAAAAGTGTATCAGCAAATGGTAACAAACATTTTCACACTGGTACAAAGACGATGACAACTTAATCTATGTCAGAAACTGAAAATCAGGTGATTAAAAAATGATTAATCAAAATTTATATTATAAGTCGGTTGCAAATAGCAAGCCTATTGAGATTTATCTTTTTTTCGATCCAGCTTGTAAAGATTGTTTCGATATGGAAGCGAATATTCGACGTTTACAATTAGAATATGGTAATTATTTTAAGTTAAGATACATTCTTTTTAATAATCTTCAAACATTTATGAGTAAGCATAGACGTTCAAAAGAAAATCTTTCATTAAAAGAACAACAACAGCTTGCCCACCTTTCTTATGTTTCTTGTCTTGCCGTTAAAGCTGCTGAACTTCAAGGAAAAAACCTTGGAATTTCGTTTTTACGCCATATTCAGGAAGCTTATTTTGTGAACGGGGAAGATATTTCAAATGAAATGATTCTTTTTGAACAAGCAAATGCAACGGGTCTTGATTTAGCAGAATTTCGAAAAGACTTCCATTCAAACATTGCTAAACGGTCGTACATTGGAGACCAAAAAGTGGCGCGCGAAATGGAAATTACAGAAAACCCTACTGTTGTTTTTTTCAATCGAAATATTGAGGATGCCGGCTTAAAAATTACTGGTATGCATCGCTATGATATTTATGTCCATATTTTATCAGAATTACTCAACCACTTTCCGGAACCAGAAGAAAAACCTTCTATGGAAGAATATATGGCGCTTGTAAAGGTCACAAGTACCGATTCAATGGCCCAGTTTTATAATGTATCGAAATGTCAAATCGAACGTCAAATGAAAAAATGGCGTTTACAACAAAAAGTCACCCCCGTTGAATTGCAAAACGGAGAGATGATGTGGCGTTATATCGACTAAAACTTTCTAAAAGAGTGGTGTACCGCTCTTTTTTTATACAAAAAACCGATGCTTCGTATAATGTTTTTCCATTATATTTATGCATCGGTTTATTGTTATTACTGGACTATAGCTAGGCCATTTTCAGTCACACGATATGTCACTGTTTTATTTTTTTCTAAAGAAAGATGGTTCATCTGATTTTGAATGCTAAGTCTTGCTTGCGCTTCTTGATGTTCAACTTTAATCAAATCTCCCACTTCCAATTTGACTTTATCTACTTTCGCCCCATAATTTGTTGTTCCAACAAATGATTGTTTGTATTTTTCATGATTTTCTTTGTCTAAAATCGTGATTGCCGCATATTGATTAGAGAAATAAACATGTGGGCGTCCTGCACGAATATTTACACTCGCTTCCATATCCTCTAATGAGACATTCATAGTAAGAAAAGTATTATCTCCTAAACCTTTAAAAGTGTATAAGAAGTCAGGGCTAATATCTGCACTTTGAACAGGTATTTCGCTTAAGCTTACTTTCTCTAGACCATTTTCGCCTACACGATAAATCGTCGTTTTAGCTTTTTCTAAAAAGAGATTATTATTTTTATTTTGAACAGCTAGACGATGACTTCCGCCTTCTTCGTGGTACACTTTAATAAAGTCACCTTTCACAAGTTTAACTTGTTTTGTACTTGAAGGATAATTCGTCGTACCTACAAAATCTTGGTTATATTTTTCTCCGCCATATTTATTATAGATTGTAATGGCTGCATAGGTTTTATTGAAATAAATATGTGGTTTGTTTTCAGGTGTTACAATTGTCGCCGTACCATTTGATAGTGAAATATCTAGTTTTGAAACAAGGTGATCTCCTAATCCTGTAAGCATGAATTGGAAATTATCGCCCGTTTCCGCTATTGGAGCAGGAATACTATCGACTGCTTTCAAACCATCTTTTTCAACTTGGAAAGTGAGATTTTTTGCTCTATCTAAAAAGACATAATTGGAACGGTTTTGAACGCTAAGACGAGCTTCACCTTCCTCATGATGCACACGAATATAATCGCCTTTCTCGATATTTACTTCTCCTTTATTAGAAGGATAATTTGTTGTACCTACAAAATCTTGATTATATTTTTCAATACCATATTTATTGTAAATTGTAATATTGGCATATGGTTTGTTGAAATAAACATGTGGTTTATTTTCTGGCGTTTCAATTGTTACTACTCCTTTTGATAAAGAAACATTCATTTTCGTAACAAGATGATCCCCTAATCCTTTAAACACATATTGGAAATCTTGACCTTTTAATTTATCTGGTAAAAGAGCCGCATATTTTTGTTCGAACTCCGATTTTACTGGCTCTTTTAGATACTGAACACTACTTATAAAGATTTTCTTATCATCTGATAATGAGCTAGAAGCATTTTTCAAAGAATCTTCTTTAAGAAGTTTGTCTCCTAAGTCACTTAATTGTTTTTCATACTCTTTTTCTGCATCATTATGAAGTTGTTGATTCACTAAGCCCCATTTTGTCATAACCCAAGTATTTGTAGTGCGTGTGTTATCTACAATATTTTCTTTAGATTTTAACCTTGATGGCTCGACGTGATAAATCTCTACTCGGTCGCCTTCGTTAAACGGAAATTCTTTCGTTTCAACTGGGGCATTTGTACCTTCTAGGATTTGATGGTAAACAACTTCATTACTCGTATTTGTCACTGTAACTTCAGCATACTTACGGTTAGCAAAGAAATAATGCGGAGAACTCGTAAGAATGGAAACTTTTGCCGTATTATTTTGACCACTAACAGTAAAATTAGCAAACAGCTCATCACCTAAACCAAGAAGTTGAATTTCTTGATTGTGAAAAGAAGCAGCATTTAATTTTGAAAAAGTAAGGCTAGCTTGATTTTCTTTTTCTTTTACATAAACATACTTCGTATCGAAAATATAATCTTTCATGTTTGTTCCAACAACCTCTATGCTGTAAACACCATTTGGCACATTAGAGAATTGAATGGAATTTCCTGAGATTACTTTTTCTTGAACAATTTTATTCCCATCTCTAAGGCGAATCTCGTTTCCATAAAGTTCCGACATTTTATCTGCTTGGAAATTAATAGTAAGGTTACCTTTTAAATTTAATGGTGCAATTTCATCATTTGTGATCATTTCAAAATTAGAAGTAATTAAAAGGTTACTATCCAACAAGTTTCTTGCATCTGCTAATTTATTTTGAGGCACTACATGTGCTAAAGAAGCAACAGCTGGATAACCTTTTGTGCGATTAAGTTCACTTTGATTTGGCTTCACTTGAACTCCCCATTTTTCAAAAACGGGTGTAAAGTCTAAATGACTATTTTCACTATAGTACTGATTAAATAAATCCGGTAATAAATAATCGCTTCTATTAAAACCACTTTGATTAGCAACAACTCTATATCCTTGGTAAAGTTTTGTTAAAGCTTCATTTCCAGCTTTTTGGCGTAATAATGATAAAAATACAAGTTTTTCACGGACACCAACGGAATGGTAGGTACCATTTTGTTCAATCAAGCTTGTATATAAACCATTTTCAACTCTTTCTTTACGTCCATAATCAAAGAGCCAACCTAATTCATCTGCTTGTTTACCGTATAGCTTATATTGATACTCTACACCATATAAGTTATTAAAAACTTCTCCCGTATACATTCCTCTACTATCAAAACCTGCTTGATAACCATGGCCAATCTCATGTAACTGACCCCAATCACCTTCTTTTAACCAACTCCCCACTGACGTACTAGTCATTGCTGTCCAGTTCCCGCCGTAGTATGCTCCTCCAGCTCCGTGCGCATCTGCTTTTAAGAAATAACGGTTTGAGGAGTTTCGATTAAGAGGCGTTGATTCATCAAATCCAGCCGTATTATTGTACGCCTTAAACAAATTTTTATAATGAATGATTAATTCATCTAAATTCTTAAAATCTTTCATATTTTTAAGAGTAGCTTTATCTCGCTTAGGAACTAATAACTGGAAATCTTCTCCTTTTACAAGCGCATAATCTCCATCATTTTCATCCCATTTATCAAAAAACTTTGTTCATTTTCATGATATTTATAAATTGGTAAAGATTTTTGTTCTGTATCACTTACCACTTCATATTCTACTGTTGCATTTACTTTTCCGTATGGTGTATTAACAAAAGGTACTAAATTTGCAGTACTTTGAATTGTTTTCCATTCACGACCAACTGTTACAGATTTTTCAACATTAGAATCATTTCCCAGCAAATAAACAACTACTGATCCATCAAAATTTGGATTTGTTTGACGAACACGCAATTCAGTATTTGCTTGTAAAATAAACCCTAAGTCTTGGCGATCGTGGTTAATTCCTTTACTCATTCCAGAATTTGCAATCCAATCTGCTCTTTCAATACTCTGAATATTCACACTTTTACTGCTATTCGCAAACACATCGTGACCCCAAATTGCCGTCACGAATAAAAACATCACCAGGCCAACTAATATCTTTTTCATCACATTTTTCCTCCCATTGAATTTTAAACTAAAGCCATATCCGCTTTAGCTATATTAGTATAGCATAAAAAAAACGAATTTCTGTGTCTATATTATGTATTATTCGCCTAAAAACAACACTATTTTCTTTTAAAATAAAATTTACGAAAAACTAAGTTATTTTAATTTTATATACAAAAAAACTAAAAAAGACACTTAAAAAAGTGTCTTTTTTAACATTTATTTCTTTTTGCGCATAAAATAAAAAGGCTTAACAGGTAAATCTACAACCATTTTTACCGTCATCATGGCATTTGGTGCACGGTCAATCGACTCCCCGTCCTCATTCCAAATCTCACGCACTACTTGTTTAAAGCCCGTATCACTAGGCCCGTAAAACTCAATTTCATCCCCTACACCAAAATTATTCCGTTGTTGTAAGGTAGCCACCTTCGTTTTTTCATCATATTCAAGAACTTGTGCTGCAAAAGCATATTGCGGAATCTTTCTAGTTTTACCAAAAAGTTGTTCATCTTCCGTCGGCTCTTTATAAAAGAAACCTGTTGAAAGCTCTCGTTGTGCCACTTTCCAAAGCTCGTCTTCCCAAGCTGGATCAAACACAAAATTTTCCGGGTCAGAACAGTAAGCATCTACCACTTTTCGGTAAATACTCGCAACCGTTGAAACATAATGAATAGACTTCATCCTACCTTCAATTTTCAAACTATCAACACCCGCATCTACCATATCCGGAATAAAGCGAATCATCGATAAATCAACAGCACTCATTGAAAAAGGTTCTTCCTCATCATCCACTAGATTTTGCGGTCTACCATTATCCATTTCAAACAAATCATATTTCCAACGACAACTTTGCGCACAACCACCGCGGTTTGCATCACGGTTCGCCATATGATTCGATAGCGTACATCTGCCCGAATACGAAATACACATCGCCCCGTGGATAAAAGCTTCCATCTCAACATCTGTATTTTCGCCAATTTCACGAATTTCTTTCATACTAACTTCACGCGCCAAAACAACACGTTCAAGCCCTCTTTTTTTCCAAAATTCAAGCGTTTTGTAGTTCGTCGCAGAAGCTTGAGTAGACAAGTGAACCGGAAGTCCAGGTGCGCTACTAAAGCAAATTTGAATGAGCGCAGGATCCGACACAATCACTGCATCAATACCAATATCGCGAAGCTTTAAGAAAAATTCACCGGCTCCTTCTGTATCCCCTTCGTGCGCAACCATATTAGCCGCAACGTAAACTTTTGCCCCGCGACTGTGCGCAAATTCGACCCCTTCAACCATTTCTTCAAAACTAAAATTCCCAGCGCGCGAACGAAGCCCAAATGCCTGTCCGCCAATATATACAGCGTCCGCTCCGTAGCGAATCGCAATTTTTAACTTTTCTAAATTTCCAGCTGGTGCAAGCACCTCAGGTTTTTTTAAAGTCGTTTTCATCATTTTGTCCCCCTTACTTCACTTCATCTGGATTTTTCAAATAAAAACCAGCGCCTAGTTCACGTGTATCTGGTACTAATTTAGCTAAACGATTCACAAATGTCTCTGCAACAAAGTTTTGATTGATAAGCGCCTCTTTCGCTTCCACAAAAAGTTTAGCGATTGAAACAAAATCCGCACCGTGCATCAGAATTCCGTCAAGCTTAAAAGTCGTGACACCAGCATCATAAAGTTCCGCAAGATAAGGCATCATACTAATATCTTCCGTACTAAAAATATGTGTACCATTTTCATCTTCATAAATTGGCAACATACTATCCGCGTCATTTGGCTCTCTTAAATAAAGCCCTCGCGCTTTGTCAGCAGTTGTTTGTAGTCCAACAATATTATAATAGTTGGTAACAAGTTTACGTTTTGATTGATGAATACAAGTTGGCCCATAAACCAGTACTTCTACGGGGATATCAAGCCGCTTTGCAATTTGAATCACTTCTGGCCGCGTCAGTTCGCGTGCAAGAACCGCTGAAACCGCGCCTAGACCAGCCCAAAAATCAATTTGTTCGGCACTCGTTACAAATGTCTGCGCATCATAAATAAACGGCACCTTAATTTCTAACTCTTCAAGCATTAAAATAACGCCTGGATCCCCAACCGCAATTTTGTCTACCCCCATCGCATCAATTTCACGTAAAAAAACAGGTAACTCTTCCACATGATCATTGTGCATCAGTGCATTTACCGCAACAATCACTTTTTTTCCCAAAAGAATGGGCTAATTTTGTGATTTCTTCGATTTCAGCATTTGAAAAAGAAGTCGGTAATCTGAGGCCGAAACGACTATTTCCAATATAGAGCGTATCTACCCCGGCGCGAAGCAAATTTTCGGCTTGCAGTGCTGATTCTGCTGTCGCAATAATTTCCATATTCAATTCCTCTTTTCTCCTTTTAACTTACATTGAATAATGTATCACAAGTAAGAGAAGCGAGCAATACTTCATCAAAAAAAGCTAACCCTTTATAAATCTTTAGGTTAGCTTTGATTATTAAGAATCATTTTCGTCCTCGCGTACTTGTTCAATTCGGAGTAGCTTCATAATAGGGCGATAATTTTGCCCAATCAAGCCAAGCGATTCAATTAATATTTCAACGAGTAAGAGAAGAACCGCCATTAAAAGCATTGATCCCCAAATCGTTGACATTGTAAAGATAAAAGAAAACAGTGAAAATAGGGCTGAAATCGCATAAATTAAAATAACTGTTTGACGATGTGTAAATCCTAAATTCATTAATTGGTGATGAATATGTGATTTATCCGCCATAGCGATAGGCTGTTTTGTAACTGCCCGGCGAATGATTGCAAAAATAGTGTCAGAAATTGGAACACCTAAAATTAGAATAGGCACAACGAGCGAAACAAAAGTGATATTTTTGAATCCCATTACAGATAATACAGCAATAATAAATCCTAAAAATAATGCTCCCGTGTCCCCCATAAAAATTTTAGCAGGATTAAAATTAAATGGTAAAAAGCCTAATGTCGCCGCAATTAGTATGGCAGAAATTGAAATGACAACAGGATCTGACATAATAAAGGCCATTCCTAAAATGGTAATCAGGGCGATCGTAGAAACACCTGCAGCAAGGCCATCTAATCCATCAATCAAGTTAATGGCGTTTGTAATCGCTACAATCCAAATGATTGTAAGTGGAATACTTAAAACTCCAAAATGAACTTCTCCACCAAAAGGCAAATTAATAAATTCAATCGAAATTCCACCCCAAAATACAATAATAAATGCTGCTAAAACTTGCCCGATTAGTTTATATCTTGCTTTTATTTCAAATAAATCATCAATAAAGCCCGTTAGCATCATCACAGTACCAGCGAAAAAAAGTGGCCATATGAAGGTTTTATCAATTGGTAATAAAAACAAGCCAATTGAAAAGCTTATGTAAATCGCGAAGCCACCAAGGCTTGGAATTGGTCGCACATTCACGCGTCGTTTATCTGGTTTATCTGTTACATCAAAGTAAAGAGCCACTTGCCTTACAATGGGCGTTATGACGAGTGATGCCAGTAAACACAAAATAATTATTGAAGGTAACAAGGCAAGGCCTCCCCTACATTAAATTCTGTTCTTATTATACGTTTTTATTTTTAAAAAGACAATGAAAATCCAAAATCTTAAAAACTTCTTTAATTCTTTATTCCCCATCTATTACTAAATAGTCTTTAATTTGTGTCTATTTTTCGACTTTTTCCAAAAAAAGCTGACGTAGCACTCAATTTGTATTAAAATAACTATATTGAATAAGAAAGGATGAACAATTTGCGATCTGATAAACAAAAAAAAGAAAAAAACGCAAAGGCTTAAAAAATTTTTCTCATTATTCTGCTTGTCTTTGTTCTAGGAATTGCTGGATACTTAGGCTATGCTTACTGGAAAACAACTTCAACATTTAATAAAATTCATACCCCTATAGAAGGTAAAGAAAACGCAAGTGTCCGCTTAGATAAAAAACAACCTTTTTCTGTGTTGATTCTAGGTGTCGATGAGCGCTCTGGCGATAAAGGTCGTTCTGATACTTTAATTGCAGCAACTGTAAACCCTACAAAAAATAAAATTCAGATGTTAAGTATTCCTCGAGATACGAAAACAACTATTCCTGGATATGATTCAAACCCGCATAAAATTAATGCCGCATATGCCTATGGTGGCGTTAAAATGACAGATGCTACTACGACACAATTTTTAAATGGAATTCCTTTTAACTACTATATTAAAATCAACATGGAAGGATTCCGTGACTTAGTAAATGCTGTTGGTGGAGTCGATGTTGTCAATGACAAAGATGGTTTAACACTCGCTACCCAGTCTTCTGAAGGAAACAAAAAAAGTTTTCAACAAAGGAAAAATCCATTTAAATGGTGAAGATGCACTTGCATACGTACGAATTCGTAAATCGGATGCAGAAGGTGACTTTGGTCGACAAAAACGTCAACAACAAGTTATGTCTGCTGTAGCTGAAAAAGCACTAAGTACTGGTTTGATATGGCGTTTTGATGGCATTTTAAATGCTATTGGAGATAACATCCAAACAGATTTTACCATGAATGATATTACTCGAATAGCTAAAGATTATCGTAGCACTTTATCCAACGTAGAGAATCTACAAGTAAAAGGTGAAGGTAGCCGAATCGATGGTGGTCCTTGGTACTATGTCGTCTCAGATGCAGAACGCGCAAGACTCCATGATGAACTAGCTGAAAACTTAGGTATGAAATAAAAAAAGAACTTCCTGTTTTTTTCAGGAAGTTCTTTTTTTATTGTTTTACTTTGGCAACGAATTGAAAACGACTACCTACATATTGAGAACGAGTAAATTCAAACGGACGACCGTCTTCTAGGTAGGTAATTTGCCTTAATTTCATAACTGGAGAACCAAGTTTCACATCTAAAAAAGGAGCCACCTTCTCAGAAACTAATGCAGCCTCCATTGTTTGTTCAGCTTCACCAATTTGTTTTCCAATTTTCGTTTCAACAGCTTCATACAAAGAATTCATAATATCTTCTTTTGTAAGTAGCGAAGCAATATATTCAGGGATAGCTGCCACTTCATACAAAATAGGTACCATATCCCCGTAACGAATACGCTCAACTTTCATAACATTACTTTTTTCTGGAATACCTAGTGCTTCTTGTTCTTGTGTACTTGCAGGACGAATACCATAAGAAACAATGCGTGTAGAAGGTTTTTTCCCTTCTTGAAGCATTAGATTAGTGAAACTGGTTACAGCTTCCAGTCGTTCTGTTAATTTTTTTTCAGCAATAAATGTACCTGCACCGACACGTCTTTGTAAAATATTGTCGTCTACAAGACCTTGAATCGCCTGTCTGACAGTCATTCGGCTAACATGGAACATTTCAGCGAGCTGGCGTTCAGCTGGAATAGCTGTTCCAACTTGCCAAACGCCCGCCTCAATCTTTTGTTTAATTTCCGTTTGAATTTGAATATAGATTGGAATTCCCAACTGTTTATCGATCATTTTCAGCCCTCATTTTTATAGAAGTGAAGCCGCCTCTTCGTCTACAATAATTGTTACATCTGGATGGTTTTGTAATACGGAAGCTGGGCAGTTTACATCTACAGATCCATTTATAGTTTCTTTAATAGCTTCTGCTTTAGATTTACCAAACGCAAACAGAATGATTTTCTTTGCATTCATAATCGATTTAATTCCCATTGAATACGCATGTGTTGGTACATCTTCTTCTTTTTCAAAATGTACTTTATTTGCTTCACGCGTAGATTCGGTTAATAAGACCTTATGTGTTAAAGAGTCAAAAGAAGTCCCTGGTTCATTAAAACCGATATGCCCGTTTGTTCCAATACCTAAAATTTGAATATCAACAGGATGCGTATTTAAAATTTCTTCATAGTGCGCACATTCTGCTTCAGCATCAGTTGCTTCCCCGTTTGGTAAGAAGCTTTCTTTAAATTGACGTTTGGAAAAAAGTAAATCATTCATATAATAATGATAACTGTTTGGGTCGTCGGCTGCAAGGCCTACGTATTCATCCAAGTTAACAGTTGTAACATCACTTGTGTCTACATCGCTTTTAATAAATTCAGCGTAAAAAAGTTCTGGCGTGCTTCCAGTTGCAAGGCCAAGTGTTTTCACTTCTCCGTTACGAATTGCCTTTTCAATTATTTCCAAACCTTTTTTAGAGCCTTCTAGTTTATCCTTAGTTTTGATAAGTTGCATGTTCGTTTCTTCCTCTCAATTATACGTTTTTTTGACCATAAGAATATGTGGCTGTTAAATTTAGTGCATCATCAAAAATATTAAAATCAGCGTCTTTACCTGCTTCAAGACCACCTTTTGTAGTTAAGTTAAATTCTTTCGCTTGGTTAACAGAACTCATAAGAACAGCTTCTTCCACTGAGCAGCCCGTAAATTCAATCATATTACGGAAAGCATCATCATATGTTAAGACGCTACCAGCAAGTGTGCCGTCTTCTAAGCGAGCTTGTTTATCTTTTACGATAACCGTTTGCCCACCTAATTCTGATTTTCCTTCTGGCATACCTTTTGCTCGCATGGAGTCTGTAATAAGAGAAATACCATGTGCGCCCTTCATTTTATAAGCCAGTTTTACCATATCGCGATTGACATGGATACCATCAACGATTAACTCCGCTTGGATACCATCTTCAAGTAAAACGTGTCCTGGAACACCCGGCTCACGGTGCGTCATACGGTGGCAAGCGTTATAAAGATGCGTCGCGTGCGTTGCTTTACTAGTTTTTAAATGTTCGCGAACATCATTGGAGTGACCAACACTAGGTACAACACCGAGCTCTTGGCATAAATTTTCAAAAGCAGGAGAGGTTTCATGCTCGGGAGCATAAGTAACCACTTTAATAATACCGCCTGAAATATCGTACCATTTTTTGAATAGTTCAAGGTCAGGTGCTTGAATATATTCTTCCGGCTGTGCACCTTTAAATACTGCAGATACAAAAGGTCCTTCTAAATGGATTCCACCAATAACAGGTTCTTCTTTTGCTACTTCACCAATCACTTTTAATGCGGCTTCAATATTTTTATGTGATTGTGTCATGGTAGTCGGGAAATAAGTTGTAATCCCTTCATTTAACATGCCACGAACTTGTTTTTTAAGTGCTACAGGATCAGCATCCATCGCATCATGCCCGTAACCACCATGAGAGTGAACATCAATAAATCCGGGAACAACCTTTTGTCCTTTAGCGTCTATTACTTCTTCTCCGTTTTTTGCTTTGTAGTTACTCATGGAGCCGATTTCTTCTACTTGTTTATCAAAACGCATATAAGCATCTTCTAATACAAGTTTTCCTGTATAAATTGTTGCATTTGTAATTACTTTTACAGTCATTACGAAAGCCTCCTATTCTCAATCGGTCTATACCAATTATTATACCGCTTTTTTTGGAAAAAGCAACTTATCTTTTTCCATTTACCCCGAAAAAAGAAATTTAAGCAAAATAAAAACCGCCAGTGCAGGCGGCTTTTATTTTACTTATTCATTTTCTTTCTTTTCTTCATCTTTTTTTTCAAGCTCAGGAATCAGTGTCTCTTTATCTTTCTTTTTTCTTCTTTTTTCTTAGACTCTTTTTCTAAATCATTTAGTAGTTCTTCCATTGAAGCCTGATCTTTTTTCTTAAAGTTTTGTTTTTCGCGCTCAATGATATCATCTACCATTGATGTGAAATCTTGTGCTTTATCTTTAATGACTTCTTTACTTTTAGCTGTTTTTTTCTCTAATTCATCCATGAGCTCATCAAATGACTGTGAAAGTTCTTTCGCCATATCTGCTTTTTTATTTGCTTCTTCCGCTAAATCACGTTGTTTTTGTGCTTCATGGTAATCTGAAACGCTGCCCCAACTCATATCATGAATAACTTTATCCATTTTTTCTGAAGTTTCAGCTGCATTTTTTTCAGCCATTTCAGCTAAATGTTGCGTTTTTTAAGTTTTTCCATTTTAGACGCATTTCGTGCATACGAAGCTCTAAATCTTCTAATTGTTTAGAAGCTTGTTCATAATGACCTTTTGTAGTTTGAAGTTGTTCCTCATACTGCGCTACCTCTGCTTTTGCAAATTCAGCAAGCTTTGTTTCACCAGCTTCTTCTGCAATTTCTACTTGGCGACGACGTTTTTCTACATAAGCTTCCATTTCTTTATACTCTTTATAAAATAAGGATTTTAGTTCGCGTTGTTTTTCAACCATACGTTCTGCATCCTTCATTTCAGCTTTTGTTTTATCCATGTAGTAAGTAACAGAGCTGCGACGTTTTTCAGCACGTTCATCTATTTTTTTTGTAACCTCTTTATTCCACTCTTTCATTTTATCAAAGAAATTTGCCATTTTATTCTCCTCCAATTATTTATTATATGGGTAGTCAAATGTATCGTTATTATCATTTCGTTTATTACGGTTATTTTTAGTTAGGAAGTAAACAATTGCAGCTATGACTAAGACAACAATTGCGCCTTTTAAATTGGTAAGAATCATCAAGGCACCGATACCAATAAGTATACCGTAGACGACTTTTTCTCCGACTGACTTTGTTTCGAGTAACTTTTTAAGCGAATAGAAACCTAAAACGGCTCCAAGTGTTGCCATAATCGCTGGCCATAAAATGGTTAAGATCAGGCCGATTAAAATAACAACAAGTATCGCAATGATTATGCCTTTCATCATTTTTGCCTCCTTACTTTAACTGTATCCATCATAACGCGAAATTTCAACAAAAATAAGCACCTATAGAAGGAACTTTAAATCAGACTCGAGCCTTACTTTAAACATAAAAAAAAAGGGCGCTAAACAAAAGTTAACACCGCTTCTAAACGCTTATTCTTGCCACTTATTGGCATAATTCACACTGGACATGGCCCCTTCTGAAACCATATTTTCTGCCTCAATTTCAGTCTCATCTTCTTCTTCATATTTTTTTCGGATATCGTTCACACTATCAAATGGATCATTCGTTCGCTGGCGGTAAATAACATAGGATAAAACACCGGCAGTTGCTCCTGAAATGGCGCCAATTAGCGCTAAAGTAGATTTTTTTTTCAAAACCTCCACCTCCTCATTCTCATTTCATTCTTTCCCTTTTCAAAAAAATATTAAACAAAAAAACGATACATCACAGCATCGTTTTTCGTTTACTTAGAATGAATCAAAGTGTGTAACTTTCGGTTTGCGCACCCAGCACATGATTGCGGCGATAATGAATAGTAAGGCTGGGATAAAGCCGACTAAGAATGTCGATGCAATAACGAAAAGGCCCGCGAATAAAAATAGAAACCCAGCAAGCACAGGCTTTTTATTTCCTACAATGAAAATAAGTCCCAGTACAGCTAAAATGATTACAGCAATGAGTGCGATAAGGAAAAATGTTGAAAAGTTTCCTAATGTATCAATTACCTTTGTACCAGTTGGCGCATCTGCTGCGCTTATACCCGATTCACGTAATGTTCTTTCGTAGTTTTCAATAAATGCATCGTAGCCACTTTGTGTATTTGTTGCTTTTACAAACGCAAAACCAATGAAGGTCATGATGCCTTGTAAAATAAGAGATAAAATAAGTCCGATAATGGCTAGGGTGACTTCACCCGTTCTTTTAATCAAATTAAACTCCTCCTTAACTCCTTTTTTAACAGTATACTATTAAATGTCCCTTGATTCCAAGCTTTTAAGTAAGTGCAATTTTATTTAAAAGCATGTATAATCAAATCAGACTTTGATTAAAGGGGATGAACTCGCATGATAAAGCGAATTTTATTAGCTTATTTAGTACCTATTTTATGCGTAGGAGGCGCTATTTTTTCACTTATGGCCCTTAATCCTACCCGTCCGGAGGCTGTAAACACAAAGATTCCCACTATTTTTATTCACGGTTATCACGGGACGGATCGCTCACTTCATGGTATGATTCGCCGACTTGATCAAAAATATCATGTGGCTACTGACTCGATGATTGTTCATGTTAGTAAAATTGGAGAAATTTCTACAGAAGGCGAGTATAATCCGAATGCGAAAAACCCATTAATCAATGTGGTTTTTGATAATAATCGCGCAACGATTACACAGCAAGCAATGTGGATGAAAAAAGTGATGAGTTATTTACAAAAACATGAAGACATCACAAAATTTAATGCTGTAGCGCATTCAA
This sequence comes from Listeria fleischmannii subsp. fleischmannii LU2006-1, assembly GCF_000344175.1. Classification (GTDB taxonomy): domain Bacteria; phylum Bacillota; class Bacilli; order Lactobacillales; family Listeriaceae; genus Listeria; species Listeria fleischmannii. The sequence goes on along the minus strand of NZ_ALWW01000002.1, from coordinate 65,752 downwards.
TGGGCGGTGGTGTATGGGAAGCCTACCTAGCCTCTTATTCAAAAGACCCAGCCTATCCTTCTATCAATAAAATTGTATTTTTAGCTGTTCCGCTTTATCCTGAGGAATATATAAACGGCGATGAGCAAGTAGATATTCGAAATGAACAAGAAGTACATGCAAATTTTGCTGAAAGAATGGCGAAAATTTTACCAAAAAATATTCCTGTTTTAATTATTGCTGGCGATTTAAATGATGGCACTAAAAGCGATGGTGAAGTGAAAGTAGATAGCGTGCTTTACGGAAAAAAATTATTTCAAAGTCAAAAAGTAGAAACTCATGTTATCAAGGGCCCTGAGGCCTCACATAGTAATATGCATGAACTGCCTGCAGTTGATCACTATATCATTCCGTTTCTTTTTGGGGAATAAAAAAGAGAGGAAAATGACAAAATGAAAAAAATCATCTTTTTATTACTTACACTTGGCATTTTATTTCTAGCTTTTAGTTTTATTTTTATGACAGCTGATAAACGAACAACAGATAATAAAACGTCCCAAACGGTGAAAGCTAAACCGGATAAGCCGCGTGAAATTGCTACACCCACTTTATTTGTTCATGGTTATGCGGGTACAAAAAATTCACTTGGTGGTATGATAAAGCGTCTGGAATCACAAAATGATGCTACAAAATCGCTTGTGATAACGGTAAAATCAGACGGAACGCTTGATATTTCCGGTAGTTACGATAAATTTAGCCATAATCCGCTCATTCAAATTTTATTCGAAAATAATAAAAGTTCGATGGTGAATCAAACGGAATGGCTAGAGACGGTTACGAAAACGCTAAAATCTGATTACCATATTAACAAGATAAATGCCCTTGGTCACTCGATGGGTGGCGTTAGCTTAGTCAATTACGTGGAACAAACGGGGAGTGACAATCGTTTTCCTACTTTAGAAAAATTAGTGTTGATTGGTGCACCGCTAAACGGCCTTGAAATTGGCAATGCTGCGTATGAACTTAGTGCTACTGGACCAAAAACGGAATCAGAACGGTATGCGAATTTTATGAAGCAGAAGGCGAATATTCCTAAATCGCTCGAAGTTTTTAATATTGCTGGGGATAAATCAGATGGGACTAAAAGCGATGGTAGCGTACCTGTTTCTAGTGCGCTATCTGGAAAATTTATCTTTTCTGATATTCTAAACTATGAGGAAAAACTTTTTACTGGTAGCGACGCGGGGCATAGCCAGTTGCATGAAAATCCTGAAGTTGATGCTGTTGTCGGTGATTTTTTATGGGTATCGAATGGGTAATTTTTAAAGAAAAGAGGCCGGAATTCCGGCCTCTTTTCTTTATTTGTCATAAGTTAAACGAATCATGTCGACACATTGAATGCCATTCTCCATAATTGGTTGGGGATAGTTTTTCAAAAAATAATCTTTTTCGATGTGAGTGATTCTAAATCCGCATTTCTGGTATAGCGAAAGCTGGCTCAAACTAGAATTGCCAGTGCCGATTTCAATTTGCTTGGCGCCAGCTTTTTTAGCGATTTGTATCGCCTCTAACATGAGCTTTTTTCCGTACCCTCGTCCCCTTTTTTCTTCCAAAATAGCGATGTTCATGATTTCAAATGTTTTGGGACGGGTTTCAAGTAAAACGAATTCACCGATGAGTGCGGCTTCTTCAAAGTAACCGTAACAATCACCGCGTCGCAAGTACTCTGCTACGATTTCTTTAGCTGGATCGGCATCATAAAGCAATTCAAACGGGTAGTTTTCTGTTAGTTTACGAATCATCTTTTTTCTTCCTCCCGCCAAAGAAGTTTTTGCGCGGAATTTCGCTCGTGCTCCTCACATCTAAAATATCTAGAATAAAGACGAATACTGGAATTCCGACAATTAATCCCCAAACCCCGAAAAAAGCCTCTGAGAAAATCAAGACGATAAACGTGTAAAATACTGGCAAATCAGTCTTAGATGACATTAGTTTCGGGTTTAAAACATACGTTTCAATGGCATGAACGATAACAACTGTTAGCAAAATATAAAAGACATCTGTAAATCCGCCGATAGAGTACGCAATAATCGTAAGAGGGATACATGAAATAATTACGCCCGCAACAGGAATCATGCCTAAGACAAATACCATAATTGATAAGCTTAGTAGTTGTGGAAAATGCATTAAATAAAGCGCGATTGTTGTAATGATAGTATTAACGAGCGCAATGAGAAGTTGTGCTTCTAAGACAACTCCAAAGGTCGCGACAAATTTTTGACCGAAGTAAGCGAAATCTTTAAAAATAAACCCGATTTTACTCGTGAAAAATTGGGCTGTAAATTTGGTGACACGTTCTTTTTCGAGTGAGAAGAACAAACTTAAAATAAGCGCTAGGAAAAACGACATTCCAATAGCGCCGATGCCTGAAAGCGATGCGATAACAAATTCTACGCTTGTTTCTAAATATTTTTCAATATTAGATTGCTTTAACCAACTAACTATCCAGTTTACAACCGTATTGTCTCCTGGATGATTATACATTTTGACAAGCATATTCACGAGGTCCGAAATTTGTTGGATTAAAATCGGCAAGTAATGCACAATGGCAATGTATAAGAAAGCTGCAACAAGTATGTAAAGTAAAATCACAATGAGCTTCCGCGAAATTCGAACGCGTTTTAAAATGACATTTTCAAGTCTTGTCACTAAAAAGGCAAAAATAAAAGTAAGTAAGATTAAATCCATCATGCTGCGAAGTAGATAGATTAGTACGCCAAGGATGACAAAAACAAAAAGCCGTCTTGGTGTGTCTTTTTTTATAAACTGTGCGAACCATTCCATTTTGTCACACTCCTCTTCAATACTATTAATAATAGCATATCTCTTCTTTCATCGCTATTTACAGGAACCTAAAAATCCGATACAATAAACCTATCATCCTACCTTTAGAAAGAAAGAGGGATTTTATGAATCAAAAAATAGAACGTACAACGCTTAGTAAGCAAGTTTATAAATGGTTAGAAGAAAAAATTCGATGTGGTGAGTGGCAGGTTGGGGATAAAATTCCGAGTGAGAAACAATTGATGGAAGACTTAGAAATTGGTCGAAATACTCTTCGGGAAGCCGTCCAAGCTTTATCCCAAGTTGGGCTTTTGGAGGTTCGTCAAGGTCACGGTACATTTGTTGTTGCGGATAGCTCGCTTCATGTGGTTCTTCAGGAACGGGTTTCCCATTCTTCTTTACTTGAAATTTTTGAAGTGAGGCATGCCCTCGAGGGTGAAATTGTGGCGCTTGCTTGTATGAGGCGGACGGACGAGGAACTTGGCATGCTTTTTTCGCTGGTTAAAAAATGTCAAGAGGCGACGGATATGGATAGTTTTGTGGAGGCTGATATGGCACTCCACCATCAAATTGCGCTCTGTTCTAAAAATACACTTCTTGCTGATATGTATGCCCATCTTTTTGATAAAATTCAAATGTCGATTATGCATTCTGCTTTGCTAAATGAGGACCGTTTGACGAGTCATGTGGCACTAATTGACGCTATTTCTAAGAAAGATGTAAAAAAAGCACAACATGAAGTAGATTTATATATCTCACTTTATAAAAATAGAATTTCAAATAAGGGGTTTTAGTTTGTTATGTCAGGAAATCAATATGTTTTGGAAGAAAATTTGCAACTAGCGCGCGATAAAAAAATATTTCTAATGATAGGGATTGTTCTAGTCGCTATCAATCTGCGTATGCCGATTACATCTGTTAGCCCGCTTCTCGATTACATTCGTGAAAGTATCCCGATTTCAAATACGCTTGCAGGTTTTTTAACGACGCTTCCGCTTCTTGCGTTTGCACTTATTTCACCTTTTGTTTCAAAAATCAGTCAAAAAATAGGCGTCGAGAAACTCGTTTTTTATACGCTTCTTTTCATTTTGCTTGGGAGTCTTGTTCGTCCGATTGGCCATTTAGGTTTTCTGCTTGCTGGTACATTATGTATTGGGATTGGAATTGCTTTTGGAAATGTGATTATCCCAAGTTTAATAAAAAAGGAATTTCCTTTTCAACTTGGTATGATGACAGGCATTTATTCGATTTCAATGAATTTATTTGCGGCTATTGCTTCTGGTTTAAGTGTTCCGATTACAAAAAAGCTCGGCGGTAACTGGCAAATGACCCTATTTATTTGGGCGGCGTTTTCTTTACTTGCCCTACTCATTTGGCTCCCGCAACTTAAGTCAAAACGCAATCAAGTAAGTCATGATACTTCAAAAAAAGAAGGAAAAACAGGGAATGTTTGGCGTTCTAAAATGGCTTGGCAAATTGCGGCCATGATGGGCATTCAATCAGCTGTTTTTTATATTTCGGTAGCTTTTTTACCTGTCATGATTCAAGAACATGGTTACTCAAGCACTGAAGGCGGTTTTATGCTTTCGCTTATGCAATTTGGCATTATGCCGATTACGTTTATTATTCCGATTGTCGCGTTTAAAATGAAAAACCAGCGCGTACTCGTTTTATTTTCAACAATATTGATGGTTCTGGGGGTTTTGGGTTTATTAGTTCCGATTCAAAATCTTGCGGTGCTTGCGACTTCGGTTGTTTTGCTAGGTATTGGTTCGGGGACGGCGTTTAGTCTTTGTATGATGGTTTTTTAATTTGCGGACTGAGACAGCGAGTGATGCGGCTGAAGTTTCTGGTATGGCGCAATCGATTGGCTATCTGCTTGCTGCTTGTGGGCCTATCTTATTCGGTATTCTTCATGACTTTTTAGGTAGCTTCACTTTTCCGCTCATTCTTCTTTTAATTGTCCTTTTCCTATTTTTCATGTGCGGGATGGGAGCAGCGCGTAATAAAACGCTTTTTGAAAAAATAAAAAAGAGCCCAATCGGCTCTTTTTATTTTTCTTCTAATTTCTGTAAACGAAACTGATCTTCTTTGATTTTTTGAAGGAGTTCGCTATTTTTATATAATTCAAGTGCTGTTACAGCGAGTAATTTTGCTCCGAGTAAAAGGGCTTTATCGCCTTCGCTTGATTTGGCCGCTTCTCTAAACGCATCTGTATGTGCGACAAGCGTTTCTGGCCCAATTTTAATGAAGGGATGGATAGTTGGAACGACTTGGCTAACATTTCCAGCATCACTTGACCCCACTCCTTTTCCTTCTGCAGCACAAGGAATCTTAAGGCGGGCTGCGACTTCCGTAAATAAATGATTGAATGGTTCATTCACCCAAACATTATCAACACCATTTTGAATGCGTATCGCCTTCATCTTCGTCCCGGTTTGGAGAGCTGCCCCTTCCGCAACTTGAATGATGCGTTCCGTTAAGTTATTTAGATCTTTGCGTTTTGCCGCTCGTATAAAAAAGCGTGCTTTTGCAAAGTCTGGTACAATATTCGCGGCCTTCCCGCCATCCGTAATAATTCCATGAATACTTGCATCTTTTGACAAATGTTGCCTTAGTGCATTTATACCATTATAAAATTGAATGACCCCGTCTAACGCATTAATCCCCTCTTCCGGGTTTGTAGCGGCATGTGCGGCTTTACCTGTAAATTCAAAATCAAGTACATCAACAGCGTTTGCAGGAACCGTAACATGCGTTTTCCCGTTTGGATGAATCATAAGCGCGGCATCAATATCTTGAAAGAGACCGGCACGTACAAAACTCCCTTTGGCACTTCCATTTGGACCGCCTTCTTCAGCCGGTGTTCCGTAAACAAGCACATCACCGCCTAATTCCTTTATATGGCGCCCAAGTGAAATCGCAGCAAAGTTACTTGTAGAACCAATAATATTGTGCCCACAGGCGTGCCCAAGCCCAGGCAAAGCGTCATACTCCGCTAAAAAAACAATACGAGGTCCTTTTTTTCCACTGCTTTTTTTAGCAATAAACGCTGTTTCATGACCTGCCACGCCGCGAATCAGTTCAAACCCTTCCTTTTCAAGTGTCTCCGCTAAAAGATGACTGGCAAAAAATTCTTCATTCCCAATTTCAGGCCGCGCATGAATCGCGTGACTAATCGCGACAAACTTCGCCTCGTTTTCCTCTAAAAATTCACTAGTTGCTCTTCCAAAATTTATCCCCCTATTCAAAAGACCTCTTTCCTAAGAAAAGAGGCCTTCATACGTCACGACTCTTATCTTTCAGGTTTCCCTGCTGGATTTAGCACATCGCCCAAAAGGCTGTTGCCGAGATTTCAAAGGGCCAGATCCCTCCATCTCTCTGGATAAGTGATTTAATTTTTATTACTATACCGCGCAAACTAGTGTTTGTCAACGACCATTTTGTTTCCTTAGGCGTTCTAATTTAGCTGCAATACGTGCTTTAGCATCATCTGTTGCTACCTCATTCTTTGTGATAGTCCCGTTACTGGAAATAGAAACCAAGTCACCTTCTTTTAGATGTGCGGGAAGTTTAGATTGTGGCATTTCGATTTCCTCTTCAGTTGGTTTTATTATAAAAACAGCGATACCGTCTTCGATTCGATCAAGTACTGCTTCCATACTGTTCACCTACTTCACAGTCGCAATTCCTTGCGCTTTAATTTGTCTAACAATGCCATCACCAATCCCATTAATTCGTTTTAAATCATCAATCGACTGATAAGGTCGCTCCGCAATAATCTTACTTGCAAGTTCTGGACCAATCAATGGAAGAAATTGTAATTCGTCGGATGAAGCTTTATTCAAATTAATGGAAGCGGGCATTTCTTCTGTCTTCCCTTCTTCCGTTTTTGAATCTGCTCTTTTATTTGCATCATATTTATAACTACTACCCGATTTTGGTGTGCCTTCTGTTTCTGTTTTAACATGAAGCGACTCTCCGTCTGTCGAAATTGTCACCGTGCCGTTTACATCCGTTCCGTAAGTTTTAATGTTTCTCTTCTTTAGCCAGTCTAAAACCTCGACATGAGGATGTCCATAACTATTCCCTTTTTCTGCAGAATAAATCGCCACCTCAGGCTTTACTTTATCCAAGAAAAAAGGTTGGTTTGAAGTGGAGGAGCCGTGGTGTCCAAGATCTAAAATATCAGCTTTTAGGTTCATGCCGCTATCTGTCATCTCTTGTTCACGTCCTTTTTCAGCATCCCCCGTGAAAATCGCCGAAATGTCCTTATATGTAAGCCTAACCGCAATACTATCATTATTTGCATCATCACTAAGCGTTTTTGGGCTTAAAACGGAGAGTTCAAACGGTCCAAAAGATGCCTTATCTCCTGTACGTGGTTCCTTATACTTCGCCTCTGAATCAAGCGCCGCATCAATCACACGCTCATAAATCGAACTATTAAAAGCTAAGCCATCCATCCAAATTTCTTTCGGCTTATAGGTTTGAATAATTTTATCCGCATTTCCAATATGATCGGCATGTGGATGTGTTAGAAGAAGCAAATCAATTTTTTCAAGATTTTTTTCTTCCAAATACGTTAAAATACGTTTATCATCACTACGACCTGTATCAATTAGAATCGTCGTGCCGTCATCTGCTTCAATTAAGGTGCTGTCCCCTTGGCCCACATCAAAAAATGTAAAACTTGCACCCCGTAATTTTTCAGTAGATACCTTACTTTCTGCCTCCCCTGAAAAAGAAGACATACTGCCGCAACCTGATAATACAAGAAGAGCAGCTATTAAAATCCATATTTTTTTCATCTAGTAAAACCCCCTGCTTTAGTAGCTTACCAGAACGTACGTTTCTAGTCAATCACAAAAAAACTGCAAGCATGGAAGCTTGCAGTTCACTAAAAATCGATTATTGTACTGTTTCCGTAAACGAATATTTTACTTCTTCTGTTTCAGGATTATAATCAATTTCCCAGTCATGTTCTTTAAAATACCAATAGTCATGTTCTTCAATAAAGAAAAGAATGCCTTCTTCTTGATCAGTTACAACGGCTTCATGTGGAACGGCTGCAGATACACCAATTGAAAACCCTGGGTGTAAGGAACTGTTGGAGCCACCGTATTTAGCGAATAGGCGAATACCGTTGTCGCCTGATACGTCGAACTCATCTTTAAACCAGCTTTGGGCATTTTCCGTCACTTTAATTTCCATAATTTCACTCCTCATTCCTTAATGATTTATAGTTAGATTAGCAGATTTTAAAAGAATAATCATGCATTCTGCTTTTATGCTTGATTTTTTTATACCTCTTTTCATAAAATTTTAAACATTTTGTTAAACAACAATTTTAAATTTAAGAACGTGTTATATAACATAAAATGAAAGCACAAAAAAGATGTGACCGGAAGCCACATCTTTCTTTCCTTATTTTTCTAAAGGAGCTTTACCAAGGTAAGCTTTAAACATCCAAATATGTTTATCAATACTTGTTTTAAAGCCGATTAACATATCATTTGTTACATCGTCGCCTTCTTTTTCAGAAAGCTCAATTCCTTGTTTATATTCGTCACGAAGAAGCTCTAACGTGCCCACAAGATCTTCCATTAACTCTTCCATCGTTTTAGGTTTAGTGTAAGCTTCTTCTTCAACACTTGCATTGTCTAAAAACTCTTTTAATGTACTGAATGGGCTACCGCCAATCGCAAGTAAACGTTCTGCGACTTCGTCCATTTGTTCCCCAAATTCGCTATATAAATCATCCATTTTTTCATGTAATGTAAAGAAATTGCGTCCACGCATATACCAATGAATTTGATGAATTTTTACCGTAAATACGTTTAAATTTGCCACTTGATGGTTTAAAAATTCCTTTGTGTCAACTGAATTAATTGTTTTCATAATATCTTTCTCCTCCTAAATTGTAATTAGTATTATTTAATAATTATTATAATCTAACTTCCGCGTTTTGTCCAGTGTGGAAATCATCACAATCTAAGTTTACCACAAAAAAATGTAACTAAACGTCCCTTTAGTTGCAAGGTACAAAAATCTTTAGCATAATAGGTTTTGGAGGTGTCAGGCATGTGGCTAATAACAGAATCAAAAAAAGCAACCGAAGAACAAATAGAACAATTTGAAACACAAAATAAGGTCCGCCTACCAGCGTCTTACCGCGCCTTACTAAAAGAACAAAATGGTGGTTTTATTAAAAAAAATCATCTTAAAACAAGTGAGCCTACTTCATATGGCATCAATTTTCTGGAAATCTATCAAATTTTTGGTATTGACAAATTAATTACCGAACCTCAGGCCGCATTAGAAAATCCACTTTCCGGGCATTATATTTATTTTTCGAAAGACGGTGCGCGCTATATCGGTTTTGATTACCGTACGGAGGAACCGAGTATTTTTTATGCCGATTTTGAAACCTTGCAAACCCTAACCATCGCCAGCGATTTTGATAGCTTTCAAAACCAGCTTTACTTCGAGCCATTTGAAATCCATCAAGCACCATCATACGGACAGGCAAAACTTGACCAAATGCTCATTCAAGCGGATTTCAAAACACGGGTGGAAATTTTGGCTTTACTTGAGGATGAAGCGGAGAAAACGTGGTATTTAACGCAACTGAAAAAGCTAATATTGGCGAAAAAAGAAGAGCTGGCCTACCCCTTGTTTGAAAATCAAATTCTATATTTTAGACGAAAATTGCCTGAAGTGTTAGTTCTCGAATTATTCGAGCTCCTTAAGGCTAGTGATATCAATTTAACAGCGTTACAGAGAGAATGGAAGGGTGAATAAAATGATTAAAGTTGTTTTTGTATGCTTAGGGAATATTTGTCGCTCCCCTATGGCAGAAGGTTTTTTTAGACAGAAAGTAGAAGAGGCACATGTGGCGGATCAATTCGATATTGATTCTGCAGCAACGGGATCTTGGAATTTAGGGAATCCGCCTCACCGTGGAACGCAAAAAGTATTAGAAAAGCATCATATTGATTTTAGTCATATGCGTGCACGTAAGCTAAATGAGGCAGATTTTAAAACAGCAGATTATATTATTGGGATGGATGATTCTAATGTAACGGATATTCTAGCTTTAGGCGGAGAAAACAGCCAGGCTTCCATTCATAAATTGATGGATTTTGTTCCAAATAGCGATAACCCAAGTATCCCGGACCCCTATTATACAGGGGATTTTGATGAAACGGAGCGGCTTATTTCAGCTGGAATAGAAGGTCTTTTTCAAAAAATCCGTCTCGAAAAAGGAATTTAGATGTTTCACCCTTTAAATTTGTGGTAAATACTAACGTACAATCAAAGGAATTGAGGTTTTATTTATGTTAGGTATAATTTGGGGAATTATTGTTGTTTTATTCATCGTATGGCTTATCGGCATTATTTTTCATATCGCGGGCGGATTAATTAATATTCTTCTCGTTGTGATTTTAATTTTAATCATTTGGAATTTAATTCAGTCTGCTCGAAATAAGCGGAATGGATGATAAAACAAAAACGCGAAGTGATGATCACTTCGCGTTTTATTTTGTGCCTAAATGTTTATTTTCAATAAAAGATTTTAAATCTAATCTCGTCGGTTTGCTCATTCCTTTTGCAATCTGCTCCGTCCATGCCTCAACACGCACCCCGCCAGTTCGTTCCTTATAGTAATCACGAATAATATCATCATACGCATAATAAAGTTCCTTATCTTTTGCCTCATACGTATTTTCATGATAGATGAGTGATTCCGGCATGCGTGGCTTTGGTGCAGAATTTTGCAATGGGTAACCTACTGTTAAGCCAAATAAAGGTATCGCATAATCCGGAATATGCAGTAAATCAGAGACTTTCTTACTGTCATTTCGAATGCCACCAATATAGCAAATTCCAAGCCCCATTGATTCCGCAGCAACCGCCATATTTTGCGCCGCAAGTGCCGCATCAATCACAGAAACTAAAAACTTTTCAGTTGTCTCTAAAGAATCCGCAGAAGCTTTATACGCTTCCGCAATTCGTTTATTTCTTGCTAAATCTGCAACAAAAACAAAAAATTGCCCCGTCTTTTCAACATAGCCCATATTGCTTGCGATTTTTGAAAGTTCCGCTCGAATGGACTTATCACTTACCCCGATAATCGAGTAGGCTTGCACAAAATTAGAAGTCGATGCAGCCTGCGCACTTTGAACAAGCAATTTAATTTGCTCCTCAGAAAGTGGTTTATCTTCAAATTCGCGAACAGAATAGTGACCTAGCAATTGTTCAATAGTTTGATTCATTTAAAGCCCTCCTTAATCCTCAAAAACTTGGCGTTCATAGTTTGGCGCTGTTTCAAGATTACCAAAACTTTGCTGACGTAATGCCTCATAAATTAAAACGGCGGCTGTATTTGATAGGTTAAGCGATCTGATTTTATCCGTCATTGGAATTCGAAGCGCAGTTTCCTCGTGGGCCTTTAAAACTTCATCGGGTAGGCCCGTTGTCTCTTTTCCAAAAACGAAAAAATAATCTTTATTAGGGTCACTATAATCCACATCGCTATACACATGTCTACCAAATTTTGTAATAAAATAAAATTCGCCACCCGCATTTTTTTCAAAAAACTCTTCTAGTGAATCATAATATTTTAATTTTACATGGTCCCAGTAATCTAATCCTGCGCGTTTTAACATTTTATCATCCGTGCTAAACCCCAGTGGGCGAATAAGGTGTAAATACGTATCCGTCCCCGCACACGTGCGCGAAATATTTCCTGTGTTTGCCGGGATTTCCGGTTGATAAAGTACTACATGGTTTGCCATTTTTTTATTCACCCTACTCCTATAATTTTTTTTGCTCGTTCAATTTCTATTTTGACTTCCTCATCTTTTTCTTTTTCCCAAGCATTTAAAATAGCGACTTCAGCATCTTTTCCGCCTATTTTAGCAAGCGCCCAGGCAGCCGTTCCCCGAATTACGGGACGCGTATCATGATTTAGACAGCCGATTAAATCCGGGATGGCCGTTTTATCTTTATATCTTGCCAGAATAATAATCGCATTGCGCTGAATGGGCTTTTTCCCCCGCCAGGACCCTGCCATGCTACCAAATTTTTCTTTAAATTCGCGATTAGAAATGTGTAATAGTGGTTTAAGTTCAGGTCGAACTAAGTTTCCATCTTGTTCCATTTCTTTGTGAAGGTGAAAGTCACGTCCGCGATTATACGGACAGACCACTTGGCACGTATCACAGCCGTACAAACGATTATGCAACACTTCGCGATATTCTTCTTCTAAAAAACCTTTTGTTTGAGTTAAATAGCTTAAACAGATTTTGGGATTCATTGCGCCTTCGCCTAGCAGTGAATTCGTTGGGCAAGCTTCGACACATTTATTACAGTCGCCGCATAAATCCGTTTCTGGTGTATCAGGCGGAAAAGCAATATTCGTCAACATTTCCCCTAAATAAACCCAAGAACCGAACTCTTTTGTAATTAAAAGTGTATTTTTTCCTCGTGCGCCAATGCCAGCTCGCTCTGCTACAGCAACATCCGATAATTCTCCGGTATCAACCATACTCTTCATTTTCGCATCTTTCACTCGTTCTAAAATAAAGGCTTCTATTAAAGCTAATTTTTCACGCAAAATCGTATGATAGTCAATTCCCCATGAAGCACGCGCAAATACGCCTCGCCTAGATTCACGTTTGCTTGTAGGGCTTTCTTTTAGTTTTGAGGGATATGCAAGCGCAATGGCGATAATTGACTTCGGTTCTTCAAAAATAAGATCAGGATAGACACGTTCGTCTAAAACGGGGTGTTCAAATCCCGTTAAAACGCCTTCTTTTTCAGCCACTTCCAGTCGTTCTTTTAAAAATAAAAAAGGATCCGCTGTTGTAAAGCCAATTTTTTGCACCCCAATTTCGGTTGCATACTGAATAATTTCAGCCTTGAGCTTTTTAACATCCATGCGAAAACCTCCTTTTTATCCTAAAAAATAAAAATAAACGCAATGCTTCGCTTAAAAAGGTCGAAACACTGCGTTAGTAACAGTATGTAAAGAGCGGGTGAGGAGAATCGAACTCCCGACAACAGCTTGGAAGGCTGTGGTTTTACCACTAAACTACACCCGCACAATTGGCTTTATAAGCCGCTTATAACAACTTTTATATCATACCATCAGATATTCATTTTGACAAGACCTTTTTTTAAAATTTTATGTTTTTTTTGTTAAAAAGTGGGTATGCTTTTTCAATTTAGTTTCAAACTTCTTTCTAAATTTGTTCATAACCTATTCATATTTAACTTTTACACTAAAGTTATTCATAAAAAGAGAGAAGTGATTTCATGAAGAAAAAATTAGATTATTATTTAGTGGGTATTATCGGTATAGCAATTTTTGTGAATTTTTATGGGGTTTGGAATGATGAAACGGTTAATCCTTACTATACAGCAGCTGTCACAAGTATGGTGCAAAACTTTCATAATTTCTTTTACGCCGCTTTCGATCCAGCAGGCTTTATTACGGTGGATAAACCGCCCGTTGCTTTTTGGTTTCAGGCGTTAAGCGCTAAAATTTTTGGTGTTCATGGTTTTAGCGTTATTTTACCACAAGCACTGGCTGGCGTGTTTTCTGTCATTATTTTATATTTTCTGATACGACCTCGCTTTGGTAAATGGGCAGCACGCGTTTCGGCACTCTTACTCGCCCTTACACCAATTGCTGTAGCGGTTTCGCGAACAAATAACGTGGATGCTATCTTAGTTTTCTTTCTACTACTTGGTACGCTCTTTCTATTTAAAGCTGTTAAGCGCGGAAAACTGGGCTGGCTACTTTTCGCCTTCCTCATGATTGGAATTGGTTTTAACGTTAAAATGCTTCAGGCCTATATGGTACTTCCAGCTTTTATTGTGTTTTATTTACTCGCTACAAAGATTTCTTGGAAAAAAAAGGCCGTCCATTTAGCCTTGTCTCTCGTCCTCATGCTAGGTGTATCCGTTTCGTGGGCTGTTGTTGTGGATCAAACTGATGCAAGTAGTCGTCCTTATATAGGGAGTAGCGAAACAAATTCTGTGTTAGAACTTGCTTTTGGTTATAACGGAATGGAGCGTTTATTAGGCCAGGAAACAGGTATCGGTAGCACGGGTTCTGCAAATTCCGCTTATAGTGCGAAAAGTAATACTAACGGGCAAAATTCCGATGGTCAATCGAGTAGCGGGGGCCCGTCATTTGACGGAACAAATAACAATAGCACTGCTAATAACATGCCAAGTCCCCCTTCTTTTGGTGGGCCAAACGGCGGCGGGCAAGGTGGTTCTAAAATGATGAATAGTGGCGGCATGTTTGGTACAGGGGAAAAAGGACCTTTACGCCTCTTCCAAACAGCACTCGGTGACCAAATTAGTTGGTTTTTACCACTTGCACTTTTTGGTATGTTAGCCATTTTTATCGCCTATCGCCGTAAAGAGGCTAAATGGTTTCATTTATCAGATGCGCAAAAAGAAATGGTTTTTTGGGCAGCTTGGCTTATTCCGGTTGCCGGATTCTTCAGCGTCGCGGGTTTCTTCCATCACTATTATCTCATTATGCTTGCCCCTCCTATTGCGGCGTTAGCAGGCGCTGGTTTAATCGCTCTTTTTAAACTTTATTCGGAGAAGAAAACTTGGCGAGTCTTTTTACTCCCAAGTGCTCTTACAGTAACTGGTGCTTTACAGGCTTTCTTTGTTTGGCAATATTCGGCTCCTTGTGCGATTGGCATTTTGCTTTTAGCCATTGCGATTTCGCTCTTCTTAGTATTCTACCGGAGGGAATCAACAGCTTTGACGGCTAAAATTACGGCGCTCGGTCTCGCTGTCCTTCTTGTCGCTCCAACATACTGGTCGCTTACCCCGCTCATCTACGGAGGGAATAGTTCGCTTCCTGAGACAGGTCCCGGGCTTTCAAGTTCAAGTGGTGGTGGCTTTGCTGATGCTTCTGTTGATACGGGGTTAATTGCTTATTTAGAAAAAAACAATACTGGCGAAACCTATCTATTTGGAACGACAGATGCGACAACAGCAGGTCCTTACATTATTAAAACTCAAAAAGCTGTCATGGCGATGGGTGGGTTTAACGGAACTGACCCTACACTCACGCTAAATGATTTTAAAACGATGATTAAAAACGGCGAAATCAAGTACTTCTATATTCCTGCTAACAGTAAAGCGGCGAATTCGGAAATCATCACTTGGATTGAAGAAAATGCTACACCAATTGATTCCAGTGAATATAGTTCAACCGATACCACATCGCAAACTACAACGCGGGCAAATGGCGGCCAAGGAATGAATGGTACTGGAAATGGAACGCTTTATTTACTGAAATAGGAAAGGGTGCGGATAACATGACAAATCAAATGGAACTTTCAGTGGTCATTCCGGTTTTTAATGAAGAGGAAGTATTAATTAGTAGCTACGAACGTTTAGTGGCCGTTATGCGGCGTTTAACAGCAAATTTTGAACTGATTTTTGTGAATGACGGGAGTATAGACGGGACAAGGTCGATTTTAAATCATCTGCGGGAATTAGATGCGCATGTTCGTGTGATTCATTTTTCTCGAAACTTCGGGCATCAAATTGCGATTACAGCTGGTGTTGATTATGCAAGTGGCGCTGGTGTTGTGGTCATTGACGCTGACCTGCAAGACCCTCCAGAGCTTATTCCTGCTATGGTGGAAAAATGGCGGGCGGGCTATCAAGTTGTCTATGCGAAACGGTTAATTCGAAAAGGAGAATCTTTTTTTTAAAAAATTTAGTGCAAAAGTGTTTTATCGTGCTCTTGAAAAGCTGTCTGATACACCTATTCCTGTTGATACTGGCGACTTTCGGCTGATGGATAGGAAGGTTTGTAGGGCTCTTAGGCAGGTGGAAGAAAAAAATCCGTTTGTTCGTGGGCAAGTTAGTTGGCTTGGTTTTAAGCAAACGGAGATTGAATATGAGCGCGATGAGCGGCTTTACGGAACGACGAAATATCCGCTTCGAAAAATGATTAAACTCTCCATTGATGGCATTACTTCTTTTTCTTATCTGCCTCTAAAACTTGCAACTTATTTAGGCGTAACGGTTGCCGCATGTGGCTTCTTCTATATGTTTTTCGTCCTATTTCAAAAACTATTCACAACCGCAACGGTGCCTGGCTGGGCCTCGATTGTGATTATCCAACTAATCTTTTTTGGAATTGTTCTTCTTGTTTTAGGAGTGATTGGCGAATATATTGGTCGTATGTATGAGGAAGTGAAGCATCGCCCGCTTTATGTAATAGACGAAGCGAATGGTTTTGATGTGAGCCAACTATATGCGATGAAAGAGGACATAAAATAAAAAATTGGCAAGCCTGTATAGGCTTGCCAATTTTTTAATAAAGTAATTCTAAAAACTCTTCCTTCGTGATATTACCAAAATATTTTTTCACATCAATATCTGCTAATGCGGATTCTAGTGCCTCTTTTTTGTAGACGGTTCCGGTTAGGCGCTCTTCAATATCCGCTACATTTAATACACCGAAAAAGTCGCCGAAAATTTTGATTTCTGTAATGATTCCTTTGTTTACATTTAAACGAATATCAACGGAGCCCACTGGGAAGCGTTTTGTACGTTCTAAATCGAATTTCGGTGATTTTCCGTAGTTCCAATCCCAATTCGCATAGCGCTCGTTTGAAATTTCATGAATTCTAGCCCAATCAGACTCTGTGAGTTTATATTCTTTTACATCTGCTACGTTTTCCACGTTAAAAATGTAAAGAAGTAATAAATCGCGAAACTCTTCTGTGGTCATTTTTTCATCCAAAAAGTCAGCGATATTGGCAACGCGGCTGCGGACCGATTTGATTCCTTTTGAAGTTAGCTTGTCTTTGCGCGGTTTTAAAGATGCGGCCACATGGTCTAAGTTCAAGTTATACATGAGCGTACCGTGTGAAAACATTTTTCCTTTAGTTGCGAACTGAGCATTTCCTGATACTTTAAAACCATCAATTAACAGATCATTACGCCCTTTTAATTCAGCATTCACGCCTAGTTTCTGAAGCGCCTGAACAATCGGCTGCGTAAATTTCGCAAAGTTATGGAAAGAATCGCCATCATCTTCTGTGATAAAACTAAAATTCAAGTTTCCTTCATCATGATAAACAGCACCACCGCCTGATAAGCGACGTACTACAATGACATTTTCTTTTTCAATGTACTCCGTATTAATTTCCTCAATCGTATTTTGATTTCGTCCAATAATAACAGATGGCTTATTTATATAGAAAAGCAGCACCGGCTCGTCTAGATTAAGTTCCGTTAAAATAAATTCTTCGACAGCTAAATTGATACGCGGATCTTTTTCATTATTATTATCAATAAAATACACGTTTCTTACCCCTTTTTATAGATGAATTTTTAAACCTTTTTCAGCAAGTTTGGTTTCCCCACTAAAAACAGACTCAGCTTCTTTTTGTAACTGTTCTAAACTTCCTTTTTGTGGCAAATGGCTAAGTAAGAGCTTTTTAACGCCCGCCTCTTGTGCTACTTGACCAGCTTCAACACTTGCCATATGCACCTTTGATTTCCCGGCCATATCTTGATAAAAATTCGTGTCCGTAATCAGTAAATCTGCTTCTTTTGAAAATGGAATAAATGATTCCTGAAAGGCACTATCTGCCGTATAAACTAGTACTTTTCCACCCGCCTCAATACGCATCGCATAGCACGGCACAGGATGAATGGTTTTTAAAAAGCGAATTTGAAAAGGACCGATTTGAATTTCTTCATTCTCCCTATATTCATGCGCTTTTGTGACACCTTCCATATCCAAATAAGAATATCCTCTAGCATCTTCTTTATGGGCATATATTGGCAAAACAGGGGGCTTATTAGCTGTATCTGATAACAAGCGAACATGTTGCAATATCCCAACATCTGCCACATGGTCCGGATGATAATGTGAAATAATCACCGCATCTAGATCATTCGGATTTATATAATTTTGCATAATCGAAACCGCACTCGCACCCACATCTATTAATAGATGGAAGTCTCCTTCGCGAAGCAAATAACTACTCGTCCCATCATTTGCAAGCGGATAACCTCCCCAGTGACCAAAAACAGTAAGTTCCATATGTTTTTCACCCTTTCTTCTACTCATTTTTATGATACAACACTTCTTTTTCAAACCAAAGCAACTCGCTTTAAAAAAATCCCTTTATAATAAAGGGATCATTCGAAATATTTGTTTTTAAGTTCTGTTGTTAATTTTTCTGTATGGGTCAGTTTACCCACCACGATTTTGCGTTTTGTTGTTTCTGTTGGTTTATCGCACGTCACTAAAGTAATGCGATTATCACCAGCATCATCTAAAACACTTACATCTGTCTCATCTACTATTTTAGTTGAGGCCACTTCGTATTCATAAAGTGTGTTTAAATCTGTTAAATAAATTTTGGCGCCCTCTTTTATATTCATCAAGGGACCAAAAAGCATCGATTCGTTTCGCATATGATGCCCTGCTAGCGGGTAGTTGCCTTTCCCCATTTGTTGGTCCGGGAGCATTGTTGTTGCACCAGCTAAGAGATTGGCTGTATTCGTTCCTTTTAAAACCATAAGTTTTATATCAACAGAAGGAACGGCAATAGAACCAACTACCGCATCTTTATCATAGTCTCTAGCCCCTTCGACTACATTTTTCATGGAAGGAAGCTGAACACTATCATAATCGAAAGTAGCTTGTTTTTTATTATTATCTTCTAACGTTTGGGCCGAATAATTTGTAATCGAATCATGGCCACTTAAATATTTCACAATCCCGCTTTTAATAAAAGGCGAAAATATAAGTAATAAACCAATGACTAAAATAATAATTGCAATTATCTTCTTTACCATAATCTTCCTCCTTTGCTTTTTCATTATATAGTAGCCGCGCAGGTACAGCAAACATAAAATTTAGTAAAAACCATTATTTTTCGATATATCCTTCTTTTTCCCAGAGACAAACGGATTTCCAGCTACTATAAATCGCAGTGGAAAATGCTTCGCCATTTTTTTATTGGGCAGGCCAATTCTCTCCGTCGCAACAATTTGAGCTGGCGTTAAGCCCTTTTCAAGCCAAATATTACTATCAAACAGCGTTTTACCATAGTCTTCCATCGAAAATTCCATTGCTTGTGTCAATTTGCCCGGCCCATTTGAAACCTCAACCCCCGACTTCAAACCGCGATTTAATTCCATTTCAGAAATCCCCGTTAACGGTTCGACCGCGCGAATTAAAACGGCTTCTGGTACGCCTTCTTCCATTGTAATAAAATTAAGTAGCACTTGACGATGCATTTGATACATATAAATTGCGCCAGCAGGCATAAACATGACTTCCGTCCGTTTTGTTCGCCGTTTCAGGTAACTATGTGCCGCCTCATCCGTCTCGCCTAAATAAGCTTCGGTCTCCACAATTAAACTTGTGTATTTGACGGCCCCTGTATCATGTACGAGTTTTGTACCTAATAAATCCCGCGCCACTTCAATCGTAGTCTTTTTTTCAAAAAAAGTGTTTGTTAGTTTCAATGTCTTCCCTCTTTTTTCTTCTATCATAAACGATGAGCCGTTCTTTTTTCTAGTCATCCATCTCAGGACCCATGTGTTATGTTTTCCCTTTTGTTAAAATTGTGTTAAGATTATGTTGGTGCAGGCTTTGTATGTATATGCAAAAAACCTGCTTTTTTTCATCAAAATCTTAAAATACTTAAAAAGTAAATAGAGTGTAGGAGAGGTGTAATATGAAGGAAGTGGGAAAGGAAAAATCCTTACTTTTCTAAGCAAAAATTATGGGTTTTTTATTCTGGCCGTCGTTCTGTTTTGGCTAAAATCAGTTATTGCCTATGAAACGCAATTTAAACTCGGTATTGAAAATACCATGCAGCAATTTTTATTAATTATTAATCCGCTTAGTACAGCGGTGTTCTTTATGGGGCTAGCCCTATTTGCGAAAGGAAGACGTTCATTTATTTGGATTATCGTTATTGATTTCCTTTTAACATTCGTTCTTTTCGCCAATATGGTTTACTACCGGTTCTTTTCGGACTTCATTACGCTTCCGAATTTGAATCCGAAGCAAATGCAAAATATGGGTGACATGGGCGGGAGTATTCTTGCTTTAATCCATTGGACCGATATTTTATTCTTTGCAGATGTCCTGATTTTAATTGCTCTACTTGTGTTTGGCATTATACGACCGAATAAAGAATCAAGAATTCGCGCCAGAAAAGTGGTTGGTGTTTTAACACTTGGAGTCGCTATGTTTTTCGCCAATCTTGGGTTGGCTGAAATTGATCGCCCGCAGTTGTTAACAAGAACGTTTGACCGCAACTATATTGTGAAATATTTGGGAATGACCAATTACCAAATTTATGACGCTGTTAAGAGTACAGAATCTCAAACGCAAAAAGCACTTGCAGATTCAAGTGATGTCAATGAAGTCTTAAATTATACGAAATCAAAATATGCGGCACCAAATCCGGAATATTTTGGTAAAGCAAAAGGTAAAAATGTTATTTATATCCATTTAGAAAGTTTCCAACAATTTTTAATCAACTACAAGCTAAATGGTGAAGAAGTTACGCCGTTTATTAATTCGTTCTTTAAAGATCAAAATACGCTTGCGTTTACCAACTTCTTCCATCAAACAGGGCAAGGTAAAACGGCTGACGCTGAAATGATGCTTGAGAATTCCCTTTACGGCTTATCTCAAGGGTCCGCCTTTACAACAAAAGGCTCGAATACGTTCCAATCGGCTCCTGGGATTTTAGCGAATTATGGTTATGATTCCGCTGTATTCCACGGAAATTATAAGAGTTTCTGGAATCGTGATGAAGTTTATAAACATTTTGGTTACAATCATTTCTTTGATGCGAGCTACTATGATATGAATGATAACGACGTTTCCAATTACGGCTTAAAAGATAAACCTTTCTTTAAGGAATCTGAGCCATATATTGAATCTCTTAAACAACCATTTTATGCGAAGTTTATTACATTAACGAACCACTTCCCTTACCCAATTGATTCGGATGAGGCTAGTATTGCACCAGCTACAACAGGCGATTCATCTGTTGATACTTACTTCCAAACTGCTCGTTACTTAGATGAGTCTGTAAAATCGTTCGTTACTTACTTGAAAGAAACTGGCTTATATGACAACTCGGTCATTGTAATGTACGGAGACCACTACGGAATTTCCGATAATCATGCTTCTGCTATGACGAAAATCTTAGGCAAAGATTATAATGCTTATGAAAATGCCCAAGCACAACGCGTACCATTCATGGTTCATGTTCCTGGTGTGAAAGGCGGCGTCAAAACGCAGTATGGTGGCGAAATTGATGTACTTCCAACTATGCTTCACTTGCTCGGTATTGATACGAAAAATTATCTTCAAATGGGAACAGATTTACTTTCTAAAGACCATAAACAACTTGTACCATTTAGAAACGGTGATTTTATTAGCCCAACCTACTCTTTAATAGGTGGTAAATATTATAACCAAACAACAGGTGAGCCGGTTGAGAAAGAGACGAAGGAAATGGAAGCAACAAAAGATACCGTCTCGAAAGAACTTCAACTTTCTGATTCTGTTTTACAAGGTGATTTACTAAGGTTCTATACACCGGAAGGCTTTAAGAAAGTCGATCCATCCAAGTATAACTACAATAAAAAGAAATCAGACAGTGAAGACACAACTGAAACAACCAAATAAAACTAAAACCCCCTTTTTCTAACGAGAAAGGGGGTTTTAGTTTGAATAAATTGGCTTATTTACGCACCCCATTTTTCGAAGCATCGATCATAATCCTTTTTTATATGGCTATTTAAAGGCGTTTTATATTATTTGTGACAAACTACACGGTCGCTTTTTCTCTTTAATTTTTGTTCACAACCCTTCCATTCCGCTGTTATCTCTGCTATTCTATTAAAGTACTTAGCGGAAAGGGAGAATCAGAATGAAACTTTTACGAAATTATACCTTTACGATTTGTCTGCTTTCAGGCATTGTTTTAGGTGGTTTGTTTGGCGTTATTTTTGGAGATAAAACGGTCATCGTTAAACCTATTGGCGATATTTTTTTAAATTTAATGTTTGTGGTCATTGTTCCACTTGTTTTTCTTAGTGTTTCATCCGCCATCGCTAATATGAAGCAAATGGCTAGACTTGGAAAAATCATTGGAACTATATTCGCTGTATTTTTTACAACAGCAGTTATCGCAGGAATTATCGCTTTTATCGGTATTTCAATTTATAATCCGTTACATAATGTGGATTTATCAGCCATTACGGCTCATTTACCAAAAGCACCAACTGAGGAAGGCAAAGGACTTGCGGAAATTTTAGTGACAACTTTTACTGTCCCTGATTTTCTTGAATTATTTACAAAGTCCAACTTGCTTCCACTCATTATTTTCTCGATTCTATTCGGGTTAGCAACTTCGATGGCTGGTGAAAAAGGTCAACCCGTTGCGGCTTTTCTAAACTCGGCGACAGAAGTTATTTTAAAAATGGTACAGTTTATTATGTACGCTGCCCCAGTTGGGCTCGGTTGTTATTTCGCCGTAACAGTTGGTGAACTCGGACCACAAATTATTAATGGATATCTTGGCATTTTCTTCCTTTATCTCGTCTTAGCGGTCATTTATTTCTTTGGCATGAATACATTGTATGCCTTTATCGCTTCTGGAAAAACTGGCGTAAAAGTTTTCTGGAAACATGTCACAACGCCAGCCATTACGGCTATCGCTACATCGTCCAGTGCGGCTTGTATTCCTGTGAATCTAGTTGCTACTAAAAAAATGGGTGTCCCGGATGATATTGCTGAAACGGTCATCCCGCTCGGGGCGAACACGCATAAAGACGGTTCGGTTATGGGTGGTATCATGAAAATTGTTTTCCTCTTTACTTTATTTGGAAAAGATATGACAAGTGCATCGAGTATTTTAGCCATTTTAGCCGTTGCCTTTTTAGTCGGCGCAGTTATGGGAGCCATTCCAAGTGGCGGTATGACAGGGGAATTATTAATTATCTCCATCTTCGGCTTCTCACCTGAACTCGTTGCAACTATTATGATCATTAGTACGATTATCGATATTCCGGCTACCCTATTAAACTCCACAGGGAACACGGTTTGTGCGATGCTCGTTTCACGGTTTGTAGAAGGAAAAAATTGGTTAAAAAAACAAGTAAATATAGGTACTAAAATTTAAGTACTTTATTTTGAGCAGTTTTCTGGAACTGCTCTTTATTTCGTCCTATAATAAGGTTGTAAGCGTTATCAAATTAGGAGGGATTTAAAGTGAGATTAAAAGACAAAGTTGCTATTATTACTGGGGCTGCAGGCGGTCAAGGGAAGGAAGAGGCATTGCTATTTGCGAAAGAAGGGGCTTTTGTTATAGCGACGGATATGCAGGAAGAAGTTCTGAATAGAACCGGCGAAGAACTAAAAGCGATTAATCCAAAATCCGAAGTTTTAACCCATAATGTTGCTCGCGAGGAAGATTGGGAAAAAGTCATCCAGCTTGCTTTAGATAAATTTGGCCGTGTGGATATTTTGGTCAATAATGCAGGCATTAGTACGGAGCTTAACCTTGTGAATACAAGCATTGAACAGTGGGATAAAGTCATTGATGTAAACTTAAAAGGAACATTTTTAGGCATGCGCCAAGTTATCCCGATTATGGAGAAACAAGGGGGCGGTTCCATCATTAATATTTCTTCTATTGCTGGTTTAACTGGGGGTTCTGGTGCAAGCGCTTATACGGCTTCTAAAGGGGCAGTTAGACTTTTAACAAAAGCTGTTGCGGTGGATTATGCGAAGAAAAATATTCGTTGTAATTCTGTTCACCCAGGCTATATCGAAACGCCTATGACGAAAAAATTATTTGAAGACGAAGCGACACGGGGCTGGTTCGAATCGCTTACGCCGCTACCTCGGCTTGGTAAGTCCCTTGATATTGCGTACGGCGTTTTATATCTTGCAAGTGACGAATCGAATTTCGTGACGGGGATTGAATTACCTGTTGACGGAGGTTACTACGCGCAGTAAAAAAGAATATCTCAAGCTGGCAATTTTGCCAGCTTTTTTTTGCGAAAAAAAGAACTTCTTTCTTGAATGACTTTGTGCTAAAATGAATACTGCATGAATCAAGCTGATTTTCTGTAAACAGCTTATAACTAATGGAGGTGCGTCTAGTGGGCAACAAAAATCTTTCCTTCCACCGAAAAAGCCCGGAAGAGTTGCTAGCACAAATTGAAAAATTAAAGCGCGGAAAATTAAAAATTTATATTGGCTCGGCGCCTGGTGTCGGGAAAACATATCGGATGTTAACGGAAGCACACGAACTAAAAAAAGAAGGCATTGATGTTGTAATCGGTCTTGTTGAAACGCATGGTCGAAAAGAAACAGCCGATTTAATTCACGGTTTAGAAGCGCTTCCCTTAAAAGAAATTCCTTATAAAAATAATACCTATTTCGATTTGGATGTAGACGCGATTATTGCGCGAAACCCTGAGGTTGTCATTATTGACGAACTGGCGCATTCTAATATCCCTGGTTCAGTGAACGAAAAGCGCTATCAAGATGTTCAAACCATTTTAGATCATCGTATTAATGTGATTTCTGCTGTTAATATTCAGCATTTAGAAAGCCTGCGTGATGTTGTGAATGATATTACGGGTGTTTCTGTGCGCGAGAGAATTCCAGACTTTTTACTTGATGTGGCTGATGAAGTTATTTTAATCGATGTTACCGCCGAAACACTTCAAAAGAGGCTAAGAGAAGGAAAAATTTACGCAGCCGAAAAGATCCAACAATCTCTTGAGAATTTCTTTACAACCAAAAATTTATCCGCGCTTCGCGAAATCGCACTCCGCGAAGTTGCCGACGATGTAGATGATAAGGCGGACAAAAAGGCCGCGCGTCTTCGGGCCGCCATGATGAACGAAAAAATCTTGGTTTGTATAAAAAATGATGCCAATGCTGAAAAATTGATTCGCCGTGGCTTCCGCATCGCCGATCGTCTGCGCAGTGAACTCTTCATTTTAACGGCCATTTCCAAAGAATTAGATGAGCTACCTGAAAAAACTCAAAAGGAATATGCAACGTGGCAAGATTTAGCCAAGCAATTTAACGCCCACTTTCTTGTAGAGCCCATCAAGGAACGGAAAATTTCTCAAGTGATTACTGATGTGGCCAATAAAAACAATATTACCCAAATCATTTTAGGCCAGTCGATTAAATCGAGAGTTGAAGAAGTCGCAAAAGGCTCAATTGTAAATGCTATTATGCGCCAAACTGACGGCGTTGATATTCATATCGTAGCAAACTCCAGAAAAAATTAATAAAAATGGGAAAGCTGTTTGTAAGAAACAGCTTTCCCGTTTTTATTTAGCCAAGCCGTTCATAATATAACGAACGGTAAAATCAATTTCCGCTTCATCGTCCCAATTAGCATCAGGCATCACAACAAAACGAGTGAGTAAAAAGCCAACGATATTTGTAATTAAGGCGCGCATAATGGTGCTGTTTGGCATATCCATAAGCTCCCCTTTTTCTTTATAAGAATCAATAAGGGTGTCAAAATGGCCTTTTACATGGGTCATAAAAATTTCAGAGAACTGCGTGCGTAATTCATCATGATACATGAGTTCCATAAAATAAATTTTGATGACTTTCCCGTTATTTTTGGCAAATTCAAACCGATTTATAATAATCGCCCTTAAAAAGGATTTAAAATCGCTGTAGTCTTGTTGAAATACTTCCTCTGCAAAATCCTGTGCTAAAAACGGTACGACACCTTCAATTAAAGCTGGCATCGTAATGGCCATTAATAAATCCTTTTTGGTTTTATAATGGCGAAAAATGGTGCCTTCTGCCACTCCGGCGCGTTTTGCAATTTCACTCGTGCTTGTCGCAGAAAACCCCTTTTCAGCAAAAAGTTCGATAGCAGCTTTGACGATATTTTTTTTGTTTTTTCGCTCATTCGTTTATCTTTTTCAGTGACATCTAAAATCTGACGCAAAAGATCTGTTGGTTTGTTCTCCAAATTTATTTCCTCCTATACTTTTCGATATTTCTTTAAGGCAAAAATATTGAGAATTAGAAACGCCGCTATAAATAAAAGGAGAATGTAGAAATCACCGGCGAAACTACTAAAACCTTCCCCTTTAATCATAATGCTTTGAAGAGCCTGTGCCCCGTAATACATCGGCATGATATGCGCAATCCACTGCAACCAGTCAGCCATTCCTTCGAGCGGGAAAATACCGCAAAATAAAATTTGTGGCACAATCACGATTGGAATAAACTGGATGATTTGAAATTCGTTATTGGCAAATGTGGAAAGCAGCATTCCAAGGGCAAGTGAAACCATAGCAAGCATTAGTGTAATGAGCAGTACATACCAGATGGAACCGTTTTGAATCATATCCAGAACTTGGACGGAGTAAACGGCCACTAAAACGGATTGTAAGAGTGCAAAAATACCAAAGCCAATCATATAGCCGAGTTCAATTTCAATTCGCTTAATTGGCGTCGCCATGAGCCTTTCAAGCGTACCTGTTGTTCGTTCGCGTAAAAAGGAAATACCCGCAATTAAAAAGACGAAGAAGAAAACGAAAAATCCGATAAAAATAGGGCCAATTGTATCAAAAAAGGTCGTATCTTTGTCGCCATATATATAATGCGTTTCAACTTGAATATTAGACTCACCTTTAGGTATTGAAACGGCGCTTTCGTTTACGTTCCCACTTGCTTGCATTTGTTTCATTGTACCTTCTAATTGTTTCGCAGCATTTTTGAGGTTTGCTTGTTGTTCTTTTAATAGGGCGCCTTGCACTTTTAACGCAATTTGTTTACTTTTTGATGGATCACTATTTTCATAAGTGATTGTTAATTGGTTATCTGAAAAATCGATAAAGGCATCTAAATCATTCTTCTCTATTTTATCTTTTGGACTTGTATTATTGGCGTATTTTTTTATCGATAAGTCGCTTTTTTCCAGTTGTGTTATCATGCTGTCCGTTAGGCCGAACTCTCCTACTTTGGGATTTACGGAATCACTGTCAAATAAAAAATTAAGTAATGTAATTAAAAGGAGCGGTGCGATAAACATGAGGGCAAGTGTACGTTTATCTCGCTTAAATTGGTTGGCAATTCGTTTGACAATGGCTAAAACTCTCATTTCGTCACCCTCCCAAATTCTAAGAATGCATCTTCCAGTTTTCCAGTTTCAGTTTTACTTGAAAGCTCGTCTGGCGTTCCTTCTGCAATGATTCGTCCTTCACGCACCATGGCCAGTTGGTCGCATTTTTCCGCTTCATCCATGACGTGAGTGGTGACTAAAATACATTTTCCATTGTTTTTTAATTCATTTAGTTCATCCCAAATGGATTTCCGAAGCTCTGGGTCAATTCCAACCGTGGGCTCATCTAAAATTAAAACGTCCGGATCAGCAAGCACTGCTATCGCAAGAGATAAGCGGCGTTTCATTCCGCCTGAAAAAGCACTTACTTTTTTGTTTAAATCATCGGTTAAATTGACAAGCTTAGCCGCATAAGTAATTCTCTCACGTTTTTTTGCTCCTTTTAATAAATAAAGAGAGGCAAAAAAATCCAAATTTTCCTTGGCGGTTAAATCGACGTACAAGGCGTCTGACTGAGCCATATAGCCAATTTGGTTCATAACATGTAGCGTTGGCATTTTAGCGCCCAGTACATCTACTTCCCCGCTACTCGCTTTTTCCATCCCGACAATGGCTTTGACGAGAGTTGTCTTTCCGGCACCAGAAGGCCCAATAAGTCCGAAAATCTCCCCCTCATGAACATTCATTGTCACATCAAATAAAATTTGTTTATTATGAAACTGGATATTCAAATTTTTGGTCGAAATAATGGATTCCATCTCACAT
Organism: Listeria fleischmannii subsp. fleischmannii LU2006-1; assembly: GCF_000344175.1. Taxonomy (GTDB): domain Bacteria; phylum Bacillota; class Bacilli; order Lactobacillales; family Listeriaceae; genus Listeria; species Listeria fleischmannii. Next base: position 37,994 of record NZ_ALWW01000002.1, on the reverse strand, counting down.
TCCCCACTTTCCATTTTAATGAGTGATTACTCACTTACAATATAATTCATTTAACGAAAAATGTAAAGTAAAAACCGCCTAGTAGATTTAGGCGGTTATTTTCGCAAATAAATGTCTGAAATAAGATGATTGTCCCCTTTATGCAAAATCAGGTCAGCGCGATATTTGGTTGTTTCAATATTTTCTTTTAAATTTAAGCCATTGATGGTGTCCCAGATTTCAAGCGCATATCTTTCCGCTTCTTGTTCGCTAATTTTCGTATATTGATGAAAATAGGAACTTGTGTCTTGGAAAGCCGTTTCCCGGAGCATAAAAAAGCGTTCCAAATACCAGCGTTTAATACTATCCTCTGCGGCGTCCATATAAATCGCAAAATCAAAAAAATCGCGTGGGAAGAAGGCTGACGAAGCGTCCATTTGTAAAACATTAATACCCTCTACGATAACAATATCGGGATTTCTAAGTGTGCGGGTCTCTTTCAGCACATCATACGTAAGGTGAGAATAAAGCGGAACGTCCACATTCTTTTTGTTCGTTTTCAAATCCACTAAAAAATCAATAAAACGATTTTTATCATAACTTTCCGGAAAGCCCTTTTTATTCATAATTCCACGCTGTTCAAGCTCTTTGTTCGGATATAAAAACCCATCTGTCGTCACAAGTTCAACTTCACGTGTTTTAGAAAACCAGCGATCCAGCATAAGCTTCAGCACACGTGCTGTGGTACTTTTTCCCACTGCAACCGAACCAGCAAGCGCAATAATAAAGGGCGGGCGCTCTTCCTTTTTCTTTAAATACTCCATTTTTTCACCGTGAATAAAAATCGCTTCATGGTACTGAATAGCAATTAGTTTAATAAGCGGCAAATAAATTTCAGATATATCTTGAAGAGAAATTCGGTCGTTTAACCCACGAATTTGTTCGAGTTCTTCTGAAGTTAAAATTTGGTCTTTACTTACTTCCAGTTCCTGCCAGTCGCTGCGCGGAAAATGATAGTAATGACGGTAATCATTCATTGTTAAGTCCATCCTTTTATCGATTCGTGAAAACGTAAACAGTTCACAAAAATAAGCATAACGTAATCATACCAAATCCGCAACCTAAAATTAATATTTTCGGTAAACGTATACTTCTTTTGGCTTATCGATTTTCATATATTTTTCTACTTCAAGTGACGGGATATTCATTTTAAACGGAGCATAATAGTCTTGCGTAATTTCACCAGAAACACTAATCCATGTATCGTTGGCTAGCTTTTCTGTCCCCTCCGGCATTTTAACAAGCATACCAAATACGCCCGAATCCGCCACACAGTGGATAATACCAAAGCGGAATAAAAAGAGATTGCCTGATTTAGTGACGGGGTCATTATAAACAAAGCCTGTAAATTTAATTTTCTTACCTGTAAATTCCCCTGGATAATTATATAAAATTTCCATGGTCATTAAATAATTTTCATCCGTTACTACGATTGGATTTTGATGGATAATGAGCGCTTTTTCTTTCTCCATCATTTTTTCATAATCCGTCTTACCAAAATAACCACTTGTATCCGGCCTTAGAAATTGATTCGCCGCATACGGATCATCACCAGCTGCATTGTTTTTTGGAAAATGAAATCCTTTTGCTGAGACAATGGTTGAGTCGAGTGTCGCGACAGGGAATAAAAATCCCACAACGAGTGGATAGGCAAGAAGTGTATAGACAAAGAATTTTTTCCAAATCGTATTTTCTCCTGAATGGATATGTCCTGCGTGTTCATGGCTCGTTTCGTCTTCATCTCGGAAGACCATAATGAGTTGAATGATAGCAAGTAAAAAAGAGGCTATCATAGCTGAAAAGGAGAGATAGGAATACTTCATATTAATATATTTACTAATATCTCCGGAAATATGCAGAAACATCATATAAAAGCCAAAACCTAATAATATAAATGCGCGTAACATGAAAATCCTCCTTTTCTAAATAATTAGGGCGTAAATGAAGACCACAATCGTAACCGTTGTAACGAGAAAAAGGACAAATTTGACTTTAAAAGAAGCCAGCATCATCATTAAATTTTTGATGTCAAGCATGGGACCAAATACGAGAAATGCTACGATAGACTGGGTTGAAAAGATGCTTCGGAATGAGGCACCGATAAAAGCATCTGCTTCCGAGCAAAGGGATAAAATAAAGGCGAGTACCATCATGAGTAAAATGGATAAGATGGGACCGTGTCCGATTTGCATAAGCGTGGATGTTTTAATATACGTTTGCATAGCAGCCGCGATAAATGCACCAAAAACTAAATACTTCCCTACTGAAAAAAATTCATCTACTGAATGTTGTGCTGTATGCCACAATTTTTGACCAAAATTCATTTCAGTATGACTATGATGCGCATGTTCATGAGAATGGTGATGTTCCTCCTGACTTGTTTCAAGCATCGTAAACTGGGTAACTGGAACAGAGCTATCCGCAAGCATTAAGGGTGGTGTTTGAACCAATTCTACTTCTTCTTTAACATCACTTTCTGTATTTAAAATTTTCTCTTTTAAGCCCTCTCCTTTGTAGAAAAAGGCAATTAAATTCCCCACGACCATGGCCACAACCAGACTGCCGACCACACGTAAAATAGGAATTTCCCATGTACTACCAAATGCTACGTATGTAGAAAAAAGGACGACCGGGTTAATAATAGGTGCCGTGAGCATAAAAGCAATTCCCGCATGAAGTGGCACTCCTTTTTTTAACAAATTACGAACAATCGGTACGATTCCGCATTCACAAGAAGGAAATAGAACACCGATACAAGAACCTACAACAACGGCTAAAATCGATTTTTAGGAATCACACGCGCGATAAATTTTTCAGAAATAAACATTTGAATAAAACCAGCAATAAAAACGCCAATTAAAACGAAAGGTAGTGCTTCTATTAAAATAGATATAAAAATCGTATTCATCTGTAAAAATGAATTAGGTAAATGACTAAACAATTTTGGACCTTCTTTCTGTCTCAAATCTTTGTTTATTTTATTCCTCTTCTAAGCAGAAATCAAGTCACAAAAAAGCACCTTACAAAATAGTAAGGCACCCTATGTTTAAAAATAATCGGAAAAATAAGCTGTTTCAGTAGGAATGAGTTTTTCGAGTAGTTGTATCGCTCTTTTATCTGCTTGGATGCGTCCAATTTTAGCAAGGTAGCTCGGCCGTTTGTAGCTAAATAGCAACGTTGTCAGTGCTTTAATGTCCACTGTAATCGCAGGTCCCGCCGCTTCTTTCGTAATCTTTTTTTGTCCGTTTTCGAACGAAATAGTGAAGACACCTTGATTCCATTCCAGTAACGGGTCTTGCACAACAAAATGAAAAGCCGCTTCCCCTTCGCTAAAACGAAATGGATATTTTTCCAAAAAGCCTTCCACGTCCACAATGCGCGCCATATAATAAGGCTGTATCGTTTCTACAATTTCGCTATCTTCAAGTAAATACGCAATCGGTTCGTTTGTATAGGTCCGCCCCTTCACATCCGTCACCATTGAAAAATGCGCACTAATAAAATTCCATAAGCCTGACCGCGCCTCTTCCGTTAAATAAATCATTTCTTTCATATAAAAAATATCGTCCGCAATCCAGTAAAAGACAAAACCAAGCGGCTCGTGGTTCGCATTGTAGTAAATACCTGCCGTAAGTTCCTCTTTTTCCCAGCGAAAATATTCTTCCCAGGAAAGTTCATCTCGAATCATCGCCGCATGATTTTCACGCGCAAAACGATCATAGGTTAATTTAATATCCGGATGGTAAATATCCGTTCGCTCCACCATTCCAGATACTTGAACTAAATTAGGCAGTTGCGTATCTTTAATAGAAAAGGTCATCATATCTGAAATAATTTCCCAACCTTTTCGGCGATAATACGGAATCGAATACGGAAATAAATAAGACACCGTTTGTTTACGATCACGCATATCCTTTAAACTTTGCCGCATAAGCTGGTGCATTAAACCAAAGTTCGCATATTCCGGATACGTTCCAACACCAGTCACACCACCCATATCATATATTACACCATGAATGTTGACTTTTAGCGGATAAACTGCGAGTTGCGAAACAAGCTTGTCGCCGTCAAACCAGCCCAACACATCTGCTTGTTTTAAAACAGGACGTTTAGCCTGCTCGATTTCACCTTCCTCGTATCCTACTTCCTGCAAATCTTGGTTCGTCACTTGAAACACATAACGGAGTAATTCATTAAACTGCACTAAGTGTTCCATTTCTACCTTTTTCATCTTTAACCTGTCTTCTATATCGCTCTGCCCCATACTATTACCTCTCTTTAATTTAGCTTATCTCCACTTTATCACAAAAATACCCATAATTCACTCTTCAAGTTGCCGCAAAATCTGGCTATTACGCATATACGCCTCGTTTAGCTCATCTTTCTCTTTAGCACTTATTTTCGGGTCAGAAAGCTTCGCAGCGATTTCTGTTAGGCGTAGTTGGACAACAAGTTTATCTTCTGCCACTGTCACGCGTGCCTCACTCTCTTCCTTTACGATGTCCGTCATCGCTTTTGGTATCCATTTCATTGTCCCATCAGCAATACGAATCACCTGCTCCGAGACATTTCGCACAAAGGCCCCATCATGCGAGACAAATAAAACGGCGCCGTCAAATTCGCGAATCATACTTTCTAGTGCTTCCATCGCGTCAATATCCAAATAGTTTGTAGGCTCATCTAAAATAAGCAAATTGGCGTCGCTTAGTAAAATCATTGATAAATACAATTTGACACGCTCACCGCCAGATAAAATCGCCACTTTTTTATTTAAATCGGCCTGTGAAAAGTGCATGCTACCTAAAACGTCCATCGCAAGTTGTTTGTCGTGGGCATTCACTCGATTTACGTTTTCAATTAACGTCTCACTCGTAACAAGCCCTGCCAGTTCTTGGTCGAAGTATGCGATTCGTACTTCATTTGTCCGCCGAATCAAATCGTCCTCGTTTAAAATCGCCCGCAAAAAGCTTGTCTTCCCGCTGGCATTTTTTCCAACAAGCGCAATCTTTTCTCCTACTTTTATGGAAAAAGCCTCCGTTTTAAAAAGCTTCTTCCCTGGAACTTTTACGTCTCCTGCAGAAATTTGCAAAAGAGAAGTGCCCTTTTTAAGACGTCTCGTCTCTGGTAGCCTAATTTTAACCGGCTTAAACTGGAATGGTTTATCGACGTGTTCGAGTCGTTCTAGTCGTTTTTCGGTAGCTTTAATCGTTTTATGTTGGCTTTTTTGTTGCCCACCCTTAAACATTCTGCCATACGCAACTTCTTTTCTTGTGAGGCCTTTCTTAAATAATTTTTCTTGCTTGGCATCCATACTACCTGCCATATCTTTGCGGTATGAAATAGCAGATTCCAACCGTTTTTTCTCCGCCATATTTTCTGAATACGCTTTTTGCTGTGCTTCTCGTTCATTATCCTTTTGCAAACGATAGTGCGAATAGTTCCCCTTGTAACGCGTAATCTCCTCACCTTCCAGTTCCCAAATCTCCGAACAAACCGCATCTAGAAAATCCCGGTCATGTGAAATAACAAAAATCGTGCCTGAAAATTTCTTAAAATCGCGTTTTAAATGCGCCGCACTATCTGCATCCAAATTCGATGTAGGCTCATCCGCAAATATAAGCTGCGGCCTTGTGCGCAACACTTCCTGAATTAACTTACGCGTTTTTTCCCCACCACTAAGACGTTCATCTTGCGGATTAATTTGGCGGATGTAGCCGGTCGTTCCGTCACGCAAAACCTCACCAGCGTCTTGTTCAGAAACACCCGCTAAAATTTCAAGCAAAGTGGTCTTACCCGTACCGTTACGTCCCACAATACCAATTTTATCCCCGCGTTTCGCCGTTAAATGGCTAATCTCAAACAGTGTTCTAGCACCTATTTCTTTTTTCAAATCTTTTACTTCTAATGTAAACATAAAAAAACCTCCTGCCGAGTTTTCGGATAGGAGTACACAAATAAACATAGTCGCACGATGTTAACAAGCGAAATGAGCATACGTATCCTGTCCGAAAAAAATGGTCTTGCCTTCATTTTTTCATATAAAACAGGATTATAATTTCATTGGCTTAAAGATAACACCCCTTTGATAGAATAGTTTAAGTATAAAGTCATTTTACTTTTTTTGCAAGTCGTGAATTTAAAACTTAGGCTCCGATTTTCTATATGAAGCAAAAAAATCCTCTTTTCACTTTCAAGTTTTAGCTTAACACATTTCGTGCCTTTTTTACTTGTAGCTGTAAGAGGATTCTTTTGATTCCATCATAAAATAAACAAATGTGGATTATTTTGCCACTATCTCTTTTAAATATTTTCTGGCTTGTGTTTCGATAAACCCACTAAAATTAACATCGTATTGTTGAAAAGAAGAATTGCTCAATTGACCATGTCCGCTAATAAAATCATCGTCAATGACAACATTATTCCCTTCTACATGTGCTGCAATAAACGCGAACGCATCATACAAACTTTGTAATTCTTCACCTTGTAAATCTTCGCGGTTGACCTTAGCAAGTCGTTTTGCAATTAGACTATATACCCCGTGATGCGCTGCACTATAAACACGAAATAGCTCTCTTGTTAGAGAATCAAAAAATCCTTCTGGGAACTCATTTCCTTCGCTAAGATCTTTTTCACCAATAAAGTCTCCTGATTGGTTGTAGAGCGCAATAGCCATTGTCTGGTTTAATAACGAGAATTTTGTTCCAACCGCTTTCGTAACAGCGGGATCTTCTACCCCGTAACTACTTTCAAGTTCATCACTATTCGAACAGCGATAAACTATATTTTCAACCATTAAACCCTCTACCCATCTACCACTGCTCTCTGTTTCGAAAGCTTGGTTGTAGGCTTCAAAAGTAACTGTATCACCTTCATTACCCGTATAAATCGATTTTTCTGATAAACGACCGTCTATATCCCACTCTAAAACTTCACCAATATAAGCTTGTCTATCAATTTTTTGACCTAATACCCAAATATTTTCTTTTTTATCAAAAAGGCATCTTTAGGTACTGTTTCCGGTCGTGCAGTAGCTTGTAATTTCTCATCAAGCTTTTGAAAGAGGGTTTGAAAGTCATAATCATATTCCTCTTCTATGCGATTTTTTTCCATTTCCGGAATAGCAGTAAGTATCTCTTTACTTATCTCAATCTCATTTAAATCAAATGCAATAAAGGCGATTTGCAACTTTGCATAATAATATTCTGGGCTATCTTTTGAAATCTGGTTCCAAAATTGCAATTTATCTAAATCGGTTTCTGACTGCCAAATTGCTGAATTTATAACTCCATCGTGTGCCCAAGCATGTTCTAATATATGCTGCCATCTCATGTACAAATCAGCCTTATTAGGTTCATCTAATTGTCGGTAAATGTTTTGCCACTCAGAAAGGGCGCCTATATAATCCTTTGATAGTTGTGTTACTTCCTCTAGAATCATTAATGCTTCTTGGTACTTTTCTTCTGCTATGAGAAAACGAGCATAGCTGAGTACAACTGTTGGATAGCTGTAGTCAGTTGCATATTTTGATTTTGCTAATTCAAACGTTTCATGAGCTTTTTTAAGATTGTCCAATTTTCGATAAACCGTCATATACCAATTAAGGATATTTGAATAATTTTCCATTTTATCAGGATTAATTTGTTCCAAATGCGCTAGTGCTTCTTGATTTTGTTCTAAATCAACATATATTCGTGCTTTAGCAAATAAAATATTGTCAACTCCCGCACCACTCGCAATAGCCTCATCTAAAATCGCAAATGCTCCTTCATAATTTTCAAAACCAAAGCGTTCGACATCTGAAAGTACAATACATCCCTTACTATAAAATTCGCTATTTTTAGTAATTTTTTGGAGTAATGCCTTAGCAATTTCATATGAACTTAAACCTTGCATAAAATGTTGCGCAATAATATAAAGCTGCTCCCCGTCGGTAATATCTAGCGCCAGTAAATCTTGCTTATATTTCTCATAGTCTTCATCATCCCCATAATAGCTAGCCTCAGAAATATTGTTATAAGCTTCAATCAGACGTTCATCTAATTCCATGTTGTACACTCCTTATAAAACTACATATTGTAGTTTTATTTTAACACAGTTTATTTCTTGTTACAACAAAAAAAAGAATAGCTTCACTATTTTTATTGCCTTTATTTAGAAATTATGGACGATTTTACAAAGGATATAGCTTCATCTCGTTCTTATGGGTAAATTAAAAACCGACTTTTATAAAAGTCGGCTTCAAGCTGTAGGCGAAGTTATTAAATCGTACTTATTATCTTTTTAAATTCGTTCTTAATTTTTCGCAACAAATTCAATTCATTTACTATTCGTTTTCTGTTACAGGCTGCCTGATATCTTCTTTTTTTGGATGTACAGCTTGTTTTTTATAAGCAAGGAAATAAAATAGGCTAACAAAAATGGCGCCACCTACCGTGTTCCCGAGATATACAGGAATGACGTTTAATATAAAATCTGTCCATGTGTAGGATCCTGCAAAAATAGCGGCTGGGATAATAAACATATTGGCGACAACGTGCTGAAATCCAATAGCCACAAAAGCCATAACAGGGAACCAAATACCTAAAATTTTACCCGCAAAATCTTTTGCTCCATAAGATAGCCAGACCGCCATGCCAACAAACCAGTTACAGCCTATCCCTGAAACAAAAGCAACCCAAAACGGATCTTTAATTTTAGCCCCAGCAGTCGCGACTGTTTTTTCTAAAAAGTCACCTTCTGTTAAGCCCACAAAATGGCCGAAAAAGTATGCTACAAATAGCGCCCCTACTAAATTCATAAGCGTTACAATGCCTAGATTACGAAGAAGCATTGTAAACGTAATTTTTTTATCAAAGAAAGCTAGCGGAACAGCCATCATATTCCCCGTTATGAGTTCCCCACCGCCAAGTAAAATACAAACTAATCCAACTGGGAATACGCTAGCACCAATAAAGGTGGCAAAGCTTCCCCATTCATGTGGCATCGTGCCCACCACTCGAATATAAAGGAGGTATCCAAGCGAAATAAACGCACCTCCAAGAAAACCTAAAATAACTAAGCTAAGCGTGTTTGAATGCGCTTTTTGAATCCCTTTTTCAATTGTAGTTTCTGTAATTTCTTTTGGACTGTAGTAGGACAAACTAAATCACTTCTTCCTTTTTGTTAATATATTCACAAAAAATGCGCTTTCATTATAGCATATCTTAGTCTCGCAAGCTAGTTTTTCATGGAAATAAAATATAGCGCAGGTTTTACCTGCGCTAATCTGTAATTGTTTGTACGACTGGAATGCGGATTTCAAATTCACTTTCCTCGTTTATATCATGTTTTAAATCAAAAACTTCCATTTTAAATGGTAGTGGGTCGAAAACAGGGAAATTGGCGGTCATATAGGGTTCATAATGACGTCTTTTAATTTCTGCTGCAACTTCTTTGTAAGTTGCCTCCACATTTGTTTTTCCCTCGTGTTTTCCCACAAAGTAAGTGTGTGCTGGGATTTCTAACCATTCGAGCTCATCTGGAAGTGTTTTAGGTTTGTGATCCGCTAAAACTGCGGAATAATGCGTAAAACCTTCTTCAATATTGTGAATGGAAATCCCGTAAAGCTCTGTAAACTCCTCACCGAGAAACGAACGCATTTTTTTAATGACGTTTAAAATATTACCCTTTCTAGCCTCGGTAAATGTTCCCTGCCATGCTAAGCCTATTAAAAAGAGATCTTCATGTTCTTCTAACCGTGCTGATTGTAAAGACACATCACTCACTCCTTTGCCGCTTTATAGCTAAAAGGATAACACAAAAGCTAAAAACATGCACTCTAAAGGATAACACCTATCAAAATAGAAATTAAAATCACTCCAAGAAGTAGCATCCAGGCGAAAGGTCGCGCTGTGTTTATCGTCCAGCCGATTCCAAACCTTTTTTCCACAAAGAGCGACGGATCACTTTTGTTAAAATAAAAGATACCCAGTTTCCAGTACCTATCGTCGTCCCGAACAGTCTTATCAGTATTTTCACTCCCCCCCATTTTAAGCCTCGAGCCGCCTTGACCAACAAAAAAGGCCAGTAGCAACACGATAACTAATATGAGGAGTACCAAAATAAGTGTCGCTGTCGTCGCGATTTGTGGGCTTAAACCAGTTAAAAATGTCAATTGAATCACGAAAAAGGCTAAGACTAATAAAATGCACATCACAAGCATGGCTTTACTAAAAATCGCACGTGCGAGTTGATTCCGCCTTACCGAATCAGATGGATTATCACTATCCAGTACTTGCTTGCTCCGTGACATCACATAATTGATGCCCATAAATAAGCCTATTATAAAGAGTTGCATCACAATTAAAAGTGAAACATTTCGAACGGTTTTCGGCATTTCATTTGTGATGTTTCCATTAAAATCATAATGACTAGGTATCACACTTGGCGCTGATTGATAGAAAACAACCGTCATCGCAAGTGTAATCAGTGTAATTAAAAATGGAATAAGAAACCACGTATAAGAAATAATCATTTTATTCCGGTGAAAAGCGGTATCAATCAACACCACGCTTGATTCGCCCATTTCTCCGGACTTTATTTTCCGAGCCTTCCAAGCGATAGTCTGCCGGTGGTATTTTAGATAAATCAAAAAAGCAATAATTAAGAGTATAAACATCGATATTGTAAATAGAAATCCTTGCGCCGAATCATTTCCAGAAAAAGCCATCATTAAGGCAAATGTAAGGATAACAACAAAAATGCCATATAAAATCACTTTAAACGCATATTGTTTTTTCATTTGTTTCAGTTCTGGTTCTTGATTCGCCCTTACGCCCACATTCACACCAAAACATTCCGTTCGGTGCACAATAAAGGGGGTTATTGCTTCAATTAAAATAATAAATAGCGAAACAAGTGTGAAGATTATGGACTCCATTTTTATTCTCCTTTCATCTCGTTGTATAAAGTCTCAACTAATTTTTCCATTTCACGAATAGGCAAATTACGCGCAGCCGCCTCCGCAATGATAGGCCGAATGTCACGTTTTAACTTTTCGACATAAGCCGCGTTCGCAAGGTATGCCGCATCAGGATGAATGACAACCCCTTTTTGCCTATGGATTAAAATAAAACCTTCTTGCTTCAGTATTTGGTACGCCTTATTCACGGTATGAAAATTAATACCAATATCAGCGCCTAAACTTCTTACAGAAGGTAAATCATCGCCTGGCTTTAGCTCATTTTTGGCAATCCCTTCAATGATTTGATGGACGATTTGCATATAAATCGGCTCTTCTTTTTGTAAGTCAATCTGTAAGAGCATATTTCCGCCTCCTTACTGTTATATATATAATATAACAGTTCTTTTGGAAGGTCAATTTATAAATGGCTATTTCATAGGGATGATGATACACTATAAAAAAAGGAATTTTTAGAAAGGGGCTTATAATGAAAGGATCACGCTTTAGAGAAAGCAAAATGTTTTTTTGGACAATCGAAATTTTAGCGATTGTAGCGATTGTTTTCTTATTACTTCAAATGAAATATATCTTCTCGCCAATTGGAGTGATTATTTCAACTTTATTTTTACCAATTTTAGTTTCTGGCTTTTTATTTTATATGTTTAACCCACTCGTACTTTTTTTAGAAAAAAGAAAAGTACCACGCTTACTTAGCGTCATTTTAATTTTTATTGCTTTTATAGCCATAATCGTGCTCGCAGTAGTTCAAATTGGCCCTGTACTTACTGACCAAATCACTGAACTTGCAAAAGCAATTCCTGGTTACTGGTCTGATTTTGAAAAATGGCTGGGCGGCATTACCAAAAATCCGCCGCTAAATGATTTTGATATTAAAGGCGAACTTGAAAAAGCCAATATTTCAGTACCTAAAATCTTAAATAGTGTTTTAAACGGAGTAACGGCAGGTATTGGTGCCATCGCAAGTTTCCTTACTAGTTTTGTTATGATTTTAGTCACTGTACCGTTTATCTTACTTTATATGTTTAAAGACGGGCATCGCTTTATGGATTCTGTTGAAAAATTTTTCCCGAAAGTAATTCGTCCGGATGCTAAAAAAATCATTCAAGAAATGAACAAAACATTATCTTCTTATATTAGTTCTCAAGCGCTTGATTGCTTGTTTGTTGGTATTTTTACGTTTATCGGGTATTTAATTATCGGGCAGCCATATGGTCTTTTATTCGCGCTGATTGCCGGTGTGACAAATATCATTCCGTATTTAGGGCCGGTCATTGGGGCGGCACCAGCTGTTATTGTGGCACTCTTCACTTCCCCGTTTCAAGCGTTACTTGTTATTATTGTAGTCGTTATCGTACAACAAATTGACGGCAACGTACTTCAACCGCTTATTATGGGTCGGTCACTGAAAATCCATCCTTTAACCATTATTGTGATTTTACTTGTAGCAGGTAATCTTGCCGGGCTTCTCGGAATGGTTCTGGGTGTGCCACTTTATGCGGTTGTGAAAACGATTATTGTGAACGTTGTGAAACTCATTCAACTGCGGCGAAGTGACAAAAAAGCGCCGCCTGATGACGATGAAAGTAAGCTTGATACTGAAAAAGTCTAAATCAAAAACGCACTCAAAGCGAGTGCGTTTTTTTTACTTTTTATGTTTTTCATACCATTCTTCTGCTTTAGCGGTTGCAATTGGGATGGCACGGTCCTCTGAATAACCTTCTTTTAATAATGCATTCCCAATTTCAATGGCTTTTTCTCGTTCTTCTGTCTTTAAGTTTTTCCATGAATTGGGATAATTATTTTTCGTCCATGGCATTTGTTTCAAACCCCTTTCCTTTTGTAGAAAATTAGTTAATCGGTGCACCGCCTGTTACACCGTAAACTTGGCCTGTTATATAGCTTGCCTCATCGGAAGCCAGTAAAACATAGACACTTGCCAGTTCGACTGGTTGGCCGGCACGCATCAGTGGTTGATTTTGTCCAAACTCTGGAATGTTGTCTTGTGGCTGACCACCACAGATTTGAAGCGGCGTCCATATTGGGCCAGGTGCCACAGCATTAATTCGAATGCCTTTTCCACCTAATTGTGGTGCTAAACTTTTGATAAGTGAAATTTCACAGCTTTTCGTCATCGCGTAATCAACTAAATGAGCGCTTGGTTTCACGCCTTGTATGGAAGAGGTCAAAATAATACTACTTTTTTCATCCAAATAATTTAATGCTTCTTGAATAGCAAAAACAACCGAAAATACATTCACTTCAAAGGTATCACGTAACTGCTTGGATGAAATTTTTTGAACATCATACTCGTATTGTTGTATGCCTGCATTTAACACAACAATATTTAATCCACCTAATGAGGAGGCGGCACTTTTTACAATTTTTTGCGCACAGCCTTCCTCGCGTAAGTCACCTGGAAGTAATACGCATTTGCGCCCTTCTTTTTCAATAACTTCTTTGACCTCTTTTGCATCTTGTTCCTCATCTTTAAGATAGCTAATAGCAACATCTGCTCCTTCTCTCGCGTAAGCAATTGCAGCTGCACGACCAATTCCCGAATCTCCGCCTGTTATTAACGCTTTTTTATTCACTAGTTTCCCCGAGCCTTTATACGTTTGTTCCCCTGTATCAGGTACTGGCTCATTTTACTTTGTATCCCCGGGTATTTTTGTGGTTGCTTTTCAAACTTCCCGTTATAATCGTTTTTATTTCTCATCTTAAAACCTCCTAAAATTTGAAACCTAAGCTTTGTTGTAAAATGTCTCCATTGTCTAGCTTCATAAGCTTATTTTTTACTATACCCTAAAATCTTTAGCTACTATCTTATCTTTCAGTCTAAGTAAAAAAGAACCACTTCCGCTTGGGAAATGGTTAATTTTTTTATTCTGCTCGAAAATGTGAAATATCATTAAGTCGTTCTACTTTAAATAAGCCATTTTCATAGGTTAAAACTGTCACGCTCGCGTTATCTAAAACGAAGCTTTCTGTAATTGAAGGCTCAAGTTCATGCACGATATTGCGAATGGTATTCCCGTGGGCCACAATGAGGATGTTGCCGCCTGTATCGCGGTGACGGTTAATGACATGGAGGAACCCTTTTTCAACGCGGGTCCAAAAGGTCATGAAGTCTTCGGCATCGCCAGTTGGATCGGCTTTTTTAGTGTCATTCATCATGGTTCTCACATCTACTTTTGAAAAGAAGTCTTCTTGTGAATCGTAGCCGTTAAAGCGGGCGATTTCGCCCCATGCCACATCCCCTTTTTCTCCTTCAAAAGAACCGAAAAAAGTCTCCCGAAATTCACTCCGTGGCTCAAGCTGCAAGCCAAAGCCGTGCTTGTTTTCATGTAGAAGGATTTTAGCTGTTGAAATGGTGCGGTGTAGGTCGCTTGAGTAGGCGGCGACAAATTCGGTGTCGGATAGACCCCGGCCACTTTGGCGCACGATTTCTGCCCCTTCTGGTGTTAATGGTGTATCAGCCCAACCTTGCATTCGCAAATTTTTATTTAAATAGGTTTGTCCGTGTCTGACAAAATAAAGCGCTAATTTTTTAGTCATGTTTGCTCCTCCTTTTTATCGCATCGTAACGAATTCTTCGGCGCTTGTTGGGTGAATGGCTACCGTATTATCGAAATCCGCTTTTGTCGCTCCCATTTTAATCGCTACAGCAAATCCTTGCAGAAGCTCATCCATCCCTGTACCAATTCCGTGCAGTCCCACAATTTTTTCATTTTCACCGAGACATACCAGTTTCATACGAGTAGGCTCCCGGTGTTCTGTTATAACCGTATACATAGACGTAAAGGAGGACGAATACACTTTAATATTTTTCTCCCCGTACTTTTCTTTCGCCGCTTCTTCCGTTAAACCAATCGTTCCAATAGGCGGGTGACTAAACACAACTGTCGGGATAAGGTTATAGTCTAAATGTTCATCTAGCTTCCCATTAAAGAGGCGTTCAGAAAGTCTTCTACCTGCTGCAATCGCAACAGGCGTCAGCTCAACATGCCCTGTCACATCCCCTACAGCATAAATATGAGGTACTGAAGTAGTTTGATATTTGTCTACTTTAACAAAACCTTTTTCGTCAAGCATAACACCACTTGCTGCAATATTCATGGTATCTGTAACCGGCGTCCGTCCAATCGCCCAAATCAGTTTATCGACCTCAAAGGACTCTCCATTTTCAAGTTCAAGTGTTAAACTACCATCTTCGTTTTTCTTAACCGCTTTTGGCACGCTTTCAGTATGAAGATTTGGACCATCTTTTGTCATCACTTTAATTAATGTTTCTGAAATTATGGAATCAAAGTGACGCAGAGGCTTGTCTTTACGGATAAATAAATGGGTATCGACACCAAACGCATGTAAAATGCCAGATAATTCGACAGCGATATAGCCGGCTCCAACGACGGCCACACGTTTTGGTAGCTCACGCATAGCAAAAAATCCGTTTGAATCTGTGCCAAGTTCGGCTCCTTCGACGTCCGGAATGGTTGGTTTTCCGCCAGTTGCAATTAAAATATGATCGGCCGAATAAATTTCGCCCGCTACTTCGACCGTCTTGTCGCTCGTGAATTTCGCATAACCACTTAAGACCGTTACCTTATTTTTGTCTAAATTAGTTTTATAAATTCCGTGCAGGCGTTCAATATAGACTTCACGATTTTTAACTAGCGTTTCAAAGTCAAAGTCCACTTCTCCTTTTAACCCATAGTCCGGTCCTAGTTTTTCAATGCCTTCTTTAATTTGCGCACCGTACCACATTACCTTTTTAGGGACACAACCAACATTGACGCAAGTTCCGCCAAGATTTACGGGTTCAACTAAAGCTACTTTCTTACCGTACATTGCGGCCCGATTTGCTGAAGCGATTCCGCCGCTGCCACCGCCGATGACAATATAATCAAAATGTTTACTCATAAAAAATCCTCCATTCATCGTGTGAAAATGATTTATTTTCGTTTGTGTTCACACATTAAGTGTACTAGAAAAAGTGGATTTCTAATAAGAAAAAAGCATTATAAAAGAACACTACGCAAAGTAGTGTTCTCAGACTGCTGACAAACGGCAATCTTCGTTGTTAGCACCTCCGTTCCGGTGCTCACGTACTCGAGTACGCTCCGCTCCGGTACTCGGTCCTGCCTAGAATCTCACCATTTGTCAGCAGTCTGATTTTGGTGAGAAGCGTTTTGTTTTGCTTAAACTTTGAGTTTTTCTACAAGCTAAGAACACTACGCAAAGTAGTGTTCTTACTTTTACTTCTTAAGTTTTCTTTGTCTGATATGGTAATTTTCATAGATTGCCATTGCAATAATCGCAAAGAAGACTGGGCCAACTACCATCCAAATTGTATCACTATAGTTTCCGCTCATAGCAGGTTCAATAATCGTAAAGATATTTGAAAATCCTACAATAGCGACCACAATAAATGTGACGATATAGGTGATTGCTTTTGTTTTATAGACCACGAAAGGTCGCTCTAAGCCCTCCCGATTTTTGAAGAACGGGAATGCAAATGCTAAGAATACATAAGGCAAGGTCATGGAGACGTTGGCCATTAAGGTTAATGTATTATAAAACGCAGAGGCACTTTTTCCTCCAAAAGAAACGATTAGAACGATAATAACAACGAGCAAACACTGCATCCACATAGCAAATTCAGGCATTCCGAATTTATTAATTTTGCTCATACGTTTTGGCCAGTATGCCGCTGTTCCTTGTACGATAGCTTTTAGTGGTGAATAAATTAGAGTAAAGAATGCGCCTGTATAAGCTAAGAACATGGAAAGTCCTGTTACACGTGCGAACCAGTTCGCCATTTGTGCAGCTGAATCTGTTGCGAGTCCTAGTGCATTCCCAAATTCTAATCCGAGGTTATACATTAAGACATATGTGATATTCCCGTAATTGACGTTTGATCCACTTAAAATTTTATCCCAGTTTGTGCTAATTCCCCACATAAAAATTTCAAGGGCATAACCGATAGAAATAATGAATGCGGCGATCATAATCCCTTTTGGAAATGTTTTTGTTGGATTTTTTGTTTGGTCAACTAGACCGGCTACTGCCTCGGTGCCACCATAGGCAAAGATAGCGAACACACAAAACGACAAGATAGCGATTGGGCTTAGGTAACTTGGGTTAGGCGATACAAGAAAATCTTTGACGCCTGAAATATCTTGCGCAAAATTTCCGCCGTTTAACATTAAAATGAGTAAACTTACGACGATTAAAACGACATTTAGTCCCATAACGGCGATTCCGCCGACAGCTGTAACTTTTGTAATTTGTTTTAATCCTTTTGAAGCAAGCAATGTTACGATAACCATCCAAATGACGCTAAGATGCCGACTGTTTTAGTAGGTGACAAGCCTAGAATCGACCATGTTTGGGTTTTATCTTCGCCAAAGAGGAAGATAGAAAATGGTATCCAGACTTTTGAAGCTGTTCCGACCATCCAAATGACGTACGAGGTGAACCACATGAACGTTACGATAAATGCATAACGCGGCCCGATACTGTCATTCATCCATGAATAAATTCCGCCTTTTTCCTTACGATAAGCGGCACCATATTCCGCCATCATCAGCGCAAATGGAATAAAGAAGAAAATTCCGGCTCCAATATACCACGGAATCGCGCTGTAACCCATTCGGTAAAAACCGATTGGTCCATTTGCAAAACCAAATACTGATGTGAAAATCATTAAAATTAAGCTGATAAGTCCCATTTTTTTAATTTCGTTTGACATTGAACTCATTCCTTTTTTGAATTATGAATTTTTTTGCATATAAGTACTCATTTATGTAGGAGTTCCATCCTAGAACGTATTATACCATTAAATCGTGAAAATCCTTTTTAAAAGAACAATTCAAATAGGGCGTAAAATCTGATATGCGTGATTTATCCGACAATACAAGAGTCAAAAGAAGCGCACTAGGCAAGCACGCTTCTTTGTTTATATATATTTTCCCCCGCGCATGATAGTTAAAACACGTGGATTTGGTAAATATCGTTTAATTTCCTTTAATTGTTCAAGTGTCACCGTATCGCCGTAATGTTCAGCAATTCCCATCGCAACAGCGCTACTTCGGCTTACGCCTGCATTACAGTGCACCACAATTTGTCCTCTGTCAGGATGCTTATCTAAAAGGAGTAAATCATGGACGCATGACGTTCATTGAATAACTTCATTTCATGTTCTTCTTTTTGGCTTAATCCCCAGTAGTCATCTTCTTCGTTAATGTCATTAAAATGAATTTCCAGAATTGCGTCATATAAATCAGGATTTTTTAGCGGTTTAAAATGTGTCCCCACATCGGCTATGCGGATTAAAAGTGCCTTTTCTGTTTTTGGCATAAATGAAACTGCCATAACTTCTGGGATGGCAATAATAGGCAACTGAAATGGATCGAAATCAATTTGTCGTTTTTCCTTATTAATATAATTCGCCATACACAACGTATCCCTTCTACAACTCCTACTCACATTGTAACATATTTCGGTTTTTTAGTAGAAAGAAGCTACTCTAATTGTGCATCATAGCGAATAGCCGCTAGCATAATCCCAATACAAATCATATTTCCAAACACAGACGAACCCCCATAACTAATAAATGGGAGCGGAATACCTGTAAGTGGCATTAACCCAATCGACATCGCAATGTTTTCAAATATATTGAAAGCAAAACACATGGCAAAGCCCGCAAAAAGGTACATCGAAAAACTTTTCTTCATATTTAAGCCCGCTTCAATCAGTTCTTTAATAAAAAGAATAAAGACAATAAGCAAAATACTTACCCCTATAAAACCAAACTGATTTCCAATTGTACTAAAAATCATATCGGTGTGGCTTTCGGGGATATAAACGCTCCCGTTCCTCCCTGAAAGCATTCCCGAGCCAATGGCCTTCATAGACAGGTTGACCTGATAAGCGCCATTTGGATCACTTGCAGGGTCCAGCCAAGTAAAAATCCGCGCAAATTGATACCGTTTGAAACCAAACATCTCAAGCCATTCCATATGGTTTAACAGTAAAAATAAAAAGAGACTAACAGACAAAACAGCTGCCGAAATAATACCCACAATTAATTTCCATGACCGATTCGCAATGAGCATAATCGTAAACATCGTCACAAAATACACAATGGTTGTCCCAAGATCCGGCTGCTTATAAAGTAAAAGTAAAATCGGCAGCGCTAGTCCGCCCATAACAAGTAACTGTTTCACCGGTGTTTTCTCATATTTCGCAGCAAAATGAGCCATAGCGAGGACAAAAACGCCTTTTATAACTTCGGATGGCTGAAGGGAAAAGCCGGCAAAACGGTACCACCTAGTCGCCCCGTTCACTTCTTGTGTAAAAGGAACTTTTAAAACAATACCAAGTAAAAGGACAACTGCCGCCCCGTAAAACCAAAAAATATGCTTTCGAATAAAATCAATCGGACTTTTGGAAACCAGGTAGCATATCCCAAAGCCAAAAATCAAAAATGTAACTTGTTGGAAAACAAAATTTTTCTCATATTGTTCCGTTTGTTGCGCAAAATAAATCGCTATACAACTCATGATACTTAAAAGCACCACGAGGGAAATTATTTTTTCGCTTTCTTTTCTACGTTCATGCATAAAAAACACCTTCTTTAATCTGCTTTTTCATTCGCCTCTCCCCCCGCAAGCACAAAACCTAAGCCACACGAAAGCGCTAAAATCGAACTCCCACCGTAACTCATAAATGGCAATGGCACGCCAGTAAGTGGGATAATTCCCGAAACACCGCCCAGATTAAAAAACACTTGGATGGATAACCAGCTTAAAACACCAATCGCGACAAGCACGTCAAAAGTCGACTGACTCAAGAACACCACGGAAAAAGCTTTTTTATAAAAATAAAGATAAAAGTAAGGTAGAGTAAAAGGCCAAAAACACCTAGTTCCTCCGAAATAATTGTCATAATAAAATCCGTGTGCGCCTCTGGCAAATAGCCTAGTTTTTGAATGCTTGCGCCGAGACCATTTCCAAAAAAACCTCCATTTCCGATGGCATAATAGCCGTTTCGAAGCTGATAGGAGTCATCCAAATTTTCTTTGTTAAACGGATCCAAATAACTAAAGCGGGCCATTTTTGTACTACTAAAAAAGTCCGGATGAATGAAATAAACGAATAAAATGGCCACGATAAATACCCCAATTAAAAAGAGCGCTACTTTAAAAATGCGTTTAAATGACAAGCCTGATGCCATAAGCTGACTAATCGCAATCACAAATACAATCGCCGCCGTGCCTAGGTCAGGCTGTAAAATGATAAGCCCCACAATCATTAATAATAAGAAGATGTATAAATAAAGGGGGCGGTCACTTCTGTCAATTTGTTTCCGAAAATATGTAAAATACGATGCTGTAAATAAAATAACGAAAATTTTAATGAGTTCCGTTGGCTGAAACACAAAACCAAATAAATTGAGCCAACGCTGCGCCGAATTTGTAGTTTCACCTAAAATAAGAACAGAAAGCAACATAAAAAAAGTAACAAGATAAATCGAACGAATGCTTTTTTCACGCAAAAAAATCTGCCGATTAAAACGGGAAATAAAGAGCATGAGGAGCAGGCCTACTGTGAAAAAAATAGATTGTCTAATAGCAAAATAATTAGCATTTACCTCATAGCGCACAAGCGCCGTCTGAAAGCTTGCGCTATAGACTAAGACGACGCTATACATTCCTAATAGGCCATAATTGATTGGGATTGTTTTGTTTTTTAAGTATGACAATTTCAAATCTCCTTTTAAATCCAATCCTGGAATTTTTTGATGTAAATATGTTTGACAATTTGGATTGTGACCATATAACTAATTAGGATGCATACTAAAAACCCGAAGTAAAGTGCTGGTAGGTCCACAAGACCAATCGCGTGACCGAAGCCTGTAAATGGTATCACAAGGCCAAGCCCCATAACACAACAAGTAGAAAGCATCACTGGTTTTGTTGCTACAGATTCAATAAACGGTATCTTTTCAGTCCGAATCATGTGTACGACAAGGGTTTGCGTGAGTAAGCCAACAACGAACCATCCACTTTGGAAGAGCGCCTGTTCACCTACTGTGTTGGCCTTAAATACAAACCACATAACAAGAAAGGTCAAAATATCAAAAACTGAGCTCACTGGCCCAATCGTTACAATAAAGCGCAGCATATTTTTCGTATTCCATTTCCGTGGCTTTTTCAGGAACGAATCGTCCATCCTGTCCCAAGGTAGGGTAAGTTGTGAAACATCATACAATAAATTTTGGAGGAGTAGATGAATGGATAGCATCGGTAAGAATGGTAGAAAGGCACTCGCTACTAAAACACTAAATACGTTGCCGAAGTTTGAACTGGCGGTCATCTTCATATATTTTAAAATATTGCCGAAAACCGTTCGTCCTTCCGCTAAACCTTGTTCCAGAATCGTTAAACTTTTTTCTAATAAAATGATAGAACTGGCGTCTTTTGTAATATCTGTCGCCGTATCAACAGAAATTCCTACATCTGCTTTTCTAAGCGCCGGTGCGTCATTCATGCCGTCCCCCATGAAACCCACTGTATGATTGTTTCTTTTCAAAACTGCTACGATGCGAGCTTTTTGAAGTGGGGACAGTTTGGCTAAAATCGAAACTTTTACAAGGGCCTCATGAAGCTCACAATCTGTCATTTTTTCAATTTGCGATCCTAGTAAAAATCGTTCATTTGGAATTCCTACATCCTCGCAAATCTTTTTCGTTACAATTTCATTATCACCCGTTAAAACTTTTATATGCACACCCTTTTGTGTTAAACTTTCAATCGCATATTTAGCAGACGATTTAACAGGGTCTAGAAAGCCAATAAAGCCTTTTAAAATCATACTTTCTTCATCATTTTTTGAAAAAGTAGAGGCTTTAGGTTTATCCTTATAACAAATAGCAATAACACGCATGCCGGCTTTATTTAATTCCTCACTAAACGCTTGAAATTTGATTTTATCTTCCTCTGTTAATTCTTTTATTTGACCATCTGCATCAAAGTGCGTACAAATTTGGAAAACTTCTAAAACGGCTCCTTTTGTAATGAGGCGGTCAGCGCTTCGTTCGCGAATTACAACACTTAATAGTCGTCGTTCAAAATCAAACGGGATTTCATCTAACTTTTGCATTCGTTTTAAGTTTCTAAGTTGCCCACTTTTCTTTTCCGTATGTTTGATAACAGCATAATCTAGCACATTTTTATAACCGGTTTGATAATAACTATTTAAAAAAGCCAGTTCTAAAACTTCCATCGATTGTTTTCCCGTTGTTGTCACATGTTTTACTAACGAAATTTTATCGCAAGTGAGCGTACCCGTTTTATCTGTACATAAAATATCCATCGCACCAAGGTTTTGGATGGCACTAAGTTCCTTCACAATCACTTTCTTTTTGGCCATTTTAATGGCCCCTTTAGCAAGGTTTGTATTAACAATCATGGGGAGCATTTCAGGTGTAAGTCCCACTGCAACGGCGACAGAAAACATAAAAGCTTGCAGCCAATCCCCTTTTAAAAAACCGTTAATGGCAAACACAATAGGCACCATGACAAGCATAAGGTAAAACAGCAATTTTGAGATTGAGCGAACGCCCTTATCAAAGCTCGTGTCCCCTCGTGTTTGTGTGGCGATCTCAGCAAGCTCACCAAAAATCGTGTGGTCTCCTGTACGTAGCACAATCGCTCGCCCTGTTCCACTTACGACATCGGTTCCCATAAAACTTAAATTATGGCTGCCTAAAATCGTATCACTTTTTTCATCAGGAAAATCATATTTTTCAACAGGTAATGATTCTCCCGTTAGCATTGATTGGTTGATAAACAAATCTTGTGCTTCAAAAATACGCACATCAGCTGGAACCATAGCCCCTGTCGATAAATGGAGAATATCTCCTTGAACAAGATATTTTGTGTCAATTTCTTGTTTTTTATTATTACGAATAACCGTCGTTTTATTTTGAATAAATGATTGCAAAGAAAAACTAGCTTTTTGCGCCCTGACTGACTGAATAAAACTAATTAAAGCACTAAATAAAATCATCATACTCATAATAATAGCCGCTTCAAAATCGGATGTTAGAAATGAAATAACCGCAAGTACGATTAAAATATAAATAAATGGATCGTTAAACGCTTTGGCTAAAAGTAAGTAGAGTGGCTTAGGTTTACTTTTCTTGGTTCGGTTGTAACCAAATTCTACTAACCGCTTTTTCACTTGATTTTCGTTTAAACCTTGCCCATTTGTTTGATAATACGTGAACAAGGTATCTAATTTTTCCTTGGATTCTTTTAATAAACCCACTTCATTTGGTCTCATGGCATATCCTCCTACAAGAGGTACTACATGCGTGTGATTGGCAGATAAATACCCCTATATTTTTTATCACAACTATCCGGGTCCATATCAGCTAATATACATGGCATTTATCTCACATCCTTTCACCATTTTTGCCACAAAAAAATCCTTGCCAAAACGTTGACAAGGATAAAGACACATTCAAATAAACCTATGATTATGCTTTCCCCTCGCAAAAGTTTTGGCACTGTGCAACGTAAAGAAAAAAATCATTTCTTAGCCACATTATGGAAAGCCTTAATCCGACAATCCCTGTTCTACCCATTGGCGTCTTTGGACGTTTTTGGGCAGTGGCCTATGTTTGCATAGGAGCCTCACCTTACAGGCAAAAATATTCGTTCTTTTATTTTCATGTAAAGAATATCACGTTTTATAACAAAACACAATATCATTTTCCATTTCTTAATCCTTTCTTTAAATTTTTTCCATAAGGAAACATTTTTGTTAATATAAAAAAAGCTTAGCCACAAAACAGGCTAAGCAACGTTTTTACTTTTTATTTCGGCGATATAAATCGATACTTTTATATCCCTCTTTTATGATTTCTTTCGCTTCTAACAAGCGTTTTTCCTGCGTCGCTTGTTGTTTCGCGCTAAACACATATCTCGCCCACGTCTTTTGATAACCCGCAGCAAGTTTTTCAAATTCCACAAGCGCCGGTGCATCAGAAGCGATAAGTGCTTTAAAATCAGGAATTTTTGTCGCATAGTCTGGCTCATCCGCTCCGCTTCTTGCAGTCACTTTACCTTTTTCTTTTAACGCTTCTTTCATTCCTACAACCGTAAACGTCTCATCCATGCTCACCATACGCGAAAATTTTAGGCCACTATTCGGTAAAAAGCCCTCTTCATCAACATTAAGTGTTGGCATGATTTCGTCACGATGCACAAACGTATCATAAAGCGCATTTCCTTTTTTCGGATACGCCACAAATAAATAGCCTTTTTCACCTAGACGATTTTGCGCAACAATCTCCTCCACAAAAACCTTCATTTCCGCCATTGTATACACAAAACCAAAGATTAAATCATATTGCTTTTGTTTAAAAGAATGGTCCACGTTCTCTAAAGCATCAAGCTCCGTAAAATCCTGTGGCACGTTTAAAACCACTTTCGTGTTATATTTCGTTAACTGAAGTTTTTCAACAATCGACTTAGCCATATCATTTACTTACGTGACTCGCGCCAAATTTTTGAACCACTTCCATCACTTCGTCGCGTTTATCTTCCCGAATATACGAAACCATTTTCGGAACCATAGCCATTAAATACATTTGGTCAAAATCCCCCGAATCTTGTTTTTTGAAGCTCTCGCTAAGAAGCTCCTTCATAGCGGACTCCCTACCATCCTCTGTGCGCTCTAAAATAAATGCTTGAAATTTTTGTTGTCCTTCATTCATTGTCAATTCCTCCTTGCGTCTTATGAAATAAGTATAATAACACGCACCCTTTTAGGCAAGAAAAAGCTCCTTCTAAAAAAAGGAGCTCACTAATATTCCCTTATTTCATCATCAAAAATGTACTACGCACTTGCTTCATCATTTCAATTCGCTTCAGAGCCATATGATCCGCGCCGATAGCCGGAATAATACCCGCTTCCGCCGAAATTTCATAAACCTTCCCAATTTGGTCATAAATTTCATCAATTTTTTTCTTAGCCCGTTCCTCATTATACCCAAGCAGCTCATCCGCCACATTAATCACGCCACCAGCATTTACAATATAGTCTGGTGCATATAAAATCCCTCTCATAGCAAGCATCTCACCATGTTTTTCTATATCTAACAACTGATTATTTGCACTACCACAAATCACTTTAAATTTAAACTGGGGTATTGTCTCATCATTTAAAATACCGCCTAGCGCACATGGGGCAAAAATATCCGCATCCACCGTATAAATTTCATTTGGCAAAACAGCTTCCGCACCAAAATCACGCACAGCCCGCTCTACCGCTTGCGTATTAATATCCGTCAAAATAAGTTCGGCGCCTTCTTTGTGTAACAAATCGCAAAGCGCATAAGCTACATTGCCAACACCCTGAACCGCGATTTTTTTCCCAAGTAAAGAATCCGTTCCAAATGCTTCTTTTGCTGTCCGTTTCATAGCAACATAAACACCCCGCGCCGTCATTGGACTTGGATTTCCAGATGACCCGAACGTTTCAGATATCCCTGTCACATACTTGGTCTCCTCATGGATATAATCCATATCCTGAACAGTCGTGCCCACATCTTCCGCAATAATATAACGCCCATTTAAGCTTTCCACATAACGCCCTAAGGCACGAAAAAGGGCTTCACTTTTGTCCTTTTTTGGATCTCCGATAATGACCGTTTTCCCGCCACCCAAATTGAGTCCAGCCGCCGCATTTTTATAAGTCATACCACGCGCAAGTCTCAAAACATCCGTAAGGGCCTCTTCTTCAGTTTCATATGGCCACATTCTACATCCACCTAGCGCCGGTCCTAGAGTTGTATCGTGAATGGCAATAATCGCTTTTAGTCCAGAAGCCTCATCCTGACAAAAAACAACTTGTTCATAATCGTATTGTTTCATCTTTTCAAATAACATCACAAACTACCCCCTTCATAGTGAAACACAATAAGAATCAATCACCTAACCTTATTATACGAATTTTGAAAGCGCTGTAAAAGTTTTTGGATTATTTGAGACGAAATTCATACTTTATATTCAAAACAAAAACTTTTTACCTATTTTTAATGTATGCGTTTTCATAAAGGGAAGGACTTTTGTTTTAGCTACTAAGACTCGCATCACCTTATAGTTTGAAAATTAACTCGAGGCAGAAAAATAAAAAAGTAGGCGAGCGCCTACTTTTTTAAAGAAATGTGACATGTTCCGTAATTTGAATATCTGGATGCATACTTCTAGCAACCGGGCAACCATTTTTGACAAGATGAACGGCTTTTTCAGCCTTTTCCTGATATTCTTTCGCTACTTTCACTTGGAAGTTCACATCGATTTTTTTAATCACATGAACCGCCTGCTCTAAGTCTTGCTCGTAGCTCACATCCACATCTAAATCTTCATAAGGTATACGTTTTTTATCCAGTAACTTTGCATAAACATAGGCGCTACATGCCGCTACAGCAGCCACTGTTATTTGAACAGGTGAAAAACCTTCTTCTTTAATTAAAGGCCAGTTCCCTGTTTCGTGTTGTAATTCAATTTTTTCTCCCACTTTTTTTAAATGCACACTTAAAACCTCCTAATTCCGACTAATAAAGTAAGAATAATTATACGCCTTATTTTTCAAACTGTCAAAAAACAGCTAAGCATTACGCCTAGCTGTCTCGAGTTATTCTGTTATAACAGCATAAATACCGTCTTGCTCGGAATACTCCAATTTCAAACCGATATTTGGATCCATTCTCGCAAAATGTTCAGCCCAATAGCGAATAGCTTGGACAAGTGAAAAATGATCTAATTGCTGAATAATGCGGTCATTTTGAATAACATCAGCGCCAAACCCAATTTTTTCATCATAAGTTAAAGCGACCTGAACATCATCAAGCGTTAAGCCCTTTTCATGCGTGAAAAAAGCAATGACTGCGTTCGAAATATTACCTTCATCTAATATTTCTTCGCGGGAAGTTGTTGCAGCTTCAATCGTCTCTGTTCGCGCCTCCGTAATAGCCCCGCGATTAGATGCCACAACAGGTTGTTGATTCTTTTTTCGATTAGTAAATAGCATCATCACTAAACGAATAATCAAGATAATTGCTAAAATGTTTATCATGAGCCCAAAAATATTGCCCAATGCGCCCATATTAGAGAGAAGACCGCCGAATAGTAAGCCCGCGATTCCACCCATCATTAAGCCGCCCATTAGGCCACCGCCGCTAAAGAAACCGCGTTTACCGGTGTTTGCTGCCCCTGTATTCGTTTGCGAACGATTCACATTAGAGCGATTGATACCATTATTATTAGATTTAAATGACCGGACAGGCGAACGATATCCCCTTGCATCCGCCTCCTTCACTTGTGTGTATTTTGATTCTACGGGAACGATTGTGTTAATGACCGTACCTCCTATTGGTGTAAAAATAAGAGTGGCCGCGAGTACTACTGAAACTAATTTTTTCACACTTTTCCTCCTTCTTTTGCGTATAAAAAGACCTTACGAAATAAACGTAAGGTCTTGCAAACAATTTCAAAATTGCTAACTATGCCGGGAAAAAATCCGTATTGACGACATAATTATGACTGCTACTCCCCTTAACGGGATTTTCTTATACATCTACCGTTTACTATACATGTTTTGAAGTGAATTTTCAAGATGAATGATTCCGAAGAGAAACTGGTTTGTCTAAAACTTCTTTCACAATCATCGCTTGCTTTAAATTCATGTTTCCAAATTTTTGACTTTGTCTACGGCGCTTCTCAAATTCACTTCTTGTCACATTAATATCCAGCAAATTCGAATCGCGTTCCATTTGTTTCTTCGCACGGTCAGCCTGCCTTTTAGCCGCTACATCTACTTTAGTGGTCTGCGCTTCACGTGCACTTGTATAGGTTCCACTTGTAACTTTTGGTTTAGGTTTAGCAGCCGTTTTTTGTTGCGATTTGGAATGAGTTTTCATCACTTCACGGTATTCGCTTCTTGCCTCATTCATGGCCTGCATCATCTTGCTTTGAGGCGCTTTCGGGCGGCCAGACTTCTGTTTATTATCCGCTTCTCTTTTAGCACGTTTCGCAAGTAAAACTCCACCAATCATGATAATAAACGGTAAAAAGCCAGCAAAATCGCTTAAGAAATCCATTGGATCAAAAGACATATTCGGCACCTACTTTCTTATTGGCCAATTGGTTTGTCGTCGCCTGCAATTGTTTCGCGCATACTTGTATCCGCTTGTACGTTTTCCATCTTATAGTAATCCATAACACCCAGTTTTCCTGCCTCAAAAGCACTTGCAATGGCTCTTGGAACTTCTGCTTCTGCTGCCACAACGGCTGCACGATTTTCTTGTTCGAGCGCAATCGCTTCCGCTTTACGTTTCGATGCCGCGGCTTGTGCTACTTCCATATCAGCGTTGGCTTTTTCAATATCAAGTTTAGCTTTAATATTATCACCGATTCGCATCTCTGCAATATCAATTGATAAGATGGTATACGCAGTTCCATCGCCAAGACCTTGTTCTTGTACTTTTTTTGAAATACTATTTGGATTTTCTAAAACATCTGTATGTTCACGTGTTTCACCGACAGTGGATACAACTGCTTCACCGACACGAGCAATAACTGTATCCTCACCAGCACCACCGACAATACGTTCAATATTCGATTGTACGGTAATTTGTGTAATAACTTTTACTTCAACCCCGTTTTGTGCAACACCAGTAAATTCAGGTGTGCGAATAACTTTTGGTGTAACGGAAGTTTGAACAGCTTCTAACACATCACGACCAGCTAAATCAATCGCTGCTGCACGACTAAAGTCCAGTTCAATATTAGCGCGATGTGCGGCAATTAGGGCATCAACGGTATTATCAACATCACCACCAGCTAAATAGTGACTTTCTAATTGATTTACTTCTAATTCTAAACCAGCTTTAACCGCTTTAATAAGTGGTTTAACTACACGAGACGGCACAACGCGACGTAAGCGCATTCCGATTAATGTTCCTAGTCCTACAGGTACTCGAGCTGAAATTGCACTGATCCAAAGTCCAACGGGAACTAGTGTAAAGAAAATAATTAAAACAATAATGACTAAAACGGTAATAATAATTGGTCCTGCATATAACATCTACTTCGCCTCCATTTTCAATTCTTCTACAAGCAAATAGCCAAAATCAATTCCGACAACTGTTATTTTTGTTCGGACATCCAAATAACCATTTTCAAGTCGTGCCTCATATACTTTGCCTTCTATTTCGACTCGCCCAATTGGCTTTAGTGTCGTAACAGCAATGCCATTTTTCCCATAAACTTTATCTCGTAGCGCTTTCATTCTTTCAATTTCTTTATCTTCTAAAACACCACGATGCACAAGTCCCCAAGAATCTCCGTATACGATTTCATCTTCTGAAAAGTTATGTGTCATTTGTGTCACCTTCCTTTACCAAGGTCATGTAAAGCAACTATACTCTAACCATACCTTAATTAAGATTCATTTACAATTATTTTTTTTAAAAATCTCCTTTCTAATTTCTATGTAACGTCAAGATGAGTTCACTGAAAATTTTTGCTTGTACAATAATAATAACTTACCTAACGGTTATTTTCCAACGTCTAGGAAAGTATTATTTATCGGTCTTAAGTCTGAGTTATGGGGATAGAATGGTTTGTGGGGGGGTTACTAGTTTGAAGAAATGGAGGGTTTTGAATTTACTTGCTAAATTTATTGCGCCTCTAATGGCTCTTTCGGATTAACACCTCGCTCTGCTCGGTCTTATATTGCGCCTCTAATCGCTCCGCGATAAACGGCTCTTTCGGATTAACACCTCGCTCTGCTCGGTCTTATATTGCGCCTCTAATCGCTCCGCGATAAACGGCTCTTTCGGATTAACACCTCGCTCCGCTCGGTCTTATATTGCGCCTCTAATCGCTCCGCGATAAGAGGCGCAATAAAACACCCACCCGCATACGCGAGTGGGGAGTTGTTAGCTTAAAGTTATATGTAGATTATTTCACTGCATCTTTAAGCGCTTTACCAGGTTTAAATGCTGGTACTTTACTTGCTGGGATGTCGATTTCTTCTTTAGTACGTGGGTTACGTCCTTTACGAGCAGCACGTTCACGAACTTCGAAGTTACCGAAACCAATTAATTGAACTTTTTCACCTTTAGAAAGGTTTTCTTGAATAGTTTCAAATAATGCTTCTACAGCTTTCGCAGCGTCTTTTTTAGAAAGTTCAGCTTTTTCAGCTACACTGTTTACTAAATCTGTTTTATTTGCCATTTTTGTTTCACCTCCCTCAAAAGAATAATCCAAAATAATCAGGTCTTAATTATTACTTGGACGTTCCTTTTCCCAAAATTACTTTAAGGCTCAAGAAAAATCTTTGAAGAATTAAGACCGAAACGGCTTAAATGCAAGCCTTTGCAGTAATTCTGATAAAAGATTATCACATAATCCTCGCAACTGCAAGGGTTTATGCCAAACTGACACGATTTCTTAACATTTCAAACATATCGTCCTATGCCGGAAACGTGATAGTATCAATCTGTTACACATAATACTAACTTGGAAGTCCTATAATAGCAAGTGAAACCATCGTTTACAGTGAAAATAGTTCTTTTTTCATATAAAAATAAACAAAAAATGTGTCTGTTACCTGAAAAATCTAGGTTTCTTCGCCTATTTCAATATAAAAGCATATTTTGTAAACGCGCTTTCATTTCGCTTGTAATGCCTATTCCGTCTTCCATAAACTGATCTACAGACCCATAATTTTTTTCCATTTCTTTAAAGGCAATTTCAAGATAACTCGTTTTAGCTTCTGCCATCGGACGAAGCGCATCTTTTTGGATAGATAATTTATTTTGGGTTAAAATTTCAACTAAATGGATCATTTCATCTAAAATGTCATCTGTAAATTGATTGGTGAGCAAATAATCATTCAAAATATCTTTTTCAGATACATCTAATAATTTTAATAAAAGGGCACCTAAAACGCCTGTGCGGTCTTTTCCTGCTGTACAGTGGAATAAAAACGGGGTTTCTTGTTTTAAAATTTCTTCAAAAATTTCGTGATAACTTTCAAGTGAGCCAGCAAAAACTTTATAACTTTCTCCCATTAGCGGCTCATAAATGGTTTTATCCGTAGGTAAATCTAATTTTTGTTTTTCCGCTGGTTCATTTTTAGCTGTACCAATTGGGATGTTGAGATTTGGAATTTGTGCAATTTCAGGCGCTTTATTTGTAGCCACTTCAGCTGTGCTCCTTAAATCACAAATCCATTTTATACCTAATTGTTCTATTTGATGTTTATCTGCTTCCGTTAAGGCTGACAAGTCGCCAGAGCGGTATAACCGGCCCCACTTAACTTGTCTTCCGTGTTTATTTATGTATCCTCCCATATCGCGGAAATTAAATGTGCCTTCAAAATTTAAAATGCGCTCAGCTGAAACGATTTGTTCCCCGTTTGGTTTCTCTAAAATGAAATATAGGCGAGCTTTTTTATCAGTGATATACTGAATGTCTTGTTCTTTAGAATTTAAAGTGGCAATTTGGGTGCTCTGGCTTGTTTTCGCGGGTTGCGTGTCGACGAATAAAATCGAGCCGTTTTCTACTTTTTCCTCAAATGAGATTTGATATCCTTTTTCTGTGCTTGTTACTTTCATTGTCACCGCTCCTTTTGGACTTATTTTAACATAAAAGCCGACCCTTTTTTAAGAGTCGACTTCTTTTAAAATTTTTCTTTTTCTACTTTTTTCTTACGTCCCATTAGCATATCAACGGCTTCACCTGGATCTTTACCAGCAAATAAAACTTCATAGATAGCTTTAGAAATCGGCATATCAATGTTAAGTTTTTCTGCCCATCCGTTTACGGCTTTGGCTGTTCTAACGCCTTCCACGACCATGCCCATGCTTTCTAAAACTTCGTCTAGACTTTTGCCTTTGCCGAGCATGTTTCCAGCGCGCCAGTTACGTGAATGAACACTTGTACAGGTAACGATTAAATCACCAATTCCGGTTAAACCATAAAAGGTTTGTGGATCTGAGCCAGCCGCAACGCCTAGGCGAGTAATTTCAGCCATTCCGCGTGTCATTAAAGCCGCTTTGGCATTATCGCCGTAACCTAGGCCATCTGAAATTCCGGCACCAAGCGCGATAATATTTTTAAGCGCTCCACCAATTTCTGCACCGACTACATCTTCATTCGTATAAACGCGTAAATTGTTATTAATAAATACATCCTGAACTTTTTCCGCGAGCGCTAAGTCTTTACTGCTTGCACAAAGAGTTGTCGGATGACGAAGAGCAACTTCTTCTGCGTGACTCGGACCAGATAGTACAACGATTCCGGTTCGCTTAGCAGAATCAATTTCGCTAGCAATGACTTCGGACATTCGTAAATTGGTTTCTGGTTCAATTCCTTTACTTACATGAACAAGGAGTTTAGGTTCTCCGGTTAAAGTCTCATTTAGTTGTTTACATACCGTTCGCATCGCACTTGTAGGAATCGCAATCACAACCATTTCGGCTTTAGAAATAGCTTCTTCTAGCGAAAGCGTTGCTGAAATGGATTTAGGGAGCTCTATTTCTGGTAAATAATGCGCATTTTTATGCGATTGATTAATTTCATCCGTAATCGCCTGATGATTCCCCCAGATCAAAACATCTTCCCCATTATCGGCTAAAACCATGGCAAGAGCAGTCCCCCAGCTTCCCGCACCTAAAACTGCAATCTGTTTTTTAGTCAAAGTAAACTCCTCCATTTCTATTTGCGCTTACGTGGTATCACGCGAATTGGTGTTCCTTCATACGGGAAGGCCTCACGAATTCGGTTTTCTAAGAAACGTTCATATGAAAAGTGCATTAATTCGGGCTCATTGACAAACACAACAAAAGTGGGCGGTTTAACAGCCACCTGGGTAGTATAGAAAATTTTAAGTCGTTTTCCTTTATCCATTGGCGCAGGATTCATAGCTACAGCATCACTAATTACATCATTTAGCATACTCGACTGGACGCGAAGGGAATGGTTATCACTCACTTGATTAATAAGTGGGAATAAATTCGTTAAACGTTTTTTCGTTAACGCTGATACAAAGACGATGGGTGCGTAGGTTAAAAATACGAACTGTTCGCGAATATCTTCCGTAAAGGCCTTCATGGTTTTTTCATCTTTCTGGATGGCATCCCATTTATTTACGACGATGATAATCGCTCGGCCTGCATCGTGAGCATACCCGGCAATTCGTTTATCTTGCTCGCGAATACCTTCTTCGGCATTTAAAACGACAAGGACGACATCAGAGCGCTCGATGGCGCGCATGGCACGTAAAACGCTATATTTTTCAGTGTTTTCGTAAACTTTACCTTTTTTACGCATACCGGCCGTATCGATCATAACGTACTCTTGGTCTTCGTATGTGTAACTTGTATCGATGGCGTCGCGTGTTGTGCCTGCAATATTGGAGACGATAACGCGGTCCTCGCCTAACATCGCATTAATAAGAGAAGATTTCCCAACATTCGGGCGACCGATTAAGGAGAACTTAATCACATCATCATCATAGTCATCCTCTTCTTCAGCTGGAAAATGTGTTCGAACTTCATCAAGTAAATCTCCGAGGCCTAGCCCGTGCGAACCAGAAATCGGATAGGGTTCGCCAAATCCAAGTGAATAAAAATCATAGACTTGATCACGCATTTCAGGATTGTCAACTTTATTGATGGCTAAAACTACCGGTTTCTTTGAGCGATATAAAATTTTAGCTACTTGTTCATCCGCATCTGTTACACCTTCACGGCCATTTGCAATAAAAATAATGACATCCGCTTCGTCAATCGCAATTTCAGCTTGCGCGCGGATTTGATCTAAAAATGGCTCGTCGCCTATTTCGATACCACCAGTATCAATAATATTAAATTCTTTACCGAGCCACTCTGCTGAATTATAAATTCGGTCACGTGTCACCCCAGGAACATCTTCCACAATCGACACACGTTCACCGACAATACGATTAAAAATGGTCGATTTTCCGACATTCGGGCGACCAACGATTGCTACAACTGGTTTCACCATTTTCTTTTCACCTTCTTTTTCATAAAAATCCTGTTTATCAGACTTTATTTAGTTTATCAGTAATTGCCCCTTATCGCAACAGATGAAATAAAGCCTGACGTTTAAAAGCAATAAAAAAAGCCTTACCGAAGAGATAAAGCTTGTGCTAGACATGTATGGCGGAGAAAGAGGGATTTGAACCCTCGCGCCGCGCGAGCGACCTACACCCTTAGCAGGGGCGCCTCTTCAGCCACTTGAGTATTTCTCCATAACTCCACAGGCAGGACTCGAACCTGCGACCGATCGGTTAACAGCCGATTGCTCTACCAACTGAGCTACTGTGGAATAAAACGTAACAAACTTAATTATAATCAGCTTTATGCAAAAAAGCAAGTGAAAATTCACTTGCTTCAGGCCGTTCCATTCGAAATATAGCGCAACTTTCCGCCACATTTACCGCACGCATACCGACTCACGTTAAACTTCCTTTTTCTAAGAAATTCTTGACCACATTTTTCACAAACATACGCATGTTTTGGAATGTCTGCTTCAATCGCTTTGCAAAATCTCGGGGCACGAACAGCCTTTAAAAGCGCCCTGAAATCTTGGTCACGGTGCATATAGCCTTTATTTTCTAAGTGCAGATGATAATGGCAAAGTTCATGCTTCATTATCCCTGTAAAATATTCTTTTCCGTAGTGGCTTAAATATTTAGGATTCATTTCAATGTCATGTGAGCGGAGTAAGTAGCGCCCGCCCGTTGTCCGTAATCTTGAATTAAATCGCGCCTGATGTTTAAAAGGCTTATCAAAATAGCGAAGCGATACTTCTTCCATCCAGCTTTGTAGTTCTGCTTGCTCCATTTTATGCCCCAGCTGGTCCGACCATTGAAAGGGCAATTCGATTTTTCTTTAAATCCACATCTTCCACCCAAACGGTAACAATATCCCCTACAGAAACCACATTCATCGGATTTTTCACAAATGTACGACTTAATTTAGAAATATGCACAAGACCATCTTGTTTTACGCCAATATCAACAAATGCCCCAAAATCCACTACATTTCGAACGGTTCCTTGGAGTTCCATCCCAGCTTTTAAATCTTCCATTTTGATAACATCTTGCTTTAACATAGGCGCTTCAAGTGCGTCGCGCAAGTCACGTCCTGGGGCAATTAAGTTTTGAATAATATCTTGTAGCGTCAAAACCCCAATTTCAAGTTCTTCCGCTGTTTCTTTAATGTTTAAGTCTTGGAGGGACTCTTTAAGCGCCTGTGAACCAATATCTTGTAAACGATAATCCATTTTCCCAATTCAGCGCTTTCGCCTCGCCGCCGCATAGCTCTCTGGGTGAATGGTCCGTTTTATCAAGCGCGTTTTTGCCTTCTAAAATTCGCATAAAACCAATACTTTGTTCATAAGATTTAGCCCCTAAACGCGGTACTTTTTTGAGTTCAGCGCGGGAAGCAAAAGGTCCATTTTCCTCCCGATATTTTCGGATGTTCCCAGCAACCGTCTTATTTAACCCCGCTACATATTGTAATAAAGAGGCAGATGCCGTATTGACATTCACGCCCACCTGGTTAACTGCTGTTTCCACAACAAAACGCAGTGTTTCGTTTAGTTTTTTCTGAGCAACATCATGTTGGTACTGCCCAACGCCAACTGATTTAGGGTCAATTTTTACAAGTTCGGCTAGCGGATCCTGAAGCCGTCTCCCAATCGAAACCGCGCTTCGTTCTTCTACTTGATAAGTTGGAAATTCCTCACGCGCAATTTCGCTTGCAGAATATACGCTTGCCCCTGCTTCATTTACAATGGTATAAAAAGCATTGCTGCCCGATTCCTTAATCACTTCTACAATAAATTGTTCCGTTTCACGAGACGCTGTTCCATTACCAATCGCAATGATTTCAATCCCGTACCTGTTTAATAAGTCTTGAATTTTTTCCTTTGCTTCTGGACGGCGGGCTTTTGCAGTATGAGGATATATCACACCTATTTCAAGTACTTTACCCGTCGGATCTAAAACGGCTAATTTACAACCCGTCCGGAAGGCGGGGTCAACACCAAGAACAATTTTCCCTTTTAGGGGTGGCTGTAATAAAAGTTTTCTTAAATTTTGAGAAAAAATATCAATCGCATGGTCTTCAGCGACTTCACTTAATTCAGCGCGGATTTCGCGTTCAATGGCCGGGCCAATAAAGCGCTTGTAGGCGTCTAAAATGGCAGCGCGCACGAGTTGTACGGCAGCATTCTCTTTTTTAGGTAACATTTTTTCTTCTAAAAAAGAATGGATTTTAGTCGTGTCAACTTGTACGGCGACGCGCAAAATACCTTCTTTTTCCCCGCGATTAAACGCAAGCACACGGTGATTTTGCATTTTTGCAATCATTTCTTGGTAGTCATAGTACATTTCATATACGGCTTTTTCGTCTTCCGCATCATTTTTTTTGGTGGATGTAATCATTCCAAATTTACGCGTGAAATCACGAATCCATTTTCGATATTCTGCCACATCACTTACTTGTTCTGCAATAATTTCATGAGCGCCAAGTAAGGCCTCCTCAGCAGTTTGGATATTATTTTCAGTGGAAATATACGTTTCCGCTTCTTTTACTGGGTCAAAATCAGCAAATGTAAGCAATTGAATCGCTAGCGGCTCCAAACCTTGTTCTTTTGCGATGGTCGCTTTGGTCCGCTTTTTTTGCTTGAAAGGACGGTATATATCTTCTAGGCTTTGCTGTTTATCGGTTCCCATAATTTGTTTACGGAGCTCGTCTGTCAGCTTTCCTTGTTCGTCAATAAGGCGAATGACCTCTTCTTTTCTGGCCTCTAGTTTTGTGATGTAGTGATAGGTTTCTTCAATATCGCGGATTTCCACTTCATCGAGGCTACCTGTTTTCTCTTTTCGATAACGGGCAATAAATGGAACCGTATTTCCTTCTTCTAACAAACTAATTACAGCATCAATTTGTGCGGGTTTATACGTTAAATTTTTATAAATAAATGGCAAAATAGACTTTTCCATGTTATGTATCCTCCTCTACGTTCTTCTTTTCTAGTGTATCAGTAAACATAAAAAACTGCCATTTAAAAATGACAGTTTATCTCTTTATTCTGGAAATTTTCCGATTACAAAAGTAACATCATCCATTGGTATATCAGGAATTAAACGCTCGATTGTATGCCCTGTTTTAACCACACATAATGAAGAAGTTAAATAATTTTTAACCTTTTTTAAAACGAGTCCGTCAGAATGAATCAAAAATTTTGATCCAGGCTTAAATTCCAATACTTTTTGTTTAAAATGTTGCCGTTTTCCTGATAAAAAACCCGTTGTGGAGAGTGGGAAACTTAATTTTGCATGATTA
The DNA here is from genome assembly GCF_000344175.1 of Listeria fleischmannii subsp. fleischmannii LU2006-1. Classification (GTDB taxonomy): domain Bacteria; phylum Bacillota; class Bacilli; order Lactobacillales; family Listeriaceae; genus Listeria; species Listeria fleischmannii. Next base: position 526 of record NZ_ALWW01000002.1, on the reverse strand, counting down.
TCTACCATGTAAAAGCGAATATTTCCGAGTCCTACATATGATAATTTTTTGGTGTCAAAATCAGCACGTATGATAGCAACAGCTGCACCTCGTAATCCGGAAATAGCTTGATTACAATGTTCCATCAGTAAAACCAAATCTTCTTCTGGCTCTTTTTTCACTGTATCAATAACGGCTTTTGCGGCTAAATGTGCTTCGTGTCCGCTGCCTAATCCATCAGCTAATACACATAAAAATTGATTGTCGTTTTCATAAATATAAAAAATATCGCCACAATATTGTTGCAATAATTTTGCGCGTTGGAAAGTGAAAATATCTATCTTTTTCTCAGCTGCCCCTGCCATTCAGTCCACTTCCTCGTTTTGCAGTGCATCTCGTAATTTTTTAATCGCTTGACGTTGAATGCGCGATACATGCATTTGCGAGATATCTAGAAGTTCCCCCGTTTCTTTTTGACTACGATTTTCAATAAATGTATATTGTAAAATCTTCTGTTCACGTTCATCTAAGACAGGCAGAACCTTTT
>NZ_ALWW01000001.1 GCF_000344175.1 Listeria fleischmannii subsp. fleischmannii LU2006-1 | reverse complement strand
CGGATGAATATATAGAAAGAAAAGCTATTGAGTGGAAAAATGCGAAAAAACGCAAAATTATGGTTGCAACGAGCGATTATACGGAGCAATGGGGCGATTTTTTGGAAGAAGGATGCGTGTTACGGATTTCCTCAAGAGAGTTATTTTTTTGAAATTCAAGAAATGAGTCGATCAATTGATAAGAAAATGAAACGTATTAGGGAAGAAATGCCAAAATCTAAATTAAACTTAGATTCTGATACGATTCAACAGCTAGAAAAGTGGCGTAGGGGTGAAAAATAAAAGTTGACGCTAAGGTGTGGTCTTTGTATAATGAAGCAAAATCTTTTAGCGAAGGAGCCAAATCAGATTTGACAAATGAACGAGAACAAATGAATGAAATGGATTTGCTAACACTTGCTAGAGGCGGAAGTACGGATGCGCTTGAGTACTTTTTCGATAAGTATCAAAGCATCGTATATTGGAAAGCAACGCAATATTTTTTGCAGGGGGCTGAACGTGAAGACTTGATTCAGGAAGGGATGATTGGTCTTTTTAAGGCCATACGTGACTTTAATCCTGAACGGGAGGCTTCATTTAAATCGTTTGCAGAGATTTGTATTAACCGACAACTTTTATCAGCTGTAAAGCGAGGGGCACGGAAAAAAAAATAATCCACTGAATCAATCAATTTCTTTAGATACGCCTGTTAGTTCAGATGACGAGCTAGACTGGACGTTAATTGATGTTATTTCTGAAAAACAAGCTGAAACCCCTGAAGATTTTTTAATCAAAAATGAAGATTTTACAAGTGTGGTCAAAAAATTGGAATCATTAACGAGTGAATTTGAAAGAGATGTTTTAAGGCAGTATTTAGAGGGAAAAAGTTATCATGAAATGGCGCTGGCATTTAATGTTAAAGAAAAATCAATTGATAATGCGCTACAACGGATAAAACGGAAAATGACGAAAGACTTATAAACTTGCTTTATGGCAATTTTGTCACAAAAATTCGTTTGACTAGAACTTTCGGGAATGATATATTTATAGAGATGCAAAGTCTTCTAGTGGGACTACGCAAATGAAGGTAGCGGAGTTGACGGAAGCAAATGAAAAAAAAGACATCACTTGCGTGTAGCGAGTGCGGTTCCAGAAATTATTCAATTAGTGCCAGTGGTTCGCATAAACAAGTTCGTTTAGAAGTTAAGAAATTTTGCCGGCACTGTAATAAACATACTTTACATCGAGAAACAAAATAGATTTAATTGGAGGTTTAAACATGTCTGCGATTGCAAGATTTTTTTAAAAACGTAACATCTGAAATGCGGAAAGTAACTTGGCCAACGCGTAAAGAATTGACCAGTTACACGGTAACAGTTGTCATTACAGTTATTTTATTTGCCGTATTCTTTATGCTCTTAGACTTTGGAATTGAACAGCTTATTCAGCTTATTCTGTAAAACTGGGCAATTTTAAAAATTAATGGTATAATACTACTTGTGATGAAACCCGAGTGAATCCGGGTTTTTTATTTTGGATAAAACGGAAATAAAGGAGGATGGTGGCAAAAGGTGTCACCAACTAATACATGGAGAAAAATTGGTATGTTGTCCACACTTACTCTGGCTATGAAAATAAAGTAAAAGCTAATCTTGAAAAACGTGTTGAATCTATGGGCATGTCGGATAAAATCTTTCGCGTTATCGTTCCGGAAGAAGAGGAAACCGAAGTAAAAAACGGAAAAACAAAAACTATTAAAAGAAAAGTTTTTCCTGGCTACGTCCTTGTAGAAATTGTGATGACAGATGATTCTTGGTATGTGGTTCGTAACACTCCAGGCGTTACGGGCTTCGTTGGTTCCGCTGGTTCAGGTTCCAAACCGACGCCGCTTTTACCAGAAGAAGCTGATCGTATTCTGAAAAGTATGGGTATGATGGATAAATTGCTGGATGCTGACTTTGAGATTGGCGAGACTGTAATGGTTAAAGAAGGGCCGTTCGCTGATTATTCTGGAAAAGTCGATGAAATGGACTTGGATAAAGGAAAAGCAAAAGTCATGGTCAATATGTTTGGCCGTGAAACACCAGTTGAAGTTGATTTTAATCAAATTGAAAAAATTTAAATTGTAAAACGTAGTTCCAAATTGTGGAGCTGCGTTTTTTTTGTTTTTGTGAGAAGTTTTTGACATAAACGTGAAAATTTGTGAAAAAAATTTCTAAACTGTAGTTTGATAATCGAAATTAACCTAAATAAGTCACTTGAATTCATTGTAAGATTATATGTGAAAGTAGTGAATGAAAAAAAGGGGGGAAACCAAAACATATTCACTAAATAATTTTTTTGTAAGCAGGAGGAGAAAATGAAAAAGAAACAATTTTTGAAAAAAGGTGCTGTGGCGCTTGTTGCATTTAATGTATTAGCATCCACAGCTTTAACAGCAATACCAGCAACTGTAAGTGCAGCAGAATCTACGAGTACACAAACACGTTCTACAATTGTGACACCTGTGAATACACTTAAAAACCCCAGATTTACGCCAAATGCATTAGGTTTCGATGACTGGATTCCGGCGTATAATGACAAAGTGATTACAGGTGGAATGAGTAAAGATAGTTCAGGTTCATTTATTTTTGGGGATGGTTCAACTGTAAAACCAGTTACTGGTGGTCTAAGTTTTTGGTCTTATGGAGCTAAAGGTACACTTACACAAAAAGTTCATGTTATTAAAGGCGAGACGTATCGTTTAAGCGGTAATGTGAAAGATACAGGTGGATTATTTGATGCAGGAGCTGATTTCTATCTTAAAATCGGTAATTCAGAAGTGCGTAAAGCAGCAAAGGATATGGGAGGGGCATTTCAATTTGACATTGTAGCACCTGTTACTGGTGATGTTAGTATCACGATTGGAATGTTGCGAGGTGGAAATATTGGTGTAAACGCAGCAATTATGGAATTAACAAACTTAGCATTTAAAAATACTGATGTGACTCCACCAAACGCACCAACAATCAATCCAATTTACACAGATGCTAATCTTGCAACTGGTAAAGCCGAGCCAAATACAACCGTGATTTTAACAACTGAGGATAATCAAACGGTCGAAGGAGATGTGGATGCGGATGGTAATTACTCTGTTAAATTGCCACGTCAAATTATTGGCCGAGTTGTGACTGTTGTCAATAAAGATATCGCTGGAAACATTAGTGACGCCACTACTTCTCTTCCTGTCAGACAAGGTGAACTTGCTAAACCAGTTATCAATGAAGTAACAAATAATAGTACAAGCGTTAGCGGTGAAGCAGATTTAGCGGTTAATGTAAATGTTAAAGTTATTAAACCTGATGGTACCGAAAAACCATACGTAGGGAATACAGACAATAGCGGACATTTTTCAGTAGAAATTGCTAAACCTGAATACGGAGATAAAGTTCAAGTTGTGACTTCAGGAAACGGTAAAGTAAGTCCTACAGCAGAAACAGCAGTTGTGGATGCTATTAAACCAGCGGCACCCATTGTTGAAGATGTGTATACGGATACAGTAGAAATTAAAGGTCAAGGAACTTCTGGAAATAAAGTTGAAGTTACATTGCCAACTGGTGTTCTTGATCCAGTTTCAGTAGCTGCAGATGGTTCATTTAAAATTGAAATTCCAGCACAAGCAGAAGGTGCCAAAATTAGTATAGCGCAAATTAAACCTTCTGGATTAAAAGGAGAAACAACAGTTAAGACAGTTCTACCTGGAGATCTACCTCAACCAATCATAAGTGAAATTACAGATCAATCTACAAAAATTGAAGGTACGGCGACACCAAATGCTGATTTTAGAATTATTGTAAAAGATCAAGATGGAACTGCTGTTAAAAATCCGTATATCGGTACAGTAGATTCAACAGGTAAATTCTCGATTTTAATAGATAAGTTATTACCAACTTACACAGTGACCATGACACTTTCAAAAGGGGACCAAGTCAGCAAAGAAAAAGTGATTCAAGTAAAAGATGTGACGGCTCCAGATGCGCCGGTTGTAAATGCTATTTCTGCAGATGACAAAGTAGTGTCTGGTACTGGGGAAGCTTCTACAACTGCGATTGCGAAAGTTAATGGTCAAGAAATTGGCCGAGCAAAAGTGGCTGAAAATGGAAAATTCCAAATTGCTATTCCACAACAAGCTGAAAATGCAGTGGTTAGCGTCACGCTCGTAGACGCAGCAAATAATATTTCAGATGCAGTTGAAAAAACAGTGACACGCTCTACAAAATTGGATTTAACTGTTCCAGAAACACTTACAGTTGGAACGAGCTCCTTTAGTGGCACATATGGTGCTGGTATTTCTAAAGTTCGTTTATTTGTGAATGACGCGGTTGTTTCACAAGCTACTACAACTAATGGTGCTTATACATTTAATAACATTGATAAATTTATTGTTTCAGCAACAGATAAAGTAGAAGTTGTTGGTGTGGATAGTAAATATGTGGAAGTTAAACGCGTGGCAGTAACATTAAAAGGGAATTTAATTAAAGTTCTTACTCCAGATACGTATAGCTATGGCACAAGTCAATTAACAGGTACGTATGATGATAGTGCTTATAAAATCCGCCTTATTGTTAATGGTGAAGTTAAAGCACAAGCCACAACTGATGCAACAACACATAAATTCACATTTAATAATGCAGCAAGCTTAATTACAAGCCCGTCCGATCAAGTGGAAGTAGTTGCAGTGAATAAGCAATATGCAGAAATTTACCGCGCTCCTGTTACAGTGGAAAATTCAACAGCGAATGCATTAACAGTACAAGCTTATCAAATGGGGAATACTACGTTAACAGGAACATATGGTTCAGGTATTTCTAAAGTACGTTTAGCGATAGATGGGAAAATTGTTGCTCAAGCTATTAATAATGATGGAAGCTACACATTTAATAATGTTGATAAATTGATTACTTCTAACCAAGCTAAAGTGGAAGTGGTTGCTGTTAACTCCCTTTATCAAGAAGTTAGCCGTAAATCAGTTGAATTAAAAGGGATGCTATACACATTAACAAATGATGCTTACAATGCCGGTGACCAAGTGTTGACAGGAACATACGGAGAAGGTATTTTAAAAGTACGTTTATTTGTAAATGGTGTAGTGAAGGCGCAAGCGAATATGGATGAAGCAACACATAAGTTCACATTTAACAATGCAGGAAGCTTTATTGTAGGTCCAGATGATAAAGTGGAATTAGTAGCTGTAAACTCACAATATGTTGAAGTGAAAAGACTAACAGTGAAAGTAGCTAATGCAGCAGAATTAAATGCACTAACTGTAGATAGTAACTATAAGCTTGATACAGATACATTATCAGGCACATATGGCACACTAGGATCTAAAGTTCGTTTATTCGTGAATGGTGTTGTTAAACGTCAAGCAAACTCAGCAGACGGAAAATATTCATTCTCAAATCTAAAAGCGCTACAAATTACTGAAAATGATAAAGTAGAATTAGTTTTAGTAAATGCGGCTTATCAAGAAATTAATCGTATTGATGTGACGGTTGTAAAATAATAAAAAATAGGGTTGTTGACTCGGTTAAGTGAGTCAACAACCCTATTTTATTTATCAATCGTTATTGAGACAGTAAATTTTTCGGTTTCATTTTGGATGGTGTAATGCACATTTTTATACTTATGAGTAATTTTATGGAAAATGTGTAGTCCGCGTCCTTGATGCCCTTTTTTACTTGATTGTCCTTTTTGAATTAATTGGCTAGTTTGAAGTTTGGATTCGCTCGCTGAAGAATTTGTAATATGCATTTCAAGCGCGTGCGGACTATTAACTAGGCGAAATTTTATAGCTGGTTTTTCTGCGTGTTCAGTGGCTTCAATGGCATTATTTAATAAAATGGAAAGAAGTCGAAGGAAATCAATGGTGTTTATAATGCTACTTTCAATGGGGTGCGGAATATCGAGCTCTACATGAATGCTTTTTTTTCGAGCTAAAGACAAATAATACATGATGGAACTTTGTAAACTAGGGAGATAAATTTGCTGAACTTCTGCAAATTGCTGGTCTGGCATATTACTTTTTATATAAGTATGCAGATTTGTGACGGTTTTTTTAACTTCTTCTATCTCACCATTATCGGCTTGAATTTGTACGGTAAGGAGTAAGGCTTCAAAATCATGGATAAAATCAAGTGCGAATTCAGTTTTTTGTCGTTGTTCCTCGAGATAGTTTAAATGCTGTGTCAGAAATTTGTAATCCCTGGCAGTTTTTGTAAGTTGAAACAAAAAAAGGAGTAGAACGACGAAAAAAAATAGAATTAATAAAACCAAAAACAGCGTAAAGTAGTCGGCTATCACTAAAAAAAATAACGCGAATAGTATTCATAATAAAGAGTGAGGGAATAACAAGCAGAACGGAAAACTGAGTTAAGCGACTTTGCTTATTATTCGCTAAAATTTCGACCCAGTGAAACTTTTTATTTAAATATAACAAGAGCGAGTCAATAAGAGTGATGATAATGACGAAGCTAATGGCTAAAAGAAGGAAGAATTTTTCTTCCACTAAGTCGCTAAAAGAAGTAATGCGAACTTGAATAAAATCCAGTGATAGAGAGAAAGATACCACGATGGTAAGATAGTTAATGGCAATAATGATAGCGGCTGCGAATAAGTTATTTAAGTGACGGTAGGCAAAATAAAAGTGTGGTAGTGAGAGGAGAAGCGGGACTAACCACATGGCGGATAGCGTCACTAATGGTTGATAGGAAATAATAAAAACTATGCTAATGATAAGTGAAAACATGAGTGCGACTAGTTTAAAGGCATCACGATACGTAATAAATAATGGGGCGTTAAGCAGGAATAAGTTGACGAGCACACCAGAATAGCCAGCTACTATAATAATGTAATCAGATAAAATAAACATTGTTTTATTCCACCTCCCTAAGAATTCAAATGTTTAAGTAGTTTATCTATGATTTTTTTACTGGCATATAATTCGTATCCGTAATCAAAATGGATAATCCCTAGCTTTCGGTCAATTAGAGTAATTTCATTTGTATTTATAATAAAGGACTTTAAGTTGGTATAAAAATTCGTTTCCTCAAATAATTCTTTTAAGACACTGATGGGGTAGCGAACAAATAGACTGCGATTTTTACAATTAATTTCTGAATAATTTTTACTACCTTTTAAAGTTTGGATAAAAACGATATCTTTTTTTCTTAGAAAAACACGTTCTGATCCATTTTTTAAGACAATGTCGCCTGTTAATGCTTTTTGCATTTCTTTTTCTTGGATGGTTTTAAAAGTGGAGAGAAGTTGTTCTGAAATAGAGTCTAAATTATCTGGGTTTTTGGTGAGGTAACCTGAAGGTAGAATTTGGCGATTGATGATTTCGATGCCTTTGTTTTCGAAGGCTGTGATGAAGTAAAGGTAACAGTGCGGATTCTTTCTGCGAATGAGTTCGGCTATGTCTATGCCTGAGAGGATTTCTTTTAAATCGATATCTAAAAAATAAATGTCGTTATCCATAACTGGAACTTTTTCAAGCTGTTCAATAAAAGCGGGGATGTTAGAAATCGTATGCATTTCTGAAATAATGCCAAGTTTTTGTGTGGAGGTCAAGATGCCATTTTCGATAAATTCTCTATGTAGAAAATCATCTTCAATTAGAAAAATATTCATTTTATCTATACTCCTTCCTCCAAAGTGCTAAAAATAGGCCACAAAGGAGTAAAAAAGACTTGTAATTACTCTATCATTATATTTGTAACATGTTCATTGCCAAAAAACAATGGTTAAACCTTATATTTTTAAAAATGGGTTTACGCTTAAATGAATATTCTAGCTGATATTTCAGGTGAGTAAAATACTCATTTTTGTAGTCATGAACATAAAAAAACTATAATTTTTTTTAAAAAATCATAGTTTTAATTTAAAAGGTGGCATTTTTGTGAAATTATTATTTAATTTGTAACTTATATTACACTTTGACCTATTCTTCCATGTTAAAAATTTCGTTACAATAAATTTGGAAAGGAGGGGCAGCATGGACTTTTTAAGTCTGCATGAAAAAATAACGGAACATCAAAATTTATCGTTATTTCTTTTAAATAAATTTAGCCATAGAAAAATCGAGCTAAAGAAAAACAGTGAATACAATGTGCTAGAAAATGAATTTATCATTGTATTAAATGGACTGCTGATAAAAAGAAATAGTAATCGAATAACAGGGGAGTATCAGTATAGTTTTGATTCAGAGGGCGATTTTATTTTTACGGTTGGTGAGGAAGAAAATTATTATTTAAGCAATATCAAAAAATGCCAAATTGCTGTATTAAATAAAGAAATTGTTTTCGATGCGCTTGAAAAAGACGGCTTACTTGTGCATTTGTTTTTAGAACAATATTTGAAAGTCGAAGAAGAAATGCATTTTTTCAACTTACATCTTTTGAATTCGAATAAACGAATTATTCATTATATACTGCAAATTTCAAGACTTAACCAGCAGACATTTAAACTACCTTATCTATTGTTTCCAAAAGAAATTACAGTTACAAGCTTAGCTAAATACTGCAATTGCAACCGAATTACTGCTTCAAGACTCATTAGCAAGTTAAAAGAACAACACTATATTTTTCCGGAGAAAGAGGGATTTATGATTCCTGAGGAAAATATCGAATACCTGTTAGAAATGTAAGAAGGAGAGATTTTATGAAGAAAATAGGACTTATGATAAGCTTAATGATTTTACTACTTACGATAGCCGCATGCGGTAATGATCAAAAAACGATGGAGCAGAAAAAAACGGCATCTTGGCAAATTACACCAACTAAAATGATGGTGCAGGATAGTTCAGAAAAAGGAAACCAGGAATTAGTCATTTCATACAAAGTGAAAAATATCTCAAAAGAAAATCAAGGTATTGTCGCAGCCGATTTCTTTCTAACTGACAATGATGAACATTATTTTTATGCAAAAGGGAGTTTGAAAAATATAAATGAGGTCTTAAAACCCGGTGAAGAAAAAGAAGGAAAAGGCTATTATATTATCCCGAAAGATTTGGAAAAAGCCGATTTAATTTATAGCCCGATTAATTCGAAAGAAAAAACGACTTGGAAAAACGTACAATTTCAAAACTAAGCATGGAAAAGGATGAAAGGCCATTGAATATTTTATATTTGCATCAATATTTTGCGACATTATCTTCTTCAACCTCGATTAGAAGTTTTATTTTTTTCAAAAAAAGCTCGCAGAAAGTGGGCACAAAGTTACCGTCATTACGACAGATGCATTTATGAAGCAGGAAAAACCATATAAAATGACAAATGATGTGAAATATTTTCACATTGAAGGTATCGAAATTTTAGCTATCCGCAGCGATTATAGTAATTTCTTAGGGAAGAAAGCGCGTATTATGGAGTTTTTAAAATTTATGCGAAAAGCGGAACAGGTTGGGAAAAAAATAAAAAAAATCGATTTGATTTTTGCCACCTCAACACCGCTTACAATTGGTATTCCAGCCATGCGGTTAAGTAAAAAATTAAGTGCCCCTTTTGTCTTTGAAGTCCGTGATTTATGGCCGGAAGCTCCGATTCAAATGGGTTATATCAAATCAAAACCCCTTCAATATGCTTTGCGAAAAATAGAAAAACGCATTTATAAAAAAGCCGCTCATATTATATGTTTGTCGCCTGGTATGGCAGACGGAGTCCGGTCAAATGGCATTTCAGATGAGAAAATATCTGTTATTCCAAATCTAGCTGATTTAGAGCTTTTCTCAGATGAAAATGTGAATCAAACGCTTCAAGATGAAATCATAAAAAAATGGCATTTAGAAAACCAATTTGTTATTTCTCACATTGGCGCGATGGGAGAAGCGAATGGCTTACAATATTTACTCGATGCCTGTGAAAGGCTCGAAAAGCAAAATGTGACGGACATTAAATTTCTTATCGTAGGAAGTGGGAAAACCAAACCGCTACTAGTCTCTAAAAGCGAAAAGCAGAATCTTCAAAATATTATTTTTGAGGATATGATTGAAAAAAAAAGATGTCCCTACATTTTTAGATTTAGCAGATATCACCATAACGAGTTTTTTACCTAAACCGATTTTAGCCACGAACTCGCCGAATAAATTTTTCGATGCTTTAGCTGCGGGGAAACCGATTATTGTGAATTCAGCTGGTTGGACAAAAGACATTGTTGAAAAATATAAAATAGGCTACTACGTTGATGCGAGAAATCCACAGGAACTAGCTGATTTATTAATAGAATTAAAAAATCAAAAGGCAATGTTACGGGGTCTGAAAATGGAGATAAAAACGATAGCTGAAAATGAATTTAGTGCTACAAAAGCAAGTACAGAATTACTTGAGATTTTGGAGAATGTGGCGACAGAGAAAGGAAGGAAATAATGAATATAGCGATTGTTGGAACAGGGTATGTTGGATTAGTAACCGGCGTTGGTTTAGCTGAAATTGGTCATAACGTGACGTGCATTGACGTTGTTGAAACTAAAATCATGAAGCTAAAACTAGGAATATCACCGATTTATGAACCCGGGATTGAATCTTTAATTTTAAAAAATATGGCAGAAGGAAGATTAGATTTTACCACTTCATTTGCGGAAGGTGCAAAGCATGCGGATGTGATTTATTTGGCGGTGGGGACACCGACTGGAAGTAATGGCGAGATTGAGATGAAGTATTTTAATCAAGCGGCAGTTGAAATGGCTAGCGTGATTTCTAGGCCAACCATCATCGTTATAAAAAGTACGGTACCGGTTGGGACAAATGAGGCGTTGCAACATTTAATGGACGAACAGGCGGCTTTTGAAGTGAGCGTGGTTTCCAATCCTGAATTTTTACGTGAAGGGATGGCAATTCATGACTTGTTTCACGGGGACCGAATTGTGATTGGAACTACTGATAAAAAAGCAATGAATATCATGATGGATGTGAATCAGCCTTTTCGAATTCCAATTGTTCCGACAACGCCTAAAAGTGCTGAATTGATTAAATATGCTTCTAATGCTTTTTTAGCTACTAAAATTAGTTTTATTAATGAAATTGCGAATTTATGCGAATTAGTTGGCGCTGATGTCCAAGAAGTGAGTCTTGGGATGGGCCTTGATAAACGAATTGGGGCTAAATTTTTACAAGCTGGTATTGGATACGGGGGATCTTGTTTCCCGAAAGATACACTTGGTTTACTTCAAATCGCGCATGAATACGGGATGACGTTTCCACTGTTAGAAGAGGTTATTCAGGCGAATGCCGAGCAACAGCGAGTGCTTGTTAGTAAATTGCTAGGAAGAATGGAGATTATTCGGGGAAGGAAAATCGCGATTCTAGGAATCGCTTTTAAACCAAATACGGATGATGTTCGTGAGGCACCGTCACTAAAAATTATTGAGGAGCTTGTGAGCCACGGGGCTAAAGTTTATGCCTATGATCCAGTCGTAAAAGCTGCTAGTCTCGATTTACCAAGTGATGTGGTGGTGGCAAATTCTATTCAAGAAGCTCTTACGGGGGCGGATGCGGCGCTTATTGTGACGGAATGGTCGGAAATTAGAGCGATTCAAGCGGAAGATTTTAAAAAATGGATGAAACAGGCTTATGTGTTTGACGGGCGAAATTGTTTGGATCCAGATGCCATGCTTTCTCTGAATGTTTATTACGAGGCGATTGGGCGCGGAGGAGAAATGAAGGAATTAGCTGTGAAGTAAAGGAGGGGACAAGGTGCATAGCAGAAGTTATTTACGGATAAAAGCATTAATCGATTGTTTGATGGCTGTTATTCTTTTGCTGATTGTGATGATTCCCTTTAGTATACTGACTTTATTTTTAGCTTGTTATTATAGGGGGAATCCGTTTTATGTTTGTGAACGTGCAGGACTTTTGGGTAAGCCGTTTAAGCAATATAAATTTAAGTCGATGTTTGATTCTACGGCAGGAGAGTTGGATAGTGATAAAAACCGAGTTAGTCCAGTGGGTAAATTTTTGCGCGAATGGAGTATTGATGAAATTCCGCAGCTCATCAATATTATAAAAGGTGATATTAGTTTTATTGGTCCACGGCCGCTGACATGTGATTACATCGCTTTTTATAATAAAAATGAGAAAAGAAGACTTGAGGTTAAGCCGGGGCTTACAGGTCTTGCGCAAGTAAATGGTCGAAATACGATTAGTTGGGCAGAAAAATTTAAGTTTGATGTCGCGTATGTGGACCAATTTTCTTTACAACTTGATATGAAAATTTTAATTCGGACAATCCGAGTGGTTCTTTCGCGAGAGGGGGTTGATCAAAATGAATCCACGACAGCAGAACGATTTAAAGGTTGAACGAAAACTTGTCATCATTGGATGTGGGTCGCAAGGACGGATGTTAAAAAATTTTGTAGCGCATTATTCTTTAGGGTATCGATTTATTGGTTTTTTGGATGATCAGATTACGACTTTTAAAGAAGTAGAGGGTGCGTTTATGGCGCCGCTTAGTTACAGCTATGAACTTCTAAAAGACGATGTTCATTTCATTTTAGCGATTGGAAATGTGGATGACCGCTTTGAAGTAGCGAAAAGGGTCATGCATATACCTGAAAATCGCTACGCTACCATTATTCATCCAGATGCTTATGTGGACCGCACAGTGAAAATTGGGGCAGGGACTTATATTTCTGCTAATGCTGCAATAATGCACGACGTCTCTATTGGCCATCATACAAGCATTTTGACAGGAAGTGTCATTGAGTATGAATCCCGGATTGGCTCCTTTGTCAATATCTCACCCAATGCCACCTTATGCGGGAACGTTTGTGTGGATGATATTTCTTTTGTAGGAGCCGGGGCGTCAATTATTCAAGGGATTACACTTGGAAAAAGAAACCTCATTGGCGCAGGTGCCACAGTAATTCGTGATGTTGCGGATAACTCCCTTGCCCTCGGTACCCCTGCGATGTCAAAACCACGAAAAACAGAAACTACACTATTTAATGTATTTTTTTAAGCGAGGAGAAAAGGATTCAATTGATGAAAAATAAAATGACCCATATTTTTTATGGCGTCGTGATTTTTACGATGAGTATTCAGCTATTATCCATGATGCGGACTGCGCTATTAGCCAAAGAATTTGGTGTTTCAAGTGAAATGGATGCTTTTAATCTGGCCAATTTAATGATGATTGCCATTGTGAACATTGGCGGGGCAGCTATTCCAACTGTCGTCATTCCTTTCTTGGCAACCATGCCGGAAAAGCAGACGGCGAATGCGAAAAGGATATTAAATTCGTATGTGGTAACGATTATGTCCGCCAGCTTATTTTTCCTCATTGTCGTTTATATTGCAGGCTTTATCGGGATGGAAAATTTTAGGTGGCAAACGAATCGCCCCTTTTATTATATGACCTACTTACTCACCTTTATTATGGGTGCAGGACAGTTGTTTCGAATGTATTCCTGGCTTTTGACCTCGTATTTGGAAGTAGAAGGAAAATTTATTTGGATTAAAGTAGCAGGTCTTGTAGCGGCCCTTTTAAATTTTTTATTTCTCCTTTTGTATGTGGAATATTTGACAATTTATCAAGTGGCGCTTTCTGTAGCGATTTCATTTCTTATTGAAACGCTTGTCCTCGCTTTTTTTAACCGGAAATGGTCGTTTCGTTTTTCTTTCGCCTTTCGTTCGGCAGAATATAGGCGTTTAGTTCGCCTTACGATTCCTTCGCTTTTGGGGGCAATCATTTATCAAGTGACGATTTTACTTCCGGGGATGCTTGGCAGTTATTTTGGAACTGGTTATATTTCGATGATGACTTACGCGAATCAAATGATTAGTATTTTTCAGGTCTTGCTCATTACGAATTTAATGTCTATGGTGTACCCCAATTTAAGCAGAAGCTTTAGTTATTCAGTAGAAGTGGGGCGGGTGAAATTTGTTCAATATTTAAAGCTGTTTTTTATGATTGTAATGCCGGTTGTGGCTTTGATGATTGTGATTGGGCATGAGGTTATCGCGATCTTATTTGAAAGAGGGAATTTTGACAGTACTTCAAGTCACCAAGTTTTTATTTTTCTCCTATTTTTACTACTGGCGCTACCGCTTAACGTATTTAAAGAGCTCACGTTTAAAATTTTTTATAGCATTGGCGATACGAAAACCCCTGTTGTAAATAGTTCTCTCAGCATCGCGTTTCAAATTCTCTTTTTAAGCGGAGGAGTGTTCACCTTAGGCGTTATGACGCTCATGATTTCGCCGCTCATCGTCGCAATTTTCGCCGCATTGTTAGCTGTTATTGCTTTGGTTAGAAAGCTAAGTTTTAAACAGGAATTTATTCCCGTAGCAAAAGAATTAGCCAAAGCAACCTTAAACGCCGCTTTAATGGCCACCGTCGTCTATATTGAAAAAATAACCATCATGACCTCATCAGAACTCATCAATTTAATCCTGTACGTAGCAACGGGTGTTATCATTTATGGTCTTTTAACCCTACTGACTGATTTTAAATATATACGTCCATTTTTGCCTGGTAGATCAAAAAAGAGAGAGGAGATGTTTTAATGTCACTAAAAAGATGGATTCCCCCGCAGCTAAGTAAATATATCGCTTTACAAAAAGTACGACGCAAATTTCCAAACCATCGTATTATGTCTGGCTCTGTATCCACAGAAATTGAATTAGGACAGAGTTGTTGGATTAATTACGATGTCCATATTGGAAAAAGTGTGAAACTAGGCGATTATTCTTATGTCAATAAAGGCGCCATCATTGCATCGGGTGAAATTGGCAAATATTGTTCCATTGGAGCTTACAGTTTCATTGGCCTAGATGAACATCCGCTAAATCATTTTTCGACCTCTCCTTTTACCTATCAAAATCAGTCATGGGACTCTTTTACAGCGCCGCCAGTGATTGGGCATGATGTGTGGATTGGGAGTACCGCCGTTATTCTTCAAGGGGTTAGAGTTGGAACGGGCGCTGTCATTGGGGCAGGAGCAATTGTGACAAAAGATGTACCGCCGTATGCTATTGTGGGCGGAAATCCGGCTAAAATCATTCGGTATCGCTTTTCTGAAAAGAAGCGGAGAGCGCTACTTGAATCAGAGTGGTGGAATCAACCACAAGAGGAATTGGCTCGTTTTATTCAAAAGCTTGAGGGAGAAGAGGCATGAAGGTATTATTTTTTATTTCTAGTTTTCCAAAACTATCTGAAACTTTTATCTTAAACCAAATAACAGGGCTCATTGACAGAGGCGTAGAAGTCGAAATTTTAGCATGGCACCGTGCATTTAATGAGGCGGATCATCAGGCGGTCCAGGAATATGACTTACTTTCCAAAACACATTTTATAAATATTCCGGCGAGTAAGTGGCGTAGACTTGTAAAAGCCAGTTTCTTATTCGGAAAACTTTTCCTTAAAAATAGGCGGCTGGCTCTTGAAACAATTAAGTGGCGCAAATATGGCCAGATGTCGTCCTCACTGCGGTTGCTCTACAGTGCCTCTTACTTTTTAAACAGAGAGAAGGCGGACGCGGTCATTGCGCATTACGGGCCTAACGGAAATATCGCTAACTTTTATAAAAATATGGGCCTCCTAGAAGAGCGGACGATGGTATTTTTTCACGGTCAAGATCTTACTTCTTTTGTTAAAAAATGGGGGGAGGGAGTCTACCGCGATTTATTCGCCAGTGAAATCAGTTTGCTTCCCATCAGCCACTATTTTGCGACAAAGCTGGTTCATTACGGAGCAAGTAAAGAAAATGTGTCCATACACCATATGGGCGTTGACACAGCGGAATTTGATTACCAAGCGACAAAGAAACAAGCGCCGATTCATTTTTTAACAACAGGTAGGCTAACCGAGAAAAAGGGGATGGAGACAGCAATCCAAACTATGGCGCTTTTAAAATCGCGTCTTAAGGTGCCGTTTCACTTAGATATTTTGGGTGATGGTGAACGAAGAGCGGATTTAGTCGAGCTCATCTCCCGCTTAGATGTCGGGGATGTTGTTACGCTATGTGGGGCCAAGACGCAAGAAGCAGTAAAAGCCGCTGTAAAAGAAGCGACGATTATCATTCAGCTAAGTAAAACGGCTGAAAACGGAGATATGGAGGGTATTCCAATGGTGTTAATGGAGGCGATGTCGCGGGGTAAGATAACCCTTTCCACATATCACAGCGGCATCCCGGAACTAATTGAAAATGGACGAAATGGCTTTTTAGTACAAGAAAATAGCCCCGAGCAAGCCGCTGATTTAATCGAAGGCATTTTACAAAGCAAGCTTTTTCCTTTGGAGAAAATTTCTTTAGAGGCGCGTGAGACGATTCATCGGGAGTTCTGTTTAAATACGTGGAATGACCGATTAGTAAAACGATGTAAAGGAGAAAAAATTTGAAGAGAAGAGACCCAAATAAAATTTTTATGTGTAGCTCAGTGCACGTTTGGTCCGATACACGAATTTATTTTAAAGAAGCTAAATCACTTGCGGAAGCAGGCTTTCAAGTTGAATTTTATGCGCTGAATTTTGACGGTGAAAAAGAATCTATTCCGAATTTAACGATGCATTATCTTCCTGTTTTATCGCGCAAAAAGCGGTTTCGCCATATGCAAACTTTGCTGAAAGCTTTCGAGGAATCAGACGCCAAGAATTTCCATTTTCATGACCCAGAACTCCTTTTTTTAGCGAGAAAAATCAAGAAAAAATATGGCGACGCTGTAAAAATTGTCTATGACATGCATGAGCATTTGCCGGCTGCGATTTTAACCAAACAATGGATTCCGCGTGGCAGTCGCCCATTTGTATCAAAAATGGTGGCATTTTTTGAAAAATATTTTTTAAAGTGGGTGGATGCGGTTGTTTTTGCAGAAGTTTCCTATAAGGAAAACTATCTTAAGATGGGTTTAAATACAGTGGATGTTTTAAACTATCCCATCATGCCGCCCGTAAGAAATGAAACGATTTCTAAAGTTTTTACGCTCATTTATGTAGGGGTGCTAACAGAGCAGCGGGGCCTCTTTAATATGCTGGAGCTTGCGAAATCTATACGTGAAAAAGGATGCACGGACTTTAAATTAAAACTGATTGGTCCGATGTTTACAAATGAAGATGCTTTTTCAGAATTTATTATAGTGAACCACTTAGAAAAAAATGTGGAGCATCTCGACCGGATGCAATACAAAGATATTTGGCGACATTACTATCAGAGCCATATTGGTCTATGTTTACTTCATCCGACACCGAATAATTTAAACTCACATTCAACGAAGCTCTTTGAATATATGGCCGCTAAAATTCCGATTTTAGCATCTGATTTTCCGGATTTTAAAAAGATTATCTCGGATGCGGATTGTGGGTATACAACGGATCCCTTTGATTACGAGCGGGCTGCGGATTTAGTTATTCAGTTGAAGGACAATCGAAAAAGAAATTGGGATTTAGGGCAGAATGGTTTTCGTGCCTTTCAAAATTTATATAGTTGGCAGCATGAGGCGGAAAAGTTACTGACATTATATGAAAGTTTCGAGAAATCGAAAAATTGAGGTTAGGAATTTATGAATATAAAAAATATGACAGTGGGCAGTTTACTTCAAACGCTCAAAAAAAATCTAATTTGGATTATACTCATTATTTTTATCGCACAAATGAGTGTATGGATTTACCAAAATTACATTCATAACAACGAATATCAAGCAGAAACATCGCTTTTAATTAATGTCGAGCAAAAAGATAATAACCTTTACACACAAGAAGGTGTCCGGAATAGCATTCAACTTATTACAACATATTCTTCCGTTTTAAAAAGCAGTAAAATCATGGATTTAGTGAGCGGCGAGGGAGAAATCGGCGGGAAAAGTAGCAAAACATTAGCGAACCGCCTAACGATTAGTTCGGATCAAAATTCATTAGTTTTTCATATTGCCTATACAGATCAAAATCAAAAACAAGCAGAACGTGTTAGTCAGTCCTATGTCAAAGTTGTTGAAAAAGAAATCCCGAGGCTTTTTAAAGGGAGTACGGTTATTATTTTAGAAAAACCAAGCGTGCATCTTGTGACGCAAGGGTTGTCTATGAACTTAATCGCGTTTTTTGTTCAGTATTCTTCTATCCGCTATATTTATTATGCTCGTGACTTTTATGGATAAGACGATTAAAACGCAGGAGCAAATTATGAACCTAAAGATTACGTATTTAGGGGACGTCCCCGTGATGAAAGAGTAAGGAGCTAGTTGACCAATGGAAAAAAATTCGAACGAGAACCAAATGTCCATGAATCGCATTATTCAGGAAAAATTTTCGGCTATTCAAACGAATATTCAATATATGCATAGGCAAGATGATGTTTTTCGTACCGTGGCCATCACGTCATCGAATAAAGGCGAAGGAAAAACTTTTTTTAGTACAAATTTTGCTAAAACCTATGCCAATTTTAAACAAAAGGTGCTACTCATTGATGTAGATTTTTATTCCCCAAGCCTAACGAAACAACATCGTTTAAAAGGGAGGAGTGGCTTGTCAAATGTGCTGACGGGACGCACGGAATTACAGGATGCGGTGTATCCATTTTCGGACGATTTGGATGTTTTGCCTGTAGGTGCTATTCCGCCGAATCCACTTGAATTACTCCGAGTACAAGGGCTTTCTGGCTCATTGAAGAAGCCTGTACGCTTGGTTACGCCTATATTATTTTTGATTGTCCGCCGATTAATTTATTTACGGATTCGCGTATTGTCGCGTCTTCTTGTGACTTAGGAATTTTAGTTGTAAATAACAACAAAACGAAAGAGGAAGAACTCGCTTTAGCCAAAAGTTTATTAGATAAATCGGGTGTGAAAGCTGTTGGCGCGGTGCTAAATAATGTTAAATACAATAAAAAGAAATATGACTATTATGGCTATTAATAAAACAGTTCTTGGCCTTGCCTTTATTTTCATCAGTTTAGTGACCGCCGTTTATCCGCTTTTTCTTCTCCCCGTTTTAATCATCGCGGCGTGCCTATTTATTATCGATATTCCACTTTCCCGGATAACGTATTTTTTATTTTACGTGATTTTAATTAGCGCAATACTAGGCCCCTATTTAAGTGTTCCGGGACTTTCTGGCCTATTTTTATTCCGCATCGCGATTTTGCTCCATTTCTTTCTCTTTTTGTTTGAAAAAAAGGACTTAGCGCAGTTCGCCTTGTTAAAATTACCGCTCGCCGGTTTTGCGCTATGGATTTTATACGCCGTAATCACTCTCATTTGGAGTCAGGATCCGCAATTAAGTGTGCGTGCCATCTATTTTCAACTTGAAAGTTTTATATTATTTTTCTTTGCATTTATTATGTGCGAAAAGTGTCTGATATTAAAAAAATGTTGCTATGGATTATGCCACCCTTTATTTTATCCATTGGGGTTGGCTGTTATGAAATGATGAGCGGGAATCATTTATGGTATTCGGGCCTAAGCGAAAACGGCTATCCAGATTTTCGACCCACAGGACTACTCACTAATACAAACGATTTTAGCTCCTATTTATCCATTTATTTCCCAGCCTTCATTTATTTGCTCCTTCAAAAGAAGACGTGGGTGCGGACTTTCATCGCTTTAAGTAGCGCCGCCGTTTTATTTTTCTTAGTTGTCGCAACGGAATCGCGCACGGGTCTTATTGCCTTTTTGATTACCATCGTTTTAATCATTATTAAATTGTACACGAAACAAATTGCGCTTTTTCTCTTTTTTATAGGAACGTGTGTGGTGAGTATTTCGCTGCTTGTGATGAAGCTTTTCCAAACACAGGAATTCAGTTATTTTGTAGGCAAGCAAACTTCAACAGATCAGCGGCTCCTCATTTATGAAACGGCACTAAATGTGGCCAAAGAAAGTCATTTTTTAGGTGTTGGGATGGGAGTTGTTCCGAAGTATATATTCGAGGCGCTTTATGGGACGGTAAATATATCAGCTAATATCACACAAACGATGAGCGCGCATAATTTTTGGTTAGCTCAATTAGCGGATATTGGCGTTTTAGGCTTAGCGTGTTTTTTAATCTTTTTTGTTTGGCTACTCCACCAGGCGGTTAAGTTGTTTTTCACGGAAAAAGGGCTTTTGGCTGGACTTCCGTTATGTATCATTATTGCTTTTATTGCAATTTCAATTGGTAGCAGTAGCATTTTTGAAATGCGCGTTGTGTGGCTAGGAATAGGCCTCGCGCTTGCCATTGTTCATTTAAATTTAAAGAAAAAGGAAGGGGATTTATGAAAAAAAGATGTATTGGGCTTTATTTTAAAATGATTAGTCGAACGTTTAAATCTAGCACGAGCGTTCAATATGCGCTTAAAACGAGACGTTCGCATGACACATTAGTTATTGTATTTAGTGCGTTTTCAAGAGTGGGGCTTCCTGCCACTTACAATTATATGGCGACAACGAAGGAAGTGGCAGCTGACCGCCTCTTTATTTTGGACGATTTTGGTTATAACAAACAAGGGGGCTACTACTTATTTCATAAGGGCACAAGGGCGCCGGAGACCGTGGTAACAGAATTGATTGAAAGTATCATAGCACAGAAAAAATACCGAAAAGTTATCTGCGTGGGAACGAGTAAAGGCGGTTATGCGGCTCTGTACTACGGATTGAAATTAAAAGCAAATGCGGTCATAGCAGGTGCCCCGCAATACTTTCTAGGTGATTATTTGACAGATATTCCCGAAAAAAACCCAACCTATAAAGGTATGGTGGGGGAAAAAGAGGCATATTCCGTCCCGTATTTAAATCGCTTGTTACAAGATAAAGTGCTGGAAGAACCTAAATTCCCAATCGATTTTTATATTCATTATTCATGTAATGAACACACCTTTAGGGAACATATTGCCGATTTGATTCAAGATTTAAAAGCAAGTGGATATCCGCTTACGTTAGACGAACAAAAGTATTACAAACACCAAGAAGTGGCTTATTATTTTCCGCCTTTTTTTAAAACGAACACTAAAAAAAATCATCGAGGAGTGATGCGTTATGGTACAAAAAATTGGTGTAGTCGGAACCTGTTTTAGTCGTAAATTTTTTAAACTCGAGCGCCTATTTTAATCCGGGCTACAAAACGCATTATCAAGTGTCGTTTACACAGTTTCACTCCTCATTCATTGCGTTAATGACAGACCCATTTTCCTTTCAAATTGAGAACTACAAAGATATTCCTTCTGAAAAAAAGCCCTTTGTTAAAACTGATTTTGAAAAGAGTTTTTTTCAGGCATTAGAAAAAGAACAGCCGGACTTTTTACTCATCGATTTATATACAGATGCGCTAAAGGAAACTGCTTTTGTATCAGACCATCAAGCGATTACCATTTCGCCCATCATTGAACAAAGCCAAATTCGAAATGATTTGCCGATTAAAAAGATTATTAGCCAAACGGATTGGCCGCTTTTTTTGGCGTATTGGATGGATGCCATCGAACGTTTTAAAGAAGCAATTTCACCGTATTTACGCGAGGAACAATTGATTTTAAATTGCGGCAAGCTCACGACACGCTATTTGGATTCAGGCGGCAAGGCGCAACCTTATAAAAATGTGTCAAAGCTTGAACAGTACAATAGGGTTTGGCGCGAGCTAGATCGCTGTTTTTTGACTGTTTTTAAAAAAGCGAAAGTCATTAATATGTTGGAGGAAAAGTATATTGGGGATGTGCGCTACCCGTTTGGACATTCGGTTTCGCATTATGAGTCGGCTTATTATAAAAAGTTATATCAGAAATTTAAGGAAGTAACGGGGTGCTATGAATGAATAAAAAGACGGTTTTATGCGTGGGGGCCACGTTTCAAGGCGCCAATAGTTTATCACTGTTCCGAGGTTTTCGTGCATTAGGATATCAAGTAACAGCAGTTTCGACGGATGATTTATTTTATAACTATTCACTTGCTGAACGTGCGTACATGCGTGTTATGAGCAAGCCACTTAAACATAAATATCAACAATTTAATGGTGAAATTAGACGGCTTTTAAAAGTTCAAACACCTGAACTTTTATTTGTCGTAAAGGGGTTATGGGTTGACCCGGAAACAATTGATGTAGCGAAAAAACTGGGCGTAAAAACGATTCATTTTCATCCCGATTTTTTATTCGATGACAGATATCATACATCCAAAGTGCTAAATGATGCCATCACAATGTATGATGTGGTTGTCACGCCAAAGTCAACAGAAGTGATGAAGTACCGTAAGCATGGCTGTTCAAGTGTGCTACAAATCCAATATGCATTCGATCCGGAGATTCACAGACCAGTCGTGCTAAGCGATGCTGATAGAATGCGTTATGGCGCTAGCTTTACTTTTGTTGGGCGGATGGAGCGTCAGCGGGCTTTATGGCTAAATGAGATTGCGAAGGAAGATTATTGGTTAAAAGTATGGGGAACCAATTGGCAGAAGCTTCCTTCTAAAATGAAACTGCGTAATTATTGTATGTTTCAAGGTGTTTATACGGAAGATATGGCAAAAGTTTTTGGGGCTAGTGATGTGGCGCTTGGCTTTTTGACGCATCTGTCAGATGAACAACATACAGCACGAACGTTTGAAATCCCAGCTTGCCGTGGATTTTTATTAACAGAACGCACGGAAGAACAAAAAGCTTTATTTAAAGAAGGCGAGGAAGCGGACTTTTTTTCAAATACTGAGGAACTTTTAGAAAAAGTGGCCTTTTATCACGCGAATCCGGCAAAAAGGGAATTCATTCGGCGAAAAGGGTACGAAAAGGTCCTGAAGCTAGATGCTACGTATACGCGTCGTATACAAGAAATATTAGCTTTCAAATAGTGGAAAAAGCCTTGCATCTTCGGCTTTAAAGTGGTATCATATTTAAGTACGTTTTTGCGTATGTTTTGACGTGGGAGGGGAAATCTTAATCCCCATTTAACCACAGCACGGACTTAAGGAGGTATGTCTCGTGGCTAAAAAAGTTATTAAAGAAGTTAAACTTCAAATTCCAGCAGGGAAAGCAAATCCTGCACCTCCAGTTGGACCTGCACTAGGTCAAGCTGGCGTAAACATTATGGGATTCTGTAAAGAGTTTAACGCTCGTACAGCCGATCAAGCTGGTCTTATCATTCCTGTTGTTATCAGTGTATTTGAAGACCGTTCGTTTACGTTCATCACGAAAACTCCACCAGCTGCAGTATTGCTTAAAAAAGCTGCTAAAGTGGAAAAAGGATCTGGTGAACCTAACCGTAACAAAGTTGCAACTGTAACTCGTGCTCAAGTACAAGAAATTGCTGAGCTTAAAATGCCTGACCTAAATGCTGCAAACGTTGAGTCTGCAATGCGTATGGTTGAAGGTACAGCTCGTTCTATGGGATTCGTAGTAGAAGACTAAGAAAAGCAATTTGAACAATAAGGAGGAAAAGAAATGGCTAAGAAAGGTAAAAAGTATCAAGATGCTTTGAAAAAAGTAGATACAACAAAAGCGTATTCTGTTGAAGAAGCAGTAGCGCTTGCTAAAGAAATTGATTTCGCCGGTTTCGATGCAACTGTTGAAGTAGCATTCCGTCTTGGCGTAGACCCTAAAAAAGCGGATCAACAAATCCGTGGTGCCGTAGTATTACCAAACGGTACTGGTAAAACAGAGCGCGTTTTAGTTTTCGCTAAAGGAGAAAAAGCAAAAGAAGCAGAAGCTGCTGGCGCTGATTTCGTTGGAGATGCTGAATTCGTTGAAAAAATCAATCAAGGTTGGTTTGACTTTGATGTTATCGTAGCTACACCTGATATGATGGGTGAAGTTGGTAAATTAGGCCGTGTCTTAGGACCAAAAGGTTTAATGCCAAACCCTAAAACTGGTACAGTTACAATGGACGTTACAAAAGCAGTAAATGAAATTAAAGCTGGTAAAGTGGAATATCGTGTTGATAAAGCGGGTAATATTCACACTGCTATCGGTAAAGTTTCATTTGATACTGATAAATTAATTGAAAACTTCCGTACTATAAATGATGTGTTACAAAAAGCGAAACCAGCTGCTGCAAAAGGTACTTACGTGAAAAACTTAAGCGTAACAACTACTTTCGGACCTGGTATCCAAGTTGACCCATCTTCTTTATAAAATGGACTTGACGACCTAGTAAATCTTTGATAAGATTTACTAGGCTTAAAAAATGAATATCCTTACCGTAGACAGCAGGTACGCTTTTGCGTTTAAAATGGCCCGCCGAGGATTTAGATGAACAAGATAGTCTTATCTTGTGATTTTACCCTTGCTGTTACGGTGGCAAGGGTTTTATTTTGTTCGCGAAACAAAGCCGTTTTGGCGTTTAGATTATGGACGGAGGTGTAAAAATGAGTAAAATTTTAGAAGCTAAACAAAGTGCAGTTGATGAAATTTCAGCTAAACTTTCAGATAGCGTATCTACAGTTATCGTAGACTATCGTGGTCTTAATGTATCTGAAGTGACTGAATTACGTAAACAATTACGTGAAGCAGGCGTAGAATTCAAGGTATACAAAAACACATTAGTTCGTCGTGCAGTAGAAGCAAAAGGTTTTGAGGGACTTGAAGAAGTTCTTACTGGACCAAACGCTATCGCTTTCAGTAATGAAGATGTTGTTCTTCCAGCTAAAATTTTGAATGACTTCGCGAAAGATCACGAAGCACTTGAAATTAAAGCAGGTATCATTGAAGGGAATGTTTCTTCTCTTGATGAAATCAAAGCTCTTGCAACACTTCCATCACGTGAAGGACTTTTATCTATGCTTTGCAACGTACTTCAAGCTCCTGTTCGTAACCTTGCTCTTGCTACAAAAGCAGTTGCGGATCAAAAAGCTGAACAAGAGGCTTAATTACCGGGTTTTAACCCAATAAAAAAATTAAAACAATAATGGAGGAATTTTAAAATGGCTTTAAACATTGAAGAAATCATTGCTTCCGTAAAAGAAGCGTCTGTATTAGAACTTAACGATTTAGTAAAAGCAATCGAAGAAGAATTTGGCGTAACTGCTGCTGCTCCTGTAGCTGTAGCTGCTGCTGGTGCTGCTGGTGGCGCTGCTGAACAAACTGAATTCACAGTTGAATTAACTTCTGCTGGAGATTCTAAAATTAAAGTTATCAAAGTGGTTCGTGAAATCACTGGTCTTGGCTTAAAAGAAGCTAAAGAATTAGTTGATAACGCTCCTAAAGCTCTTAAAGAAGGTGCTTCTAAAGAAGAAGCTGAAGAAATCAAAGCTAAACTTGAAGAAGTTGGCGCGAGCGTAGAAGCAAAATAATAA
Source organism: Listeria fleischmannii subsp. fleischmannii LU2006-1 (assembly GCF_000344175.1). Taxonomy (GTDB): domain Bacteria; phylum Bacillota; class Bacilli; order Lactobacillales; family Listeriaceae; genus Listeria; species Listeria fleischmannii. The sequence goes on along the minus strand of NZ_ALWW01000001.1, from coordinate 123,309 downwards.
TGACCAGAACCTTAGAAGTTTTTCTAAGGTTCTTTTTTATTAAATAATTTTAAACTGGTAAAAGCAATCGCTTAAATGCCAGTTTATTTTTTTCTGTCCTTTACTGGAAAACCGTGCTAATATAAGAGTAGAAAGTTTTTGGAGGGCTATGTTATGCATAAACAAATATCTAAATCTGAACTCGAGGTAATGAAAGTTGTATGGCAATTTGGCCGAGCGGTTCAGTATGCTGAGGTAGCTAAAGAGTTGGAAGAAAATGGCTTTACATGGAAGAAAAATACAATCCTAACCTTTTTGGCCAGGCTGGTTGAAAAAGATTTCATACGTGTAAAGAAAGTTGGACGTAAAAATGAGTATTATGCGCTTTTAAGCGAGAAAGAATATTTAAATAAGCAAACAGAAACCTTCATAGAAGATGTGTATGAGGGAAACGTAAAGGGCTTAATCACGAACCTAGTTCAAAAAGATTTGATTTCACAACAAGACATTGAAAATTTACAACAATTTTGGAAAAGGAAGAAATCTACTGAATGAATATTTTACTAAAAATGCTTTTATCCATGTCTATCGCATCTGTTATTTTAATTCCGCTAGTTTGGTTTTTAAAAAAAGTATTCGGTCAATTTTTAACTAAAAGAAAAAGCTATTACGCTTGGGGCGTTGTGTTTTTCTTTTTAATTGTACCGTTTGCTTTTTTCTTCGTGCAAAAAAACACTGAATTTTTATGGGGAACTCCGAGTGAATTTGCAGGGTTAACCTCTATGGTTATTGGCCAAAATGGTATTGAAGTGGAGCGAAGCACACAAGCAGTTATTTTTCAGTTTATAATGGATTATGTGTGGGTGTTATGGCTAATGGTTGGCCTCATCATGCTTGTGTACCGAATAGCTTCTTATCGAAATTTTAAAAAGTTTGTTATTTCAGGCGCTCATTATATTGAGGAACCGGATGAACTTGATATTTTAGCGGAAGCGATGGAAACCATTGGGCTTAATAAACCGGTTGAAGTTATGATTAATCCGCTTATTTCTTCACCCGTTTTTTTTGGATTCCGACGGGAAATCATTGTGTTACCGAGCACCTCTTTTTCCAAAAAAGAGTTGTATCATATTTTTTTACATGAATTAGTGCACTGTAAATCTAAGGACATGTATGTGGTTTTTCTTGCTCAAATTTTCACCTGTATCTACTGGTTTAATCCGCTTATGTATTGGATGATTAGGCAACTGGAGCGCGACCGCGAATATGCGTGTGATGAAAGTGTTTTATCTTATTTACCGGCTCGGGATGCCCTCAGTTATGGGGATACGCTACTACATTCCATTGTGAAATCGGGAACTTATAAAGAATCGCATGCGGCGGTTTCTTTGCATGAAAACGCAAAAATGTTAAAAGAGCGATTAGAGGCTATTGCATCTTATAAAAAAGGGAAAAAAGGCTATATTTCTTTCTTATTATTACTTATTTTACTTACTTTAATAGGTATATTGCTTAACTTTTATGAGGCTAAAGCTTTTATTTATGAGAAAAAGCAGGGGATTGAAATTAAAAAGGAAGATACTTCCAAAAAAACGGAATTTAGAGCGATTGACTTACAAAATGCCAATCAAGATGTTACGATTCGTAAAGGAAAGACTGAATCATTTGACCTCACAACTTATGATGAAAATAGTAAAGCTGAATTAGTCGTGAAAAATGGAATTTTAATGTACAAAAACGCAAATCCAAATACGCAATCCGCTATTATAATTACAATTGATGCGGATAAGGTCTATGATAGCTTATCTATTCAGACGACTGGGACGCAAATTAAAATTTCGGATATACACACGAAAACGATGCGTATTAAAGGCGGCGTGATTATAGCCCATTTTAATCAAATCAAAGCAGATACAATAAACGTCACAACAGGATCTGCTAATGTGCATTTAACGGACAGTGAGGTAAATAAAGGGATGAAATTTAATGGGAACAATGCCCTCATCCATTTTGAAAAATCGAGCTTTAATAATCTTGAAATGACTTCTTTTTTATCAGCGAAGTTAAATGATTTGAATGTTCAAGGTGGCTTATCTATTAATAGCGGTGGCCAATTAGATGCTAGAAATATAACGACCGATACGTTAAAACTTATTGCCGGAAATTCTGGCAATATGAAATTCCAAAATACATTTGTTAAAAAATCTTCGGAGTTCCAAGACAATGAAAGTATGTTACTACAATTTGATGGTGTTTTAAATGGGCAAACGCGCATGTCAATTGGACCGTCCCAAACTAAATTTGTCATTCGGGACAAGATGCAAAAGTATGCGATTGACGCGCAGTCTAGTCAAGCTGACACATTTATTTTAAACCAAAGTATAGTGAACTATCCGTTTACACAAAATTTATCGGCACCGAATAATATCACACTTACGAATGATTCACCCTTTAATAATAATTTTAATTTATCATTTGAGGAATAAAAGATTAAAAAAGTTATCTTTTTCTATTTAATGAAGAAGGTAACTTTTTTTACGTTCCTATAAACAAGGAAAAAATAGTTTAAAAATCTTATTGACACAAAGGACTACATGTTGTAATATTTTCTTGTAAAGTATTACAAAAGAGGATGTGGCATAATGGGTTTGTTTGGTAAAAAAGAAGTAATTATTCCAAGTGAATATGAGCAATTTAACAAGTTTTCAGAGGATAAAGAACGATTGTTATGTGTAGGAAGTTCAACTACGGAATGTAAGCATAAAGTGGAAGCGAAGGTAGCGGGAGGGAATAGACATTTAAAGTTATATTATCCGAAAAATCGTGGTGAAAAAGTTAAAAAATACTGGTTACCGATGTTCAATATTTATGATGAACATTCTGCCATGAGTTTGATTTCAAGCTGGATTGAAAATAATGACTATACAACTTCTATTTCAGAAGCTCATTCAAGAGGTGTGAAAAAGGAAATCCGTAAAGCGGCTCAAAAGTTTGGTTACGATGATACAGCACTACTCGAATCTGCCGATAAAATCACAACCTGTGGCGCGTTTGATTTAGAACGCCTTGGTTATATCGTAAGAGTTTGTTATTCTTTAGGATTAATTAGTGAACAACAAGCATGGATGTGCCTTGAAAAGCTACGAGAAGAAGCGGAACTTAATTTTGCAAATTGGGATGATTATATCGTTAGTTTTCTAAATGGCCAAGAGGGACTCGGAACAAACTGGTATAGTGATACTCATATTTCTTATATCGAGTTACGTCAAGATAGTCAAAGTTTCATCAATCGCTATCCATTAGCTTAAAAATTTTGTGGGGGAAAAGTATGAAAAAGATTCTAAGTTTTGTAATTGTAGTCATTGCTGTGTTAGGCGTTTTAACTGCTTGTGGGAACAATGAAAAGAAAGCAAATATCGAAAAAGATGTGTATGTTTTGAACCTAAATGGTGCAGATTTAGAAGCGACATTTCACCATGATGGAGATAAGTTGAAAAAAGTTGGGCAAAAAATGACATATCCACTTTCCTATTTTGGTGTAAAAGAAGGGGAGAAGCTGGATGACGCGACGAAAAAGAACTATGAGAAACAGGCAAAAGAACAATATAAAGCCTATGAAAATGGCAAGGGAACATCGCTAAAATCGGAATTTACAGATGAAGCTCTGACAATTGAAATGTTTGTAGATCTTGAAAAAGCAGATGAGGCTCAAATCTCAAGCTTATTACAAGGAACTTCAGATGCGAAAAATGTAAGTTACAAAGAAACGGTTTCGGCTTTCGAAGCACAAGGATTCAAGAAAAAGGAATCCTAATCAATCACAGGTTTGTTAAAAATTTTAGGTTAGTAACTCTCCCAGAATCTCTCTTCCTGTGGTATATTTAATGAAAGAGAAATGGGGGAGGAAACTTGACGAAACATTATTTTTCAAATAATCATGATTTAGAACATAAACGTAAACATTTCAATTTTAACCTTCGCGGACATGAACTTAAATTTATAAGTGATGCGGGTGTTTTTTCAAAAAATGCAGTAGATTTTGGCTCACGTGTTTTAATTGAAGCTTTTCAACTGGATGTAGTTAGCGGACGCATTTTAGATGTAGGATGCGGCTACGGACCAATTGGACTTGCTGTTGCAAAAAGCTATCCAGATGTGACAGTCGAAATGATTGACGTAAACGAACGAGCGCTTCTACTTGCGAAGGAAAATAGTGTTTTAAATGATATTCAAAACGTGCGGATTTATGAAAGCTCCGTATATGAAAAAGTCACGGGGAATGATTATCAGGCGATTTTAAGTAATCCACCTATTCGAGCGGGTAAAAAAATTGTTCACGCCATTTTAGAAGAGGCGTATGAGCATTTGGCTAGCTCCGGTGAATTATGGATTGTCATTCAGAAAAAGCAAGGTGGTCCCTCAGCGGCTAAAAAAATGGAAGCTGTTTTCGGCAATGTGGAGACGGTGGTAAAAGATAAAGGGTACTTCATTTTTAGAAGTATAAAATAAATTCCGAAAGATTCTTGTCAGGTTGTGGCAGGAATCTTTTTTTGTTTGGTCATTATAAATTATATAGTTCGTCCTTTTTTATCTATATTTTGTATCTTTTGGGAAATTTTTTCTTTGGCTAAAATAAAGATACACGAGAAACTGTTTTTCAGAAGAGAGGGAGAAGGTTATGAAAAAACTGGGACGCGAATTTATGAGAAATTAAAGCCTTTTTAGCGATGTGTTTGCCCGGCTTTATTTGGTTAATTATTTTCTTCTATATTCCTGTTTTAGGTAATGTTGTCGCGTTTAAAGACTTCCATTACGCTGCTGGAGGGTTTATTGAAAGTTTGAAGGAGAGTCCGTGGGTCGGCTTTGATAATTTTAAATTCCTATTTAGTTCAGACAATGCCTATTTAATTACACGTAACACAGTTCTTTACAATGTGGCGTTTATTGTATTAGGTCTTATTGTTGCGGTTATGATCGCGATTATTATGAGTGAGTTGCGTTCGAAAAAACTAATTAAAGTGTATCAAACCTCCATGTTACTTCCTTACTTTTTATCATGGGTTGTTATTAGTTACTTTGTTTATGCTTTCTTAAGTCCGGATAAGGGCCTTTTAAATAGCTTAATTGTAGCTAACGGAGGCGAAGCAATTAGCTGGTATACGGAGCCGAAATACTGGCCATATATCTTAATCTTCATGGGAATATGGAAAGGGGTCGGCTACAACAGTATTATTTATTTTGCGACCATCATGGGAATTGACCCGACTTACTATGAAGCGGCTCAAATGGACGGGGCAAGTAAGTGGCAGCAAGTGAAAAATGTGACGTTACCGCAATTAGTTCCACTCATCACCATTTTATCCATTTTGGCAGTGGGAAATATTTTCCGAGCAGACTTTGGTTTGTTCTACCAAATTCCGCGAAATTCAGGCGCGCTTTATGAAGTGACTTCTGTACTTGATACATATATTTATAACGGACTGACAAGTACTGGAGATATTGGTATGGCGGCTGCGGCAGGGCTTTATCAATCGCTCGTTGGTTTTGTTCTCGTTGTTGGCACGAACTTAATTGTCCGCAAATTTGATCCGGAATCTGCACTTTTCTAGGAGGGAGTAAATAATGAAAGAGAAAAAAATCAAGATTTCAGAAGTTAGACATCGCACTTTCGGGAAAAAAACGAATTTACTCTTTTCCATTTTAATTGGTTTATTCGCCTTTACATGTGTGTTTCCGCTCATTTTTGTTATGATCATTTCCTTAACGGGAGAAAATGCACTTGTAACAGATGGTTATCAACTGTTTCCTTCTGAGTGGAGTTTTGATGGGTACCGCTATTTATATGAAATGAAAGAACAAATTTTACAATCGCTTCTTGTTACGGTTGTTGTAACCGTTGTAGGAACAATTGTTAATGTGAGTTTTACCTCTACATATGCGTATGCGATTTCTAGACCGAATTTTAGATGGCGCCGTTTCTTAACTATCTTTGCGCTTATCACGATGTTATTTAGTCCTGGTATGGTACCAAACTATATTGTCATGACGAACATGTTGCAATTAAAAGATACCATTTGGGCGCTTATTTTACCGATGGCACTAAGTCCATTTAATATTATCGTCATGCGTACATTCTTTAATCGTTCTGTACCCAATGCGATTATTGAATCCGCCCGTATTGACGGGGCAAGTGAAATTCGTATTTTTGTTAAAATCGTACTTCCGCTTGCTGTTCCGGGGATTGCGACCATTAGTTTGTTTGCGGCACTTGGATACTGGAATGACTGGTTTAATGCGTTACTTTATATCCAAAGCGACAATTTAGTGCCACTCCAATATTTACTTATGAAAATTCAGGCGAATATTGATTACATGGCACAAAACGCCGGTATGAGTAGCAATATGGCCGGGGGAGCGGCAAGTATACCGCGAGAAGCCACTCGAATGGCGATGGTAGTTATTTCCACACTGCCAATCGCACTCAGCTATCCGTTCTTCCAAAAATATTTCGTTCGCGGAATGACAATTGGTGGCGTAAAAGAATAAGGCCGTTTAGGGAGCAGTTCGTTCTGCTTCCTTTCTGGCGTTTTTAAAAGGAGAGAGAATTATGATTGGACGTGCAATCGAGCAAATTTTTATTCGTTGTTATACCGTAATCAAATTAAATATTATTTTTGTCGGGCTGATGTTTTGCGGTGGCATAGTTTTAGGCGTTGGCCCCGCATTTTCTTCTATTACGCAACTAGCCTTTGAAGAAGGCTTTTCCTACAAAGAGATCACTTGGAAAAAAGCTTTTTCGCTGTTTAAAGAGGATTTTAAACGTGGGAACGCACTGTTTTACCTATTTGCAGGTGCATTTATTCTGCTTGCCTATAATTTGTTTTTAGTCGTACAAATGAAAGGTATTGTCTTTTTTGTCATTACATTCGTTTTAGCGTTTTGTTTATGCGTTTTTATTTTTAGGCTACTTTTTCGCTCTTATCACCAATACGCGCTACGATACGACATTTAAAAATATTTTAAACTTAAGCATTATGGCGTTCTTTAGTAATTTTTTTACATTAATTAAAATGATATTGGGCTTTGCTGTTATTGCATTTTTGACTTACAAATATCCTGCTTTATTACTATTTGGTATGGAAGCTATTGCAATCTTTTTTACCCTATTTATTACCCGCGGAGTTTATGAGATGATAAATAAGAAGTTTGAACTGGAATAAAGGGATGTGGGAGTTTTGTGAAAAAGAAAAATGTATTTATGTATTTACTCAAGTGGTATGCCGTCATCTTAATTGTTGGAATTACAATTTTTGGAGCCTTTGTCAGTTATTTTATCTATGAACGTGATCAAAAAAACGCGCAAACAGCTGCCAATCAATCAGCCGGACATGTAGCAGATATTATTTCGGGAAAAAATTCTAAATTAGAGTTGATTACCCGCGATTTATTAAGCAACCAAGCCAAAGTAGATAGTATGCATCGCTTTTTTGAAATGAATAGTGAAGATTATTTAAATTATAGTCTCCATGCTGAGGCGAGCACAGAATATAATTATTTGCCGCTTCGATTACGAGAAATTTATTATGGCGATGAAACAGTGCAATCTATCGCTATTTCCCTCGTAGATGAAAAACAGGTACTCTATTCAAATTTAGCTAATAAAAATGGTTATTTAGTAGATACTGTGCCGCAAGAAGAAAATGGGGTTAGATTACAGAAAAACTTGTTAAATCCGGCAACGCTAGAAAAAATGGGGGATTTTTATCTAACATTGCGATCAAAAGAATTTAAAGAAACCTTGTCCACCTACGGCGAGGACTTGCCTGTTTCGTTATATATTTTAACGGAGCAAGGAAATTTAGTATTTGACTATCAAATGGATTCAAAAGACGAAAGCAAAGAAGTTTTGGAAGCGGAATTGCCGAAAGGGACTTCAAAAGCGCTGGAGACACTTCATAAAGATTATTTTGTGAAGCATGTGACGCTCTCAAATGGTTATCAAGTTGTGACGCTCATTTCGAATCATAATGTCTGGTTTTCTATGCAAAATTCACTTATTTTCTTGTGGGTGGGTGTGATTTTGTTAGATTCATTGCTTATTTGGGCGCTATATAAAATTTTCTCTAAGTATAATCGGCAGGTAAAAGGAATTTTATATTCAGTAGAAGATGTTTCAAATGGGAAATTACATGCGCGAATTGATGAAAGTAGTAAGGAAGGGGAACTCTACGCGATTTCGCATGGGGTCAATGCGATGCTTGATAGTATTAACCAGTATATAAAGGATATTTACGAACTGGAAATTGCTCAAAAAGATGCCAATATGCGTGCCTTGCAGTCACAAATTAATCCGCATTTTTTATATAATACGCTAGAGTATATTCGCATGTATGCTGTAAGTTTAGAGGCGGATGAGCTGGCGGATGTAGTTTATGCGTTTGCCGCACTCCTTCGAAATAACATTGCGCAAGAGAAAACGACAACGGTTGCTGCAGAACTCGACTTTTGCGAAAAATATTTTTATTTATATCAAATGCGCTATCCAGATCGCTTGGCTTATTCGTTTTTAGTAGCAGATGAAGTGAAAAACGTACAAATTCCAAAATTTATCATTCAACCATTACTCGAAAATTATTTCGTGCATGGTGTGGATTATACACGAATTGATAATGCAGGTAGTTTAAAGGCTTACTTGGAAAAAGATGAGGTTGTAATTGTTGTAAAAGACAATGGTATGGGGATGCCAATTGAAAAGATGTCGGAATTACAAGAAGAACTTTTAAAAGATAATTCTCTTATAGAAGGAAAATCCATTGGTATAAAAAACGTGAACGAAAGAATGCGCGGCTTTTTTGGAAGCCGTTATCATATGAATATGATGCGAAATGAAACGGGTGGCGTAACGATTGAAATTCGCTTTCCTTTCAATAAACAAAGGGGTGAGTTCTAATGTACCGGGTTCTGTTAGTGGATGACGAATATATGATTGTAAATGGGTTGAAAAAGTTGATTTCTTGGCAAGAATTTGGTTTTGAAGTAGTTGGAACTGCAGCGAATGGACAGGAAGCGCTTGATTATGTTAGAAAAAATCCAATTGATTTAGTTGTTGTGGATGTAAATATGCCTGTGTTATCAGGAATTGACTTTGTTGCAAAAGCACGTGAAGAAGGCATTCCATTCCGTTTTATTATGCTTTCAGGATATCAAGAATTTCAATATGTAAAAGATACGCTTAAACTTGGAACCGAAAACTATTTATTAAAGCCAGTCAATAAATCGGAAATGGTGGAAACGCTCCAAATGGTTATAAAAGCTTTAAAACAGGATGAGCAAGATGAGCGTGATCAGGGCTATCTTGCGGAATATTTTATGTTGAGTTGGATTCATGGAGACATTATTTATAGCGATTTAAGTACATATTTAATTGAAAATAAGATTGATGTATTAAAGGAAAACTATACGGTTATTTTTATTAAACGCGGTCCGGAAGAAACGCAAATTCAAGATTATTTAGTAGCAGAAAGCCAGCCACTCGTTCACTATGCGCTTGAAATCGACATGTGGTTACTGATTTATTTAGGAGATAAAATTCCACTTAAAGTATTTACGCAAAAGATGAAGGAAGATTTACATTTAGAAGATGCGGATTTAGTTGTTGGGGAAACGGTCGCGGATATGAAAGATGTACCTTCAAGTTACGATAGCGCACTCGGTTCAAGTAGGCTTCATGAATTTTATGATTTCAACGATATGAAAAACGCAGGCGTTGGTGATGTGGATGCTCGTGGGGCTTTGCCTAGTATTTCCTTTGTTGAATTTAATAAAGCCTTGTCACTTCGAGATTTTGAAACGATTCAAGGTGAAATTGAAGTGATTTTTGCGAAATTACGTGCAGCAGCAGCGAGGCCAGACTACACGAGGCATATTATATTTCTGATTTTTATTGACTTATATCGCCAGTTTGAAGGATTAAGTGAGGAATTTTATCAAAACCAGGCGGAAAAGATTACATCGGGCCTTAATTTTGAAGAACTGGAACCGGTGATTTGGGACACGATAGAAGAAATTAGAAGTAGTAAGGGACGCAGAATGTATTCTCAGCATGTTCAAGATGTCATTGAAATTGTTCAAGAAGAGTATCACCTTGCCCTATCGCTAAAAGAGATTGCCGGTAGGATTCATATGAACACCATGTATCTTGGTCAACTTTTTAAAAAAGAAACGAATAAAAGCTTTTCCCAGTATTTACACCAATATCGTATTAAACAGGCGCAAAGTTTCTTAGTTGATACAGCTATGACCATCAGTGAAGTAGCTGAGAGAACAGGCTATACGAGTGCCGGCTATTTTTACAAAAGTTTTAAGAAAATCTGTGGGATTTCGCCAAAAGAGTTTCGTGAGGAGTACCAAGCGAATTTCGACCCAATTGAATAGGAGGAAAAACCGTGAAATACAAAGAAAACTACTTAACAGGCGAATATCTTTCGTTTAAAAAAGGAGAACTTCAATTACGCTTAGAAAGCCGCTTTATTCGCTTTGGCAAGCCAGAAGATGTCCCTTATGGAACAAGTTATCCGCGAGACTTATTTGTCATTTTGCCGGGAGACACGGAAGAGGTGTGCGATTTAACACTCCGTCACAAATTTGACCGCGGGATACTAGGCGACGGATTTAAACTTGAAGTTGGAAGAGAAATGGTCACCATCTCTGCGTCTTGCAGGCGCGGTATTCGGTACGGGATGGAAGCGTTTATGGAGAAAATCGAATGGCGTGATGAAATGATTTTTGTACCGCTTGGGGAAATCAAGCACGTGCCCTCTTTGTCAGTTCGCGGTATTGTGGAAGGCTTTTACGGGATACCTTGGCAACACGAAGACCGTTTAGAAGCTTTGCGTTTTATAAGAGACCATAAGCTGAACACGTATATGTACGCGCCGAAACATGATACGCTTGGTCGCATGAATTGGCGTGAGTTTTATCCAAAAGAAGAACTTGCGCTTTTTAAGGAATATATAGACTTTTCAGCGGAATGGGACATTGATTTTTACTATATGATTAGCCCGGGAAATGATATTGACTACACAAAAGAGATTGATTTAGAGGCTCTTTTTGCGAAATTAAAGCAACTCGTGGAAGTGGGCGTCACGCATTTTGGTTTGCTTCTCGATGACATTGATTATGTGCTGAAAGGGGCAGCAAAAAAGCGTTTTAAAAGCCCCGGCGTGGCGCATGCCTATTTAGTTCGCGAAGTGGATGCCTTTTTATGTGACACACTTGAAACTTACGAACTAGTAGTCTGCCCAACAGAATACGATAACGGTTTTGATTCGCCCTATTTAGAGGAGCTTGGTGCACATACGCCGTCTGAAATCCCGTTTTTCTGGACAGGCCCTGAAACGCTCGCACATGCCATTACAACAACAGATATAAAACAGATGAGTGAAATATTCGGGCACCCCATTATCATTTGGGACAACACGCCCGTGAACGATTTTGAAGCCGATAAAAAACAGTTTTTTCTTTCTCCTTACGAAAATCGGACGCTGTATTTGGCGGAAAACGGAGCAGTTGGTCTTGTCGCTAATCCAATGCCCGCGCTCGAACTTTCTAAAATCACGCTTCATCATATGAGCCAGTTCGCCTGGTTTCCCGGCAGTGAAAATTTTGATGCCGCCTTATCTGAATTTGCGGGAGAATTCTTGCCAAGTTTTCGCATTTTCACCGCGCACAATTTAAATACCCGCGTTCATTTTGGCCTGTCGCTTCGCCATCAAACGCTACTACGCGAAAAAAATATCCATGGAATCACGAGTGAAGTAGAAAAACTCGTCTTGGCTCTCCGTGAGCTAAAAAGCCTACCCAATTCGCGCTTTCAAATTGAAACTGCACAGTGCCTAGAACGCGCCGAACGGGAACTCCTTTTAGCCCAAGCGATTGTAGAGGGTGACATGAAAAAAGCGGATTTAATTGCGTTAGAGCTTTCGGAAATGGACTATCAAACGAGTTCGAACTTGCCGTATCGGTTTTATAAAAACTATAGTTTATAGCTTTTTCTATATAATTTATACCTTTTTGGAAGGAGGGACAAATAGTATAATTTTTCCTAGAAAGCGTTTTCTTTACTAGGAATAAACTATATATTTTAAGAGGAGTGGAAGGAAAAATGAAAAAGTGGATAAAGGTGTTAACTACAGGAATTCTTGCAACAGTCCTTCTTGTTTCACTATCGGCGTGTGGGTCGTCTGATTCCGTAAAAGGAAGTGACAAAGATACCATCGTCATGTATCAAATTGGGGATAAGCCAAAGGAATTTGATACGTTACTTGCTAAAGCGAATAAAGTCATTGAAAAAGAAACTGGAGCTAAACTTGATATGCGCTTTATTTCATGGGGAGACTATGATAAAAAAATGTCAGTAATGGTATCATCTGGTAGAAAATTATGATATCGCTTTTGCTAATAACTATGTCATCAACGCCCAAAAAGGAGCTTACGCCGACTTAACAGAGCTCCTTCCGAAATACGCTAAAGAAGCTTATGATCAACTAGATCCTGCTTATATAAAAGGGAATACTGTGAATGGAAAATTGTATGCGATGCCTGTAAACGGCAATGTGTTCGCGCAACAAGTTTTAACATTCAACAAACAATACTTGGATAAATACAATTTAGATGTATCAAATGTCAATACGTATGCTGACTTAGAGCCATTACTTGCGGTTATTAAGAAAAACGAAAAAAATGTTATGCCGCTTGCTGCCGGACAAGGCTTTAAAGTAGAGGCACAATTAGAATATCCTATCGAAAATGGTATGCCATTTGCCGTTGACTTAAAAGGCGACACAACAAAAATTGTAAACCAATTCGATACAACTGAACTACGTGACAACTTACGTGCTATGCATAAACTCTATAAAAAAGGTTATATCGCGCAAGATGCAGCAACAAATACAACAGAATACCCTCTTGATGGTGGTACATGGTTCGCTCGTCAAGAAACACAAGGACCATACGATTATGGCGATACTTTATTAACACAAGTTGCTGGGCAAGAACTAGTTTCACGTCCAATTACAACACCAATGAAAACAAATGCTCAAGCTCAAATGGCAAACTTTGTCGTTTCAAGTAACTCTAAAAATAAAGAAAAAGCTGTAGAAGTTCTCGGTGTGCTAAATTCTAATCCAGAAGTACTGAATACGCTCGTTTACGGAGAAGAAGGTAAAAACTGGGAAAAAACAGACAATGATCATGCAAAACTTCTAGATGGATATAAAGCAAATAATCATTTATCTGCTTGGAATACAGGGAATAACAAAATTCTTTATCCGACTGCTAACATCACAGAAGATATGATTAAAACACGCGACGATTCAATTAAAGCGGCAAAACAATCACCGCTACTCGGCTTTAACTTAAATACAGATGCAGTAAAAACAGAGCTATCGAACATTGCGAACGTGATGAATCAATATATTGATGGCTTAAACACAGGAACATTAGACCCAGATAAAGCAATTCCAGAGATGAACAAAAAACTTGAAAAAGCAGGCTATGAAAAAGTAAGAAAAGAGCTACAAAAACAATATGACGCATTTTTAAAAGAAAATAAATAATGATAAAAGCACCTTTTTAACGAAAGGTGCTTTTAGATTGTGTACAAATGGGGGACTCGCATCTAATAAAATATAATATGTATCAACTCACTGGGATAGTGAGGTTCTTTAGACTCTAGCGCCTTTTAATAAAGGGTGCTTTTTTTGTAGAAAGAGATTTCTAGCTGAGGACCAATGTTAGTCATTATTTTAAACTGTAACAAAATGTTCACAAAAACTGGCTCATTTTGAAAAGACTCACACAAAAGCTGGGTTCAAAAAAACTAGGAAAAATTGTAAAATGTGTTTTAGGCAATGAGAGAGGATGCTGTTTGATTCTAGGTTTCAATCATTTAACAAGTTATTGTTAGGATGGAGATGAGCGTATTACTGCAAAACGGATGTAGATAGAATCATTCCCTTATCAAAATAAGGCCAAGTTATCTTAAATAAAAGAACATTGCATACAGGTTTGTGAAAGTTAATTGATGAATTATATCGGCGTAGAATTTAGTGTTTATTCAGATGATTCTGAAATTAATAAGTGTTTAAAATTACGCCGGTTTTTGACTACAGGTCTCGGAAATACCGTATCGTAAATCAATTTGACAAGTGCATATGAATCGGGATGTTGCTCCAGCTACTGAAATTAAATTATTCCAAAACTAGAAAAGGTGTGAGCTTTAAAGATGAAGGAATTTTTAGTTCGAAAAATAAAACGAATGATTATCAAAATTTATATGGCCTATTCCAAATTATTTGAGAAGACTTTTAATAGTGAAAAATGTGATTTAAAATATCTTCTTTTTAAGAAAAAGAAAACTAAAAAATTACTTGTTATTTTTTCCGCATATCCGGGAGAAGGACAAAAAGCGCGTTATAATTATGTGGTTAAGTTTAGAAACCTCAGAACGTCTAGACTTTATATCTTAGATGACTTTGGTCCAAAAGAAAAAGGTGCTTATTACCTTGGGGCTAATAAAGAGTTTTATATAGAAAAAGCTGTTCATGATTTGATTGAAAAAGTAAGAACCGACCTTCAAGTGGACAAAGATAATGTCGTCACATGTGGATCGAGTAAAGGTGGTTACGCAGCAATTTATTTTGAAAATAAATATAATTACGGTGCTTCTATTTCTGGGGCTCCTCAAATTCTGTTAGGTGATTATCTATATATCGATAAGCATCAACCGTTACTTGAGTTTATTATGGGAGGCGTGACAGAGAAAAATCGCCTCGAGTTAAATGATAAAATGCTAGAAACGATTGCTCAGAAAAAAGGTAAAAGTAAAATATCTATTCTAGTTAGCACGCTAGATGGCATGTACGAAGATCATGTCCAAAAACTATCCGTTTTTGCGCAAAAAAACAATATTCATGTTGATGTGAGTATTAAAGATTATAAAAAACACAGTGATATTGGGCTATACTTCCCGAAGTATGCTATTAATGAATTTAATTCATATTTCAATCAGTAAGAAATGATTTATTAAAAAAGCCAAAACGAGGTAATTTCTTCGTTTGTATAATATTATTTGTTAGTGAGTGCCACTTATGGCACTTACTAAAGAGATAATATAAAGGGAGAATCTATGAGGAAATATGATTTTGCTAGCCTATTTGGTTTTATGATAGTTCTAGTGATGGTAGCTTTAATCGTGATGGTCCCTATTGGCATTGTGATTGTTATTTTTAATTTAATCGAATATATCCCTCGAATTCAGCTCCACATAAGCACGTGGCAAGGAAGGGTTTTTTACGGTGTTATTTTTAGTATTGCCGCTTTTTTCTTTGATTTTATTGTGGATTGCATTGTGGAATCAGTACTAGGACCAACAAAAAAACTGTTTGAGAAAATTACATGTGTGTTTATCGGACTTTTTTCTTCATTCTGTTTTGCATGGTTATTTGCAGTAGTTACAAAAACAATCAGTGGATCACCCTTAGGATTTGTATTCTTAGGCATTTATTTATACATTTGTACATTCATTGCTGATTTGCTTTTTGAAAAGATTTTTAAAAAAAGAGATAGACATGGACAAAGGAATTAAAATGTATGGTTGATTTGAGCGTTTTAATAGGTATTTTAAGTAAATGATAAGTTACAAAAAAGCATTTTCCATTTTTGGAAAATGCTTTTTGAGCTTCTTATTCATATTCTGAAAGTGAAAATGGTAATTCTTCCTGAGCGATTTCTCGTTCCTCAGGTAAAAGACCAAGTGTGGTTTTGAGATGGCCACCGCGGATTAGGTCGCTGTGGGTGATGAAAAGCGATTTTATGGGTTCTTTGTCGCGTGATCTGGCTTTGACAAATTGATGCGCAGGCGTGTTGTTCGCCGTTTCGAGAGTTAACACTTTGTCGTTTGGGAGTTCAATACGCACGTTTTCGAAAGCGGGAATTCCAAAGACGTATTCCCCTGAGCCGGGTGTCACTGGATAGAAACCGAGCGTACTAAAAATGTACCAACCAGACATGCTACCGTTATCCTCGTCGCCAGGATAGCCATCAAAACCAGCATTGAAAAATTGGTTAACGGCTTGTTTAATTAAAACTTCTGTGTAGGCAGGTCTTTTCGCATACTGGAATAAGTATGGCAGGTGGAAACTTGGCTGATTGGACAGGGCAATTTGTCCAAAGTCAATCATGGCCATTTCACTCATTTCGTGGATTTCGTATCCGTAGCCGCTCACATCGAAGTTTGGTGGTGTGTTGGCAAGCTCGGTCAGTTTAGCTAAAAATAAATCCGAACCGTAGGCTTCTTTTAGGCCCAAAAAGTCGTGGAAGACCGCAAAACTACTTTGCCATGCGCTTCCCTCGGCGTAATCTTTTCCCCAAGAAAAAGGGTTAAAAGGGGTTCTGAAGTTGCCTTCCTTGTCTTTTGCGCGCATAAAGCCCGTTTCTTTGTCAAAAATATGCAGATAATTTTTAGAGCGTTCCTCATATTCTTTTTGTATCGTTTCGTTTCCGAGTGTCTTCGCGACGGCAGAAATACAAAAATCGCTGTAGGCGTAATCAAGTGTGTGATTGACGCTTTCATGGTAGCTTGCTGGGACGTAGCCCAGCTTATTGTAGTCTAGCGCGCCGTGGCGACCGTAATTTTCCTTGTCAGATTGTGTTGTAGCCGCTTTTAGCATGGCTTCTTGGAATTCTGTCATGAGACTTGTGCCAATCCCTTTTACGGCAGCGTCGGCCACTACAGCATCAATGAGCGTACCGGGCATTAAACCGCGTTCGTCTGGAGAAAGCCATTTTGGCAGGTAACCTGTTTCGCGGTAACTATTTAAAAAGCCTGTAAGCATTTTTTCATACTCATCTGGGATGAGCAAGGAATAAAGTGGGAAGACCGTTTTATATGTATCCCAAAAACCATTGTTCGTATAAAGTCTGCCTGGTGCAACTTTACGTGCCGTTGTATTGTAGTGAATAGGATTTTGATTTTCATCATATTCATAAAAGCGCTGCGGGAAAAGCGCCGTTCGGTATAAACAGTGATAAAAAGTAGCCACTTTGGATGCATCCGAATCGCTTACTTGGATTTTATTTAAATAGGCATTCCATTTCTCGAAAGCTTTCTTTTTAGTGGCAGAAAAGTCCATATGTGCTTGGCGTTCTAAGTTTAATTTGGCTTGTTCCGGACTTATGAAGCTGGTTGCTAAACTTATTTCTACCGTTTTAGGTGTAGTCCCAACAAACCCAATTTGGAAAAATTGATTTTCTATTTGTTGGTTGGGGTTTAAAATGAAGGCGCCGTCTTTTGGATGGCCTGTGTTTGCTAAATCAAACGGGCAATTTGCCTCCAAGATAAAGTGCATTTTGAACTCTTTATCCGCGCAACCAGCAAAATTTTGAACGTAGCCCAAAATGCGATTTTCTTGTTCGTCTACCTCGATATAACTGATATTTTCAGCCGAAAAAAGCAGTGCATGATTTTCGTTTTTCTCATAGGATGCGCGAATTTTAGCGCCGTATGTGCTAGGTGCGAGTTCGCTTGTAATTTGGTAGCGTAGTTGTTTGATTTTTAAATAATGCGGGCTAAAGATGGCTTCATTTGGTCGGTAAGAGCTTTGGGCGAAAAATAAATCATAGTTTGCCAAGGGGCCTGAAATGGGCGTGAGTAAAAAGTGGGAAAAATCGCCCATCCACGGGCTTGGTTGGTGTGTCAAACGAAAGCCTTGGAAGGTATGATCATTTGGATGGAAAAACCAACTTCCGTTATTGTTTGTCGTTTGTGGCACGAAATGATTCATCCCCCAAGGAACTGAAGTATAGGGGAGTGTATTCCCATTCGAATAACTGTGCTGATTATTTGTACCGTGCCTTGTATCAATTTGTGTGACGTCCATAATTTCCTCCGTTCTTAACGTGCGCCGCTTGACTCCCTTTCAATTAAAGAAACGGGAATGACTGCGTTTTCCACGTCTTTCTTTTGAATTCGTTTTTGCAAGCTAATAGCAGCCGCTCTGCCCATCGCCTCAAAATCTTGAGAAATCGTTGTAAGAGATGGTTCCACAAATTCAGCCGCTTGAATATTATCAAAACCAATCACCGCTAAATCTTCTGGAATGCGAATCCCACTATTTTTTGCTTGCTTCATAAATTGAATAGCCATTAAATCATTTTCAGCCACAACAGCTGTGACGCCTTCCTCCACGTATTTCTTCGCAACACTCGCATATGCCTTTTCCTCGTGAATAGTGGTTTCTAAAGTGTGAAAACTTACTCCCGCCTCAAAAAGAGCACGTAAATAACCCATATAACGCTCGCGCACCGTAGAAGTAATGGAAATCGTTCTACTGTTTAAAAATGCGATTTTCGTATGGCCTTTAGCTAGCAGTAAACGAGTTGCAAGTAAGCCGCCACTGAAATTGTCTGCCGTCACATAAGGAAAATTGAAACCTTCCATTTTTTTATCAAGCAAAACGACCGGAAAATTTTGAAATTGCAATTGATATAAAATATCCAAGTTGGAATTTCCAGTTTCAGGATAATAAATCATTCCCGCGTATTGTTCGATCAACTGGAAAAAATGCGTTTGCGAAAGAAAACTTTCATCTTGAATATGAATGTGATAGCCTTTTTCCGCTAAAAAAGGAAGTAAACCAGCTGCAAAGTTACCAAGGTCGTTTTGGCCTGGGAAAGGCAGAATAAAAAGGACTTGCTTGATAGAAGACGTATTCTTTGTTGCCTTCCTAGCCTTAACAAAAGTTCCCTTGCCGCGAATTCGTTCCACGAGACCTTTATTCTCGAGCTCAGATACGGCCCGTTTTGATGTGATGCGGCTCGTTTTATAGGCTTCGGACAATGCGAATTCAGTTGGTAACTGTGCACCTACTGGAAGCTCGCCTGACATGATTTGGCTTTCAAGCCGTTCGCTAATTTGTTGGTAAAGTGGTTTTTTCCCCATGATAAACAATCTCCTTTGATATATCATTTCATTTAATTCACTATACCAAATTTACAGTTTGAAAGAAAATAAAATGAAAAAATACTAGACAATCTATGATAACACCATTATACTGTATTTAGTGTTAAAAAGATATATCAAATTTTAGGAGTGTTATAAATGGCATATCAAACTATCCCTGTTTCAGTAGAAAATTTTATGAAAAAAATAACGGAAAAATGCGGTGAAACACATGCAAACTGGGCAGAAAATTTCAATGCATGTTTTGCAAATACACTGTTAACAACGGTGAAGCGATTACCTGATGAAACTACCTTTTTACTTACTGGTGATATTCCGGCGATGTGGCTTCGCGATTCGACTGCTCAAATCAGACCGTACCTCGTCATTGCGAAAGAGGATCCTGAAATTGCGGCAATGATTCGTGGGTTAGTAGAACGTCAAATGCAATTTATTTGTTTGGATCCTTATGCAAACGCCTTCAATGAAGAAGCGAATGACGCAGGGCATCAAACGGACAATACAACAATGAACCCGTGGATTTGGGAAAGAAAATATGAAATTGATTCGCTTTGCTACCCAGTTCAACTGAGTTACCTGCTTTATAAAGCGACTGGCGAAACTAAACAGTTTAACGAAACTTTCCACAAGGCTGTAAAAAATATTTTAACGGTGTGGGAAGTAGAACAACGACATGAAAATTCCCCGTATACCTTTACACGTGATACAAGCCGCATGGAAGATACGCTTCTAGAAGACGGCAAAGGAACAAAGGTTGGCTACACAGGCATGACATGGTCAGGGTTTAGACCGAGTGATGATGCTTGTCAGTTTGGTTATTTAGTGCCGTCCAATATGTTTGCTGTCGTTGTACTTGGCTATTTGGAGGATGTCTACGAGACGATTACGAAAGATGCGGCGCTAGTTAAGCGGATTCAGACGCTTCGTGAAACGATTCAATCAGGTATTGAAACGCACGGGAAAACAAAATCGCAGGATGGGAAAACGATTTTTGCGTATGAAGTGGACGGTTTAGGTGGAAGCAGTGTGATGGACGATTCAAACGTGCCAAGCTTACTTTCGGCGCCATACTTAGGTTACCTGTCGCCAAACGATGAAACCTATCTCGCAACAAGACAAGTGTTATTAAGTGAAGAAAATCCTTATTTTTATAAAGGAGAGTTTGCGAAAGGAATTGGCAGTTCACATACGCCGCCTAATTATATCTGGCCAATTGCGCTTGCGATGGAGGGCATGACAACAGAAGATAAGACGGAGAAAAAACGCATTTTAGATTTGCTTGTCAACTGTGATGCAGGCACGCATTTAATGCACGAAGGTTTTGATGTTAATGATCCTAATGCCTATACGAGAGAATGGTTTTCTTGGGCTAATATGATGTTTTGTGAGCTAGTTATGGATTATTTTGATATTCGAGTGGAAAAATAGGAGGCGACAACGTGAAAAAAGTTTATATCGTTTCGCATAGTCACTGGGACCGAGAATGGTATATTCCGTATGAGGCCCACCACATGCGTTTAATTGAGTTAATGGATGATTTGCTGGAATTATTTGAAACGGACCCGGAATTTGATAGTTTCCATTTAGATGGCCAAACGATTATTTTGGATGACTATTTACAAGTGAGACCTGAAAAGGAAGAAGCGGTCCGAAAGGCGATTGAAGCGGGTAAGTTGAAAATTGGTCCCTTTTACATTTTGCAAGACGCATTTTTGACAAGTAGTGAATCAAACGTTCGTAATATGCTGATTGGCATGCAAGAAAGTAAAAAATGGGGAACACCAGTTAAATTAGGCTATTTCCCCGATACTTTCGGGAACATGGGGCAGACGCCGCAATTAATGAAAGAAGCAAACTTGGATGTTGCCGCTTTTGGACGCGGGGTAAAGCCGACTGGGTTTAATAATGTTGTGATTAACGATGAAAAATATTCCTCACAGTTTTCGGAAATGTGGTGGGACGGGCCTGACGGTAGTCGTATTTTGGGCGTGCTTTTCGCCAATTGGTACAGCAACGGGAATGAAATCCCTACAAACAAAGAACAAGCAAAAGTATTCTGGGAACAAAAATTACGCGATGCTGAACAATATGCGGCAACGGACCATCTGCTGATGATGAATGGTTGTGATCATCAGCCGGTTCAAAAAGATATTACAGAGGCCATTCGTGTTGCAAACGAACTTTATCCGGATATTGAGTTTATCCATGCGGGCTTTGATACTTATTTAAATGCCCTAAAAGCCGACCTGCCTGCTGATTTAAGTGTGATTGAAGGGGAGCTTACCAGTCAGGAATCGGACGGTTGGTATACGCTTGCTAATACAGCTTCTTCCCGTGTGTATTTAAAACAGCGAAATACAGAGGTCAGTTGCCAGCTTGAAAATATGGCGGAACCGCTTGCGACCATGGCTTTTGCGGAAGGATTTGATTACCCTAGCGACCAGCTTGACTATGCGTGGAAAACGCTCATGCAAAACCATCCACATGACAGTATTTGTGGCTGTAGTGTGGATTCTGTTCACCGCGGTATGATGACACGCTTTGAAACGGCGGATGAGGTTGGAAAGTATGTTGCGAGTGAAGCAACCACGTTTCTCGCGAATAAAATAGATACGAGCGCTTTTGATAATGAAGCGAAACCATTTATTGTTTGGAATACAACATCGCACGCAAAAACGGGGTCTGTTCAAATTGAAATTGAATGGGAGCGTATGCTTTTTGCGGGAAATAAACATGACACGTTGTATGACAAGCTATCTGGCAAGCCGGTACCGGAAGTTTGTGTCATTGATGTAAACGGGAATCAAATTCCTTTTGAGATTATCACGCATGAAGTGAAATTTGGCTTTGATTTACCCAAAGATGCGTTTAGAGTCCCTTATATTGCGCGCTATATCACGGTTCAGCTCTTCTTAACAAAAATGCCTGCGTATAGCCATGAAGTATTTGCCCTTGTTCAAAAAGAAGCGAACACGTCAGGGGAGAACATCATCCGAGGTGAACGCACGCTTGAAAATGAATTCATTCGCATCGATATTCAAGAAAACGGCAAGTTAACCGCGACGCACAAGGCTACTTCGCGAGTTCACGAAAACCTTCTTTCTTTTGAAGAAACGGGAGATATCGGGAACGAATATATTTTCTTTGAGCCAACCGGAGTTTCGCGCTACTACTCGCACGATGTGCCCGCAAACATCCGAGTGATTCGAAATACGCCAAATGTTGGGGAAATTGAAATCTGCCAAGAAATGCTTGTGCCTGAATCCGCGGATGAACTCCTTGAAAAAGAACAGAAAATGGTGCTCGAATTTAAACTCCGCCAAGCAAAACGCTCGAAAAAGATGAAAAAAATGGTTATTACAACGCGTGTGGTTTTAGAGAAAAACAATTCGCTAGTGCAATTTGAGACGACCGTGAATAACGACATAAAAGACCATAGGTTGCGCGTTTTATTCCCAACAGGCTTTGAAACGAATGTTCACCAAGCGGACAGCATCTATGAGGTGGTCAGCCGACAAAACAAAATGCCGGAAACGTGGGAAAATGTGACGAATCCTAATCATCAACACGCTTTTGTGCATATGGAGGATGAATCTGGTGGGATGACCATTGCAAACTTTGGTTTAAACGAATACGAGGTGCTGGAGGATAATACCATTGCGCTTACGCTATTCCGCTCGGTTGGGGAAATGGGTGACTGGGGTTACTTTGAAACTCCTGAGGCCCAGTGTCTGGGTAAACAGGTATTCAAATATGCACTCATCTTGCACGGGGCAGATGGTAAGGAAGAAACTTTCCATCAGGCGAAGCAGTTCCAAGTGCCGTTTACTGCCGCACAAACGGATGTCCATAAGGGTTCCCTCCCCGCTAAATCTTCTTTCCTAACGGCGGATAACGATGCGTTCCTTATGACGGCGCTGAAAAAAGCACAGGAAGATGATGCGATTATTGTTCGTGGCTACAACTTGAAAAGCACGAAAGAGCCGCTACAGGTGAAAATGGGCGGGCGAACGGGTTATCGTTCGAATCTCCTTGAAGAAGGAAGAAAGCCACTTTTAGGCGAGCTAAAGCCTGCCGAAATCATGACGATTAAATTCGTGAAATAAGCTAAAAAGCGCCGAAGATTTTCGGCGCTTTTTTTGAGTCTTGTATTTAGTTAGCGACACTTGACAACGTGCACCTGATGTTGTATTATAGTTAAATGCCAAAAGAATCTATACTGTTTTTTGGTGCGCTTATTTTTATGTTAAAACCTAGTAAAATGAAGCGTTTCCATCATTTTGGTAGCATAATGGACATGGATGTGGTTTTCAAGCTAATAAGTCAAATTTGATTTATTAAGAAACTTTTTTTTGAAAAAAGTCTCTTTGCCGAATGAAATCCGCTTTCTTTTTGTCTAAAACAGCATAGAATTTTCTTTTAAAGTTCCATTCAAAGTTGTCGTTTTGCTAGTCTCTTAGCTAGCTATAAAGGAGCAGGAAGCTTTTGATGAACGGCGTTTAAGCGAGTGATTTTTACACGTGTAAAAAAGCTCTTAGCGTCTTAAATTCCGGGTGCGGGGGGTTCCACTACTTGTGCGAATGACAACTACTATGAATGTGCTTATAAATTTTAAATAATTTGAGGGGTGAAGAGTTTGTCAGGACATGATGTACAATACGGCAGACACCGTAAACGTAGAAGTTTCGCTCGGATTAGTGAGGTATTAGAATTACCGAACTTAATCGAAATTCAAACAGCGTCTTACCAGTGGTTCCTAGATGAGGGACTCCGTGAGATGTTCCGCGATATTTCTCCAATTGAGGATTTCGCAGGTAACTTATCGCTAGAATTTATTGATTACGATTTAGGAGAACCGAAATATTCGGTAGAAGAATCCAAAAATCGTGACGCAAACTATGCAGCACCCTTACGTGTGAAACTACGCCTAATTAATAAAGAAACAGGCGAAGTAAAAGACCAAGAAGTTTTCATGGGCGATTTCCCACTGATGACAGAAATGGGAACATTTATCATTAACGGCGCAGAACGTGTTATCGTTTCGCAACTTGTTCGTTCCCCTGGTGTTTACTTTAATGACAAACTAGACAAAAACGGTAAAAAAGGCTTCGGCTCAACAGTTATCCCAAACCGTGGTGCTTGGTTAGAGTATGAAACAGATGCAAAAGACGTTGTACACGTTCGTATTGACCGTACACGTAAACTACCTGTTACTGTTCTACTTCGTGCACTAGGCTTCGGGTCCGACCAAGAAATTTTAGATTTAATCGGAGATAACGATTACCTGCGCAACACATTAGAAAAAGATAATACAGACAATGCAGATAAAGCGCTCCTTGAAATCTACGAACGTCTGCGTCCAGGAGAGCCTCCTACTGTTGAAAACGCAAGAAGCTTACTTGTTTCTCGCTTTTTCGATCCTAAGCGCTACGATTTAGCAAGCGTTGGACGTTATAAAATCAACAAGAAACTACACCTTAAAAACCGTTTATTTAACCAAGTTTTAGCTGAAACGTTAGTGGACCCTGAAACAGGTGAAATTATCGCTTCAAAAGGCGACATTTTAGATCGCCGTAAGCTAGATACCATTATTCCTAATCTTGAAAATGGCGTTGGATTCCGTACGCTCCGCCCAACTGATGGCGTATTAGAAGATAACGTGGTTGTTCAATCTATTAAAATTTATGCACCAGATGATGAAGAAAAAGAAATTAACATCATTGGAAATGCCTATATTGATGAAAATGTGAAACACATTACACCATCTGATATTGTGTCTTCCATTAGTTACTTCTTTAACCTTCTGCACGGTGTTGGCGATACGGATGATATTGACCATCTAGGTAACCGTCGTCTTCGTTCAGTCGGTGAACTTCTTCAAAATCAATTCCGTATTGGTTTATCCCGTATGGAACGTGTGGTACGTGAACGTATGTCTATCCAAGATATGACGACCATCACACCACAACAATTAATTAATATTCGTCCAGTTGTCGCTTCTATTAAAGAATTCTTTGGTAGTTCGCAACTTTCCCAATTCATGGATCAAACAAACCCACTCGGTGAACTGACGCACAAACGTCGTTTATCTGCCTTAGGACCTGGTGGTTTGACTCGTGAACGTGCTGGTTATGAAGTACGTGACGTTCACTATTCGCACTACGGTCGCATGTGTCCAATTGAAACGCCAGAGGGACCAAATATCGGTCTAATTAACTCACTTTCCTCTTATGCAAAAGTGAATCGCTTTGGTTTTATTGAAACACCATATCGTCGTGTTGACCCTGAAACAAACCAAGTAACAGATAAAATTGATTATTTAACAGCTGATGAAGAGGATAACTATGTTGTGGCACAAGCCAACTCGAAACTTGATGAGAACGGCGTGTTCACTGAAGAAGAAGTTATGGCTCGTTTCCGTTCTGAAAACTTAGCTGTGGATAAAGAGCGCGTCGATTATATGGACGTATCTCCAAAACAAGTTGTATCTGTCGCAACCGCTTGTATCCCGTTCCTTGAAAATGATGATAGTAACCGTGCCCTAATGGGTGCGAACATGCAACGTCAAGCTGTTCCTTTGATGCACCCAGAAGCACCATTTGTAGGAACTGGTATGGAACACGTATCGGCTAAAGACTCAGGTGCCGCTGTAACAGCTAAACATGATGGTATTGTAGAACACGTTGAAGCACGCGAAATTTGGGTGCGCCGCGTTTCTATGGTTGATGGTAAAGAAGTAACTGGTGGAATTGATAAATATACGCTTCGTAAATTTGTTCGTTCTAACCAAGGAACTTGTTATAACCAACGTCCAAACGTTGCGGAAGGCGACCGCGTTGTAAAAGGTGAAATTCTAGGTAATGGACCTTCTATGGATTCCGGTGAACTTGCACTTGGACGTAACGTATTAGTAGCCTTTATGACATGGGATGGTTATAACTATGAGGATGCGATTATTATGAGCGAACGCCTTGTAAAAGACGACGTTTATACATCCATTCATATCGAAGAATTCGAATCCGAAGCTCGTGATACGAAGCTTGGGCCTGAAGAAATGACACGCGATATTCCAAACGTTGGGGAAGACGCTCTTCGCGATCTTGACGAACGCGGTATTATTCGTGTCGGTGCAGAAGTAAAAGATAACGACCTTCTTGTAGGGAAAGTAACGCCAAAAGGTGTAACAGAACTTACTGCAGAAGAACGTTTATTACATGCTATTTTTGGTGAAAAAGCGCGTGAAGTTCGTGATACATCACTACGTGTGCCACATGGTGGTGGCGGTATCGTTTTAGATGTTAAAATCTTTACTCGTGAAGCTGGTGACGAATTACCACCGGGTGTAAACCAATTAGTGCGTGTGTATATCGTACAAAAACGTAAAATTCATGAAGGCGATAAAATGGCCGGTCGTCATGGTAACAAAGGGGTTATCTCCCGTATCTTACCAGAAGAAGATATGCCATTTATGCCTGACGGAACGCCTGTTGATATTATGCTTAACCCACTAGGGGTACCATCTCGTATGAATATCGGGCAAGTGCTCGAGCTTCACTTAGGTATGGCAGCTCGTAAACTCGGTATTCATGTTGCTACACCAGTATTTGATGGAGCAAATGAAGAAGATGTGTGGAGCACTGTAGAAGAAGCTGGAATGGCTCGTGATGCGAAAACAGTTCTTTATGATGGACGTACAGGTGAACCTTTTGATAACCGTATTTCTGTTGGTGTTATGTATATGATTAAACTTGCTCACATGGTTGATGACAAATTGCATGCTCGTTCGACTGGACCATACTCACTTGTTACACAACAACCACTCGGAGGTAAAGCTCAGTTTGGTGGACAACGTTTTGGTGAGATGGAAGTTTGGGCTCTTGAAGCGTACGGTGCAGCCTATACGTTACAAGAAATTCTAACAATTAAATCAGATGATGTTGTTGGACGTGTGAAAACGTATGAAGCAATTGTGAAAGGTGAAAGTGTGCCAAAACCAGGCGTACCAGAATCTTTCCGCGTATTAATCAAAGAGTTGCAAAGTTTAGGTATGGACGTTAAAATCCTATCTGCTGATGAGGAAGAAATCGAAATGCGTGATACAGAAGACGATGATTTCTCTGGTCAAAACGATGCATTTAATATTGTGAAGCCTGAAGAGGCTACCGAGCAGGTTGACTAACCCGCCCGAAACAAAACTCCAAAATAAGAATAATTTTATAGATAGCAGAAAACATGATTGAAGTCACTTGTTAGCCGCAAGAAGTACTAGATGTAATCACTACTTCTTGCGGGGCAAGTTATATGAAACGCATATAATTTAAACCTAATAAGTGAGAAGTCATGACCAAAATTAGGAGGTTGGGCACTTGATAGATGTTAATAATTTTGAGTATATGAAAATAGGTCTAGCATCTCCAGATAAGATTCGTTCTTGGTCGCACGGTGAAGTTAAGAAACCTGAAACCATTAATTACCGTACGCTGAAACCAGAACGTGATGGACTGTTTTGTGAACGTATTTTCGGACCAATGAAAGACTGGGAATGTTCATGTGGGAAATATAAACGTGTACGTTATAAAGGCGTTGTTTGTGACCGCTGCGGCGTTGAAGTAACAAAATCAAAAGTTCGCCGTGAACGTATGGGGCACATCGAACTTGCAGCACCAGTTTCACACATTTGGTATTTTAAAGGTATTCCAAGTCGTATGGGTCTTGTTATGGATATGAGCCCACGTGCTTTAGAAGAAGTTATTTATTTCGCTTCCTACGTGGTAACTGAACCTGGTGATACACCACTTGAGAAGAAACAACTTCTTTCTGAAAAAGAATACCGCGTTTATCGTGAAAAATATGGCCAAACTTTCCAAGCAGGAATGGGTGCTGAAGCCATTAAAAAAATTCTTTCAGACATCAATCTTGAAAAAGAAACGGATGAGCTAAAAGAAGAATTGAAAACGGCACAAGGGCAACGTCGTACTCGTGCGATTCGTCGCCTAGAAGTTATGGAAGCCTTCCGTAACTCTGGAAATGATCCAAGTTGGATGATTTTAGATGTGCTACCAGTTATCCCGCCAGAACTACGTCCAATGGTTCAACTGGAAGGCGGACGTTTTGCAACAAGTGATTTAAATGATTTATATCGCCGTGTTATTAACCGGAATAATCGTTTAAAACGTCTACTTGATTTAGGCGCTCCTAACATTATTGTTCAAAACGAAAAACGTATGCTTCAAGAAGCAGTAGATGCGCTTATTGATAATGGTCGTCGTGGCCGTCCAGTAACGGGACCAGGTAATCGTCCACTTAAATCTCTATCGCACATGCTTAAAGGGAAACAAGGTCGTTTCCGTCAAAACTTACTTGGTAAACGGGTTGACTACTCTGGTCGTTCTGTTATTGTTGTAGGACCTAACCTTAAAATGTATCAATGTGGGCTTCCAAAAGAAATGGCACTTGAACTATTTAAACCATTTGTGATGAAAGAGCTTGTTGGTCGTGGTCTTGCGCATAACATTAAGAGTGCAAAACGTAAAATTGAACGTATGGCACCTGAAATTTGGGATGTTTTAGAAGAAGTTATTCGTGAACACCCAGTTTTACTAAACCGTGCCCCTACTCTTCACAGACTTGGTATTCAAGCATTTGAGCCAACTCTTGTAGAAGGGCGTGCAATTCGTCTGCACCCACTAGTTTGTACGGCTTATAACGCCGATTTTGATGGTGACCAAATGGCCGTCCACGTTCCACTATCGGCAGAAGCTCAAGCGGAAGCACGTATTTTAATGCTTGCAGCACAAAACATTTTGAATCCAAAAGATGGTAAACCAGTTGTTACACCTTCCCAAGATATGGTATTAGGTAACTACTACTTGACACTTGAGCGTGAAAACGCAGTTGGTGAAGGAATTGTCTTTAAAGATATTAACGAAGCGCAACTTGCTTATCAAAATGGATATGTGCATTTGCATTCTCGTATTGCAGTTCATGCGGGTTCAATTCCGAACGAACGCTTTACAGATGAGCAGCGCAAACAACTATTAATTACAACGGTTGGTAAACTAATTTTCAACACAATCTTACCTACATCGTTCCCGTATATTAATGAACCGACGAAATATAATTTAGAAATCGAAACACCAGCGAAATATTTCGTTGATCCAACTACGGATGTTAAAGCGCACATCGCAGAACAACCGATTGTTGATCCATTCAAGAAGAAAATTCTTGGAAATATTATCGCAGAAGTGTTTAAACGATTCCATATCACAGAAACTTCTAAAATGCTTGACCGCATGAAAGACTTAGGATTTAAGATTTCTACAAAGGCCGGCATCACAGTTGGTATTGCAGATATCTTAACACTTACTGAAAAACATGAAATTTTAGAAGAAGCCCATGATATGGTTGAAAAAATCACGAAACAATTCCGCCGTGGTTTAATTACAGACGACGAGCGTTATGAACGTGTTATTGGCGTTTGGAATGCAGCTAAAGATGAAATCCAAGGCAAATTAATTTTAAGTTTGGAACGTTTAAATCCAATCTTTATGATGCAAGATTCCGGAGCTCGTGGTAATATCTCCAACTTTACACAGCTTGCAGGTATGCGTGGTCTAATGGCTGACCCATCTGGACGTATCGTAGAATTGCCAATTACATCTAACTTCCGTGAAGGTTTAACAGTCCTTGAGTACTTTATCTCTACCCACGGAGCGCGTAAAGGTTTGACCGATACAGCCCTTAAAACGGCCGATTCTGGTTATCTTACACGTCGTTTGGTTGATGTGGCGCAAGATGTTATTATTCGCGAAGACGACTGTGGAACTGACCGCGGCTTAACAATTAAAGCGATTCGTGAAGGTACTGAAATCATCGAACCACTAGAAGAGCGTCTAGAAGGACGTTATGCTCGTAAGACGATTCGTCATCCTGAAACAGGCGAAGTTCTAGTAAAAGAAAATGATTTAATTACTGAACCAATTGCAACTCAAATTGTAGAAGCTGGCATTGAAGAAGTGTCCATTCGTTCCGCGTTTACATGTAATACGAAACACGGCGTATGTAAAAAATGTTATGGTAAAAACTTGGCTACTGGAACAGAAGTTGAAGTTGGTGAAGCGGTTGGTATTATCGCGGCGCAATCTATCGGGGAACCTGGTACACAGCTTACAATGCGTACATTCCATACCGGTGGGGTAGCTGGAGACGATATCACACAAGGTCTTCCACGTATTCAAGAAATTTTTGAAGCACGTAATCCAAAAGGACAAGCAACCATCACAGAAGTGGCTGGGGAAGTTGTTTCGATTGAAGAAGGACGTGACCGTGGACAAGAAATTACGATTCAAGGTACAGATGACCGTCGTAGCTACACAGTGCCTTATACTGCACGTCTTCGCGTACAAGAAGGTTCTATGGTAGACCGCGGGGAAGCTCTTACAGAAGGTTCGATTGATCCGAAAGCATTGATTCGTGTACGTGACGTTTTATCCGTTCAAGAATACTTGCTTGCTGAGGTTCAAAAAGTTTACCGTATGCAAGGGGTAGAAATTGGCGATAAACACGTTGAAGTAATGGTTCGTCAAATGCTACGTAAAATCCGCGTAATGGATACTGGGGATACTGATATTTTACCTGGTACATTAATGGATATTCATACCTTTACAGAAGCAAACCGTGATGCTTTAATGAGCGGGAGACAACCTGCAACAGGTCGTCCTGTCTTACTTGGTATTACAAAGGCTTCACTTGAAACAGATTCCTTCTTATCTGCTGCATCCTTCCAAGAAACTACTCGTGTCTTAACAGATGCTGCAATTAAAGGAAAACGTGATGAGCTTCTAGGACTTAAAGAAAATGTTATTCTTGGTAAACTTGTACCAGCTGGAACAGGTATTCACCATTATCGTAAATTAAAACCAGAAGTTGTGGGTGCAAAAGAAGAAACACTTGAAGAACCTACGACATTTTAAAAAAAGACCACTTACCTATTTGGTAAGTGGTCTTTTTTGTGTAAATTACACACGACTCATGGAATTCTAATGCAAATATGTCAATTTTGTGTCTAAAAACCTATAAATAAAGAGCGTAAAATCAGCGTTTGTAGCCTGTCAATACTTTTTGTTAAAAAAAACAATTTTTTTGATGATTCTTCACAAAATGTTCATTGAAACTTTTTAGATATGGGACTATGATTGCCATATCAACCAGCAGGAGGTTTTAATGAATGACATTAAAGCATAAGGCAGCAATTTTTGTTTTAGCGACAACGATGGTAGCAACCCCGTTTATGACAAATCATGCGTTAGCAGAGGATCCGGTAAGCACAGAGCTTGAATCAACAACAATCCAGATAAAAGATCCGGAACTTAAGAAATATTTAAATGGACTTTTAAAGCAACCGGCCGATGCGGATATTACACAAGCTCAAATGGATACAATTAAAACGGTGTCGTTAGCAAATGGAGCCTATACAGATTTATCAGGTCTGGAAAAAGCACACAATTTGACTGGACTTACCTTAAATAATACTTCCAATATTACCGATTATTCCCTTGTGGCCTCAATGCCTTCTTTACAAACACTATACCTTTCAGGACAACATTTAACAGATGCGATTTTCCCCAATTTAAATGGTTTATCGAATTTAAATTCACTAAGCGTGAGTAATACGTCTAATACAAATGCGGTATTTGCGAAATTAAATCAATTGCCAAATTTAACTTACCTTTATGTACAAAATACGATGACGATTACAGATATCTCAGCACTTAAAAGTTTACCTGAACTTAAGACGCTGTTTGTGCAATTTAACGGTATCAAAGATTTACAATGTATTTCAGAATTTCCTAAATTAGAATCGCTTGCTGCAACTGGGCAAAATACGGGACGAATGGACGAGGTAAATAAAGTAAAAAGTAGCGATTTTGCTTATAACGACAAGGCGGAAACGCTTTTTATTCCTTTTTATATGATGCCTAATCGTTTTACACATTTTGATGGTTACAAACCACCATTTACGACTTCTACGTCTTCGAGTCAAACGTATTTGGCATTTAATGATACAAGAGTGGATAATAGCCGCTTAAGCATTAATGAATCGGGGATTATAGTTAGTGGGGTTACGAAACAAGAATTCGATCAATTAGAAAGTATGGAGTACAATGCGCGGTATGATAATGCGGCCGGTAGTTATGCTACACCTAGTTTTTTGAAGAGTTATAGTGCTTCTTCCGGGACATATGATCAGTATTTTGCCATTGACCATTTTATTAATATAACGGCTGATGAAGCGATTACCTATACGGAAAATCAGGCGGTTACGGAAGAGCAGTTTTTAGAGGATATAAACGCAGAAACGGATGATGGTTCTTTCGTTACAAGCAACTTTGGTGATGTGGTAGATACCTCAAAACCTGGCATATATGAAGTCACTTTAAATGCTAGGAATGAAGCGGGACTTCAAGCGATACCTGTGAAAGTTATGGTGACCGTTGTCGCGAAACCAATTATCACAGCAGATCCTGAGATTTCTTATAAAGTAGGAGAAGAGAAAGAAGCTGCACAGTTTTTAGTGGATGTACATGCGAAGACTAATGATGGTTCGGCTATTTTAGCGGATTTTGAACAAAAGGTTGACATGCTAGCGCCTGGTGAGTACTGGGTTACGTTAAACGCAACGAATGATAAAGGCTTACAAGCGGACCCTGTGCGTGTGAAAGTGATTGTGGAAGATAATGAAGTAGAACCGATTGTTACACCAGTTGATCCAACCAATCCTAATGTTCCAGATGACGAGGGGACACCGACTGCACCAGAAGAAAATCCAAGTGAAAATCCGAATGAAACACCAAACGAAGTACCAAATGAAAATGCAAATGAAAAACCAGATGTTCCGGCGGGTGATGTTCAGGAAAATAAAACACCCACAAAAGCGCCACAAGGGGTAACAAATGAGGTAGGAAAACAAGATACAGTGAAAAATGAAGTAGAGACTTCAAAAATGAATCCGACGAATAAAGCGCAGACCGGTAAGGAGAAAAATACGAATACGTTACAAAGAGAGAAAAATAGCCTTCCGAAAACTGGCGATAAAGCGCTAGGGATAGCAAGTATTTTGGGTGGAACGCTCGTGTTACTTGCAGGCGTGATTTTATTCCGACGTAAAAAAGCGTAACAGAAAGAAAACACACACTTTCATTAATCCGAAAGTGTGTGTTTTTTTGCTTATGCTAAATCTTCGCCATTTGAAGCGATGACTTTTTTATACCAATTGAAAGAGTCTTTTTTCGAGCGTTTTAAAGTGCCGTTTCCTTCGTCATCTTGATCAACATAAATGAAACCATAACGTTTTGACATTTCACTCGTAGAAGCGCTAATTAAATCAATTGGCCCCCAACTTGTATAGCCCATAAGGTCAACGCCGTCTTTGATTGCTTCTTTCATTTGTTCAATATGTTTGCGCAAATAGTCGATGCGGTAATCATCATGAATGCTACCATCATCTTCTACTGTATCATAAGCCCCTAAACCGTTTTCTACGATGAAAAGTGGCAAGTTATAGCGGGTATAAAGGTCGTTTAATGTAAAGCGCAAACCTTTAGGATCGATTTGCCAGCCCCAATCAGATGTCTCAAGATATTCATTTTTCACACCGCCCATAAAATTACCAGCTGTGCGGTCGCCTTCAGGTTTTACGGTTGCCGAAAGCGACATGTAGTAACTAAATGAGATGAAATCGACAGTATGTTCTTTTAGGATTTCGTCGTCGCCAGTCTCCTTTTTAATCACAATATTATTTTCTGCAAAAAAACGATTCATGAAAGTAGGATACGTTCCGCGCGCATGCACATCTGTGAAGAAAAGGTTCATTTGATTTTCGTGTTGTGCCTTTAGTACATCGTCTGGGTTATTTGTTGCTGGGTAAGTCGCCATGCGTGCCAGCATACACCCGACTTGTGAATTAGGGATAATTTCATGGCAAAGTTTGGTCGCAAGCGCACTTGCTAAGAATTGATGGTGTGCGGCTTGATACGACAGCTGAAGAGGGTTTTCGGCGTTTTCTACTAAAACACCTCCGCCTGTGTACGGGCTAAGAGAAATCACGTTAATTTCGTTAAAAGTTAGCCAGTATTTAACTTTATTTTGATAGCGTTTAAAAACGGTTTCAGCATAATGGGTAAAGAAGCCAATTACACGGCGATCCGCCCAACCGTTATATTTTAGTGTCAGATTTAAGGGGGTTTCATAATGTGACAAAGTGACAAGTGGCTCAATACCATATTTTAAGAGTTCATCAAAAACAGAATCATAAAAAGCTAATCCTTTTTCATTCGGTGTAGTGTCATCACCATTTGGGAAAATACGTGCCCAGTTTAGGGATAAACGAAAAGTTTTAAAACCCATTTCGGCAAAAAGAGCAATGTCCTCTTTGTAATGATGATAAAAATCTATCCCATCACGTTTTGGAAAGCGAGCGTCAACTTCACCAGCTAAAATAGCGTCAATTTCCTTTTTTGTAACATCAAGTGAAAAATCATTGCCACGTTCCGATTTTGGTACAAATTTCACCATATCCGCGGTAGATAAGCCTTTTCCATCTAAATCGTATGCACCTTCAACTTGGTTAGCAGCGGTTGCGCCTCCCCATAAAAAGTTCTTCGGAAAACCTGATTTTAATTCTGTCATGTTCGTCGCTCCTTCAATCATTAATTTTTACATTTTTATCATACTTTCTGTAATGCATTACATGTCAAGCCTTAAATTTAGCGCTTACAATTGCTAAAAAGGGAAATCTTGGGTAAAATTTAGGAAAGACGTGAACGGAGGAACAAGATGAGTAGTAGAAATTTAATTATCAAGTCGGCAATTGACGTGATTTCAGAAGAAGGAATTCAAAATTACAGTTTAGCCAAAGTTGCCAAAAAAGCAGGAATGACCAAAGCTGCCATCTTTTATTACTTTAAAAATAAAGAAGAGCTCACAAAATCATTAATTACCTATACCATCGATGCGTATAATGAAATTCTTATGAAGGAGTATGAGAAGCGAAAAAATCACTCCAAAATCCCTTTTACAGAAGCCTATATTGCAGGAAATCTTCGCCAATTAGAAGATGCAGATTTAATTGGACTTCACGCAGCCCTTTTAGCATCTGTCATTACCCAAGATGTCGATAATGAAGAGTGGAATGCGGTTTATGATGAGGACTTTAGCCGCCTTGCTCCTGAAATTGGTCCCGAAAAATCCCATTTTGTTCGCTATACCATTGATGGGATTTGGCATTCGCATATTTTAGGAATTAAGCAGGCCGATACGCAAAAAGTAGTAGAGGAGCTACTTGACTTTGTGAGTGAGGGGAAGTAAGTTAAAAAACTTGCTTTTTATTTAGTTTAGTACTAAACTAAATAAAAGGAGGCGGTTTGAGATGGTAAAAAAAGATGACCGACTAGGCGTTGTCCTCTGGTTTCGCTTAAGTCGTTTTTATAATCGCAATATGAAGCTCACCAATCAAAATTTTAAAGAAGCCGGAATCTCAACAGCCATGTTCGATTTGCTAGCCCAAATCGGTCCAGAAGGTAAGTTTACACAACAAGAACTGGGCAAAAAATTGGTTGTGACAAAAGGGAATATCACACAGTTACTCGTAAAACTCGAAACACAACAATATGTGCGCCGCGAAAAAGTAGGCCGTGAAAAATTTATTATGTTAACGGAAAAAGGGATTGCTTGCTACAATGAACTTGTTCCAAAGCAAGAAGCGTTTCAACGAGAGCAATTTAGTAAATTAACGCGCGAAGAACAAAAACAGCTGCTTGATTTACTTAAAAAATTAAATTAGGGGGCAGAAATAATGGAATTACTAGGATTACATCATATTTCTATTTTTACTGAAAATGCTAGAAGAAATTTTGATTTTTATACAAAAGTATTGGGTTTGCGTCTTGTGAAAAAAACTGTGAATCAAGATGATCCTTATACGTATCATTTATATTACGGCGATGAAATCGGTAGCCCTGGTTCAGCCGTTACATTTTTTGAAGTGCCTAATATGGTGAAAAACCGTCCTGGGCGCAACCAAATTTCAGCGCTAAGTTTGCGCGTGCCAAATGATGCGGCACTAGATTATTGGGATAAACGTTTAGATGAATTTGAAGTTTTTCATAGTTTAGGCGAAAAACAATTTGGCCGTAAAATAATTCGTTTTAAGGATGTGGATGGTCTAACGATTCATTTAGTATCGGATGAGGAAAATGAGAGGAAAGAAGCAGCACATCCATTTAAGGATGGTCCAGTTCCGATTGAATATGCCATTATAGG
The DNA here is from genome assembly GCF_000344175.1 of Listeria fleischmannii subsp. fleischmannii LU2006-1. Lineage (GTDB taxonomy): Bacteria > Bacillota > Bacilli > Lactobacillales > Listeriaceae > Listeria > Listeria fleischmannii. Next base: position 86,990 of record NZ_ALWW01000001.1, on the reverse strand, counting down.
CTTAGGGCCTGTACGCATTTCTGTTTTTAAAAAAAGAAAAAAACGGATGCGGTGTTAACGAAATTATTAGGCTTTAAACGTGCAGGAGCTTACGAAGAAAATGAAAAATTGCTTACCGTTTATCACACTGGTGAAAGAGGTATGGATACTGAAATTCATCTTGAATCGCGTCCGGATTTAGAGTCGCAAAATTTAGGTGCCGGAGGAATTCATCATGTAGCCTTTCGCGTGAAAGATGATGCTGAAATGCTTGAGTGGGTAGAACGGATTTCTGACGCAGGGTACACTAATTCAGGATTTATTGACCGTTATTATTTCCATTCATTATACTTCCGGGAATCAAACGGCATTTTGTTTGAACTTGCAACAGACGGCCCGGGATTTCAAACGGATTTTGAAGTGGAACGCGGAACTTACGTGGAGTTGCCACCAAAATTTGAAAGCAGACGCGCTGAAATTGAAGCGCATTTGACACCGCTTGATACGGATAAATAATAAAAAGACCTCCAAATGGGGGTCTTTTTAAATATCATTTTCTTGGAAGAAAGCTTGGTTTTTAGCTAGATACGCTCTATTTTCCGTGTAGTCCATTTGATAAAGTGTGGCAAAAAATACATTCAGAACATAATCAAAGGCAATTTGAGAGGCAAACGTTGAAATTTTAAGAGTTGTCTTATCTTCAGTTTTCGGAATAGAAATGGAAATATCGGCCAGTTGGCTAAGTTCGCTCGTCGAATGAGAGGTAAGAAGAATCATCGGGATTTTTCGCTCTTTTAAAAATTTGGCAGCCGTTACATCAAGTTTTGATTTTGCATCGTAGCTAATAAAAAGCGTGCAATCGCGTGTGGTCATATTGGCCGTGTGAACTGCCCACTCTGCTCTTTTTGTTGCAAGAATGGTGTAGCGGTTAATTTTCCATAATTTATTTTGAAAGCTCTCTGCCCGGATTTGTGAATCACCAACAGCAAACAAAAAAATTCGGTCAGCCGAATGAAGCCTACTCGTGGCCTCCTGAAGCGCATCCTCCGTTAAAAGTTGAAAGCTCTCCCTAGCAGTTTGCTGCGTAAGTTCCATCATTTCCCGGCTAATATCCATAAGGGAGTCGTTTGCTTTAAAAGGCGTGTTAGGATCAACGTCAGAAAGGGGATACTCCCGGTTTTGAATATCTTTAACAAGCGCAATTTTAAATTCTCGAAACCCCGAAAGTCCCAGTTTTCGAGTAAAACGGATGATGGTAGCATGCGATGAATAGGTCTGTTTCGCAAGCTCTTGAATGGTTAAATGCTCCATTATATCTGTATTTTTAATAATAAATGTCGCAATTTCCTTTTCAGTGGACGTAAAATTGACCATATTTTTCATTTTCGTTAAAAGCATAAAAAAGCCCCTTTCATGAACTTTTTGTACAAAAAGTAAGTTTACTGGATAAGGTTTGGAACAATTTTTTCTAAATGAAGCGATAGAAATACAATTGGTAGCCTTTTTCGCCAAATACTTATAAGATAAAAGTATCAAAGGAGAACGAGGAGGACAAATGATGCTAACTATCGGTTATATCGGAAATGGGAAGAGTACCAATCGATACCATTTACCATTTGTATTAGAAAGGGATAATATTCGTGTAAAAACGATTTACCGAAGAAACCCAGATCATGATGCATGGAAAAAATTCGATCATATTCATTATACAACGAATTTAGAAGAATTACTGGCAGATTCAGAAATTCAAATGATTGTTGTTGCTACAACGCAACAGTCTCATTTTAGTTTTGCTAAGCAAGTTTTAGAAGCAGGAAAACATGCTTTAGTTGAAAAACCATTTATGATGACGTATAAAGAGGCCGAGGAAATTTTTAATTTGGCTAAAGAAAAAGGATTAATCGTCCAGTGCTACCAAAACCGCCGTTTCGATTCCGACTTTTTAACCGTACAACGTGTAATTGAAAGTGGTAAACTAGGCGACCTCTTAGAAGTTGAAATGCATTATGATTATTTTAGGCCGGAAGTTCCTGAAGCGGCGCACAAATTTGAGTTTTATAATAGCTATTTATACGGCCATGGCTGCCATACTATTGACCAAGTTTTATCTTATTTCGGAAAGCCGGATAAAATCCATTATGATGTGCGGCAGTTACTAGGCGAAAATCGGATGAACGACTATTTTGACCTTGATTTTTACTACAATATTCTAAAAGTCTCTGTAAAGTCGAGTTATTTCCGCTTAAAAGCACGTCCAAGCTTTGTAGTTTACGGCAAAAAAGGCTCTTTTGTGAAAGAAACAAAAGATAGACAAGAAGAACATTTAAAATTGTTTTATATGCCTGAAAACGCAGATTTTGGGATTGATTTACAAGAGCACTACGGGACGCTCACTTATGTGGATGAAAACGGGGTGTATCATGAGGAAAAAATTATTTCTGAAGTGGGCGATTATGGACGCGTGTACGACGGCCTGCATGATGCGATTATAAACGGACGGGAAAAGCAAGTAAGCGATGTTGAAACTTTACTGCAAATGCAAATTTTAGAAAAAGGTGTAGAGGAGTGTTGGTAAAATGAAATTAGGTATTGTAGGTTCGGGAATGATTGTACATGATTTGTTACCTGTTTTTGTGGAGCTACCTGAAATTACACTTGCAGCCATTTATGGTCGCGAAAAAAGTTTAGCGAAACTGGAAGATTTACAACAGCAATATAACATTCAAAAAGTGCATACGGATTTTTCGGCCTTTTTAAATGACGATACGATTGATACGGTTTATGTGGCGCTTCCGAATCATTTGCACTTTGAATATACAAAGCGCGCGCTCGAGCATGGCAAACACGTCATTTGTGAAAAGCCCTTTACATCGAACGCCAAGGAGCTACAAATTCTTGTTGATTTAGCCAAAGAGAAAGATTTGTTTTTGTTAGAGGCGATTACGAATCAATATATTAAAAACTTTTTGGAAATTAAAAAACGAGTAGGTCGTCTTGGGAAAATTAAAATCGTGGAGGCGAACTATTCGCAGTATTCCTCGCGTTATGATGCTTTTAAAGCAGGGAATATTTTACCAGCTTTTAACCGTGAAATGTCTGGTGGGGCGTTGATGGATTTAAATATCTATAATATTCATTTTGTGGTCGGCCTATTTGGAGCGCCGAAAGATGTATTTTATTATGCCAATATCGAAAAAGGCATTGATACGTCGGGCATTTTAGCCATGGATTACGGTGATTTTAAAGCGGTTTGCATTGGTTCTAAAGATAGCAAAGCGCCTATTTCTGCAAATGTCCAAGGTGACGCGGGAACGATTCATGTAAATGGAACGGTTAGTGTATGTGATTCTTTTGAATTTTTACCAAACAACGGGGAAGATGAGCATGTGGATGTAAAAGATAGCGAGCATCGGATGTATGATGAATTTGCGGCTTTTTCGCGAATAATCACAGAACAGGATAAAGAAGAGATGCTTCGTCGCCTTGATCATAGTTTAGTGGTCATGGATGTTGTGACGAAAGCGAAAGCGACTGCTGGCCTTGTTTTTTTAGCGGATGAAAAATAGGGTTGTTGGTTTCAAGTAGAAAATAAATTAAAAAGGCAAGGAAACTTTTTATTGTTTCCTTGCCTTTTTTAGGAGGCTAAAAAACGCTGGATAATCAGATACCCTGCCCCGTATAAAATGGCTTCTTCGCCTAGATGAGATTTCTTTATGGCGATGTTTTTGGATGTAAAGGAAGTTAGCCTTGTTTCGATTTGTTTTGTGAAATCTGGGATGAGACGTGAAATTTCACTATTAATAAAAATGATTTCCGGATTATAGAGTGCAGTTAAATTTTGGATACCAATAGCTAAATAGCGAATCATATCCTCAATTACAGCGACTGCCTCCGCTTCTTTTTCCATAAAAGCGCGACATAAATTGGTCACAAGCGCATTTTTATTTCCGGTGCGCGCTTGATAGGTATCTAAAATATGTTTTTCAGAAGCATAGCATTCCAGACAACCAAAAGCACCACACGGACAAGGTTTGCCGTTTTCAGTCACAATTTGCATATGGCCAATTTCACCAGCATAACCGTTCACGCCAGTATAAAGTTCGTTATTTAAAATAACGCCGCTACCAATACCTGAATGAATACTGATACTCACGAGGTTTGCATAGCTTTCTTCTTTTGTATGGTCGGAAACTGCTAAAAGGTTAGCTTCATTCTCTACATAAACCGGGCAGGCAAATTGTTCACGCAGTACGCTTGAAAAATCCAAACCTGCTAAATCATAGGCCGGCGTAAATTGAATTTGATTGTCCAAAACAATGCCGTGAATGGCAATTAAAATACCAACAATGCCAAAAGGTGATTTTGGTAGACTTGAAAGGAATATATCAAGTTTATTTGAGATTTCTTGGATAATCGTTTCCCTTTTGATTACGATGAAGGGGAATAGTTCGCGCTTATAGGCGGTGCCGTCTAGGCGTTGAATCATGATATCCATGTAATTATAGCCAATATCCACGCTTACGGAAAAACCGGCTTTTGCATTTAGTTCAAGCATAATGGGCTTTCGTCCGCCCTGGTTTGTACTTTCGCCGATACCGACTTCATTTATTAATTTTTGTGCCATTAATTTTTTAACAATATCAGAAATGGTCGCTTTATTTAACCCGATGGTATCTGATAATAGCGCACGTGAGAGTGGTCCTTTTTGCGCGATGGTATTTAAAACGATTCGTTCGTTTGATTCTCGAATTCCTGCACGATTAGTAAACATCCGTTTCCCCCGCTTTCTCTTTTTATTTTAGCAAAAAGACTTGACAAAAGAAACTGTATTCCTTTATATTATGGTTAGTTAGTTTATTATGCTAACAAACTCAAAACGAAACTTTTGCAAACGTTTAAGAATGGGAGGAAAAGTCATGAAATTTACAGATGGTATTTGGCTCGTCAAGGAAGGTTACACAATTCATACGCCAAAAGAAATTTTTGATTACAAAATGAAAGCGGATTCAATGGAGGTTTTTGCACCATTTAAAAAAATTGTTACAAGAGGCGATACGTTAAATTTGGGAATGATGACGACAAGCATTGAAGCGCCTCAAAAAGATATTTTAAAAGTCACCTTAACGCATCATGATGGCGAAGAAAAGAAAGGCCCGGAATTTCCAGTTACAAAAAATAAGATGGCGCTAGAAACGACGGATGAAGAAGAGAAAATCATTATTCAGTCAGGTCACTTAAAAGCTGAGCTACATAAGACAGATTATAAGATTTCATTTTTTGGAGAGGATACTTTACTCACCTCGTCTGATGTAGGCGGAGAAGGCTATATTGAGTCAGCTGAAGGGGCATTTATGCGGGAACGTCTGAACCTTTCTGTTGGGGAAAATATTTATGGTTTAGGTGAACGATTTACCAATTTTGTCAAAAACGGGCAGACTGTTGATATTTGGAATAAGGACGGGGGGACAAGTAGCGATCAGTCCTACAAAAATGTTCCTTTTTTCATCAGCAATAAAGGTTATGGTGTTTTTGTTAATCATCCGGAGCACGTATCTTTTGAAATCGGGACAGAACATGTGTCGAAAAATCAATTTAGTGTGGCGGGGGAAACTTTAGAGTATTACATCATTTATGGTCCGACAATGGCTAGTATTATACAAAAATATACGGATATTATGGGAAAACCTGCCTTACCTCCAGCTTGGTCGTTTGGTTTATGGCTTAGCACATCATTTTGTACGGATTATGACGAGAAAACGGTTAATCGCTTCATTGATGGGATGGCGGAGCGTGATATTCCGCTTGAAGTTTTCCACTTTGATTGTTTTTGGATGAAAGATTTTGAATGGTGTAATTTTGAATGGGATAAACGTGTTTTCCCAAATCCGGAAGCGATGTTAAAACGTTTGAAGGAAAAAGGTTTGAAAATTTGTGTTTGGATAAACCCGTACATTGCCCAAAAATCGCCATTATTTTTAGAAGGAAAAGAAAACGGTTACTTTATCAAGCGGCAAGACGGTTCTGTATGGCAATGGGATTTGTGGCAAGGCGGCCAAGCCATTGTTGATTTTACCAATCCAGATGCCAAAGCTTGGTATTTATCGAAACTTGAGGCATTAATGGATATGGGTGTTGATGCATTTAAAACAGATTTCGGTGAACGAATCCCGACAGATGTGACCTATTTTGATGGCTCTGATCCGGAGAAAATGCATAATTATTATGCGTATCAGTATAATGAGGCTGTATATGAACTTTTAGAACGTAAAAAGCCTGGTGAAGCGGTAGTGTTTGCAAGATCGGCTACGGCAGGAAGTCAAAAATTTCCAGTTCACTGGGGAGGCGATTGTTTATCAACCTATGAGTCCATGGCAGAATCACTTCGAGGCGGCTTATCCTTTATGTTATCCGGTTTTAGTTTTTGGAGTCATGATATTGGCGGATTTGAAGAAGGTGCCACACCGGACATTTATAAAAGATGGACAGTTTGGGCTTTTATCCTCCCATAGTCGCTACCATGGCAATGTAGAATACCGTGTTCCGTGGGTGTTTGATGATGAGGCGACGGAAGTAACGCGTAAATTTACTAAACTAAAATTACGCTTGATGCCGTATTTGTATGCGCATGCTGTGTGTGCGAGTCAAACGGGTATTCCCATGATGCGTCCGATGGTAATGAGTTTCCCAGAAGATGTAACGGCTGGAACGCTTGACAGGCAATATATGCTCGGCGATTCTCTTCTTGTGGCACCGATTTTTAATTCTGTGGGTAGAGGTGAATTTTACTTGCCGAAAGGAAAATGGACGAACATTTTAACCGAAAAAACCTATGAAGGAGAAAAATGGTATAGCGAAATCCACGATTATATGTCATTTCCGCTTCTAGCTAAAGAGAATAGTATTATTGTGATGGGAAGAGAAGATGCGCATGCTGAATACGATTATGCGGCAAATCCTGAAATCCATGTATACGGTTTTCTTGGTGCAGATATTTCTGTTTCAAAGGATATTTATTCTAAAACAGGGGAAAAAGTGGCTTGCGTCAAAGTAAGTAAAGAAGGTGAGAAAGTTTCTTTAGAAGTAGAAAATATAGACAATTATTCGGTTCTGTGGCATAAGCAAATTTCAGCTGAAACCGAGCGTTTTGAGGGAGCAAAAAAACTTCGTCTACAATAAAAATTAAAAAAGTGAGGGTAACGAAATGGAAGCAACAGAACGTATAAAAGAAGCAGCACCGCTAAAAGCGATGGTTCCATGGAAAGAAAGAATTAGTTATGGCTTAAGTGATACAGCATGTAATTTAGCATTTCAAGTTATCGGAACATATTTAATGTTTTTTTATACCGATGTTTACGGCATTAGTGCAGCGGCAGTTGGGACACTATTTTTAGTCGCACGTGTAATTGATGCGTTTGATGGGCCAATTATTGGGATTTTTATTGACCGAACTCATACCAAATGGGGGAAGAGTAGACCGTTTTTCTTATGGTTTTCCATTCCGTTTGGCTTAATGTGTGTTTTAACTTTTACAACGCCTGACTTGTCAGACGGCGGCAAAATCGTTTGGGCTTATGTGACGTATATTTTGGTTGGTATTTTTTATTCATGTGTCAATTTACCAATCACCTCTATCTTGCCTAGCTTAACAAATAATCCAAAAGAACGGACTGTACTAGGCACCATTCGGCAATTTGGCGGGACACTAGGACAAATTATCGTGACCGTTTTCACCTTGCCAATTGTGGCCCTTTTAGGTTCAGGAGATCAGCAAAAAGGATTTTTCCTAACCATTTTACTTTTTTCAATAGTAGCTGTTGTTTTACTTCTAAATACTTTCGTAAACACCAAAGAGCGCGTCACAAACGTTCAAAAAGTGGTGCGCGTGAAGGATAGCGTAAAAGCAATGAAACGCAACTGGCCATGGATGATTATGATTTTAATGAACTTTATTTACTGGATGGCTATGACGATGAAAAATCAAACGACGGTTTATTTCTTTAAATACAATCTTGGCCGAGAAGATTTAGTTCCGATTATTATGGCGCTGGCGTTTGGATCGCTTCTCACACTGCTCTTTACACCAGCTGTAGCGAATCGCTTTGGTAAGAGAAATACGATGGTTATGGGCCTAGCGCTTGCGATTATTGGCCAAATTATTATGGGTATTGGGGCACACAATTTGAGTATCGCCATTATTATTTTAGGCGTTGTCGTCAATGCATTTGGAACCGGCTTTATTTCCGGATTATTGTCTGTTATGTTAGCCGACACGGTGGATTATGGAGAATGGAAAAATGGCGTACGCGCTCAAGGGCTATTAACTTCTGCTTCTAGCTTTGGGGCAAAATTTGGTATGGGTATCGGCGGCGCCTTGACGGCTTTAATTTTGGCTACGGGCGGTTATCAGGCGAACCAGACGCAAACGACCGAATCACTTCGTGCGATTGAATTTAATTTCGTCTGGATTCCAATTATCGGTTTTGCGATTGCTGCAATTGCCCTATTTTTCTATCGTGCAGATAAACAAGAAAAACAATATTTAGTAGAGTTAGAAGAACGAAATCGTGCGTTTCGAGAAAACGAAAAATAAAGGAGAGTATTATGACGTATTTTAAACAAATTGAAAAAATAAATTATGAAGGTGTAACGTCAGAAAATCCGTTTGCTTTTAGACATTATAATCCGGAAGAAGTGGTTTTTGGGGAAATCGATGAAGGAGCATTTGCGCTTTGCGGTTGCTTATTGGCATACCATGACTCAAGACGGATCTGACCCGTTTGGTGCTGCGACGAATGTGCGTCATGTTTTTGGTGAAAATGAAATGGAGCTTGCGCGAAATCGTGTGGAGATGTTTTTTGAAATTTTAGAGAAGCTTGGCGTGGAATATTTTTGTTTTCATGATGTGGATATTGCACCGGAAGGAAATTCTTTACAAGAATTTATGCACAATTTGGATGAAATAACGGATTTAATTCAAGATAAGATGAAACAGACGGGGATTAAATTGCTATGGAACACAGCAAACCTTTTCACACATCCACGCTTTTTAAATGGTGCTGCTTCGACAAATCATGCAGATGTATACGCATTTTCAGCTGCTCAAATTAAAAAAGGGCTCGATATTAGTAAAAAATTAGGTGGGCAGAATTACGTTTTTGGGGCGGTAGAGAAGGTTACGAATCCCTTCTTAATACAGACATGGAATTTGAACAAGCGAATATGGCACGGATGTATAAAATGGCGATTCGCTATGCAAAAGAAATCGGACATGATGTGCAGTTTCTAATTGAGCCGAAGCCAAAAGAACCCACGAAGCATCAATACGATTTTGATGCCGCTACTACGATGGCGTTTTTACAAAAATATGGTCTTGAAAATGATTTTAAACTGAATTTAGAAGCAAACCACGCCACGCTTGCCGGGCACACTTTTGAACACGAATTAAATGTGGCTAGAACTTACGGGGCACTAGGCTCTATTGATGCCAATCAAGGGGACCTTCTTCTAGGCTGGGATACGGATGAATTTCCAACAAACATTTACGACACAACCCTTACGATGTATGAAATACTTCAAAACGGCGGCATCGCACCAGGCGGGATTAATTTTGATGCCAAAGTTAGACGAACATCTTTTGAGATGGAAGACTTGCTACTGGCGCATATCGCAGGCATGGACACATACGCAAGAGGTTTAAAGGCAGCAGCCAAACTAACAGAAGATCGCTTTTTTGATAAAATAAAAGAAGAACGATATCGCAGTTTTAAGGAAGGCGTTGGCGCACGTATTTTAGATGACAAGGAAGATTTTAAAACGCTGACTGAATATGCGTTAGCACATGATTCTATCCAAAACGAGTCTAGCCACATCGAATATGTGAAGTCCCGCTTGAACGATTATTTAGTATAAAGGAGAAGAAAATGGCTTATGTGTTAGGGTTGGATTTAGGAACAAGTGCACTTAAAGCAGTGTTGATGACTGAGAAGGGCGAATGGGTGGCCGAGGCATCGAGTGATTATCCGTTCATTAGTGAAAAAAAGGGGTATAGCGAACAAAATCCGGCCGAGTGGGTCGGAGCGCTACACGCGGTTTTTGAGGTGCTACACCAAAAAGTCTCTAATTTAAAAGAAAAACTTGCCGGAATTAGCTTTTCGGGCCAAATGCACAGCTTAGTCGTGATGGATAGCGAGATGAAAGTGGTGCGTCCTGCGATTTTATGGAACGATGTACGAACGACGGAAGCGTGTCAGTTTATTTATCGGACGATGCCGGATATTCGAGAAATTACGCGAAATCCCGTGTTAGAAGGCTTTACGCTTCCTAAATTAGTTTGGCTTACCCAAAATGAACCAGAAACTTGGCGACAGGCGGCCCATTTTTGTTTGCCAAAAGATTATTTAGCTTATATATTAACAGGTGAACTATGTACCGATTACTCCGATGCAGCAGGAACGCTACTTTTAGATGTCACAAAGAAAGTATATTCGGATGAAATTTTAAACGCGTTCCAAATCCCTAAACAGGCACTTCCAAAACTTGTTTCTTCCACGACCTGTATTGGCGCGGTAACTGTTACAATGGCACAAAAGCTTGGGATTAAAACGGACGTCAAAGTTTTCATGGGCGGGGCGGATAATGCGGTGGCCGCAATTGGGTCTGGCATCACTCGACCGGGTCTTGCACTTTCAAGCATTGGAACGAGTGGCGTCTTCCTAAATTTTGAGTCGAACGTTTTGGAGGCCGGCAGAACACCTTTACATTTCTTTAATCATATAGAAGATACGGCTTTTTATTCCATGGGTGTTACGCTTTCGGCGGGCAATAGTTTGAACTGGTTTAAACGGGAATTTGCACCGGAAGAAAGTTTTGACGAGCTTTTTTCCAGTGCGAGCCGTATTCCAGTCGGCGCTTTGGGACTACTTTTTACACCGTATATAAGCGGAGAGCGGACACCGTATACAGATAGCGAAATTCGCGGGGCATTTATCGGCATTGATGGCAGACACACGCGCAGCCACTTTATGCGAGCCGTTCTAGAAGGAATTACGTTTTCACTGCGAGATACTTTTGAGCTGTTAAAACTGGCAGGACGTGATGCGGCGGAAATCATTGCAGTTGGCGGCGGTGCCAAAAACCCGCTGTGGCTCCAAATGCAGGCAGACATTTACAATCGAAATGTACGAACTTTAGCCAATGAACAAGGGCCAGGTGTTGGCGCAGCAATGATTGCGGCAACAGGCTTAAACTATTTTTCAAGCCTAAATGAGTGTGCCAAGCTTTTCGTCACCTATAGCGATAAAATTTATACGCCAAACGAAGAAAATGCGCTCGCATATGAAAAAATATATGCCATTTATCGTGAAATTTACAAGGCGACTAAACCGCTTTCAATGAGCCTAGCCAAGCTATAAAGCGAAAAAATGTTAAATTCCTCCTCTTTTAAAAAAATACCTAGAGTGGTACAATGAACACATTAGTGTTTGATTATAGGAGGAAATGAATTGGAACAAGGCAAACTCACAATTTATTTTGTAAGGCATGGTAAAACAGAGTGGAATTTAACGGGCCAAATGCAAGGGTGGGGAGATTCACCACTTGTGTCAGAAGGTAAAAATGGCGCGATTTTAGTCGGTGAAGCACTTCAAGATATTCGTTTTAAAGCCGCATATGTAAGTCCGAGTAAACGTACACAAGATACAGCCAAATATATTTTAAGTGGAAAAAAAGTTCCCATTCACCTCACAGAAGAATTTCGTGAAATGAGCTTTGGCTCTTGGGAGGGCGTCCGCGTTAGCGAGTTAGATGATCAGTTTAAAGAAGCGCGACACGCTATGCTTCATAGCCCGGCCACATTCGATGCGCGTGAAAACGGCGGCGAAACCTACTATCAGTTAGAAGAACGTGTCCAAAAAGGCATTCAAAAGCTTATCTCTGAACAAAAAAGTGGAAATGTACTTGTCGTATCTCACGGCATGACGTTAACGCTTCTTATGTATCTTCTTGGCGGCGGCAAAATGGCCGATCATCGGCTAAAAGGTGAACGTATTTTAAATACAAGTATCAGTCAAGTTGACTATGAAAACGGCGAGTTTCGTGTAGTGAAACTAAATGATATCGCGCATTTGGAAAAGACGCGCGTATAAAAAAGAAAAGGTATTTGATTTTTAATCAGGTGCCTTTTCTTTTTTGTTGACAAAATATGAAGGTGCCTTTATAATACAGAACATAAGGTACCTTTATAATAAAACTTGGAGATGATTTAAAATGGAAGAACAAAATTTAATGAAACAATTCTTGACACTCGATCGTTTATTATGGCGTTATCAAGGTATGAAAATGCAGCGCTTTGGCCCGTTTGGTAACCTTATCGGGGGCAAGGACGTGTACTTGCAATTTTAAAAATGCAACCTGAAATTACGCAAAAAAAATTAGCCTATTTGCTTGATATGCGTAATCAGTCTTTAGGAGAACTGCTTTCAAAACTTGAAAAGAGTGGCTATATCACACGTGAGCCGTCTCAAGATGATCGTCGTGTGATGAATGTAACTTTGACCGATTTAGGCAAAGAAAAAGCGGAAGAAATGAGTCATCCTAGCGTAGAATCTGGCCATGTATTTGATTGTTTGTCGGATGAGGAGCAGGAGACGCTTTCGGAATTATTGGAGCGTTTAACGGCGCATGTAGAAGGTTTGCAAGCTGATATGACGAAAGAAGAGGGAATGCCGGAATTTAATCCTGAACAAATGCGCGGCGGCTTTGGACCAGGTCATGGTTTCCATCCTGGTTTTCGCGGCGACGGACCTAGACGCGGTGATTTTCCTCATGGGATGAACCCCGATATGATGCGTGGTGGTAGAGATCCTCATTTTGAAGAGTAAAGTATAGAATAAGTATTTAAGGCCCTTAGGCGTTTACCCGCGTAAGGGTTTTTTATGCACAATTTTTGTGAAACAGCACACAAAGTAAATTTTTTATGTTATGATTGTTCATGTGTTCACGATATAAGGGCGTAAAACGTGAAAAAGGGAATAAAATGGAGGTTTAACAATGAAAAAGAAATTAGTAGCAGCACTTATTTTTATCCTTTCTATCACACTTGTGCTTGCAGGGTGCGGGTCTAGTGATAAGGCAAATGAAAAAAATAAGGGCAAGTCTAGCGAAAAAGAAGAAGCAGCGGAAGTGAATTCGGGAGCATCCCAGGCAAGTTATACGGCCATGGATAAATTAAAAGATCAATATGATATTGTTATCGTTGGTGCGGGCGGCGCTGGAATGACAGCCGCTCTTGAAGCGAAAGAAAAAGGCTTAAACCCCGTTATTTTTGAAAAAATGCCGGTTGCCGGAGGAAATACATCGAAAGCCTCATCAGGAATGAATGCTTCCGAAACAAAATTCCAAAAAGAGCAAGGGATTAAGGACAGTAACGACCTTTTTTATAAGGAAACTTTAGAAGGCGGACACGGAACAAACGATAAAGAGATGCTCCGCTTCTTCGTAGATAATTCCGCAGACGCGATTGACTGGCTAGATACAAAAGGCATTAAATTGAACAATATTACCATTACAGGTGGAATGAACGAAAAAAGAACGCATCGTCCTGAAGATGGTTCTGCAGTAGGACAATACTTAGTAGATGGCCTTTTAGGGAACGTTCAAGAAGAAAAAATCCCGACATTTGTTAATGCAAATGTAACAGAAATCATGCAAAAAGATGGAAAAGTGAGTGGCGTAAAAGTCTTATTTAATAATAAGACAGAAAAAGAAATTGCGGCAGATGCAGTTATTGTGACAACAGGTGGTTACGGTGCCAATGCGGACATGATTGAAAAAGTTCGTCCTGATTTAAAAGGGTATGTGACAACGAACCAAGAAGGTAGCACAGGCGATGGTATTAAAATGATTGAAAAACTTGGCGGGACAGTAGTGGATATGGATCAAATTCAAGTTCATCCTACTGTACAACAAGAAAAATCGTATTTAATCGGGGAAGCCGTTCGTGGTGAAGGGGCCATCTTAGTAAATAACGATGGCAAACGTTTCACAAATGAACTAGATACACGCGATAAAGTAACAGCAGCCATTAATAAAGAGCCTGCAAAATCAGCTTACTTAGTTTTTGATGCAGGGGTTACAGAACGTGTGAAGGCCATTAAACAATATGAAGAAATGGGCTTTGTGAAAAAAGCGGATACAGTTGAAGCATTAGCGAAAGAAATGGATGTTCCGGCAAATGATTTGAAAGCAACGTTAGATACGTGGAATAGTAGCGTAAAAGCTAAAAAAGACGCTGAATTCGGTCGTGAAACTGGAATGGATAATGATTTATCAAAAGCGCCATATTATGCGATTAAAATTGGGCCTGGCATTCATTATACAATGGGTGGTGTGAAAATTAATACGAACACCGAAGTTCTGGATAAAGATGGTAAACCAATTACGGGTTTATTTGCAGCAGGGGAAGTAGCTGGCGGATTACACGGTGAAAATCGTATTGGTGGAAACTCGGTTGCAGAAATTATTATTTTCGGACGTCAAGCCGGTATTAAATCAGCAGAATATGTGAACGCAAAATAAATTGAAACGCCCTTATAAAAAGTGGGATGGCCATGTGCCATCCCACTTTTTTTATAATTCTTCGCCATTTGTTTCTATCACTTTTTTATACCAATAAAAGCTCTTCTTAGGAATACGTGTCATCGGCGCATCATCAGAAACATCGCGGTCCACATACACGAAACCATAACGTTTTTGGTAGCCGTTTAACCAGCTAAGTAAATCTGTAAAGCTCCATGTGCAGTAGCCAAGCATAGTAACCCCGTCGCTAATCGCGTCACGAATTGCCGTCACATGGCTTGCCAAATAGTCGATACGATAGTCATCGTGAATTTGTCCGTCTTCTAGCTTATCAAATTCCCCTAAACCATTCTCTGTGATTAAAATAGGGAGTTGATAGCGGCTATTAATGCGGCGTAAGGCAATTTGTAAACCTTTCGGGTCAATGGTCCAGTCCCAATTTGTCGTTTTTACAAAAGGATTAACAACTTTCTTGTAAACGCCAGGAACCCCGGTCTCTTTTGAAGTCCCTTTCTTACCTGTCGTATTCATTTCATTACTCATACCAACCCCATCAAGTGGGTTATAAGCAACCGTTGCAGATTGATAATAATTCACACCCATAAAGTCAGGCGTGCCGGCACGTAGTAATTCCATATCGCCATCCTCAATTGTAGGCGCAATATTTTGTTCCTCAAGATATTTCCAAACCGCACTTGGATAACGTCCATACGCATAAACATCCATCCAAAAGTAACTATTTAATTCTTCCGCATCATCAGCAGCCTGAACATTTTTTGGATCTGTATCAATTGGATAGTGAGGAGTGTAGGCAAAACTAGGTCCAATTTTCCCATCAGGACAAACCGCGTGAAAGGCTTTTATTACACTAGCGTTGGCTAAGTTGGCGATATGGTTCACCGCATACATCCGTTTTGGATCAGAAACTTTTGGCGGATGAAGAGCTTGACCATAACCCATTCCAACAAAGATATTTTGTTCGTTTAAAGAAACCCAGTATTTTACTCGGTCACCGTAGCGTTTAAATAAAGTAACGGCATAGTTTGTAAAATCTTGAATGACTTCCCGTGATTCCCAACCACCATATTCATCGAAAAGCGCCTGAGGAATATCCCAGTGATAAATCGTGACAAGTGGTTCAATGTCATATTTTAAAAGTTCATCAATTAAATCATCATAAAATTTAAGTCCGGCCTCATTTACTTCCCCTTTTCCTTTGGGGAAAATACGCGACCAAGCAATTGAAAAACGATAGGCCTTAAGACCAGCATCTGCCATCAATTTAACATCTTCTTTATAACGATGATAATGGTCTACCGCAACATCTCCGTTTGTTCCTTTGTAAGTTGTACCCGGTATTCTAACATACTCATCCCAAACCGATGGGCCTTTACCGTCTGCATCCCACGCACCTTCAATTTGATATGCTGCAGAAGCCGATCCCCATAAGAAATCTTTCGGAAAACTTGTCCGTTTTTTGTGTTCCATTTATAATCCTCCTCAGTCCATAATTCATAAAACACATTACTTCTTTATTTTAAAGTATATTCTTTTGAAATGGAAGTGTAAAGGTGTTCTGGGAGAGTGTGCTTGAAGTTTAGTCATAGATTTTTATGCCGAAAATCTTTCCGAAATTCATTTATCCTATTTTTAATCGTAATCTGGTGATATCACAAAGACTTGTGAGGTGGTCAAATCATCACACCAAATCCAGACTATAAATTAGAGGCACTATCCATCAAAATGGAAGGTATTTTATATAACACCGTAGCTCATAAAAAAAGGATGTTCGTTAAGAACATCCTTTCCGTACTTCTAAACATTAAAATTGCGTACAATAATAATGCCAAGGTTTAAACCTTGTTCCTTAGTTAGATGATATCAATATTGATATAATTTGTCAATTAGTATATTGATAGCAGTGAAAAATCTTTTAATGTCAATGTTAGATGAATAATAATCTTTTGTTCTATGAAGCCTTATCTTATAATCATTGAGCATTTCTTTCTTGTTCTCTTGTACTCCGTGGCTGCAATAAGTTTTGTGTAGAAGGAATGTCGCAAATATGTCATGAATTCTTTTAACTCTAAGTTGAGACTCACTGAGCTTTATATAATTTTTGTTTTGTTCTTTTAAAAAGGGATTAATAGCCTTTCCAGGTTTTATGAATAAAATAAGAGGGCTACTATGAGCAGACTTATTTCTAATATTTTTGGCGAATTTTAATAGTTCATTGGACATCTTAAAGTTATCTTTATTAAAAAACACATCAGAATAGTAGTGCTCTACGAACATTACAAAGGTTCCATAACTCATCAATTCTAAAGCTACCCAAACGGGTGGATTATCGTAATACTTTTGGTATATCGAGGTATAGCATAGTTGCTGTTTTTTATTGTAGTATTGCTCTTTTTTAAAAAGTTCTATCTTTCTACGCTCATCTTTTTCGAAAATGATTCCATAATTTTATAGCCTTCTTCTTTTTTATCCAAGGTAATATTTTTTAATAGTTTAGTTTTAATAGAATGCTCAATATCTAAACACATTTGTAGCATTATATATCTCAATCGCATATCTAATATGGCTAAATCTGATAAATAAGCAAATTCTAGATTCTCGTATTTCCCACTTCGATTGCATGTATAGTTTTTTCTATATGACCCTAATTTATAATAATAGTTATTTTCTTTTAAAATTTCAATTGCTTTAGCTTCAGTGGTTATTTGAAAAGTTATTCCTTTGTCTTTCATATTTTGAATAAGTTCCTCATAAGTAAGTAATTTCTTTTTTTGTTTCAGCTTCACTTATGCATCATCCTTTTTAGTATGGTATTTACATTATAACATAAAATAAAAAGTTAAAATTTCAATTTAATATTTTTCCTTATTCAACAAATAGACACACCTATACATCTTCCAGAATGGTATACTAAAAGTAAGGAGGAGATGGGATGAGTCGAATTGACATCGGAGAAGTGAGGCATTTTCTAACCATTTTAAAGCAAGCCAATGCGGAGGCGCGTGTCTGGTTACTCCAATTAAAACAAACAGTCGAACGTTATGTGCAGGATGATAGCTTATCGGGAAAAGCGGTCGAAGCGTCTAAATCTTATTTTGAAGCAAGCTATCCGCCCTTGATTGAGACGATTTTACAAGCTTTTGATACGAGTGAGGCGCTTTTGGCACAATATATCCAAGCGTTTCATAGTCAGGTGGACCCTTCGCCTAATGCGCGAATTGATGCCGTTTTATTGGGGCAAGCGATGGAAAAAGTGAAAAGTATTCGAAGGAAACAAGAAGCGTTACAGCAATCTTTATCGGGCTCTACAGCGGGAATTTACGAGGGAAGAGCTCAAACTTTGCGTCTTGATTTTATCGAGGCCGTGGAACAAGAAAAGATTCTTGAAAAGTACTTACAATTTGAGCAAAGCCATACTCATTTTTTTGAACCCCTTATCGAATTAGTGCAGGCGGCGAAGCGTGCGGTAGATGTTCTCCACCAACAAGTCCACTTTAATGAAGAGACGGGCACTTATACGGTAGCGAAAACATTTGCTCCTGCGATGAAAAGTTTGCAGGACTCCCTTCAAAAAGCACGCGGAATCGATCCAAAATTAGATGAACAGCTAGAAGACTATGAGATATTGGCTGTGGTGTACAAAGATAACACCGGAAAAGATGCGGTAATGTGGGTGTTAGAAAAAGATGGGGTACGCGTTCAAAATATGAAGCTACAAAAGTATATCGAACAGACGGGGCGCTACCAAGATGCAGAGAAATATACTATAATCACCTTAGCGGACCTCGATAAAAAAATCACCAAAGCGTGGCAAAAGGGTACCTACTATATGAACGGGAAAGTGTATTCTGGCGGCACCGGGAAAGTCCTCCAAGCCTCTGCCTATGTGCAGGAGTGGAAAGGGAAGATTGATGAATCGGGATTGACGGATGTGGTGCTTGGGCTCGGCTTGAGTGCGGCGGCGATTCGTTATAAAGAGATAAAAGTGGACATGATGGGTGGGAAGATTCCTATTAATGAGCATGCTAAAATAGCGAAAGCTTCCTTGCATAATGTCAAAACAGATTCCATGATGCTTGGAAAATATACTCCAGCTATGGAAAATGGAGTGGCTAACTGGGGAAAGGCGGGTCCAGATTCCTACATAGCAAAAGCGGGTAATGACTCGATGTATTTTGATTTAGGACAAAAATGGTCTGTGATTGAAACCAAATATAAGTTAACACCTGATGAGATGTTTGAACAATTTAATATACCGGCACTTGAAAGGGCAGTGAAGGACGGGAAAACTATACGATTTTCACATGACCCAATGTTAGATGCTTATAAAGATAGTTATTTACGTAAAGAATGGAACTATTTGAAAAGTGAACACAATTATAAACGATTAAAACAAGAAGGAGATGTTTGGATTGCAGTCAAAAAAAAGTGACCAGTTGGTAGATGAAATAGCAAACGAATTTGAAACATATTTTGGGGATAAAATTGATACAATATCCATATATAATGTGACAGATACACCTTACCCAATGTTTAATTTTCGTTTTGAGTTGTATAACTCGTTTATAATTGAGTTTAGTTATAATAGAGGGGCGATAGGATGCGGAATTAATTTTGGGAATTATGGAGTTGATGTGAAAAACAGTATAGGGTGGTATGATTTAAAAAATATTGGGCAATTTTGTAAAGAGTTAGACGAGGATATAAGATTACGAATTCCAGATAAATTCTTACAAAGAAAAGGCTGGTTAGAATAGATGGTATTCACTGCATTAGGTGAAAAAATATAAATTGGAAGCTCCTGCTATCTGCTTAAGTGAGGGCTTTTTTATGAACTTATTGAATTAATAAAATGACAGTGTGCAATTAAATTCAGTTTGAAACCTATATAACTAAACGGATACTTTTTACCATAAAGCGGTAATACCGTGGTATCTTTACAAACTTGAACGAAAGGGCTAAAATAAAGTGGCGAACATATGTTTTTTGGAGGTGTCGCATGAAAAATAAACTAAAAGAAAAACTTCAAACTTTGCCTGAATCGCCAGGATGTTATATTTACCGAGATAAAAACGGTGATATTCTTTATATAGGGAAATCAAAAAAATTTAAAAAAAACGTGTAAAATCTTATTTTACAAAAACGCAAAGTGGGAAAACGGCGCGATTAGTTCACCATATTGTTGATTTTGAACTTATTTTAACGGACTCAGAACAAGAGGCCCTTCTTTTAGAAATGACACTTATCATGAAATATCAACCACCTTATAATGTTATGTTAAAAGAAGAAATTCGTTATCTGTACATTAAAATTACGAACGAACAAAATCCACACCTTGAACTGACAAAGGAAATTGAAAACGACGGCGGCCATTACTTTGGGCCCTATGCAAGCCGTTATATGGCCACAGAAACGCTTGAGCTCATTCAAAAATTATATCCCCTTTGCCACTGTTCTGGAAAAAAGGGCCGGCCATGTTTTTACTATCATTTGGGTATGTGCATCGGCCCGTGTGCGCGAAATGTTAGTCCAGAAGAATATAATGACCAAATAAAAAAAATCAAACAATTTTTAAACGGCGGGCAAAAAGCCGTCAAAAGGGAAATTAAAGAGCGCATGCAAAATCAAATGGAGGCGCTCGAATTTGAACGCGCAAAAGAAACACACGCGCTTTTAAATATTTTGGACCGTGTTACGGAAAAACAAAAAGTCATTACACGCGATTTTGGCCATCGTGATATAGTTCATTTTGTAGGTAGTGATAATTATTGTGCCGTTCAAATTTTCTTTGTGAGAAATGGCGCGATTGTTGGCCGAACAGCGAAAGTATTTGAATATACAGGAGAACTGTCTGAAGTAGTGGAAAGTTATTTAGTCCAATTTTATATGCATCCTAATCACTTAGAACCAAAAGAACTACTTATTCCAGATACCCTAGATCCGACTTTACTAGCTAAAACACTAGATATAAAAGTGCGTGTACCTAAAAAGGGTGAGAAAAAAGCTTTATTAGAGTTGGTTCATGAAAATGCCAAAAGCGCGTTAGAAGCCCATTTTAAAATGATTACCTATAAGTCAAAAGTAAGTGAGTAAGCTGTTTACAAATGGTCTGATTGCGCGTAAAATAATGGAAGTAAATTTGAGAGAGAGAAGGAGACGTTTTGGTTTTATTTTATTTGTTAGCTGGCATCTTGGCGGGTATGGTAATGCCTATCCAAACATCCGTAAATACACGTTTAAAGGGATATACAGAGTCACCATTTATCGCTTCTTTTGTATCATTTTCTGTTGGGAGTATCGTTTTAGTTATTATTTCACTACTAACCTTCCATGATTATTCAAGCATCGGTCATGCGATAATGACCAGTCCGTGGTGGATTTGGTTTGGTGGCGGAATTTTAGGAACTATTTTTTTAACAAACAATATTTTGTTATTACCAAAATTAGGTGCAGCCTTAACAGTAATGGTGACCGTTTGTGGTCAAATGGTGATGGCGATACTCATTGACCAATTTGGTTGGTTTAGTCTGCCTGTCCACGAATTAAATCCTGAACGCTTAATTGGCGTATTACTCATGTTCTTTGGCGTTTACTTGATGCAAAGGTTTTAGGGGGGGAGACAATTGGAAAAACAAGCTACCAAAACAATGTTTTTATTTATGATTATGGGCTTTTTCGCTGGAATGATGTCGCCTATTCAAACGTCCATCAACGGGAAATTACGCACGGCTGTTGGGTCGCCGCTTGTGGCGTCGATGATTTCCTTTTTAATCGGAACTATTGCCCTTTTTATAATTTGTTTAATCATTGAAAAAAGAGTTACGTTCAAACTGCGCGGTGTGGGGAAAGTACCGTGGTGGATTTTTACAGGCGGCCTTTTGGGCGTTTTCTTCATCACGTCTAATATTCTGTTGTTGCCCGTGCTTGGTTCCGCCATGGTTGTGGTACTCGCGATTTGTGGCCAAATGGTGATGGCGCTTTTAATTGATCATTTCGGTTGGTTTGGTGTAATCAGACATCCTATTAATCGGTATCGAATTATTGGTGTCGCGATCATGCTTATTGGTGTAGTGTTGATTCAGAAATTCTAAGGCAAAAAGATTGCGTAATTTTCTATTTCCGTTAAAATAAACTCTGTACTTACTTTTTATAAGTGAGAAAGGAGAATAAAGATGGAGATTGAAATTTGGTCAGATTTTGCCTGCCCGTTTTGTTATATTGGAAAAACGAATCTTGAAAAAGTGCTTGATGGTCGCACGGATGTGAATGTCACGTTTCGCAGCTTTGAACTTGATCCAAACGCGCCTGTTCAAACAGATAAAAATATTCACGAACTATTAGCTGAAAAATACGGGAAAACTGTAGCTGAGGCAAAGGCAATGAATGAAAATGTGGGTAACATGGCGCGGTCTGCCGGACTTCTATTCGATTTTGACCATATACAAGCAACGAATACATTTACAGCTCATCGAATTGCACAGTATGCTAGAACGGTGGGAAAAGAAAATGAATTTATGACAGCGGGCATGGAAGCTTACTTCACAAAAGGCGGTCATTTAAATGATGAAGAAACACTGTTAAAACTAGCGGAAGAAGCTGACTTAAATTTAGATAAAGTAAAAAAGATTATTCACTCTGATGAATATTTAGCACAAGTTCGTGTGGATGAAACAAAAGCGATGGAATACGGTATCACAAGTGTTCCTTTTTTTCTTATCGACGGGAAATATGCTATTTCAGGGGCGCAACCTGTTGAAAGTTTTGTTTCGGTATTGGAGAGAGCCTCAGGGACAAAAGAAGATATTTCAAAATCACAAGGGCCAGGCTGTTCAGATGACAGTTGTTCCTTTTAAAAAAACAGTGCCTCGGCACTGTTTTTTTTAAAAGGCTTTTTTAGGGATGGTGGAAGGATAAAGTTCTTCCATCCTTTCTAAATCGACTTGAAGACCGACTTCTGATTTTAAAAGTAGTTTTTGTTCATATGCGTGTTTAAGATGCTTATAAAACCCCGCTTGTGACAATGTAGAATACTCTTTTATGCGAGAAGCAGTATATTCTTTTGGTAAAGTAAGGAGCCTATCAAATTCTTTTAAATCGGGATGGCGCAAAAAACATATATTAAAAATAGCTTGAATAAGCACATTTTCCTTCACACGCATGCTTAAATGTGATTTTAAATAGTAGTGCACACCAAAGCGTTTCATAATATAGTAGAGAAACGGGGAGTTTTCAGGGAAATGTAAAAGGTACTGTAAGTCTTTTTGCTTTATAGAATAGACACTTGTTGGTGCTAAGGTTTCGAATGTCATACCTGAAAAATCATCAAATACTTGACCAAATAAGATGAAATCACCTTTTGAAAAAAATGAATAGAGCTGACTACTTTTTGACTCAATATCACGTGAAATGTAACCGGCAATGGTACCGCTTTTTATAATATAGGAAGTAGCGTGATTAAAAGGGATTTCCATATTTGCTGGTAATTTTTTTTCGTTTATCGCGTTTGGCAAAGTATCGCGAATGGCATTGATGAATTCATCAGGGGTGAAAAGATTGTCCATAAAATCAATCCCTTTCATTTCTTTGGGTTAGTACCTGTTTACCCAAAAGAAGAAAGGATACACCATATAATTACTTATGGAAATGCATATTTGGATAAGAATCACGCATTTTCTTCATATTAACAGTAATTCCAGAAGAATCTCTGGACAGAATTTCAGCTTTATAGAGGATATCGAGATGTTTATAAAATCCACCTTGCGAAAGTGTAGAATACTCCATCAAACGAGATTGCGTAAACTCTTTTGGGAATTTTACAAAATCTAGCTCATTGATATTAGTCTCAAGTAAAAAACAAAGATTATAAATACTTTGTGGCAACACATTGCTTTTAGTACGAAGGCTAAGTAAGGATTTTAAATAGTAATGCGTACCAAAACGTTTCATAATATAATAAATAAAGGGTGTATTTTCCGGAAAAGAGAGCCAAAATTCTAACTCTAACTTTTTAATCGCGTATACATCAACCTCTGTTATAGCCTCAAAAATCATGCCTTTAAAGTTGTCAAAAATCTGGCCAAACCCTACAACATCCCCTTTAGGAAAAAAAGGAATAAACTTGCTCGCTTTTTGATTCCATAGGATTACGTATAAATCCGCCAATAACTCCAGAGCTAATAATATAACATGAATCTATTTCTTCAAAGGATAGAATAGTCCCAGGCTGAACTTTTTATTTTTTCTATTGCATTTGGAAGTTCTTTTTTTATCCCATTTACAAATTCATCTGCATTAAATAGTATTTTCATTTTCGCTCACACCTTTCATTACTTGCATCATACCATGTATAGAGAAAAGGAAAATTTCACTTTAGTAGTTTTTTTTTGGATTATTTGTCTATTTTATGAATTTTTTTATCAAGCTTGACAAAGTGCAAAATAGAAATGGCAGATATAAAAATTTCAACTGTTATAGAAAGCGCTATCTTTTTGTGAATCGTCATGTTATCCTAAAGAAAAGACTAAAAGAGGTGCATAAAATGGAAGAATATCAAAATATAGATGAATATATCAATCAATTTTCAGGAATAGTAAAAGAGCGACTTTTAGCCATTCGGGCATTAGTTAAAGAAATAGCGCCAGAAGCTACAGAAAAAATAAGTTACGGTATTCCAACATTTTATTTAAACGGTAATTTAGTTCATTTTGCAGGGTATAAAACGCATATTGGTTTCTATCCAGGCGCAAAAGGTGTGGCTACTTTTTTAGATGATGTAGAGGGAAAATATAAATATTCCAAAGGGACGATACAATTTCCGTTAAACGAAGAAATGCCAGTAGCTTTAATTGAAAAAATAGTGAGATTTAGAACAGAAGAAAATCGTTCAAAATAAGTTTAAATTAGACTGGTGAAGGTATAGAATAGAGAGGCTAAAAGATACTTAAGGAGGCGATTTCCTGTGTATAAACGAATTTTAGTTGCCATAGACGGATCAAAACAAGCGGAAAAAGCTTTTCATGAAGCTGTTCAATTGGCGAAAGCGCTTGATGCATCTCTTGCACTGGCAAGTGTTATAGATGTAAGGTCTTTCCCAAGCTTCACAGCTGAAGGTAGGACATGGGAAGCGGAACTTCGGTCGGATGTTGAAGAGATTTTGAGTAAATATGTTCAGATTGCAGAAGCGGAAGGAATTCAATCAGTTGGGACATTTTTAGAAGTAGGGAATCCGAAAAAATTATTAACAGAAGAAATTCCAGATTTATTTGGCGCCGATTTAATTATTTGCGGAGCAACAGGGTTAACGCGGTTAGAAAAAGTTTTGATGGGCAGTATTTCATCGTATATCGTGAAGCATGCAACCTGCCAAGTTTTAATTGCAAGATAAATACAAAAAGGAAGGAGCAAGTTATTCCTTCCTTTTTGTATTTTTTTCATAGAAATGAAAGCATTTTTTTTAAAACCATGCTAAACTAAATAGAGTAATGATAAAGAGGAGGGCCTTATGAACAGACAAGCAGAATTTATTTTAGCTATCGTTGGCGCAGCATTTAGTATACTTTCAACTATATTTATCGTATTATATGGCCTTTTTCTAGGGATGGGTTTTATTGCTAGTATGGGCTATACAAGCAGTGAAGATGTACTCTTTTTTGGTATTTTTGCTGTTATTATTGGTATTATTGTTTTAGTAACGATTGCATCAGCCGTGATTGGTTTTATTGCGGCATTTAAAATAAAAGCAGATGTACCAAAAATTCGAACGTATGCGATTCTTTTAATTGTATTTGGTGGTCTGCAAATTTCAAGCATTCAAGGGATTTTATTTTTAATAGCAGGTATTTTAACATTAACGAAAAAACCAGCTGAAAAAACAGAGAGTGAGGAACAGACGAAATGGGAATAATGTTTTTATTTATCTTTGGTATTTTATTTTTAGCATTAGTATCATTAGCGGCACGCGCTATGCTTGCGTTTTGGATTTATAAAGATGCAGAAAGGCGTGGGATGAATTCATTGCTTTGGTGTTTACTTATCGTATTCACAAGTGTGATTATCGTCTTACTGGTCTATCTTTTTGTGAAAAAACCTAGTTTCGAACCAAAGAAGGGCTTAGGGCTCTTAATAGCAGGTTGTATTATGACAGGTTTAAGTTTTGTACTTAGTATTTTTGTTGGAATTGGTTTCTTTACTTCTATTATTTATGAATTAGATAATGGGTGGTATGACGATGGTTATAATATGCACGATGAGATGGATGATCACATGTACGATTATGACGAGGAATATGATTTTTAAACAGAGACTTCATCTAGAGCCCCTGCAAGTAGTAGGGGTTTTTGTTTAGCTTAGAATAGGGTAGAGAGATAAAAAGGCAGTTTGATAGGAGTATTTTTATGGATACAGTTATTCTCATTACTATTTTGATTGTGATCGTTGGTCTTGCTTTTGATTTTATCAATGGATTTCATGATATTGCCAATGCGGTAGCTACATGTATTTCAACTCGTGTATTAAAGCCGCGTGTTGCTATTTCGATGGCCGCTGTCATGAACTTTCTTGGGGCGATTTCATTCACAGGTGTCGCTGAAAGTTTGACCAAAAGCATTGTAGATCCATTTTCTCTGAATAACGGGGAATTTGTTGTTTTATGCGGTTTAGTTGCTGCTGTAATCTGGAATTTACTGACATGGCTAATTGGTATGCCAAGTAGTTCCTCACATGCACTAATTGGTGCGATAGCGGGTGCAGCCATTGCATCTGCTGGGTTCAGTGTTATTAATTTCAGTGGATTTACGACGATTATAATTGCATTAATTATTTCGCCAATTATTGGATTTTCAGTAGGTTATTTGATTTATTCGGGATTTAAATGGATATTTCGAAATCGAAAACGTGCGAAAACCAATCGTCATTTTAGGGTGGCTCAGATTTTTACGGCTGCAATTCAAGCCTACGCACATGGAACAAACGATGCGCAAAAAACGATGGGAGTAATTACACTCGCTTTAATCACAAGCGGGCTCTTAAAAGAAACCGCTGGCGTCCCGTTTTGGGTCCAACTTTCTTGCGCGCTCGCGATGGCTATTGGCTCTTCTGTGGGTGGATTTCGTATCATTAAAACTGTCGGAACGAAGATCATGCGAATCGAGCCTGTGACAGGGGTTGCGGCGGATATTAGCTCACTTTCCGTCATTATGTCCGCAACCTTAACGCATCTGCCCGTGAGCACTACACAGGTTATTGACAGCTCGATTATGGGGGTTGGGACGGCCAATCATAAAAAAGAAGTGAACTGGCGCACAGGGAAAAATATGCTCGTTACTTGGATAATCACACTTCCCATTGCGGCTACGCTCGCAGCGCTCGTTTACTGGGTAGCAGCTTTTGTTTTTTTATAAAAAGTAAGTTTTTCAATGTTTAGGATTTAGCAAAAAGGAGAAATTATGCAAAAAAAAGATAAAATTGTTGTCTCATTAGTAATCATCCTAGGTTTTCTTTCCGCGTTTGGTCCACTTTCACTTGATATGTATTTGCCTGCACTGCCTGATCTGGCTGCCGATATGGGCGTCAGCGCATCTGTTTCTCAGCTTAGCTTAACGGCCTGTATGATTGGCCTTGCTGCTGGCCAATTAGTAATCGGCGCGCTTAGTGATTCAGTTGGCAGAAGGAAACCGCTTCTTATTGGGATATTTCTATATTTTATCATTTCTTTTATTTGTATTTTTACAGAAAACATCATTTTATTTATCATTCTTCGTTTTATTCAAGGATTTGCTGGTGGGGCAGGAAGCGTACTTTCACGTGCGATTGCGCGAGATTACTATGAAGGGAAAAATTTAACCCGCTTTTTTAGTTTTTTGATGCTAATTAATGGGCTAGGTCCTATTCTTGCACCAATTATTGGAAGTGGCATGTTACTTATTTCAGATTGGCGAGGCATTTTTATTTTGCTTACTTTTATTGGCTTGTTGCTCTTTGTTTTTTCATTTTTTATGGTAGGGGAATCTTTGCCGGAAAAAGAGCGCGAACAAGGTGGCTTAATGGGGATTTTAATTGCCTTTCGTACACTTCTTAAAAATCGAGAGTTTATGCAATATGCGCTACCACAAGGTCTGTTAACAGGTATGATGTTTGCTTACATTGCGGCTTCTCCGTTTGTTCTACAAAGTATCTATGCTTTATCCCCGCAAATGTTTAGTTTTTGCTTTGCCTTAAATGGTTTAGGGCTAGTTATAGCTTCCCAGTTAGCAGGAAATTTCAGCTTAAGGTATACTGAAGTTAGCGTATTTAAGTTTGGGGTTATATTGGCAGTCTCAGCGAGCCTTCTCCTACTTCTTTTACTCGCATTTTTAGCGCCAGTCGGGTTCATAATCCTTATTTTGTTTTTTGCTATTTCAAGTGTGGGTATAATTAATACAGTAGGTACCTCTCTTAGTATGCAAAGTCAGTCAAAAAATGCTGGAAGTGCCTCGGCGTTAATCGGATTAATGGGATTTCTATTCGGTGGAATTGTTTCGCCGCTTGTTGGTCTTGGTTCGGGGAAAACGGGATTACCGATGGGAATTGTAATGGTAGGTTGCGCCATTTCGGCTATCGTTATATTTCTGCTCTATCAGAAAGGAAGAATGAAATATGAGAATTGAACATATCGCCATTTGGGCCAAAGATTTAGAAAAAATGCGTCAATTTTATGAGGACTATTTTGATGCCTCTGCTTCAGAAAAATACGTCAATGAGAAAAAAGGATTTGCATCGTATTTTCTAACAATGAATTCGGAATGCCGGATCGAATTAATGACGCGTACGGATATTTTTTCAAGAACACAAGGCGAGCAATTTGGCTATGCCCATATTGCGATTTCGCTAGGCAGTAAAGAAAAGGTGGACCAATTTACAGAAATATTTAGAAATGACCATTTCGAAATCATAGGAGAGCCCCGTATAACAGGAGATGGCTACTATGAAAGTGTTATTTTAGATCCAGAAGGAAATCGAATTGAATTAACAATTTAAGTGAGGGTGATAAAAATGGAAATAAAAACGAATCCAATTGTAGTTGAAAAATATAATTTTGAAGCAAATCTAGGTGGAAAAATAAATGGTGAAAATAAAATTACTGTGCAATTAAATGAAGTAGAACCGGCTGGAGATGATAAATCCATTTTAGACGAGGGAAAAATGTTTAAAGTAGATGTACCTTTCGAGCTTAGTTTAGAACGTTTTAATATTAATGGACATATTAGTCGAATCGTGCAACTAGTGGATTATTTTGGGGAAGCGGATGAACTAGATAAGAGTTTTATTGCTGAACTTTCAAGCCCGCTTATTGACTATATTAAACGCCTTACGTATGAAGTAACGGAAATTGCGTTTGATGAGCCAGGATTTGATCTTAATTTTGAAGCTAACTAAATCAAGCCTTCTTAGAATATGGGCTTGAATGTTAGGCATAATTTCGCTATGATTAAGGAAACACAAGAACGGAGGAATAGTATGACACAGAATGAAGAGCCGAAGTTGTTTGACAAAGAAAAAGTCAAAGAAATTTCTGAAAAAGTTGGTGCAACGGCGACAGATGCTGCTGAAAAAGCTGGTGAAGTTCTTGGAGATGCTGCTAAAATTGCCGTTTATGGTTCGCTTGAAGCAGCAAAAGTAATTGGGAAAACGAGTGGCTCCTTTTTAAAAGGTGTTAAACGCGGATTCCAAAAAAATAATGAGTAAGATTTAGAGGTTTGGAAAACACTTTCCAGACCTCATCTATTTAAATATAGGGAGTTTTTTTTGTGATAGCTTATCTTTCAACTTTAAATCCAGTTTTACTTGCCCTTCTGGCAGGGTTATTTACGTGGGGATGCACAGCGTTAGGTGCGGCGCTAGTTTTCTTTTTTAAGAATCTTAATCAAAAAATGACTAATGTGATGCTTGGTTTTGCTGCGGGTGTCATGCTTGCTGCTAGTTTTTGGTCGCTATTAAGTCCAGCTATTGAGCAAAGTGCGGATATGGGACGTTTTTCTTTTGTTCCGGCATTAGTTGGGTTTGTGTTAGGCGGTATTTTTTTACGACTTGTGGATCGTCTCATTCCCCACTTACATCTCGGCTTTCCTGAAAAAGAGAAAGAGGGGCCTAAAACGAAATTACGGAAAAGTATTCTTCTTGTCTTATCCATCACGATTCATAATATTCCTGAGGGGGCAGCGGTTGGTGTTGCCTTTGGGGCGATTTTGGTAGGGGATACAGAGTCCTTTGTAACGGCTGCTGTTTTGGCGCTTGGTATTGGGATTCAAAATTTCCCTGAGGGAGCAGCTGTTTCAATCCCGCTTCGGAGTGAGGGGCTTAGTCGGGCGAAAAGTTTTTGGTATGGCCAGTTATCCGCTGTAGTAGAACCAATTTTCGCGGTTATTGGAGCGCTTTTAGTTGTTTTTGTGACACCTGTATTACCTTATGCTTTAGCTTTTGCAGCAGGTGCTATGATTTTTGTCGTGATAGAAGAACTTATTCCGGAATCCCAAGTAGAAGGCTCTACCGATTTAGCTACTGCGGCTACAATGGCGGGATTTGCAGTGATGATGGTACTTGATGTGGCGCTTGGATAAAATAGGTGTTAATTGATACATTTTGTCTAAAATATGATATACTTATTAATAGTGAACTTGTTCACAAAATAATTGGATAGTTTTTCAGGAATTTTCATTTCTGAGCTAACTATAAAAACACGAAAAAGCTCCCACTTTTCGTGTTTTTTTAATAGGATAATCGAATCAAAAATATAAAAATACAAGAAAATTAATGAAAAAAAATAAAATACAATGTATAATAGGTTGTGAAAAGTATAGAAATACTTTTTTAGAAGAAGAGGTGAGCAATGTGAAACATAGAAAAACACTGATTTCTATGTTCGCGGCGCTAGTTGTTGCAGGGGGATTTTTCGGTTTTTGGTTTTTCCATAAGTACGAATTAGCAAAAGCGCGTAGCGAAGTGCAAAAAAATATTGAATTAGAAATGAATCAACGAATAGGGAAAGACCATTTTAAAAGAAATGGAGAAAAAAGACCTCAATGAACAAACAACCGCCTATATTCCAGTTCTAAGCAATAAAGAAGATAATGATTACTTAAAAAAAAGAGATAGAGAAAGTTTCTAAAGAGGAGTTAAAAAAGAAAGATTCACTTGTTTTTTTTTACATTCGATAAACAACCATTACCAAATGGGGTGTCTAATTATCAATTAAAAAAAGAAGATTTTGGTAGAAATGGACGTTCCTATTCTGCTAGAAAAGTAGATCAAGTCGGTCGTCAGTTTGCTGTAGATGAAGAGAGTGGGAAATTATTAAAACTTCGAGATATCTTGAAAAACGAACCAGACTCGCTACGGCAATTAAAAAATACCATGCAAAATCATATTATGGCCTCTCAGAAAATACCGCTTGATAAGATTGGAATACTTGGTGGGGCCGTTTATCCAAGTGATTTAGATGATACAAATTTTCAAATAGATGAGGAAAATTTAATTCTCCCCGTTCGAATACCAGGCTACAGGCAAATAAATCAAGTGATTTTGCCGCTAAGTTCATTAGCCAACCAGCTTAACACACGCTTTCTACCAGCAGATGTTGTTCCTACTGTTCATAAGCCGATTAAAGGAAAAAAAATCGCATTAACTTTTGACGATGGTCCAAGTTATACCACCACGCCTGAAATTCTAGCCACATTAAAAAAATACAATGCCAAAGCGACCTTTTTTGTGCTTGGAAAAGAAGTTTTAGCCAACCCCGGTATTGTAAAAAAAGAAAAAGAAGCAGGGCATCAAATTGCCAATCACTCATTTGACCATAAGATGCTTACGAAAATTTCCAAACAAGAAGTTGCCGAGCAGATTTTAAAAACACAAATGGCTGTGTACCATGAAATTAATGAATTTCCTGAAATGGTCAGACCGCCATACGGGGCCATTAATAAAGAGGTCTCGAACCAAATGGCGATTCCGGTTGCACAGTGGAGTGTGGATACGGAAGACTGGAAATATCGAAATGAAAAGCATATCACAGGTGAAGTTGTAAAAGATGCTTATGATGGGGCAATCATTTTAATGCATGATATCCATCCAAAAACAGCGAAAAGTTTGGACGGAACACTTAAAAAATTAAAAGCAGAGGGTTACCAATTTGTGACTGTAAATGAACTACTCAATTCAGCTCCCACTATAGGAAATCAATATTTTGATGAGGATGATAAAAGACTGATCAACTGAAAACCCCTAATTCTAGGGGTTTTCAGTTTGTAGAAAAACTTAAAGTTTACGTAAAACAAAACGCTTTTCACCAAAATCAGACTGCTGACAAATGGTGAGATTCTAGCAGTGCCGAGTACTGGAGCGGAGCGTACTCGAGTACGTGAGCACCGGAACGGAGGGGGTAACAACGAAGATTGCCGTTTGTCAGCAGTCTGAAAACCCTTAATTTTTTGGGTTTTTCAATGCGGCAAATGCCCTTTCATCGTCTCTAAAAGAGCTAATTGAAAATAATAATCCTCCTTTGTTCCGTGTAAATTGGTGGAAAGGGTTAATTCGTCTTTAAATGTCGTGGCGGCAATTTGACAATACGGAGCATATTTTAAAGACCCAGAAATATATACGTCGCGTACTATATTTTGACTAAAATGAAGAAGAGTCTCATCAATAATTCCCATGTTCGTTAAACTAGTTTGTGGGATATCATAGCGTATTTTCACCTGTTTTTTGTATGTCTTATAGGAAAGAAACTTATAAATAAGATCTAAAACATAGAATTTGTGTAGTGGTTGCAGACTATTTTTTTGTTCTTTAAAAAGCATTTTTTTGCGAAGTAAGGTCGTTTCAAAATGATTAAAATCATCTTCATTAAACGAAAATGTTAGATTGGCGGTTAAATTGGTAAGGCCATTTGATTGCTTGTTATATTTTCTAATATCGATAGGGCAATCTATATCAAGTTCAGTAGCAGCTAATTTTTCATTTATGGCTAGGCTAAGCGCGGTAAGGAGACAGTCATTTACTGTCACCCCGTGGCTTTTGGCGTAGGCTTTTATATACGAAAATTGGGCTTTAGAAACCTTAGTACGCAAAATATAAGGATGGTGCGTATCGCCTTTTAAAGGGCTGGATGGGTTTTTAGTAGGGGGGATCGCGGTTTTATCGTTTAAAATTTGCCATTTCTCCTTGAGGCTGAAATTTTCAAAAATTTGATTTAAACCTCTTCTAGGTAGTTCCTCTTTTATCGTAAAATCAGGATTTCTGAGGAGCTTGGAGTAGCAATCTGCAAGTAAATATAGCAATTCCTTGAAGCCGCCGCCATCCACTAACATATGATTTAAAATAATGACCAGCTCCTCTTTATTTCGGGAGCGGATAACAGTAAGCCTGATTTGAGGACCGGTTTCTATTTGCAGTTTTTTTACAAGTGCTTGCTGTACTTCTTTTTCAGGTTCTTTGGTTTGGATAAAAGAAATAAAATCTTGCGTGGCAAAATGATTTTCATGCCATGCTGCGCTACTATGATTTTGTTTAAAGTAAGAAAAAAGATGCGGTAGTTTTTTTCCAAGTAAGCGGGTTGCTTGTTCTAAAATTGTTAAATCAAGTGGTTCCTCAAATTCTAAATAGGCGTGTAAGTGATGATCATTTTTATGGTTTTCAAAAGAAATGAGGTGTTTTATATCAGAACTTTCAGCTTTAAATGTACGTAAAGCGCTCATTTGACGCCACCTCCTGCTGTAAAAATTCCCATAATAACGAGAAAATAAACTTTTTTTATAATTACTTTGACACGTAGAGTAATTCATGTTAAGCTAAGGATGTTAAATTAACTCTATGTGATAGAGTAATGCGTGGTAGAGTAATTTTGGAGGTGTTCAAAATACGAAGCGACATTTTGCGTGGCCACGTGGATTCGATTATTTTACGGATTTTAATGGATGGGGATTCTTATGGTTATGAAATTTCAAAGGAAATTAGTGACAGAACGAGAGAAAAATTTCAAATTAAAGAAGCCACTTTATATGCCGTTTTTCAAAGATTAGAGAAAAAGGGCTTCATTAAAAGTTATTACGGTGATCGAAGTCATGGTGGGAAAAGAAAGTATTATACGATTACAGCGCGTGGAAAAATGTATTTAGACGAAATGACGGAAGAATGGCAAGAAATAAAAGAAATCATGGCAATATTTTTGGAGGAGAGTGCAAATTGAGAAGAATTTATGAGTTTGTAGACAAAATTTTTGAAGATGTTCCAAATAGTGATCGAGCTTTACAAGTAAAAGAAGAAATTTTGCTTGATATGGAAGAAAAAGTATATGACTTGATGGAAGAAGGAAAATCTCAAGAAGATGCCATTAACAAAGTTCTTGTTGATTTCGGTGATATTGATGAAATTAAAGCTGAGCTTAAAATTGGTGGTAGTAAAAAATTGGCTTATGCAAAATTAAATTTAGATTTTGCGATTTGGGGAAGTATCCTCTTTATCATTTTATTTATCTTTATAAATTTTTACTACACACCAAACACCATTTGGTTTGTGTACCCCACATTTGGTATTTTATGGTGGCCTCTATCCATGTTTTATTACTGGCACCGTAAAAGGAGGAGTTGAAATAAATGGATAAAAGTACAAGAGGCTTCTTATTTATAAGTTGCTGCTTTATCATCGGTTTTCTGATTTTACTAAATTTTCTAGTTTTTCCAGGAGAATATTGGTCTGTTTATACAGCCGTTTTACTACTTTCACCAGCCTATTTCTTTTTATTTAATGGAAGTAAGCATTTAAAAAGTTATACGCTCTTAACGAGTATCTTGATTCTTGTCGTTTTAGGACTGACCAATTACCTTGAAACGCCAGACTATGCGTGGGTTTTATATGCAATTCCCGCTGTTCTCGCTTGGCCGATTATTATTTTTGGAGGAAAATATAGTGCCAAATTTGGCTACTCCTTCCTTATGAGTACACTACTCGTTTTATGTTACATCGGCTTAAACATCTATTTCGAGCCGCGGTTCCCGTTCAGTATCTTTACAACCTTCGCCATTTACTGGTGGCCGCTATCCGTCTTGCTTGCTAGATTTCCTCGTGCCTTTTCGGTTGTCGGGACGCTATGGCTAACTTTATTTTTTATCATGACAAACTTGGTGACAACAGAAGACACATGGTGGATTTATCCAGTATTTGCTGTTTTATTTTGGCCACTATCCATGTTTTTTGCAAGACATATTTTTACCTATTCCATTTTAAGCACTTTGCTTATTAGTCTTTTCCTTATCACCGTTAATTTAATTACAACCCCACAAACTGTTTGGGCGATTTACCCGATTTTTGCGGTGCTTTGGTGGCCGTTGTCTGTTTATTTTTTCGTCTATCGGCGCAAAAATATGAAACAAAAATTTTCTTAAAGAAAACCGTAGCCTTTCCTCGTTTTATAGGGCTACGGTTTTTTATGGCAAAATTAGTGAATAATAATCCAAAAAAGAAGTCTTTTTTTCATTTTTTTCTAATCTTTGAGTGATATAATCAAATAGGAATTATCATGGAAAGTGAGAAAATTATGCTTAAAAATAAAAAAATTTTGGATAGCACTGAGCTTTTTATGTGCGCTTATTATTATGTTTACCTTATTTAAATCGTCATCTGAAACGTATGATCAACAAACGCTTGTCCCGTGGCTGGATAAGATTCTAGCGGGAAGGCCGTTTGAGAGTGCCTTATCACATATTTCGTTTAACTATGCTGGTTCAGAAATTAGCATTGCCGCTAAAGGATATAGCTCATTTATTGAGTTTTTCATACGGAAAGGGGCCCATTTCTTCACTTATTTTATTATGGGTGGTTCTTTATTCGTAGGAGTGCTAGGCGTTACGAAAAAATATAAGTGGGCGTTTTCCGCAGGACTATTTTTCCCCCTAATTTTTGCAGCAACAGATGAATATCATCAATATTTGACAGGTGGGAGAACACCACTTGTACAGGACGTTATTCTTGATTTTGTAGGTGCGACAGTGGGCGTTACAGTCGTTTTTCTCGTAATAAAACAGTTGAAAAAAAGACGGGACTCAAAAAAAATCACGGTCAGCTGACCGTGATTTTTTTAGTACATTGAATCAATGACAGGTTTTAGTTTTTCGATAACTAAACTACTACCACCACGACCCTTAACATTTTCAATCATACCTAACATTAAATAGTTTGGATTATCCGCATCAAAGGCGTATAAAAAGCCATTTTCAAGACCATCTTCGCCTTGCTTTTGTTTTAATTCAGCTGTTCCGGTTTTGGCTGCGATTCGGTGATTTGAGGCAAGCTTATGCGCAGTTCCAGCTGGGTCAGATACAGTTTTAACAAGAGCATCTTTGACGAGATTAGCGGATTCTGTTTTAATGGCTTGTTTAGCTGCAAGTTGCTTCTCGCCGGCCGCTAATTTTGGATAGACCATTTTACCGCCATTTGCAATCGCCGTATAGGCTACCGCTTGTTGAACAGGGCTCATAAGGAGTTCACCTTGCCCGTAAGATGTATCAGCCAATAAAATATCCGTGTTTAAACCGTTGTTTGAAATTTGGGCGGGTTCCATTGAAAAAGGAAGATTAAATTCTTGGTTAAAATCAAACTTTTTAAGTCCAGCGGTTAAACGATCTTTGCCGATTTCAAGACCTTCTTGCGTGAAATAAATATTATCAGAATAAACAAGGGCGTCTGTCATATTCACAGTAGGTTTATCATGGACACGTGTGACAAAATAGTTGCCCCACGAAGAATCTTTTTGCCACTTAAGGCCATCAATATGGCGTATTTTATCTGGTTTTGTTACACCTAAATCTAAACCGATACCAGCAGTTATTGTTTTAAAAGTAGAACCAGGCGCGTAACGGGTCGCATAGCGGGCTAAAAATGGAGTTCGTTTATCTTCGCTATATTTTTTGTAATCGCTCGCCGAAATTCCTGCCGCCATTTGATTCGCATCGTAGGAAGGGGTACTCACAAGCGCTAATAAATCGCCGTTTTGAGGGTTGATCATGGTGACAGCGCCTGCTTCACTTCCTAGACTATCAAATGCTTTTTTCTGGACGGCTGCATCAATTGTGAGTTGGACGGTTTCGCCGTCTTTTTTGGCTACTTTTTGCAAACTGCTTTCTTCTTTGGTGCGGTCATTAATAATTTTAATTTCCCCGCCGTTTTTACCACGGAGTTTTTTATCGAAATAGCGTTCGAGTCCTGTTTTTCCAATGATATCGCCTACATTTAACTTAGGATTTTTTTCGATATCTTCCGCGCTCACTTCACCCACATAGCCGATTAAATGAGCTGTGGCCTGGTTGAGAGGATAGGTTCGAAGTTCTTTTTGTGCATAAGTGAGTCCAGGCGATTCTTTTAAATCACCAGTTAAAATGGTTTTAATGGGAACAAAACTGTCAGCTTGTACCCATTTTTGTTCCAAAGCGTGGTTTATGTCTTCGGCTGGCACGTCTAATTTTTGGCTTATGACCATGATGTTTTTTGTTTTTTCATCACCTTCGCCTAGTTTTTCTGGTATGATACCTGCTTCATTAAAGTTGCCGATTGTGGCTAATTTCTTCTGATTACGGTCCACAATGTCACCGCGTTTTGCTTCATCTGTCAGGAGGCGAACTTTGTCGTCTTTAACCATTCCTGGGAAAATTAGAGCAGGGAGCCAGTCAACTTTCCACGCGTCATCTTCTTTTGAGATAGTAGACTTATAATTTTGAGTTTTAAGTTTACCGAGACTGGTTTGCATATTTAAATCGTAGGTTAACTGATAGCTATGGCTATTTTCGCCTGGTGTAACATTTAAATTGGACACCTTAATATTTTTAACGCCAAGACCATTAAAAATGGTTTCGTATTTTTCTTCCATCTCCTTTTTAGTAAAGCCGAGATCTTTTAATGATTTTGATGTTACTTGGTCGCCTAATTGGGTATATTTTTGTGCGGCAAGCTGATTTGTGAACTCTTCTGCCGCGTCTTTTGCTTGTTTGTCAGCGGATTTATTGAGGACGAAAAAAGTGACTCCACCGGCAATAAGTACAATAATAAGTGCCGAAATGCCAATAATCCACCATTTCTTTTTGTTTTGCTTCATCTTTACGACCACCTTTTAAATTTATGTAATTTTATTTACATTATACGCGATAAAAATTCATTTTACAGTTTCTTCTTCTCTATGTCATACTTTTTTCTTATTTTACTGTTAATTTAGATTGTAGGAAAGGATGATTGATATGGAAGAACAAAATCAAACGATACTAGTATCAAAAACGCTGCAAAATAAATGGAAAATCGCAACGATTATCATTAGCGTTTGTTCAGTTATTGTCATTGCTGTTTTAAGTTATATGCTTGTTACAACGAATGCGGGTTCAGATACAACTAATATGAATGGAACGATGCAGCAAAATGGCCCAGGAAATTTTGGCGGGCAGGGAGGTTCCAGTAATCAAGGCGGAACGAGTCAAGAAGGTATGACACCGCCGGATGCTAATTCTGGTGCGAGTCAAAATGGAGATGACTCAAGCTCAGGAAATTCAGATAGTTCAACGGGGAATACGGATACGTCAACATTTTAATAATTTAAATATAGCAGAATTGTGCTTTAAAAAGCGTTGTTTTTCCAATCTTTAACAATTCTTATATGTTTTCATTCTCTTTTTTTTACATTTTATTGTAAGATAGAGTGTATCAAAGGATACTTGGAGTAAAAATTAGAGGTGAAACATATGGCAAGACATGCGAAACAAAGAAAGGTTAGGAAAGGACGAGTTTTTGGCACAATTTTGCTTTTACTCGTTTTAGTCGTGATTGGCCTTGGTATAGCAGGCTTTTTTCAATATAAATCAAGTTTAAAAGCAGCAGAAGCGGATAATCAATTGAAAGAATTTACGTTTAATGGAGAGGCGGCATCTGGAGACAGTGTCAATGTGCTCTTTATTGGTAGTGATTCACGCGGAGAGGATCAGGGGCGTTCGGATTCCCTCATGATTGCCCATTATGATAAAAAGAAAAAAGAGCCCAAAATTGTTTCTTTAATGCGTGATACATACGTAGATATACCCGGGCATGGAAAAAATAAAATTAATGCAGCCTATTCTTTTGGGGGTCCTGAACTAGTACGTCAAACGGTGAAGGAAAACTTTGGAATTGATTGCAATTACTATGTTGTAACGAGTTTTGAAAGCTTTCCAAAAGTTATTGATACACTAGCGCCAGATGGAATCGAAATTGATGCTGAAAAAGATATGTCGCAAAATATTGACGCGAACATAAAAGCCGGCAAGCAAAAAATGGATGGTCATACGCTACTTCAATATGCTCGCTTTAGAAAAGATGCAGAAGGGGACTTTGGCCGAGTAAGACGTCAGCAGCAGGTGCTTGAAGCAGTGAAAGATCAAGCAATTACAGCCACAAGCGTGTTTAAACTGCCAAGCGTACTTGGAACGGTTCAAGGTTACACGACAACCGATTTACCCACTTCTCTTGTATTAAAAACGGGAATGGACTTCGCACTCGGCAGAACGTCTGATTTAGAGACACTCACAGTACCTGTGAAGGGCACATGGCAAAATGAGCGCATCTCGGGAGCCGGAGCAGTACTTCGAATTGATGTTGCGAAAAATGCGGCGGCCGTCCAAGACTTTATCAAATAGGAGGTAAACTATGAAACCTGAATTTGTAAAGCAAGGGGATAAAACGATTTTTCGTATGGAAGCAGGTATTAATAACGGGATAGCTTCATGTTTTAAGCTTGTGGCTACAACAGCAGGCTTACAAAAATGGTTTGGTGAACTGGAAATGGGTGAACTTTCGGCGACTGGTTATTTGTTATTTCATATGACGGAAACAGAGAAAATCAAAATGCCTATTTTAGAGTTCGAGGAAAATGCGGCGCTTGGTTTTGCTTGGGATAACGATGCGGTTTACTTTCAGTTTGTTCCTTTAAGTGAGAATGAAACGCAGCTTATTTTTACTGAAGAAATCACGCAAGTAACGGAGCATACACCGCGCGATTTAGCGGGCTGGACACTTTGTTTGGATGCCTTTAAAAAGGCGGCGGAAGGTGAGTCTTATACATTTGATAAGGCGAAATTTGAAGTTTTATATAGAGATTATCAAAAAAAATTAGTGGATGCGGCAAATTAAGCCGCTCCACTAATTTTTTATTCCCAATTGGACGTTTTTTTATCTTTTTGAATCAAAACAATGCCGATAATAATCATAACTACGACTGCGATGCCTTTTGTAAAATTAAAATAGAGAAAATCGCTAATAGATGCCGGGAGAAGATAAAGGAATTGATCAATAACGGTATTAAAAATGACGATGCCTGAAATAATTAGTAATCCAAAACCGAGAATGCGTTTATGGAGAAATAGGGTTCGCCATTCAATAAGGGGTTTATCTTCGTAAAAACCGGAATCTAAAATCCAGTGGTATTGCTTAATCGCATCAAAAAAACTGTAGAAGTAGATGACAGGTAAAAAGATGGCAAATACACCAGCATCAAGTTGTATCATCAAGAAAATGCTTCCGTAAAAAAGGAGCATAAATTGTAAACCACGATTCATATATTGTAAATATAAATGGCCGAGCCCTGGGCATAGGCTCCAAAAGTAAACCCATTTTTTTGGTCGTCTCATTTGTTTTTGCCTCCGTTTTCTTTTCTTTTTTCGTGAATATATTGATTCACATCGCCTTTTCCGTTTTTAATTGAACTTTTCCGCTTTACTGCTTGCTTTATCAGTATAGTTGACTACATTTAGCGTGATATTTCGGATATTGACTGCTACATTAAATTGTAAAAATAAAATCGCTGCAACGAGGGCACAAGCAAGTTGTAAATAAATTCGCGGTTTTCTACGATGCTGAATGCGTGGTTTCTGCGTTTCTTTTAAAACGATAGCAGCAAAGTGAGACGGGGGTGAAACAGAAGGGGTCTCCCATTCATCATGCAGACTTTTGAAGAAAGAAGCGCGTTCTGAGCAAACTTTACATTCAGCCAAGTGGGCTTCGATTTTTTTATTTGTCGCATCATCAAATTCGAAATTATGATAAGCCATTAAAATTTCATCTGTTAAACAGGTCATTCTATTTCACCTCTTCTCATTTTTTGCATCCCTTTTTTTCGCACGATATAATCTTGATTCAACGGTTTTAATGGAAATATCGAGTAGTTTGGCAATTTCTTGATACGTTTTTTCCTCAAAATAAAATAATTGAATGACGTGTTGATATTTCGGCGCTAAACTCGCAATATATTCATGAGCAAGTTGCCGTTCTTCTCGTTCTAAAATAAGTTTTTCCGGTGTAGCCGAAATAGCGGCATTTTGAATAGCCACATCATTTGCGACTTCATTCATTTTATTTTGCTTCCGTATGTAGTCCAGTGATTTATTTAAAGAAAGACGGTAGAGCCAAGTCGAAAATTTGGCCTGATTATCAAATTGATCAAGTGAGCGGAAGACTTGAAGGAAAATATCTTGAGCAATATCTTCAGCTTCTCGGTGTTTCTTGCAAATTTTATAGGCCACGGCATACACATTCGCTTCGTATCTCCGTAATAACGTTTCAAAGCATTCTGTTTCCCCGCGTTTGATTCGCCTAACTAGTTCTTCATCGCTTTCCACCACTTCACCACCTTTCTATAAATATTAGACGTATAGATTTCATAAAACCCTGCAAAAAATTTAAAATTATTTTTAAATTCTTATATAATGGGTAAAGACAACATAAAAGGGAGTTGAAATTATGAAAAAATGGAATTGGACTAAAATTTTGGCTATTTTTGTACTTATTACTTTAGTTGCTTCAATTGTGTATGCAACAATCAATTTATTTTTAACACCGGCAGATGCTTATCTTGGCGAGGGAGAAAAAACAAGAGGCGATTATTCGCTTATGATTATGCAATGCTTGTTAGGCGTTATAGTGCTCTTTCTACCTTCGATGTTAAGTAAAAAAATGAAGTTTGAAATACCAGATGCGATGTATATTGTTTTTATCGTTTTCCTTTATTGTGCGATTTATTTAGGAGAGGTTCAAAGCTTTTATTATCTTATTCCAAATTGGGACACAATTTTACACACATTTAGCGGTGCAATGCTAGGTGGACTTGGCTTCTCCATTGTCAATCTACTGAATAACAATGAAAATGTTACATTAAGCATGAGCCCGTTTTTTGTTTGCCTTGTTTGCGCTTAGTTTTGCGGTATTTCTCGGTGTAGTTTGGGAATTTTATGAATTTACCGCTGATTCTTTTGGTATGAACATGCAAAAAACAATGCTCGAAAATGGCACGCCACTTGAAGGACACGCGGCAGTTGCGGATACAATGGGCGATTTGTTTGTAGACTTTTTAGGCGCGTTGGTCATTGCTATTATCGGCTATATTTCAATCCGTAAGAAAAAAGGGTGGATGAACAAATTCGAATTTAAAAAAGTCGTAAATAAATAAACGTTTAAAGCAGACGGATAAAAATGATAAGCTTGTCGTTTTTTGTCGTCTGCTCTTTACTTTAACAGAAAACAGGTGCTCTTTTATCAGTTTCAGGATGGATTTTTGCGTTTAGAAATCCTGCTCTCGTGGTAGTGATGCAAATAACGAAGGAGGGTGACCAAAATGAAACAAATTATATTAAAAGAAAGGCCTGCTGGAAAAATAACGGAAGCATCGTTTGAAACAAAAGAAGTACGTTTAAACGGGCTACATGATTCTGAGCTTCATTTAAAATTAGTTTTTCTTTCCGTAGATCCTTACTTGCTGGGCCGAATGAACAATGAGTCGGCTGATATGCCGTCGTTTAAACACGGGGAGCCAATTAAAAGTACCGGCGTTTTACGTGTTATTCGTTCAGAAAGTCGTGATTTTGAAGAGGGAGATCTAGTTGTCGGCCAAGTGCCCTGGCAAGAAGAGGTCATCGTTTCTGAAAAGAAAGTGCGTAAAATTGATACAAGCTTTATTTCGGCTAAAGCGTATTTAGGCGTGATAGGCATGACGGGGCTTACAGCCTATTTCGGACTTTTAGATATAGGTAAGCCTAAAAAAGATGAGACAGTCGTGGTTAGCGCTGCAGCGGGCGCGGTTGGTTCTACGGTCGGTCAAATTGCACAAATCAAAGGCGCTCATGTGATTGGTATTACAGGCACGGATGATAAAGCGCGCTATTTAGTCAAAGAAATTGGTTTTAATGCGGCTGTGAATTATCATGATCCGAATTTTGCTGAAAATCTAAAGCGGGCGTGCCCGAACGGTGTTGATGTTTATTTTGAAAGCGTTGGCGGTGAAATTAGTGAAGCGGTCTGGCCACTTTTAAATAAATTTGCGCGTATTCCTGTTTGTGGAACTATTTCCAATTATAATTCACCGGCAGAAGAGGATGTTGGGACGCGAGTACAGCGCTATTTAATTCAAGCGAATGCGTTAATGCAGGGCTTTTCGGT
This sequence comes from Listeria fleischmannii subsp. fleischmannii LU2006-1, assembly GCF_000344175.1. Classification (GTDB taxonomy): domain Bacteria; phylum Bacillota; class Bacilli; order Lactobacillales; family Listeriaceae; genus Listeria; species Listeria fleischmannii. Next base: position 43,955 of record NZ_ALWW01000001.1, on the reverse strand, counting down.
AACGAATTATAAGGAGGACTACAAAGAAGCCACACAGAACAGCTCATTAAATGGCTTCGAGAAGGGAAGTTGACGCATAAAGAGACGGTTTTAAAAGGATTTGATCAAATTGTTCCCGCCTTTATTTCTCTTTTTGAAGGTAAAAATATTGGCAAAATCATTGTTGAAATGACAGACTAGAATCCAGCGTTTATATGCTTTTAAGGAGGACTATTTTGATGTATGTTGATTTATCGCACGCAATTGGGAATAGCTCACCTGTTTATCCGCAAGACACTCCGATAAACCTTTCGCAAACTCATTTTTTTGAAAAAGAGGGGTATGTGCTTTACGATTTAAAAACGAATTTACATGTTGGGACGCATGTGGACATGCCAATGCATTTAGTGCGTGATGCCCGTTTTGCGTCTCATTTTCCAGTGGATTTTTTTACCGGCTATGCCCGGATGTTTGATGTACGCGGTCTTAAAGAGATTGATTGGCGCGCTGAATTTGATGGCATAGAAGAAGGGGATATGGTGCTATTTTACACGGGTTTTGATGCGCATTACGGCTCTCAAGAATACTACAATAGCCATCCTGTTTTGACTGAAAATCTGGCCGCGCGTCTTTGCGAGAAAAAAGTGAAGCTCGTTGGGATGGACACGCCGTCACCTGATTACGCGCCATTTCGGGTGCATGAGACGCTATTAGGGGCTGATATTTTTATATTGGAAAATTTGACGAATTTAGAAGCTCTGGCTCATGCTAAAAAGATCCGACTCCATGCGGTTCCGCTCAAAATTGAGGCTGAAGCAAGTCCAGTTCGCGCGTACGCTGAAATTTAATTTTTTAAAAAAATAGAACGAAAATAATAATAGAACAAAAATAAAAATTGAATAAGTATGAATGGAATTTATTTATAAGGTAAGGGGAGTGGACTAGCGTAAGTAAAAAATTTTCATGTGCAAGAATTTAAAGATTTTGCCTTAAAAGGAAACGTCCTTGATTTAGCTATTGGGGTTGTTATCGGGGCTGCTTTTGGAAAAATCGTATCTTCGCTTGTTGATAACATTATTATGCCGCTTGTTGGAATGATTTTAGGCGGAGTTAGTTTTAGTGACTTACATGTTGTCGTAGGATCTGCGGACTTAAAATACGGCTTGTTTATTCAATCTGTTGTAGATTTTGTCATCATCGCTCTTTCATTATTTGTCTTTATTAAAGTTCTCATTGGTCTAACGAAACGTCGTAAGGAAGAAGAAGAGGCGGCGCCAGAGGAAGTGAATAAGTCGGAAGAATATTTGAAAGAAATTCGAGATTTATTACAAGATAAAAAAGTAGATTAACTTACATAAAAAAGGTCATTCCGAGATGGAATGACCTTTTTGTTATTTAGAGCGAAGTACGCGAATGATGCGCTCAAAGTCTTCTTTTGGAAGAGGAGTGGATTCCTCGCCGTAAAGCCAGTTTTCATAAGCTAACGTTAGACTTGTAAAGCCGTCAATTTGAATACGAGAAGCGAAGGAAGATAACGTTTCGCTTGGTTCGCGGAGATAATGATAGGCTTTAAGTAAGCGTAGTAACTTGCGATAGCTTGTCGGGAAATCCCATTTATCATTTTGAATGCCTCGCTTAAACCAGAATAGCCGAATGGATTTACGGAATAAAAACATCAAAACAGCGATTATGAAACTTGCGCCAAGGGCTATCCATAAAATCAGAAGTGGATGTGTCGCTTCTTTTTTCACAGAATCCGTTTCACTTTTTGTCGGTTTTTTCGTATCAGAACCTTGTTCAGCATTTCTTCGTTGTTCGGCTGTTTCTCTTTGTGTAGGTGCCTCATTTTCTTCTGAAGTACTAGGTGCGTCACTTGTCACTTGGCGTTCTGTGCTTGAATCAATAAATTCTTCAGGATTTTGGAATGTAGCGGTTGGCTCAAACGGTACCCAACCCGTCCCAGGAAAATAGACTTCAGGCCAAGAATGTGCATTACTATTTTTTACAGAAAAGAGTGTTTTACCGTTTTCGCTACGCACTTTATCGCCAGAAGTGAATCCTTTGGCAAAACGAGCAGGAATACCGAGTGAACGAAGCATTACAATCATAGAACTGGAAAAATTATCGCAATAGCCGACTTTTGTTTCAAATAAAAATTGATCAACATAATCAGCATTTTGCGGCGTTGCTTTTGCATCTTCTGTGCTATACCGAAAGGCCCCCCGTAAAGCTAAGGAAGTTTTCAATCGCTTTGGCTTGATCATAAGGTGTATCAGCATCTTTCGTCACTTTCGCTGCTAAATCACGGACTCGTTTCGGTAACTCATCTGGAAGATTTGTATAGGCTTTTAAAAAGGTTTCAGAAAGGGAGTTGAAATTCGCTTCCTTCATTCGTTTCACATCATAAACAGGTTCAAACGCCGAGAGCGAATAGTCACGAATCGCCGCATTAGGCGTCACTTTTTCTGTTTCGTCAGAGAGTGAGAACGTGGCCCCTTCTTTTGTAAACATCTCAGTGCCATATGGGTAGACGAGATAATTATTCGCGCTGTCAAATTGGATATCGAGCACTTGTTTTGTAGTATCAAAATCATCGGTTAGTGTGAGTGGAAATGATTCGCCGCTCTTAAATTTCTCAAGACTCGTTCGATTTGGTGTAGCCCAGCCACGTCCCGTATATGTGCGTTTTGTTTCAACGCGGTAATAATGTTCTTTTTCAGACCAAACTTGGAAGACTTGAGAATGGTCTGGTTTTAAGGCGCCACCAAGTTCTGAGTCGTCTTCGCTGTATCCAACCGTCCTTGTCGTATTCATGCCAAGCGTTTCGCGGATATAAGGTACAGGATCATCAAAAACAGGTTTTTGTTGTGGGAAAAGAAGTGCGCTACTAAGAAAAATGCTAATCAGTAAAATAATGCTGAGATGGTACAAAATAGGGCGTTTTTTCTCAGTAAGTCCACTTAAGCGGTTAGGCGTTTCAAGTCTTTTGGATAAGGCAAAATGAAGCAGTAAGAAGCCAATTATAACGGTACGCACTAAGGCCATTTGACCGGCGTATTCGGTAAATGTATTGACAACCGCAATGTAAGCAACGGTTAACGCAAGCACACTCATAATTCGCTGTTTTTTCAAAATCGTAAAGCTTGTAATGTAATTAAGCAACCAGATGGCGACAAAGAAAATCAGCGTGATAAACGCTATGCTGATGTCGTAAGCGTTGAACGATAGCAGGTCGCGCAATCCTTCCCCAGTGATTTGAATAAAATCGCTTAAAAATTTCGGGTCAAGTGGCTGTCCTTGATGAAAATAAATCCCCATTAATAGATAAATGGAAACAAGGTGAATGGGAATTGTTACATAAAATCGCCATCCTAGAAAGAAAACAGCAAGTGAAAGGGCGAGGTAAATCACCATAAATAACGGGTTTTTCAAATCTGTTAAAAAGATGAACGGGTAAATCCATTCAGAGATAAGCAGAACAGATAAAACATAGAGGATGAGCGTAATCACTTTCGAACGCATCACGCATCACCTCCCGCTTCAAGCCATTCTTTGCGTAAATAAAGGGCATGTTCTGTAGGGTTTTGTTGGTCTAAAATGGAGACAAGTGAAACCCGCCAATTGGACTTATTCAGAAGCCCTATAAGCGCATCAGAAATGACCGGCGTAAAAATAAAGGTATCCTTCTGCCATTTTAAAACAGACTGCAATTCCTGGATTAAAACCGCTTCATCGCACGATTTTAATTCCGCAAAAGCATGAGAAATTTCAGTAATGCGTTTCTTGTCACGACTAAAGTCAAAAGTTTGCCCGTTCTCACCTAAAATTGTAATCCTAACTTCTGCGTGGTCCTCAAGCATTTTTCGGGAAAACGAGTAGGCGGCGCGTAACGCATGTTCAAAATAGTCGTGTGTTACGCCAAAAAAAATCATTTGCATTTTACGGGCGCTGCTATTTTCAAATTCACGGGTCATCATCGTATTTGTTTTCGCGGTGCTTTTCCAATCAATCCATGTCATCCGGTCGCCAGGCATAAATTCGCGTAAGCTATGGAGAGCATCGTTTTTATGTAGCGTCCAGTGATTCGCACTCGCGTCCCGGTCCGGATTCGCTTCCCCAAGTCGCAGTAAAATATCAGGGAAATAAGAGGGATACACGATGAGCTGTTCAGGCTCGCCAAGTCTTCGGCTCCTTTCAATTAAGCCAAAAGCATCACTTGTCTCAGCCGTGATTTTTGAAAAGGAATGCTTACCGCGTTTGACTTGGAACGGTTTAAGCGCAACCGTTATTTCTTTTTTGAAAAAGGATAGATGGTTTGTTGCCTCGCGTAATGAGAGCCGAGCGATAACGGAATTCGTTGTTCGACAAGCAAATACCCGACTGGATAAAAGCTTTTTCTTTTAAATTGCAGTTCCATCTGCACAAAATCCCCGTCGAAATATTCTTTTTTCGAAAAGACACGCTGAACTTGCCAATTTTTTAGCCGAAAAAGAGAGGAAAAGATTAAAAAAAGCATAATAAGGGTGAAAAAATAAGTTAAAAACCAGCTAGCCGTATCGCCTTGAAAAAGGGTATAGGCAATGAGTGCCGCATAAAGGAGGAGTAGCGCCAACCACCTTGAAAAAAGTAAAAGCCTCCCTTTAAGCATTGGAAGACCTCTTTTCAACAGGCACAGCAACACGCTCCAAAACATCCTGAACTACATCAACTTGCTTTGTCGCTTGGTAAGTCGCTTCTGGCGTAAGTAGCAAACGGTGTTCAAATACAAACGGCGCCAAATATTTAATATCATCGGGCACAACATATGAACGTCCTTTTACGAAAGCATAACTTTTAGCCGCCGTCATCATCGCAATGGTTCCACGCGGGCTAACCCCAAGCGAAACAGCAGGATGGCTTCTAGTCGCACGAACAAGATCCACCGTATACTGCAAGAGTTCCGCACTCATTTGTGTCGCCTGACTTGCTTTTTTTAAGTCTAAAAGATCGGTTAAATGTACAACAGCTTCCGCGTCCGTTAGTTTATCCGCGTTTTGTTTCCCGAAAAGAAGGTCGAGCTCTTCTTGCGCGCTTGGATAGCCCATTTCGATTTTAAATAGAAAACGGTCAAGCTGCGCCTCAGGTAGTGTATAGGTTCCCTCGTACTCAATCGGATTTTGAGTAGCCATAACAAAAAAAGGATCCATAAGCTTTCTCGTAACACCATCAACGGTAACGCTATTCTCGGCCATCCCTTCTAGTAATGCGGCTTGTGTTCTTGGTGCAGTCCGGTTTATCTCATCGGCTAAAACAATATTTCCGGTAATCGGCCCGGGTCTAAATTCAAAAACGCGCGTTTCAGGGTTAAAGACCGAAATTCCTGTAACGTCAGATGGCAATAAGTCAGGTGTGAACTGGATACGTTTAAAACTTATATCAAGAGACTGAGCTAGTGCACGAACAAGCATCGTTTTACCAACTCCTGGAACATCTTCAATTAAGACATGACCGCCAGCAAAAAGTGCTGTTAAACTTAATTCAATAACGTGGCGTTTTCCCACGATAACTTTTTCAATTTCAGAAATAATTTGTTCAACTTGATTAAATGGTGAAGTCATTTAAATAGGCCCCATTTCATTTTTAGTCGTTAAAATAAGTATATGCTACTGGGGGAATGTTGTAAAAGAATTTTGATTTAAGTTTTTTTAAAGATTATATGACTTTTATATAGAAGGAGAAGCGAGCATAAAAGGTCGAACTTAAAAATAGACATATAAGAGGAGAAAAGTAGGGTTGCTTGAATAAATAAAAACCTTTAAAATAGAGAAAAGAAAATAAATGAGAAGAGGCTGAGTAATGACGAAAAAATCCATTTACGGATTAACGTTTGATGATTTAACAGAATGGTTTCTAGACAAAGGACAGAAAAAATTTAGGGCTACACAAGTTTGGGAGTGGCTTTATCGTAAACGCGTAGGCTCTTTTGATGAGATGACAAACGTTCCAAAAGAAAGTATTGAAATTTTAAAAGAAAATTTTGTATTAAATAACTTAGAAGAACAAATTGTACAAAAATCAAGCGATGGTACGATTAAATATTTATTTAAACTAGAAGATGGTAATTTAATTGAAACGGTGCTTATGAGTCACGAGTACGGCTTATCCGTTTGTGTAACAACACAAGTGGGCTGTAATATTGGCTGTACATTTTGCGCCAGCGGACTTTTAAAGAAACAGCGCGATTTAGACGCAGGTGAAATTGTTTCACAAATTATGAATGTTCAGCGCTATTTAGACGAGCGTGATAATGACGCACGTGTAAGTCATATTGTCGTAATGGGAATAGGCGAACCGTTTGATAACTATGATAATGTCATGAGCTTCTTACGCGTTGTGAATCATGATAAAGGGCTCGCAATTGGGGCACGCCACATCACCGTTTCAACCAGTGGACTCGCACCGCGCATTAAAGACTTCGCAAATGAGGACTTCCAAGTGAACCTAGCCGTTTCCTTGCATGCTCCAAATAACGATATTCGGACGAAAATCATGCGAATTAATCGGACGTTCTCAATTGAGACACTCATGGAAGCAATTGAATATTATATTGAAAAAACAAATCGCAGGGTAACTTACGAGTATATTATGTTACGTGATGTCAATGATTCTAGGCAGGAAGCCCAAGAACTGGCGAATTTACTCAAAAATCACAAAAAACTCGCCTATGTCAATTTAATCCCCTACAACCCGGTGGACGAACATAATCAATATGAACGAAGCCGCAAAGAAGATGTTCTTGCCTTCTACGACGTACTGAAAAAGAACGGCGTAAACTGCGTGATTCGTCGCGAACACGGTACGGATATTGACGCCGCATGTGGCCAACTTCGCAGTAAACAAATTAAACGCGTCGGCATTCGCGAACGTATGCGCGAGAAAAAGGCGCTTGAAAATCAATAATAAAAATGCACCGCTCTTTAAAATTAAATTTTAGAGGGCGGTTTTTTTGAAAGAGCGTATTTTACTAGAAGCATAGAAGTAAATAGTGTGGCAAACACATTTTATGATGGGTTTGCACATGGTAAATGGAATTTTGATAATTTTAAATTGTGGTAGGGGGGATTACTATTTTAAAAAGAATTATATACATAGGTGAAGTAGCTGGGGATGCAATTTATTTTGATACGAAACAAAAGCAACCTTTAAAAGCAAAGAAGAGTAAACTTTTAAGTAATCAAAAGTCTAAAAATAGCTCACGATATATTATCTATATTCTATTAACTTTATTTATGTTAGGGAGCATATTCCACTTACTTGGGAATATAAATGATTTTTATGGAGTTTATACAGTAGCCACACTATTAAGGTTGTGTACAATATGGTTTTTGGAATTTGTATGCCTAACTTTTTTTACTCATCGTATCTTATATAAAAATCTTAAAGATGTGGAACCCGCTTCAAAACATGAATTAGGTCAAGCAATACGAAGCAATAATATATGGAATATTTTTTCTGATAAAAAAGTGACCACATCTAAAAAAATAATAGCGTGGATAGTAACTTTAGCAATTGCATTTGCTAGTATAGGCGTTATTTATGTTTTATACAAAACTAACGAAGATGGTTATTTACTAGGACATGCAATCGGTAATGAAATTTTTGCATTACTTTTTTATGGATTTTTGCTTTTTATTTTATACTATATAATTTGGGAAAATAACTTGATAAGATGGTTAGATATTGTAGGAAAATACCAAAAAAGAAAGTTGGATAAATAGATGATAAACGAACAAAAAATTTTGCCTCTAGGATCAGTAGTTAAATTGAAAAATGGGGACGGCTCACAATTAATGATTATTGCTAGAGCGAGCATTATTGAGGAAAAAAGAAAAGAAGTATATTATGACTATGGTTCCGTTCTGATACCTCAAGGAATGCTAGCACCGGAAGCCGTATACTTTTTTAATAGAGAAAATGTCAATGAAGTATTATTTTATGGTTATGAAAACGAAGAGGAAGTAAAATTTGCTAACGAATATGATTCTATGATAGAAAAAGCTCAAGTTGTTAAAGGAACTGTTGAATGAAATTCAGCAATCTATAATGCATGAAGAAAGTACATAAATGGATTCAAGCATAAAAAACCGGTAATATCGCTATTTTATAAATGGCAATATGACCGGTTTTATGTTTTTGAGTATTTAAATTAACTCTTGAAAGCTACTGGCAAAGTGTTATAATAGATATATTTCAAAAGGAAGTTTTAAAAAAGGAGTGCCATAAAAGTGGAAGTAACTTTTTTTGAAGCAGCAAGAAATTGCGCGTGCAAGGTTGCTGAGGTTATTGAATTTAATCAAAAAAATCCTTTCGAAGCCAAAGTAGTAACATCTTATTTATTTGGGATGTTGACGATGCTTGGGTCAGACATGGATGCGGATGGAAGTGAAATTCAGGCGAGCTTGGTGGCTGCTTTGGTTCATAATTTTCATTTTAGTGAACTTGAGGCATCGAAATTGTCGAGCCATGCCATTCATTGCACAGAAAAAGCCAAACATCCAACGCAGTTTACAGTCATTGGCCGCGGCTTAGAAAGCTATGTAGATTATTACCAAAAAGGTGAATATAAAGAAATTCAAAAAGATGTTTCAAGCATCTTCGACATCGTGCGAGAATGCCAACAAGAAAATATACAGCAAGCTAGGTGATTGACTTCATCTGGCTTTTTTTATTAAAAGGAGCGGGCTTATGCTAAAACAAAAACGAATTTATGCCCAAATTGAAACAAGTGACGGCTATCGTATGTTAGTTGACCGACTGTGGCCAAGAGGGATTTCGAAGGGAAAGGCAAAATTAGACAGCTGGGAAAAAATATCGCGCCAACAAATGAACTCCGAAAAGCTTTCCACAACGGAGAAATTGATTTCGCTACATTTAAAAATCGCTATTTAGAAGAAATTTCCATGAATGAAGAGCGATTCGAATTTTTAAAAAAGGTCAAAACGGAGCTTGAAAAGGACAATGTGACCTTTTTGTTTGCGGCTAAAAGCGAGACGGAAAATCAGGCGAGTGTTCTTGCAGAATGGGTATTAACAAAAATTTAATTGACAATGAGAATCATTATCACTATAATCGAAGTAATCAATTGGAAACGTTTAGGGGGAAAATAGATGATTATTGTGACAAATACGATTAAAGTGGAAAAAGGTTACGCAGAACATGTCATTCAGCAATTTACGGGCGCTGATGGCTCGGGTCACCCAACAAAAGATATTGCTGACGTAGATGGCTTTTTAGGATTCGAATTATGGCAAACACATTTGCCTGATAGTGATTATGAGGAAGTCGTGGTATCTAGTAAATGGGTAAGTGAGGAAGCACAAAAAGCATGGGTGAAGAGCGATTCATTTAAGAAAGCGCATGGTCGTACAAAAGATTCACGCGAGCAAAAACGTGACCGTAAAGGTATTTTGGGCAACACAATTACCCAATATGAAATTGTCCACGTCCAAAAACCAACTGATAAAGTAGGAGATTAGACATGCGGAGTATAGCTGAAATCATTCAGAGTCGCCGTTCAATCAAAAAAGCTACCGAAGAACCAATATCCAAAGAAACCGTATTGCATTTAATTGAAATCGCTTCTTTTGCCCCTTTTCATAGCAAAGTTGAGCCGTGGGAAGTATACATGATGAGCACGGGAGCGCAAAAAGAAAAGTACGTCGAAGCAGTCGTTAAAGCAAATTGTGAAAAACAAGAAGAAGAGCAAAAAATACGTGAAAGTACAATGGCTAAGATAGGAACCGCCCCGATAACGCTTATTATTACGTCCAAAATCGTTGGAAATGAAAAGAAAGATTTCGAGGCTATCGCGGCCACAAGCGCCTTTATTCAAAATCTTCAACTGCTCGGATGGGAAGAAAACATAGGAATGATTTGGCGTACAAACAAATATATCTTTAGTCCTCTATTTTGTGAGGCATTAGGCATCCCGTCAGATGAAAAAATAATTGGAACTTTGCATTTAACAAGGTTTACTGAAGTAAAAGAAGCTAAAACAAGACGTGAAATCACGTCATATGTCCATGAACTCTAAATGGAGGAGGTGATTCAAGTTGGCCGTACCTGCAAGAAGAACATCCAAAGCAAAGAAAAATAAACGCCGGACACATAAAGGCTTAACAGTGCCTGGTCTCACAAAAAATAAAGCGACAGGTGAGTATCAAATGTCACACCGCATCGCACCTGATGGAACCTATAAAAATAAGCAAGTGCTTTAATTTAATACCCATTTTTACGAAATGTACGTTTTTTTTATTCGTAAAGATGGGTATTTTTTTTTATGTCTGACATGCTAAAATGAAGCATATCATAACGGAAATCATATAGAAATGAGGCCAATGGGAATGACAGAGAACTTTGTAAATGAAAATGAGGCGTTAAAAGCCTATGATGCGAAGAAATTTCGAACACCAGATGGTTATACGAGTGACATTTTACTTTTTACTGTAGAAAAGAGCCAGCTACATGTGCTTTTAATCGAAAGAAGCCGTTTAAATGCGGAAGGAAAGCCTAATATTGAAGGCGGGAAATGGGCGTTTCCCGGTGGCTTTGTGAATCCTGATGAGGACGCGTATCAGGCGGGTATTCGTGAACTAGAAGAGGAAACAGGTCTAACGGATATTCCGCTCACTGCTTTTGGCGTTTATGATAAGCCCGGTCGTGACCCGCGTGGCTGGATCATTACACGTGCGCATTATGCCTTTGTGCCAAAAGAAGCTTTATTAAAACGCGTGGCAGGCGATGATGCGGCAAATGTGGCGCTCGTTTCTGTAGAGGAAGCATTCTCTTGGCCTCTTGCTTTTGATCATTTGGACATTTTACGTGATGCGACACAAAAAATTAACCAAGAAATGCTTCTTTCGACTAAAGTGAGTGATTTTTTACCCGAGTTTTTTACATCGGAAGAGCTTTATACGGTTCTTTCGGGTTGTACATTAAAAGGTGCTATTCCGTCTTTTGAAGAGTTTGATCATTATATTGAATTACTTCCTTTCATTGAAAAAGGTCAAGACGGGAAATATTTATTCAGCTCGGAAGCAAATGCACACAGTATTTTCTTTTAAAAAAACGAGAAGGAGGAATGAAAGTGGAAACGATAACGATAAAAAATCTGAACATCGGAGACGGAACTCCGAAAATTTGTGCCTCACTCATGGGTAGAACGATTGCGGATTTAAAACGAGAAGTGGAGACTATAAATGATTTGCCCGTAGATATTTTGGAATGGCGTGCCGATCATTTTGGCAAGGTGCAGGATTTAGAAACTGTCAAATGGGCTCTTCGTGAGATTAAGCCGCTCATAAAGGATAAGCCACTCCTTTTTACTTTTCGTTCACATGCTGAAGGGGGAGAGTTAGATGTAAAAGAACCCTTTTATTTTGAACTAAATCGTGTTATCGCTCGTACCGGTGAAGTGGATATGATAGATATTGAACTATTTCACGACGAACAGGCGATAACAGACTTTGTTCGCGCTGCGCATGAAGCTTCTGTAAAAGTGTTAATGAGCAATCATGACTTCCGGAAAACCCCAAATAAAGCAGAACTTTTAGCACGCTTTGCTAAAATGGAAGCTTTAGGAGCGGATATAACTAAAATCGCCGTTATGCCTAGGGACGGGGCTGACTCACTAGTTGTGCTCGACACAATGAATGTGCTAAAAGAAGAAGCGACTAAACCGTATATTGCCATTGCGATGGGCGATTCAGGTGTCATTACACGACTTTCCGGTAATCTATTTGGCTCTGCTATCACATACGGCAGTGTCGGAAAAGCATCTGCCCCTGGACAAGTTCCCGTTCAAAATTTACGCCTAGTACTCGACGCATTAAAAGAAAAAGCAGCAAGTAGTACCTTCACAGAATTGTAACAAACTAATTGTATGTCATCTATTGTACGCGGCCCTTTATTATGGTAAGATTATCTTTAGTCAAAACGGACGGTTTTTTTAGGAGGAATAAGAATGAGTGCATTTTTAACAGTCACGCTGATTGTTGTATCCGTACTTCTTGTTACAGTAATTATCCTTCAACCAGGTAAAAGTAACGGCCTTTCCGGCGCGATTTCTGGTGGAGCTGAACAATTATTCGGTAAACAAAAAGCACGTGGCCTTGAATTATATTTACATCGTGCAACAATTGTATTATCCATCATTTTCTTTGCAATTCTCATTGCATTAGGCTTTTTCATTAAATAAGCATATGATGACAAACCACCTACAAAACTGTGGGTGGTATTTTGTTGCGCTTCTTAGTGCTTCAGCACTTAGAAGCGCAATATAAATACGACCAAAGGGAGTATTTAATCCATAAAAGGCACTTAGTGCTTCAGCACTTAGAAGCGCAATATAAATACGACCAAAGGGAGTATTTAATCCATAAAAGGCACTTAGTGCTTCAGCACTTAGAAGCGCAATATAAATACGACCAAAGGGAGTATTTAATCCATAAAAGGCATTTAGTGCAACAGCACTTAGAAGCACAATATAAACACGACCAGAGATAGCACTAACAAGTAAAAATAAACTGAACACTACGAGCAATAGATACTAGACGTCAGAATTAAAATAAGAAGATACCTAGTTCAATCGAATATGATTTTTTTTAATTGCTTGGGACGTGTTTTTCACGTACACTAGAGAAGAATCAAAAGTTGCGTGAGGAGCGTTTTAAAATGAAATTTACACCACCAAAACCTTTTTTATTTGAAACAGGAAAAAGAGCGGTTTTGTTACTTCATGGTTTTACAGGGAGCTCAGCGGATGTGCGGATGCTTGGGCGGTTTTTGCAGGATCATGAGTATACTTGCTATGCGCCGCAGTATAAGGGCCACGGCGTATCACCAGATTTATTGCTTCAAACGGGGCCAAGTGATTGGTGGCAGGATGTATTAGAGGCTTATGCGCATTTGGAGGAACTGGGGTACAAGGAAATTGCTGTTGCTGGGCTGTCGCTAGGCGCGTTATTTTCTTTAAAACTTGGTTTTACAAAGCCTGTAAAGGGAATTGTGTCGATGAGTGCACCAACCAAAATGGATAGTTCATCTCCTATTATTTCGGGGTATATGGATTATGTGCGGAATTATAAACGGCTTGAGGGGAAGATGCCTTCTGAAATCGACTCTGACATGGTGCATTATAAAGAAGAATCTATGGACCAAATTGTTCAGTTAAAAGATGAAATTAACACTGTGGCAGGTGAAGTCGACATGATTTATGCTCCGATTTTTATTGCCCAGGGAAAACTTGATGATATGGTGGATGTGGACGGAGCACAGTGGATTTATGATACTGTAGAATCTACGGATAAATCGCTTAAGTGGTATGAAAATTCCGGCCATGTTATTACGATAGATAAGGAACGTAAAGAGTTGCAAAATGATATTTTAGACTTTTTAAACCGTTTAGATTGGCAAGAATAAAGATTAAGGAGGGATGAATAATGGAGGAACATCAAATGGAGGATCGCTTATTAGAGGTTCTGCGTGCACAAAAAGAACAAACTTTTTCATTAGATGATTTAGAAGCAGCTATTCATTTAGACGGAGCGGATGCTTTTAAAGAAATGGTGAAGGCGTTAGTTCGTTTAGAAGATAAAGGGGACGTCATTCGAACGAAAAAAAAATCGGTATGCCTTACCTGAAAAAATGGACTATATCAAAGGGACTTTTCGGGCGCATGAGCGTGGATTTGGTTTCGTTTTACCAGAAGAGAAAGACTTGGACGATATTTTTATCCCACCAACAGAAGTAAACGATGCTATGAATGGTGATTTAGTTTTCGCTAATATTACAAAACGAAAAGGCGATAATTTAGCTGAGGGTACCATTAGCAAAATTGTTGAGCGTAAAACGACGCAATTAGTTGGTACATATGTGGAAGACTTAGTAGGCGATGGGATTGTTATTCCTGATGATAAACGTGTATTTGGAGAAGTACACGTAGATTTAGCTGATGGACTTAAGCCTGTTGATGGGCATAAGGTTATTGTGGAATTAACCGAGTATGCACATTCACATAATCGCGCTCGTGGCGTTGTTAAAATGATTATTGGGCATAGAAACGATCCGGGCGTTGATATTTTATCAATTATTCATAAGCACGGGATTGAAACGGTATTTTCCGATGCTGTGATGAAAGAGGCGAATGCAACAGAAGATGCAATAAATCCGGACGAAATTGGTTCTCGCCGTGATTTAAGGGACCAAGTGATTATTACGATTGACGGGGCAGATGCGAAAGATTTAGATGATGCGGTTACTGTAACAAAACTCGAAAACGGTCATTTTAAGCTAGGTGTGCATATCGCGGATGTCACGCATTATGTGAAAGAAGGCTCGGAGCTTGATAAGGAAGCCAGCTCACGCGCTACAAGTGTTTATTTAGTGGACCGTGTAATTCCGATGTTGCCGCACCGTCTATCAAATGGGATTTGTTCTTTAAATCCCAAAGTAGACCGCTTCACAATGAGTTGTGAAATGGAAATTGATGAGACGGGACACGTCGTTAGCCATGAAATTTTTGAGAGTATTATTAAAACAACCGAGCGCATGACCTATACTGATGTCAATGCCATTTTAGTCGAAAACGATTCGGAACTACGCGAAAAATATGCGCACATCGTCCCTATGCTTGAGGATATGTTCGAACTCTCTAAACACCTTCATGAAAAACGAGAAGCGCGAGGAGCTATTGACTTTGATGCAAAAGAAGCGCGAGTTTTAGTAGACGAAAAAGGCCGTCCAGAACAGGTTGTCTTACGATCAAGGTCGGCAGGTGAACGTTTAATTGAAGAATTTATGTTAGCGGCCAATGAAACGGTTGCGGAGCATTTTCACTGGATGGATGTCCCGTTTATTTACCGTATTCATGAGGACCCTAAAGAAGATAAATTGGCACGTTTCTTTGAATTTATTACCAATTTTGGTTTAGTCGTAAAGGGAACATCGAATCAGGTGCACCCAGCAGCACTTCAGCAAGTTCTTGATGAAGTGAAAGGAAAACCAGAAGAAATGGTCATTTCAACGGTCATGTTGCGCTCTATGCAGCAAGCTAAATATGATACTGTTTCTGCAGGCCATTTCGGACTAGCAACGGATTTTTATACACATTTCACTTCACCAATTCGCCGGTATCCCGATTTAATGGTTCACCGTCTTATTCGCGAATATTTAATTAAAGGTGACGTCTCGGAAGAAACGCTTGCAAAACGCGCTGAAGAACTGCCTGATATTGCGGAACATTCTTCCAAAATGGAGCGTCGTGCGATTGAAGCGGAACGTGAAACAGATGAACTGAAGAAAACGGAATTTATGGTCGACAAAGTGGGCGAGAAATTTACGGGTATTATTAGTTCTGTGACTAATTTTGGTCTGTTTATTGAACTGGAAAATACAATTGAAGGTTTAGTTCATGTTAGTGCCATGAAAGGCGATTATTATCAATTCCATCAAAATATGTTAGCGATGATTGGCGAACGCACGGGCCGGGTTTATCGGATTGGTGACGAGGTCGAAGTCGAAGTAACAAAAGTGGATGTTGATGCACGAGAAATTGACTTTGCGTTAATTAGTGAAGGCAAAGAGGGCGGCAAGACAAAATTCCAAAAACAAAAGCCTATCAGCAAAACTCGCGCTTTTAAAGAAAAAGGAAATCGACCTAATAAACGGCGCAAGCAAGAGTCTGGTAAGGATGAAAAACAAGCTGACGGTGACTGGTACACGAAGCCGAAGAAGAAAAAGAAGAAAGCTTTTTATGAAAGTGTGGCCAAAAAAGGGCAACCTAAAAATAGTAAGAAGAAAAAACGTCGTTAGAAAGGAGGATGAAAATGCCAAAAGGTGAGGGAAAACTCATAGCTCAAAATAAAAAAGCACGTCATGATTTTGCGATTGAAGAAACGTTTGAAGCTGGCATTGTCCTTCAAGGTACGGAAATTAAATCTGTGCGTGCGGCACGTGTTAATTTAAAGGATGCTTATGCGAGAGTGGATAAAGGTGAAGTTTTTTTGCACAATATGCATATTAGTCCTTATGAACAAGGGAATCGTTATAATCATGAGCCGCTTAGAACGCGGAAGCTACTTCTTCATAAAAAACAAATTAGTCGTTTGATTGGTGAAACGAAGGAAGCTGGTTACTCCATTGTTCCGCTTAAAATGTATTTGAAAGATGGGTACGCGAAGGTTCTAATTGGTGTGGCGAAGGGTAAGAAGAAGTATGATAAACGCGAAGATTTAAAACGTAAAGAAGCCAAACGAGATATTGAACGCGCATTTAAGGAGCGTCAGCGTTAGGGGAATTTCAATCTGCCGAGCGGATTGGAATTCTGTCTCGTTTTTTAATCGATTTAGTCAGGAGAAAGTCGCTCTACGCTTGTGTCTATGCTGTTTTTTTAGTATAATGAGAAAGCTAGAGTTTTTCATTCGGGGCTGTTACGGATTCGACAGGGATAGTTCGAGCTCGGATGGCGCGTCGAGGGGTCGTCCTCGTCAACAACGCAAAAGCCAATAATAACTGGCAAAGAAAAACAAAACCTAGCTTTCGCTGCGTAATAGTAGCTTAAGCTGATCCTCCGTGCATCGCCCATGTGCTACGGTAAGGGTCTTACTCTAAGTGGGATACGGTTAAAGGCTTCCGTTTGTAGTCTTTAAAAAGAGATCAATCAAACTAGCTGAAAGGAAGCCCGTTTCGAGGCCGAGATTCAAGCGAAATTCTAATATCGAGACTACACGCGTAGAAGTTCGAGTGCCGATATTTCTGGACGCGGGTTCGACTCCCGCCAGCTCCATTTTGGTAAAAAATATGGAAATGAAAAAACCTTAATTCGTTGATTTTAAACGGGTTAAGGTTTTTTTTGAGAAAATGTCGAAAAATTGGGATTAAATTGATACTTGTTGGCAATGAAAACAAGGGCGGAAATTTTTATAGAGATAATAGCTTCGATAATTACAGAGAATTAATATTTTTAAAAATTGAAGGAGAGAAACTAAAAGGTATGTGAAAATGGCACGATTGCATCTCGTTGGATGAAATTTTTAAGTAATTTAATATACAAGCTGCTGAACGCAATTTAAAAAATATACCAATACCGATAAGCCTTAATGAATGAGGGAAATGATGCAATCAAATAACACTCAAAAGCTATTAGTAAATTTGAATGAAATTGAAATTTATTTAAAATGAAAACCAGTAGATTCAGAAAGCATAATTAGAGTACAGTTACAGATTAAAAAATATTAGCTCTCGTGAGGTGCTTTTCCTTTTGACTTATTAAACGAATACAAAGGTAAAACTTATTTTAAAGCCAAAAACAAGCTTTATGGAATTTTGTGACGAAAAATACAAAATGATAGGCTGTAAATTCCAAATACAACTATTTCTATGTTACATAAAAATGATTATGATGTAAGTGTAAGGCTGATGAGTTTAAAAAATAGTATGGGTCATAAAAGTGGCTATAAAAGAGATTCGAAAATCTAAAATACTCTATATTCAATTTTTAGAATCTAACATTAAAAGGAATTATATGTAATTTTTAAGAAGAAAATGTATTGCAACCGAATTTTTATATGAAATACGCAAAATTTTTAGCAACAGGGAGTGAAAGAATTGATTACGATTTTTAGATCTAACACCAGTTAGATTACTAAATTTGCAACTTCATTTTGAAAAGAAAGGAGTTGACAACAAGTTTTACGGTTTTAAATATATTTTTTTATAAAAAAAGGAGTGTTTTAATTTATGAAGAAAAGAAATTTAAATGAAGAAAACAACAGCTAGCGTTTTATCAGCAGGAATAATTGCTAGCACAATTGTTGTTGGAGCGGTGCCATTTAACGTACAAGCGGCACCAAATCTTACATCATCTGTTCAAAGCCAAGAGTTTATGAAAGACCAATCATTCACTCAATTTGGTCAAAATGTTAATACTGGTTGGGCTTATTTTTCAAGTGGGGGGATTCAAAACCTAACAGCATTTAATAATGAATATAAAATCAATGCTGATAGACCTGAAAGAATAGGTTATGTTTCAACGGGTTCATTTAACGGTAGCAGTGTTCTTAATTTAAAAGCACAGGCTCTTATGGAAAATAATTATATTCAAGGGCTTTCCTCCGCGCAACAAAAAGTGACAGGTTTAACGCCTGGACAAACCTATAAATTCTCTGTTGACTATCGTGTAGCTGAAACAGAATTTACTGATGAAACAAATGATTCGAACTTCTTTAGCTTTTCTCTAAAAAGCGGAACTGGCTCAACATCAGGTTCATCAAGCAACTTACAAGTAACACTAAAAGATTATACGTGGAAGACTTTTACATCCACATTTGTAGCGACTTCATCTGATGAAACGATTACATTGAATTTAGGACCATATAATAAATATGCGGTAAGTAATGGATTGTTTACAACAGGGCAGTTTAGAAATCCTAGCTTGCAAAATTCGGATGTAACACCTCCAAGTAAACCTAATGTCAATGATATTTTTACGAACTCCACACAAGTGACAGGTAAAACGGAAGCAAATGCTACAATCAATATTTATCGTGGGGGAACACTTATTGGAACTGGTAAAGCAGATGCATCAGGTAATTACACGGCAGCAATTCCCGCCCAAGCCTATGGTACTGTACTCCAAGTTGCAGCAAAAGATGTAGCTGGAAATGAAGGGGAAGCGACTTCGGTTACAGTGAAACAAGCGAAACCAGCAACCCCGACAATTAATGCATTAACGCTTAATTCAACAGCAGTAAGCGGAACTGCTGTAGCCAATTCAGATGTAACCATCCGTGTCACATCTGCAAGTGGTAATGTGAAAACTTATGTAACAAAAGCAACTGCGTCAGGAACATATTCTTCGCCAGTTAGTGCTTTTGCAAACAAAGATAAAGTAGAAGTAACATCAAGTCTAAATGGTATTTCAAGTGATGCAGCTTCTCAAGTTGTTGAAGATACAACAAAACCAGCTGCTCCAACTGTAAACCCAGTAACAACAGCTTCTGAAAAAGTACAAGGAAAAGCTTTACCAAATGCTACTGTTCAAGCTGAAATGGGCGGACAAACATATACAGTGAAAGCAGACGCATCAGGTAACTATACAATTAATATTCCAAAACAAGCTGCAGGTACAAGTATTAGCGTCATTCAAACTAGTCCAGTAAACGGATTAGTAAGTAATCCTACTACTGTTCAAGTGACTGCTGATAGTACGAAATTAGGAGCTCCAACTGTGAATGATTATTATGTAAATTCAGGTTATGTGACTGGTAAGGCCCCAGCAGGTGCTAAAACTATCGTTGCATCAGTTGGTGGTAAAGATATTCGTAGTGCAACAGTTAATGCAGATGGTACGTTTAAAGTTTATGTCAATGATAGCGCACAGATGGGTCAAGTAGGTACACAATTCCAGGTGTATGCAAAAGATGCAAATGGGGTAGCTGGTGATACAGCTCTAAGTACCGTGAAACAAAAATCAAACCCATTAACAACAGCACCGACCATTAATGACTATTATGTAGATGGGGGATATGTAACTGGTAAAGCGCCAGCAGGAGCATCTACTGTTACATTATCTGTCAATGGTCAACCACTTAGAACTGTTGCAGTGGCAGCAGATGGTACTTATAAAGTTTATGTAAATGATAATGGTTCAATGAAACAATCTGGAACACCATTCCAAGTTGTTGCTAAAGATGCAAGTGGTAATGTAAGCCCACAAGCAGCTAGTACTGTAAAAGGTATGACTTTAAATGCACCGAAAATCAATGCATACTATAAAGGCGACGCTTATGTAACAGGTACTACAGATAAAGGAACATCTAAAATTGGTTTGTATGACAAAAACGGGAGCTTACTTCGCTATGGTCAAGTCAATACAGACGGCACATACATTATTTATGCACCAGATAAAGCGCAAATGAACGTTGTCGGGGATAATTTTATGGTTAAAGCTCTAAATGATGCAGGAGCAGCAAGCCCAGCAGCGCAATCTACTATTTTAGCATCAAAAGTGACAGCAAGCGTAACAGCCCAACCTTATCAAATAGGTACAAATTATGTATCAGGAACGTATAAAGGCGATGCTGCACGTGTTCAGCTCCTTGTAAATGGTGTGGTTGTAAAAAATGGAGCACTTAATGTTTCTAACGGCTCCTACCAAGTGTATGCTAAAGATTTAGTTACAGCAACAACACAAAAAGTAGAAGTAGTGACTTTAGATTCCAATTTTAAAGAGTTGGCTCGTACAAATGTAGTGGTAACTGAACCAGCAAAACCTACCCTAACAGCTACCATTGATCCTTATAAATTAGGTGATGGAAGCATTACAGGGACGGTCACTTCAGGAACTGCTAGTGGTGCGGCACTTTATGTTAACGGACAACTTGCTAGAAGTGCAAGTGTAAGCGGAAATTCAATTAGTGTTTGGGCACAAGATAAGATCACTGCTAAAACAGATAAAGTTCAACTTTATGTGTATGATCAAAACTGGAAGCCTGTCATTTATGATGTTCCTGTTCAATAATTAGCAGATGCTCTCTCCTAAAATTTTTTAGGGGAGAGCATTTTGTGTTGTAGGAGAATATATATAACAAGGAAATAAAAAAAAGCATCAATAAGTTAGTATCGATGCTAAAATGTGAGTTGAAATCATCTGTATTAAATTATTAATCTTCAAAACCACAAAGCGAATATCCGCTTGCGATGGCTTCATTTTTACTCATAGTTTTCACAGAGTTTGCCCGGCTTAATCCGCGACAATCAGATGAATAATGATATTTTTTCCCGGATTGTGGTGCAACGAAAACAGTAGCTACTGTTTCACTTGTTTTTGGCACAGGCTCTGTTTGCTTGGGTTGTGGGTTCGTTTTCGGAGCTTGCCTTGGTTCTGGTGCTTTCTCAGCTGTTTTTTGGTCACCATTATCTTTTTTGGTAGCAGGGGGCTTGTTTTCAGATGCTTTCTTTTTAGCTTCTGCCTCCTGTTCAGCTTTTTTCTTCGCGGCTGCTTCTTTTTTAGCATTCTCGTCTTTTTGCTTCTTATCAGCTACTTTTTTGTCTATTTTTTCTTGAATAGAATCGAGCTCGCTTGAGAATGAATCTACAGATAAAAACTCATTTTTATTAATGAAATCTTTTGCTTTGTCTAAATCAGTTGCGTTTAGTGATTTCTCCGCAGAATTAAGTAACTTTTCCGCTTCTTTTTTTGCGATTTCCGTTTCTTTTTCTTCGTAAACACTAAGTTTATCCTGAATAGCATCTTTTTCATCTTTTAACTTGTCTATACTGGTTTTTGAATCAGTTAAATGATCTTTTAGTTCAGCAATTTCATTATTCTTTAATTTAACTTTTGCCTCAAGTTTTTGATAATCCTCTTTTTTTACAGTATCCTCATTTGAAAAGCTGCCGATTAGGCCGAGACCAAGAAAAACAATGATGACCCAAAACCACCATCTCTTATGGATTGGTTTTTTCAATATAAATCTCCCCTTTTTGTTTATTTATTTCTCTATTTAAAAAGTAAAAAACTTTCAACTCCAAATAAAATATACAATTTTATAGCACAAAGCCCTAAAAGTGTATTAATAACGGCTATATTTCCCTCGCTTAATCCGTCCGTATTTGCTTTTAGCTGGCTTTATTTTCCGCGGTTTAATCTTTCTCCCTCGTTTGCCAAAAGTAATTTTATCAAATAACCAGTAAAAAAATTCCGTTATCGCTTCACGAATAATATCCCAAAATAACCATACCAAAAAATCAATTAGCCACTCAAAAATCATTGTTGTAATCCTCCGAAGTTATTTTTCTATTTAAATTATATAATGAATAGCAAAAGAAACCAATATGAATATACAAAAATCGGAGAATTATACCTTAAAAAATGATTTTTTGCGTCATACATTTGGTGATATGATACTAGAGGGTATTGAAAAGGAGAGGGAAAACGTGGTAAGAGTATTGATACTGACATTTATCATTTCATTTTTATTTATTGTAGCCACTCTCATTTTAGAAAATAAAGGTAAGTCGAGTTTTTCGGTTTGGGTTCAATTAAAAGGAGCATTTTTTACCAGCATTTTTATATAGTTTTTTTATCAGTTTATTTTATTTTTCTATTATGAGTTTTGGGATTTATTATTTTAGAGATCAAAATATGTTTGAGCTTATGACAATTATTCCGATTATTTTAAGTTTACTTTTACTCATTTTAATTTATAAGTATCATAGGTTTTTTATTAAATATTGGTAGGCGTGAAAAAGCGACTGGGGAAGAAGCCCAATCGCTTTTTTTAGTGATAGCACATTACTTGTTACTTAACTGTCCAGTTATTTTCTCTTACTTTTTCGTTCATCGAGTTCAGAAATGACAATCACGATAAGAATGAGGGCACTGAGGGTTACCCAGACAATCGTTGACATGTATTTCACTCCTCCAATTAATCTTCTGTCATGTGGCCTTTACTTTTTTTATAGAAGTATATCGGAAGTCCAATCGCTGTTAGTAGAAGTCCAATACCGGCATTGAGTGGTTGAGTAAATAAAGTATTTAAGACGATGAAAAGTCCACCTACTATCGCGATAATTGGAATAACTGGATAAAGTGGCACTTTATATGGGCGTACCATATCCGGGTGGCGTTTGCGCAAAATAAAGACTGCAATAAAGACAAGTGTATAGAAAATCCAAATGACAAAAATCAACATATCAGTTAGCTGATTGAACTTACCTGAGAAAATCATAATAATTGATATGATTAAAACAACAATTCCACTATTATAAGGGACAGCTGTTTTTCCTAGTTTAGCGAACCAGCTACTAAATGGAAGTTGATTGCGAATTGCCATTGCATAAGGGATACGAATACCTGTCATCGTATAGCCGTTGATAGTGCCAAATACGGAAATTAAAATACCGATTGTAATAAGTTTTCCGCCAATTGAACCAAAGATAATATTGGCCACGTCAGCAGCAGGTGTTGCAGTTGCTGCAAGTGCAGCGGCAGGCATTACCATTAAATACGCGATATTAATTAGTAAATATACGAACATTACGATAGTTAAGCCTAAAACGATGGCTTTTGGCAAGTCTTTTTTAGGATTTTTCATCTCACCGGCAATATTTCCAACATGAATCCAACCATCATAAGCAAACATTGTCGCTACTAAGCCGGAACCTAAGCTTGTTAAGAAAGGATGATCTTCTACACTCATTGGGAACAATCTAAAAGCAACATCGCCTTGATGAAATAAACCGAAGATAATAATGAGTGCTAAAGGCAAAAGCTTACATACTGTGGTAACAGCTTGAAGTGAGCCGGCCGCTTTGGCACCTAAAAAATTCATTAGCATAACAAATACTGCAGCTAGGATAGCGACTGGAATGATGATGGCATCGCTTGTTCCAAATAGATTGGCTACCTGAGTGCCGAAAATAATGGAAAGAGCCGCAATATTCGCCGGGAAATAAATGACAGTTTGCGCCCAACCTAGCATATATGAAGCTAGTTTACCATACGTTTTTCTTAAATAGACAATCATCCCGCCAGTTTCTGGGATAGCAGCTGATAATTCTGCGGCTGTTAGACCACCACAGATGGTAATGACACCACCTAAAATCCAAGCAAGTAGTCCAAGACCGGCTGTACCGGTAGCTGAAAATACCGCTTCAGGTTTAAAGAATACGCCAGAACCTATAACAGTGCCAATAACAACTGTTAGTGCCGTAAAAAAACCAATTTCTTTTTTTAATTTCTGATTTTCCATGTTATTCTCCCCACTGTTTGCGAGGCAGTGAAAATGAGCCTCACAAAACATTTTTTGTTAATTAAAAGGTTGTTGTGAAAGAAACGTTATTTTACAACACTATCATTTTCTAGTTTTTTGGCAAGTTTTTCAAGCATATCGTGAGTCATTCGATCTAAATCGAACTTTGGATTAAAGTCCCATTCATTTTTAGCACAACTTGCATCGAGAGAATCTGGCCAAGAGTCTGCAATTTTTTTGACGAACAGGATCCACATCATAGTCCATTTTAAAATCAGGGATAACTTTTCGAATGGAGGCTGCGATTTGTTCCGGTTCAAAGCTCATAGCCGTAATATTAAAAGCATTGCGGTGCACAAGGCGAGATGGATCAGCTTCTAGAAGTGTGACAATCGCATCAATCGCATCAGGCATGTACATCATATCCATATAGGTGCCTTCTCCAATAAAGGAAGTGTAGCTTTTTTTCTTAAGCGCTTCGTAATAAATATCGACCGCATAATCCGTGGTTCCACCACCAGGGAGTGTCGTATAGGATATTAATCCAGGGAAACGAACGCCACGTGTATCTACACCGAATTTAGTATAGTAGTAGTCACATAAAAGTTCACCAGCGACTTTCGTAACCCCGTACATAGTCGTTGGCCGTTGAAGGGTGTCTTGTGGCGTGTCATTAGCCGGAGTGCCAGGGCCAAAAGAGCCAATTGAACTTGGTGTGAAGAATTTTAAATCGAGCTCACGAGCGACTTCAAGTGCATTCATAAGGCCACCCATATTTAAATCCCAAGCAAGTTGTGGCTTCGCTTCCGCAACAGCAGATAAAAGAGCGGCTAAATGGATGAGCGTATCCACTTCATGTTTTTTCGCAAGTTCAAGCATACTTTCTTTATTGGTCACATCTAAAATTTCAAATAAACCTTCATTACAAACTGGGCTATCAATATGGCGAATGTCTGTCGCAATCACATTTTCAGTTCCATAATCATTTCGAAGACGCATCGTAAGTTCGGAACCTATTTGACCTAAACAGCCAGTAATTAGAATTTTTTTCATCAGAAAAACCTCCAAATATTTTAGTTTAATGGTATAATAATCGTATCAATAATTTTTTATAGGCGGGACTAAGCTCATTTTGGACGATGGAATGCTTAGCCTCGCTTTTTTTGTGTGTTAAGAAATCACGTTTAATTCTTTACCTACTTTTTCATAAACTTTAAGTACCTCATCGAGCATTTCTTTTGTATGGGCAGCAGTTGGCATGTTACGAACTCGGCCAGTGCCTTTTGGAACGGTAGGGAAAACAATGGATTTTGCATATACGCCTTCTTCTAACAGACGACGCGAAAAGGTTTGTGTTAAGTTCTCATCGCCAATAATGCAAGGTGTGATAGGTGTTTCCGAGTGACCAATGTCAAACCCTAAATCTTTTAAACCAGCTTTTAAATAGTGTCCGTTCTCCCAAAGTTTTTCCATAGTCAGAGGATCACTTTCCATAATATCGATTGCCTCAATACACGCAGCGGCAGCGCCTGGAGTTAGTGATGTGGAGAATAGGAAAGGTCTTGCACGAACTTTTAGCCAGTCAATTAGTTTTTTTGAACCTGCAACGTATCCGCCCACAACACCAATCGCCTTGGACAATGTCCCGATTTGGAAATCAATTTTATCAGAAAGGCCAAAGTGTTTAACGGTTCCTGCTCCTTTGCCCATTACACCTGAGCCGTGAGCATCATCTACGTAAGTGATTAAGCCAAACTCTTCAGCGATCTGAACGATTTCCGGAAGTTTTGCGACATCCCCGTCCATTGAAAAGACGCCATCACATATGTACATGACTTTTTCATATTGCCCGCTCTCTGTTGCTTCTTTGGCAAGTTCACGCAAATGGTCCATATCTTGATGGCGTGCACGGATGACTTTAGCGCCTGATAAACGGCAACCGTCGATAATAGAGGCATGGTTCAGCTCATCTGAAATAATGGCATCTTTCTTAGTCATAACAGCGGAAATCGCGCCCATGTTACAGTTAAAACCAGATTGAAAGGCGATAGCGGCTTCTGTATGTTTAAATTCTGCGATACGTTTTTCAAGTTCATCGTGGATTGTCATTGTGCCGTTAATAGTACGAACGGCTCCTGCACCGACGCCGTATTCTTTTGTAGCTTCAATTGCTTTTTGTTTTAGGCGCTCATCATTTGCAAAGCCGAGATAGTTATTGGAAGATAAATTGATTAACTCCTTATCATGGATTTTAACTTTGGCGCCATTTGGTCCTTGAATGGAATCAATTTCATTGTATAGACCTTGTTCACGTAATGCGGCAAGTTGCGGTGTTAGAAAATCATTTAAAGCATTTGACATGTGGATGATTCCTCCTCGAAATTTTATATTAACATGCTCATTTGCCAACTAACTGGAGGCGTTTATAAACATGATAATGACAATTTAGTTAGTGAAAATTAATTTTTCCGCTTATGTTCTAAAAACTCTTCTAAATATGTTGTGAATAAAGATATGATTTTTGTTTCGTCGCCTGATTCTGCTAGTAAAATGGCCGCATCGTCTTCTGTTAAAACCGTTAAGAGGTACGTTGTAATTTCAAGCAGTTCGGCATTAAGTTCGTAAGGTAGCATAAAACCATGACGGTTGATACAGGGGACTTTAAGCCGTCCTCGATTTGAAAATCAATGGAATGATTTAGTGTGAAAATATGTGTAGAAGCTGTTTGGACATTGTCATTTACTAAAAAATAGGCAGAATTGGTACCGCCAGAAATGATTTTTTGTCTAGCTTCAAGGGAACTCAACTTCTTAAAAATTTTATCAGAAGAAAGGTCAGGTTTTTTACTTGCAATGGATTGACTGAAGGAACGTAAATTATCTTCTTTGTTTCGCGTCATGTCGCTACCGCTTTCGATGTAGATGGATTCTAAAAATGAAATAATGAGCCCATAAAATTGGTGCATTGATTTTAGGTTAGAAAGGGTTTCAGGTAACTTTTTTGTGTCACTCGCAAAACCCGGAAAATCTACATCATCGCCTTTTGCGGAAACAATTTTTTCAAGTTTATGTTGGATGTCTTTCATTTCTGCATCTGAAATGAAAATGCTGATAAGTTCATAATCCACTTTAAAGTCGGTTAAATCGGTTGTCGAAAGAATAATATCGTATTTATGTAAGTTGGTTTCTTTGACGAGTTCGAGTGGCGTGACGAATTTAATTTTTTGAAGCTTTGGTAGACGTTTGCGAAATCTGGCGCGTAGCCACGTGCTTACGCCGTTGCTTCTGGATGTCACAACAAGTGCGCTATATGGTCTTAAATTCTCCGATTGGATGATAGCAGCTTCAAAATGGAGCACGATAAAACCTGTTTCCTCTTCAGGCAATTTTTTGAAAGGGTAAAGTTCGGATGCAATGTGTTGTACAACATAAAACAAGTCGCCAAACTCACTTTTAATCAGTGGTAAAAGCGGGTTGTTAAGTGGCATTTTTTTCTTTAGGCGTATGAGTGAGTACTGTATATGCTCGGTTAAGCCTTTTAACAGTGACATCTGGGAAAGCGGTAAATCAATTTCCTTTGCAACACGAGAAATGAGCTTTTTAGCAATCCGAATGGCTTGTACTTTTTCATTTCGATAAAATACATCTTCGCCTGTTCGAATTTCTGATTCGAGCACTTGCATGGTAAGTTCTGTGATTTCAGCTTCTGGGATAGTCTGGTCTGGTAAACAGTCTTTTAGAATTCGTTCCGCGATATCATATTCCGGATAATCTTGTATAAAAATATGGTTATCGCTTTTTTTAGAAATCATTTTTCCTTTTGAAATTTGTTTGACTGCAATTAAAAGGTAGATAAGTAGGTCTACGAGCGAGTCATTGTTCACTTCATAAGAAAGTTTTTTCATCCAACGTGTTAAGCTCCGGTCCGCAAGTTCAAGTATTTGAAAATCAATAAAATGCGTTAAAAACTCATAATTGTTTGAAACAGGGGCACCATCTAGAATATCTACCAAGTATTGATAAAGCTTGATTTTTGGCATTGACATAAAGAGAAGTTCACGAAGTAATTCACGTTTTTCAATAATAGAACAATCTAGTTTAACACCAATTCCGCGCTTTCGTTCGATGCGGATTTTGCCGTTCCATTCTTCTTCAAGCCTTGTTAAATCACTTCCGACGGTTGCCACTGTAACAGAAAGCTCGCTAGCGAGTGCAATTAGTTTAACGGGTTCATTTGTTGTAAGAAGCACACGTAAAATAAAATATTGTCTTTCGAGTGGAGTAAACTCATTACCGATTAAATCAAGCAGCGTTTTTTGGACATTTTCACGATTTTGAAGACTGCCACTGACAGACAACTTACTTCCTTTACGAACGAGGATGAGATCAAAATTTTCAAGCGTTTGCTTTACTTCATCCAAATCACGCCTTACCGTTCGTTCACTGACACCAAGGTCGCTTGCCAGCTGTTGAATTGTTGCGTCACCTTTTTCAGGAAGTATTTTTTCTAAAATAATGCGAGATCTAGCAGACAGGTACATATATTTTCTTCCTTTCGCAGAACTTCATTTGCAGTTTCTATCAAGGGGTAAATAAATGTAACCCTCTTTAAAAGCACCTTTTGACTAAAACGGAGATGAGCGTCGTGCTTTTTGAGTAATTTACCTTACATCTTTATCCTATGACTACGCTTACAGATAAGCAATATAAACAAATCTCTAATTTGTCCAGTTTTTTTTTAGCGGAGTTTGGACAAAGTTTTATCTAGCGTATAAAATGAAGTTCAAAAAAATGGGAAATCCACTCATAGAGAACTGATTTCGAGTTTTATGTAAAGAATAAGTTTGTGATTTTATTCTCAAAGTTGAATTGACAGCTTTTTTAATTGGGTGTTATTCTGTAGTCGCAAATGAAGCAAGTTGAAAACGGACTAATAGGCCTACTCTGTTCTCAAACTATCACAAAGGAAGTGTCAAAATGATTATTTCAGTTGTAAAAGAAGTGAAAAAAGGTGAAGCTCGTGTTGGGATGACACCCGAAAATGCACAAATATTAACTTGCAATGGACAAACTGTTTTAGTGGAGCGTGACGCTGGTCTAGGTTCTGGTTTTTCTAACGAAGAGTATTTAGAGGCCGGCGCCAAAATTGTAACAAAAGAAGAAGCATGGGATGCGGAGCTTGTTGTAAAAGTAAAAGAGCCACAACAGGAAGAATATGCTTTCTTCAAAAAAAATCAAATTATTTGGGGTTTCCTTCATTTGGCAGCGTCTAAACCTTGTGTTATGGCGATGATGGAAGCAGGCACGACAGCGATTGCCGGGGAAACCATTTCGAATGACGGTGTTTTAACGCTACTTAAGCCTATGAGTGCTATTGCTGGTCGGCGTGCTGTTTTCATGGGTGCTTACTATTTAGAGAAACAACACGGCGGGGAAGGGATTTTGCTTCCGGGCATTGACGGCATAAGCGCTGGTGAAGTGGTTATTCTAGGCGGTGGTAATGCTGCTTTAAATGCGGCGGATATGTCTATAGGTATTGGGTGTAACGTGACCATTTTAGAACTAAACCCTGAACGTGTGGAATATTTAAAAACACGTTACGACGGAAAATCTGTCCAAGTTTTACCTTCTACAACAGAAAATTTAGAAAGAGAGATAAAAAAGGCGGATTTATTTATTTCAACCATTTTAATCCCCGGTGCTAAGCCTCCGAAAATTGTGAAAGAATACATGGTGAAAACGATGAAACCGGGTAGCGTTATTGTCGATATTGCAATTGATCAAGGTGGTACGGTGGAAACGATTGATCACTATACAACACATGACAATCCAGTTTTTATAAAACATGATATTTTACATTATGCGGTTCCTAATATGCCTGGTGCAACCCCGCGAACAGCTACGATGGCGCTCGCAAAAGGAAATATTCCTTACTTAGTCGATATTGCAAAGAAAGGCTTAAATCAAGCTATTGCAGAAAGTGACGCACTTTCATCGGGTATAAATATATATCAAGGTGAAATTACATTTGAAAGTCTGGGAGAGACACTTGATTTACCATTTAAACGTGTAGAGAAGGTGCTTTAAATGAATACAGACCACTATGTCAGCATTCGGGACATACAAAGAGCAAGAGAAGTGCTACAAAACAATGCGCGCGTAACGCCACTTGTAAAATCTTTCTATTTAACAAGCATAACAGGTGCGGACGCATATTTAAAGCTTGAAAACATGCAACTCACTGGCTCATTCAAATTTCGCGGTGCGTACAATAAAATCTCCACTTTAACAAAAGAAGAACGGGAACAAGGTGTTATCGCTTGCTCAGCCGGCAATCATGCACAAGGCGTGGCGCTCTCCTCAAGACTTCAAGGGATTAAGAGCACAATCGTTATGCCTGAAACAGCTCCGCAAGCAAAAATTGATGCGACACGCGGTTACGGATCCGAAGTCATTTTATTTGGCGCAACGTTCGATGATGCCAAGGCGAAATGCGAAGAGATTGTCAAAAAATCTGGCCAAACTTTTCTTCACCCATACGACGATACGTCTGTTATTGCGGGACAAGGGACGATTGGACTTGAAATTTTAGATAGTATGTGGAATGTGGATACAGTTATTGCACCGATTGGCGGAGGCGGACTTATTTCCGGTCTTGCTGTAGCACTTAAATCTTTTAACCCGAATATTCATATTATTGGCGTTCAAGCGGAAAATGTTCATGGAATGAAAGCCTCTTTTGATGCTGGTAAAATCATATCTCATTATACAGCGCCTACAATGGCGGATGGATGCGCGGTTAAAGTGCCTGGGGTCATTACTTTTGAAATTGTTCGTGAACTTGTGGATACAGTTGTAACGGTCACAGAGGATGAATTAGAAAGTGCGATGAAAGACTTGCTACAACGCGGGAAGGCGGTCGTGGAAGGCGCAGGTGCGCTTAGTACAGCAGCTCTTGTTTCAGAAAAAACGAGAAAATATGTAGAGGGTAAAAAAGTTGTGTCTCTTATTTCTGGCGGGAATGTGGATTTAAAACGCATTTCCCAAATTTGTGAACATTTCTATTCCGAAGAATATGTACATTAAAAGCGTTCGAGCCGAGGCTCGAACGCTTTTATCTACTTCGAATTCATATCCATGTGGAAGAGTTCTAAAATATGACCATTAATATCGTGGAAGCTTTTGGAGTACATACCTTGCTCATCCATGATGTACCCCTTTTTAGCCCCAGCGTTAATTGCTTTTTCATAGAGTTCGTCCACTTCGTCCCTAGTATCAAAAGAAAGAGCGTTTATGACGGAAGTAGTTGTTTTGTAGTCTGCGATTTCGGTTGAAGGGAGAAACTGTTTGAAGAAGGGTTCGACTAGTAACATGGCAAAAGTAGTATCGTTAATAATCATGCAAGTGGCATTTTCATCTGTGAAATCGGGATTAAATTTAAATCCTAGCTCTGTGTAAAATGCGATGGATTCATTTAAATCTTTAACTGGTAAATTAATAAACGTCATTTTAACATTGGGCATTCCTTTTCCTCCTAAAAAAGCACCCTTACGTTTGGGTGCTTAAGTTTTATCTTACTAATCTAAAATCCTACGATGAAATTGTTGTTTTTGTTCCGTGGCTGGTTTACTTTTTACATGTGTCTTCTCAGCAAACTGATGGTGGGAATTTTCTTTTGGCAATGCGTCACTCATTTTGGGAACTTTTTTAGTTGCCCGAACTTGATTTGTTTTCAAATCTGCCATTCTTGAAATCCTCCTTTTATAAACCGCTTATAATTATTTTTATTCCCCATCTCCCTGTTTCAAAACACTAAATTTTCAAGTATAATAAATAAATATATGACATTTCGTTTAAAAAAAATAATAATAGAAGATAAATAATAAATAGGTATTGCAAACGTTTTCTTTATATACTATAATAAAACAAGAATTGTAGGATTGTTACTGTGCGGCAGGCAAAACCTAAATTAATTCGAAGACTATTGTTTTTTATAGTTTTGGAATTAGTTTGGGTTTTTTCTTTTGAAAGGGTGGTTAAGACAAAATGGAGATTAAGAAAGTCTTAAACAATAATGTTGTCGTTGCCGAAGATGAGGGAGCTAAGGAAATCGTTGTCATGGGACGTGGATTGGCTTTTCAAAAGAAAGTTGGAGATGATGTGGATGAAACAAAGATTGAAAAAACGTTTGTCATGGAATCCCACGAGCTTTCCGAAAAGCTTTCTGAATTACTGAGCGAAATTTCCGCTAAACATTTACGTGTAGCGGATGATATTGTTCAGTATGCGAAAGAAAAATTAAATGCTGAACTGAGTGATAATATATATTTAACGCTCACGGATCACATTAATTTTGCGCTTTCTAGGTACAAACAAGGTATTAATCTTAAAAATGCACTTTTATGGGAAATTAAACGTTTTTACCAACCCGAATATCAAGTTGGTTTAAAAGCACTGGGCATTATTCAAGAAGAGTTCGGATATTTATTAGATGAAGATGAAGCGGGCTTCATCGCACTGCATATCGTGAATGCGCGCCAAGATGGCCAACAAATGACCACCACAGTAACAATGACGCAAATTGTTCAGGACATCTTAAACATTGTTACATACCATTACGGCATGGTTTTAGATGAAACGTCGCTAAATTACACGCGTTTTGTGACGCACCTACAATATTTTGCCCAAAGAATGCTGATGGAGGAAGTGGTCGACTCTGGAGACGACTTTTTATATGATCAAGTACAAATTAAATATCCTGAAGCATTTAAATGCACACAGAAAATTGATGCTTATTTAAAAAACACGCATTTTGCATCACTCACAAGGGACGAACAAGTTTATTTAACGATTCATATTTACCGAGTAACAGAGCGCAATTCTTTAACCTAATCTATCTACCCAAATCAAAATGGCAACGACCAAACGATCGTTGCCATTTTGATATTCATTAAGATTTACTTTTAAATGGAATAATACCATTTTCACCTAGTTTTTGAAGACTAGTGTTTTTTTTAATTCTCGCCATTAAGTTTTTACCTTTTGTTGTAATGTGATAACTTGTATCACTTTTCCCGTATGCCCGAAGTACATATCCATATTCTTCCAGTTTGTAAAGTACTTCAAGTATGTGATTTTTGCTTAAATGAGTCTCGCTTTCTATCTTTGTAAGTTCTTGCTGTAGATGGTCCATTGTTAAACATTGACACTCTAAGTAATTTAAGATTCTTAAAATATGCGCGTAAACGTATCCATCCATTTTTTCACCCCGTTATTTTTCTGTTTTTTTAAATACACAAATTCACTCCTTTTCTACAGTTTAACAAAACATTTTTTTGTCCCGTCAATCAAAGTATATAATAATCCCTTGTAGAAAACTAATAATCCAATTTGAAATTTTATAAAAAATTCTGTTAAAAGAGGATGAATTTTACTTTGTTCGTTTATTCACGAAAAGAAAACGCTTACATTTTTTTAAATACACATGCTATACTGTTTATGCAATTTGCTTTGTAACTAATTCTAAGGGGGAATTTAGGTTGTCGAAGAAAGTAGCAATTAACGGGTTTGGGCGTATTGGTAGAATGTGTTTTAGAAAATTAATTATGGATGATGTTCATGAAGTGGTCGCAATTAATGCCAGTTATCCAGCTGAAACAATACGTCATTTGATTAAATATGATAGTGTTCACGGCAAATTTAATCATGATATCGAGATTATTGATGAAAATCATTTAAGCGTATGCGAAAAAGAAATTGAACTTGTGCGAGAGAGAAACCCGCAGAAATTACCATGGGAGAGACTAAATGTGGATATTGTCATTGAAGCAACCGGCAAATTTCGGTCTAAAGAAACAGCCGGGAATCACCTACTAGCAGGTGCAAAAAAAGTCATTATTACAGCGCCTGGAGAAAATGAAGACATTACAATTGTGATGGGTGTTAACGAAGGGGCATATGATCCTTTGCGCCACCATGTCATCTCCAATGCTTCTTGTACAACCAACTGTTTAGCGCCAGTTGTGAAAGTGCTAGATGATCAGTTTGGCATTCAAAACGGTTTAGTCACGACTGTTCATGCCTTTACAAACGATCAGCACAGTTTAGATAATCCGCACAAGGATTTAAGACGCTCAAGAAGCTGTACAACATCAATCATACCAACAACAACGGGTGCTGCTAAAGCAATCTCGCTTGTTTTACCGCATTTAAAAGGAAAGCTAAATGGGACAAGTCTTCGTGTTCCAACACCAGATGTTTCACTCGTAGATTTAGTTGCGACACTTGACTGTGAAGTGTCTCAGGAAGAAGTGAATACGGCTTTTAAAGTTGCCACTGAAACAGATTATAAAGGAATATTAGATTATACTGATGAGCCACTTGTTTCTGTTGATTTTACAA
The DNA here is from genome assembly GCF_000344175.1 of Listeria fleischmannii subsp. fleischmannii LU2006-1. Classification (GTDB taxonomy): domain Bacteria; phylum Bacillota; class Bacilli; order Lactobacillales; family Listeriaceae; genus Listeria; species Listeria fleischmannii. The sequence goes on along the minus strand of NZ_ALWW01000001.1, from coordinate 9,784 downwards.
CCAATCCGCACTCCGCTATTATTGACGGCTTAAGTACGATGGTTATTTTAAAAAAACAAGTTAAAGTTTTAGCTTGGTATGATAATGAATGGGGCTATGCATGTCGTGTGGTGGACTTATTAGAGCTGGTAGCTAGTCAAATGTCAAAAGAATATGTAAGTTAGGAAGAAGAAGAGGAGGGCTCTCCTCTTCTTTTTTTGCGGTTCATTAAACCAATAGCTAAAAAATTATATCCATAAGTTGTTTAATAGGTAACTAAAGTATTTCGTAACAAAACGTACACAAAAAACAAAGTAAAAGTTTTAAAGTTATCTGTTTTTCAAAAAATCAAACTGCTATGATATAAAATGGGTTTATAAAATGAATATAAAATAGTGTATTTGTGTAGCACATATATTGAGAAAAGTTTAAAAAATCACAACATTTCATATAAATATCTAAAAAATACACAAACTGCATCTAAGGAAGATCTTTTAGAAAATAGAGGAGGGTTAGGAATAAAGCCAATAGAACGATTTATTTTCAACTAGTCTTACTAAGTTTGTTTAAAATGGCGCTTATTTTTGAAGTAAATCAATCTTATAGATAATGGCTAAAAAAGAGATGAAGAATTGAAAAAAATTTTGGTTTCGATAATACATATTTAGGAGGGTACGATGGAAGAAAGTTTAAATCTTAAACAACTAAGAAATCTTATACAAAAAAACAAGTGGGTTCTCATTGCAAGTACAGGTATTTCAATCTTACTGATGCTCATTTATATTTACTTTTTTTTCAACATCTATTTATAGAAGTTCAACAGAAGTTTTGATTAATCAGTCAGTACCTGAAAACGCGCAAATGAAATCTCAAGATGTTCAGGCTAACTTACAGCTTGTTAATACATATGCATCGATTATGAAAAGTCCTGGTTTATTAGAGCAAGTATCAAAAAAAATAAACAATAAATATACTGTTAAAGAGTTAACAGATATGATTAAGATAAATAGTACATCAGATTCGCAAGTGATTACAATTTCAGTAGAAGGTGAAGATCCAAAAGAAATTGTCACCATTGCAAATAGTATAGTTCAATCTTTTAAAGGTGAAATTCCTAAAATTATGCAAATAGATAATGTTTATATATTAGCAAAGGCAACGTTTGATAAAGACGCACCAGCTGTTAAGCCAAGCAAAGGTCTACTTCTTATGGTAGCAGCAGCTTTAGGCGTAATTATCGGCATCATTATTATGTTTATTCGTCACCTGCTTGATAATTCGATTAAAACTGCGGATGATGTAGAGGCGCTTTTAAATCTTCCAGTGCTCACTATTATTAGTGAAATCAAAGAGGAATCAGTATTTACTAAAAATAAACGAAGCGGTAGTCGAAGAAAGCGGGGAAGATGATTATGAGTGAACAAATCACTAGAGGGAGAAATTTAATTACCATCGTTAATCCAAATGGCCCTATTTCAGAACAGTTTAAAACACTTCGAACCGGTATTCATTTTTCTTCTGTAGACACAAAGTATCAATCTATCATGATTACATCGCCAGAACCAAATAATGGAAAATCTACTATTTCAGCTAATTTAGCGGTTTGCTATGCAAAACAAGGTAACAGAACGCTTTTAATTGATGCAGATATGAGGAAACCAACCGTACATCGAACATTTGATATCCGTGTTAACGTAGGGCTATCTAATTTATTAACAGGAGATATGGAGCGAAGTGAGGTTTTTCGTCAAACCGAAATTGATAACCTCGTTGTTCTAACTAGCGGAACAGTTCCTCCAAACCCTAATGAACTACTTATATCTAAAAAAATGGAGAAACTCATGCAACAATTTAGTCAAGAGTTTGACCAAATCATCATTGATACACCACCGATTTTAGCTTCTTCTGATGCACTTGTCCTAACGCCATATGTGGACGGAACGGTTGTTGTATTACGAAGTGAAAAATCGTTAAAAGATCGGACTAAAATTGCAGTTGATCAATTGCGTAAGACAAATGTTCCAATCATTGGAACCGTTTTAAATTGTGTGAAGAATCGTTTGGATAATTATTATGATTATTCCTAAAAAAGAGATGAGCATCGTACGTTTTTTTAAAAGGCAGACGTTCATAAAAGACAGTTAGGAAGGTAGGGAAACAATGTTTGCTAAAATAATTTTTTCGGTATTAAATATTTTTCCAATGCCCAATCGAATGGCTTTTGGAAGGGGACTACGAGCTATGAAAAACCGAGTAGCCCAGTCCATGTTTGGAAAATGTGAATTAAATAGTAATTTACGTCCTAAATTAAAACTAAGGTTTACTAAAAATATTTATATTGGTAGCAGATCCTCTATCGGTGATAATGCGCGGATTATTGCTACAGCTCCCGTTTATATTGGCGATGATGTTTTAATCGCCCCGGATGTTGTCATTTTAACGGATACACATTTTATTGAAGGAAAGAAGAAAATTTTAGACACAGGAACTATCCAAAAGAAAGTCACAATAGGTGATGATGTTTGGATTGGAACACGAGTGACCATTTTAGCAGGAGCAGAAATTCCTGATGGATGCGTTGTAGCAGCAGGTGCTGTTGTCCCTGCGGCCAAAAAATATCCACCCTATAGTGTTATTGGAGGAATTCCAGCAAGAGTGATTAAACAAGAGAGGTAAGGATAATTTTGCTAAAAGAAACAAAAATTTTCATGGTGTTATTTTCGATTTTTCCTTTCATTGATACAGTGTATGGTTTTGTTCTGACTGAAGGAATAAACCTGCCCATTGGTGTGTTTTATCGTTTGATCTGTATTGCCTTTTTAGTGTTTCAAATATTAAAGAAAGGCTTTAAGAAAGACTTATATACGATTTTAACATCCATGTTTTTGTTTTGCGGACTTATTACACTGTTTGTCCAAACGATAGTACTTCAAAACGAGGCAACTGCATTTTATTATGATTTGACGAACATGGTTAAGTTTTTCCTATGGGTGCTTATTCCGTATTATGTTTATCAACGCGCGGACCAATTTAAAGAAAGCCAATATGAAAAAATCTTTTTAACCATTAGTACGTTATTTACGTTAGGTTTATTAATTCCATTTATCTTTGGTGTTGGGAATCAAACGTATGCGGGTTCGGATGCAGGTTATAAAGCTTTCTTTTTTGCAAATAATGATACGACGCTAAGCTTTATTGCATCTGCGACATTTACAGGATGGTATTTATTTAAAAAAATGCGCCAAATGTCGTTTCTTCCTTTACTATCCATCTGCCTTTTATATTTAGGTAACTTGCTTGGATTGTTACTTTTAGGGACAAAAACAGGAATTATATACGGTGTAATTGTGACACTGATTTTGTTTATTCGTTTCTTTTTCTTTCAAAAAGATATTGGTGTGACTATTAAATTGATAACAGGGATACTTATTGCTCTTATTGTAAGTATCATTTACATAAAAGGTCGCTTCTTTATTTTAAGCGTCTTAGCTGGATTAATTTTGCGCCTAAATTATTTTTACGGGCTGTATAATAATGATCTTCTTCGCTTTTTTACGAGTTCACGTAGTAATTTTCTGGAAATTGCCTTTTCTTACTATACGGATACAGGAAATGACTTATTACGGCTAATCGGATTTGGTTTTAACACGCGTATTGCAGACTGGAAAGGCGGGGACCTGGTCGAAATGGATTTTTTAGATGTTCTTTTTTCTTTAGGCGTTGTTGGTTTACTCATGACATTGACTTTACTTCTTTATTTATCTGTAAAAGCTTGTAAGAAACGAACTATCTATAGTGTTTTATTTTTCGTCCTCATTTTATACGGCACAGTTGCAGGGCACGTTTTATTTTCAGCCTTGTCCTCCACGTTATTTGGTTTAATTTGCGGTGGTCTATTTATCCAAAAAGAAAGTTTGCGTGAAAAAAATGAAAACTCTCATTAAACGACTAATGCAATTTGCGATTGGCTCATTAGGCTCCGCCGTTTTGAATTTACTAACCATCCCGGTTGTGACCTATTTTATTTCGCCAACGGAATACGGGAAAACAAGTATGTTTATGCTTGCTCAAACATTAATAATCTGTGTGATTTATCTTGGGTTTGATCAGGCGTTCGCTCGAGAATTTTATGATTATACGGATAAAAACAAGCTATTTCAAACGGCTATTTTTGTCCCACTAGTCTTTTCAGTTTTTGTTATCACATGTATGTGTCTGTTTGCTAAGCCGCTCTCCCTATTTTTATTTGATAGTGAGGTATATTATCAGGCAGTTTACTTGATTGCATTTTCAACGCTATTTTTAATTTTTGAACGATTTATCTTTTTGCATATTCGGATGCAAAATAAAGCGCTTGAGTTCTCGATATTTAATATTTTGATTAAATTTATGATTTTACTATGCACCGTTGTATTTTTACTGGCGTTTTCGGATACTTTTATAACCGTCGTTTATGCCACGATTATTGGACAAATTATTGGAGATAGCATCCTTATTCTTAAAAATTATCGCTTACTCCGATTTAATTTATTCCATATAGACCGGACGTTATTACCAAAGTTAGCCAGTTTTGGCTTGCCTGTAGTTGTGGCTACCGTAATTTATAGTTTATTCGTGATTATTGATAAATTATTTATTCGCTATTTTTGTGACTTTGAGCAACTAGGCCTCTATACAGCGGCGTTTAAAATTGCTAGCGCGTTACTGATTCTTCAGATAACCTTTTCGAATTTTTGGGTGCCGACCGCGTATGAATGGTATAAAAAACAAAAACCAATGCGCTATTTTAAAATAGTGAGCGATAGCATTATGTTTTTAATAGCGCTTTTATTCACAGGGCTACTTCTGTTTAAAGGGGTTATTATTATGATTTTATCGCCTGAATATAGAGAAGCGCAATATATTTTCCCGTTTCTATGTTTTTATCCGCTAATGATGACAGTTAGTGAAACAACTAATCTAGGTATCGTTTTTTTTAAAGAAAAGTTGGCTTAATATTCTCGTTTCGATTATTGCTTTAGCGGTTTCTGTAGGGCTTAATTTGCTTCTTGTACCTATATACGGGGCTATTGGAGCTTCTATTGCGACAGGTTGCGCCTATATCGCTTTCTTTTTAGCGAGAACCTACTTTTCCATGAAAATTTGGAAAGGTTTTTCGGTTAAAAGACATTTGATTACCACTTCTTTTCTTTTTGTAGGGGCAACGCTTAATATTTTAATTCATTCTGTTTGGCTTATTACACTCATTAATTTGGTGTTGATGGGCGGTATTATCCTCATTTATATTCCCACAATGTTAACCGCTTATCGTGCTTTTCGCGAAAAAAGGCATCAAACTGCTTCACAAGAGAAAGGAATGGAGATATGAAAATACTTGTCATCGCCAACATGTTCCCATCAAAAGAATACCCTTCATATGGTATTTTTGTGAAAAATCATATCCACATTCTCGAAAAGGCTGCAAAAACAGTGGATACTATTACGATGAAAAAGGAGATAAGTAGATTCAAAAAAATGATGACTTATCTTAATTTTTATTGGCAGATTTTAGTAACTTTACTTTTTAAACAACATGACCTCATATATTTGCATTATGCTTCTCACAGCGCACTGCCCATTTTGTTTGCGAAACTTTTAAATCCGCGCATTAATCTAACTGTGAATTTGCACGGAAGCGATGTATTTCCAGAGACCAGCATTCAAAAACGTTTGCAAAAATGGGTGGAGCGCCTTCTTAAAGAAGCTAATCATGTTGTAGTTCCCTCTGATTATTTTAAAAAGGTTGTTGTAAAACGCTATAACCTAAAAGCCGATAATATTTTAATTTCACCCTCTGGTGGTGTCAATCGAAATTTATTTGCACCAAAGGAAAAAAGACCGAATAATAACTCGATGTGCGTAGGATACGTAGGACGAATTGATATTGATAAAGGCTGGGATGATGCCCTTTACGGTTTTGCGGAATTTAAACGCGAGGTAACAGGTTCGGTTCAACTAATTATGGTCGGCAGTGGTAAGGAAAATAAACAAAAAGAAGCACTGATTAAGGAGCTTGGCATTGAGGCGAGCGTAACATGTTATGATCTGTTGCCGCAAGAAGAGTTAGTCGCGCTTTATAATGAAATGGACGTCCTCCTTTTTCCTAGCCGGAGAAAGGGAGAAAGTTTAGGTCTTGTAGGGCTTGAAGCGATGGCATGCGGAACACCAGTCATTGGTAGTGAAATTGCTGGCATTAAAGGCTATTTAATTGATGGTCAAAATGGTTATTTTACGGAAGCTGGCAATCCTTCTACGATTGCGCATAAATTAATTCAATTTGAGCGTACTAGTTTTGAAGAGCGTCAAAAGCTAAGACAAAATGCCTTACATACTGCTATCCCTTATGATGAAAAAATTGTGCAAGATAATATGATTGAACTACTTCCGCGTCTAACAAAAAAGCTCAGACTGGAAGCAAACAGCGATTTTCACCGTTAAACATCCATTCTGCGCTTTATATGTTTACTTATAGCTAAGCTAATTCTTTTTAAGAATTAGCTTTTTTCATGAGGTTGTGAAATATTCAGTTTGCCATCTGGCTAACAATTGTTTTTCTTCTTCATCTGAAAGTTTTTTGTAGCCAATAATTTGATTTTCAAGTAGTGTGAGGGAGTCGAAATGGTCAAGTTGTTTTCGGACGGTGTCGTTGATATAAACGTCACGTAGGTGGTTAGAAGATTCACCCTCCTTTAGTCCAATAATGTAGCCTCTAGGGGTTACAAATAAATGTTTAACAAAGTTCATTCTTTTACGCCTTCTTTCGAAAATGTAGGTTTTGCGGCATGCGCTTTATTTAAAATGGTATATAAGATAATGCAAAGAATCGGAATGATACCCGCGACAATATATAGGCCTTGGAAAGATAAAATGGCGTGAATTTCGCCGAGAAGATATGGTCCAATACCTAGGCCCAAATCAAGGCCAATAAAATAGGTGGAGAGCCCGACGCCAATTCGGTGCGTGCTACAAAGCGTCAGACAAATTGCTTGCCCATTTGACATGAAAGTTCCATAACCAAGCCCAATTAATGCACCAGATAGAAGAAGGACAATGCCGTTTGTTGCCATGCTCAGCGTAAATAAACCAATGGCAAGGAAAATATAGCTAGGATACATCACAAATTTTTCTCCTTTGGCATCAAAAATGCGTCCTGTTAGCGGTCTTGTTGCCGTAATCACGAGAGCATACACGACAAAGAAGTAGGAACTTACTTTGACTAAATCGGTAGTAATCGCGTAGGAAGATAGAAAGGTTAAAACACTTGAATAGGCGAGTCCCATGAGAAAAGCGATAAACGAAATGGACAACACTTTATATTCAATAAAACTATGCAGAGACCATTTTTTTAATTGCACGATTTGTTTGGTTGAGAGCGGTAGATTTTTTACTGGCACTAAGAAACATGTGATGGCTGTTAAAAAAATGATAACGGAGGAAACGGCAATGATGACTTGGAAGTTTGTTGTGTTAAGTAAAATCATGCCGATAAAAGGACCGATTGCGGCCGCGAGACTGGTACTTAGTCCGTAATAATTAATTCCTTCGCCGTTTCGTGATTCAGGAATATAGGCTGTTACAATGGCGTTTGTCGCAGTTGAAGTCATACCGTAAAAAAATCCATTTAAAAGGCGGACGAGATACAGAACAAATAAATTGGGAAGGAAGAAATAGGCGATGGTTGTTAGAAAGTAAAATGAAATCCCGTAGCGCAAAACTTGTTTTCTCCCAAAAAGTTCTAATTTTTTCCCCATATAGAGGCGCGCGAGCAATGTGCCAATGATATAAATACCAGAGGCGAAACCGGCTTGTCCGAGTGAGGCGCCTAAGTTTTCTTGTGCGATGACCGCGATAATCACCATCATTAAGTAATAAACTAAATATACGATAAAATTAATTAGTGTAATGCTAATAAATCCTTTATTAAACAGTTTTTCTTTCAAAAAAGCCACCTCGTTTTTAAAATTTTAAAGAAGTATGGGAATAGTATAGGTGAGGTCTGGCTTTTCTACATTTTATTTTGGTATGATAATAAGATAAAAACGAATTTACACAACAAATGTTGAGGAATTATGTTTCGGAACATTTTATTCTATAAGAAGTGCTTATTAAATAAGGGGTGTAAAAAAGGATGAAAAGTGAGGCCTTGAGTGATTATGTCGAGCAACACGCTTTTTCAATAATTACAAAGGAAAAAAAGAAATATTTGACGTATGAAGGGATACAAGATTCTTTTGTTTATATTTTAAAAGAGGGAATTGTGAAGACGAGTTTAATTTCAAAAGATGGTAGAGAGTTTAACTTGGAGTATATAAACCGCCTGGATATCGTCTCGCTACTTCGCGACGAATATTCGCAGTTTACAAATGCGCCGTTTAATATTCGCGTGGAATCAGAAGTGGCCGTGCTTTATAAGATTGATCGGGTGCAGTTTTGGAAAGATGTGAATAGTAAGCCTGAACTTCAAGCGCATGTGAAAGATTATTACCGAATGAGGCTTTTAAAAGCAATCAAAAGAATGCAACAAATGCTTATGAATGGGAAAATAGGTGCGGTTTGCACGCATTTATATACATTATATGAACTTTTTGGTGTTCCAGTAGAGAATGGGCATAAAATTGATTTTATTGTTACAAATGAAGAAATCGCTCGTTTTTGTGGTGTAACATCGGCGAGTAGTGTGAATCGGATGTTGCAACAATTAAAAGCGGCCGGCGCGATTGATATAGAAGAACGTTATATTGTGATTCGAAATTTAGCGCTCATTCAGGAAAATATTATTTTATAAGTAAACAAGCACACATCGTGATTACGATGTGTGCTTGTTTGCGTGTTTTTAAGAATCGTTACGGTATTCTAAAATGTCGCCTGGTTGGCAGTCGAGCGCCTTGCAAAGCGCCTCTAAGGTTCCAAAACGAATGGCTTTTGCTTTCCCATTTTTTAAAATCGATAGGTTGGCCATAGTAATCCCGACTTTTTCAGATAGTTCGGTAACGGACATTTTACGTTTTGCGAGCATAACATCTACATTTACAATAATTGCCACTTCGTTCACCTCATATCGTTAAGTCGTTTTCAGATTTAATTAGAATGGCATTAGCTAACAGTTTTTCGAGCACAGCGGCGAAAATAGCCACCACAAATGCAGCAAAAATAACAATTAGCCCAACAATGATGACACCCGGGGCATCATCATACTCTGCTGCCATATAAAATAATGGCAATGTAAGCACATATAAACCACTAATAATAAAGGCAGAAACCTTGATGATCATTAGTTTATGAACAGCAGATTTAGAAAATGCTTCTTTTTTATCGATTAATAATAATAATTTAAAAGCTTGGAATACGACTGTAAAAAAAGGAATGGCGCTTAAATAAATGCTGCCAAATGCAATGTAAATTAAGGCAAGCTGTTTAGGAAATGCATCAAGTGCCTCACGAATTAAAAGCGGTAGACCGATAAAGGCGAGTAAGATGACGGGAATACATAAAATGCAAATCGCAATTTTTAAAAATAGCGTTTCTTTTTTCATAAATAAGACCTCACAAATTTAGAATTATTTGTAGTATACAATATCCTTTATCGAATATCAATAAATTTTTATTGTTTAATTTTATGTTCCGTCATGATAATCGAAATAAATAAGGTTAAAAGAAAGAGACATAAAAAATAAACTAACTACGAACAGACGAAAAAATAGGAGGGGAATGAAAACTTAAAAATAAGATAAACTAACCACAAACCGATACCTAAAACAAGCCAAAA